>NZ_CP023692.1:6177500-6925504 GCF_008704935.1 Streptomyces vinaceus
CCGGCAGTCGTCATGGGCTGTCACCCACTGCTGAACACATAGGCAGTGTGGAGGGAACGAGGGGAAGTGAAACATCTCAGTACCCTCAGGAAGAGAAAACAACCGTGATTCCGGGAGTAGTGGCGAGCGAAACCGGATGAGGCCAAACCGTATGTGTGTGATACCCGGCAGGGGTTGCGCATGCGGGGTTGTGGGAATGAGCTTGATCGGTCTGCCGGCCGGTCGGCGAGTCAGAAACCGTTGATGTAGTCGAAGGACATGCGAAAGGTCCGGCGTAGAGGGTAAGACCCCCGTAGACGAAACATCAGCGGCTTGCTTGCTCATCTCCCAAGTAGCACGGGGCCCGAGAAATCCCGTGTGAATCTGGCGGGACCACCCGCTAAGCCTAAATATTCCCTGGTGACCGATAGCGGATAGTACCGTGAGGGAATGGTGAAAAGTACCGCGGGAGCGGAGTGAAATAGTACCTGAAACCGTGTGCCTACAAGCCGTGGGAGCGTCGCGTTGCATGCTTGCATGTAACGTCGTGACTGCGTGCCTTTTGAAGAATGAGCCTGCGAGTTAGCGGTGTGTAGCGAGGTTAACCCGTGTGGGGAAGCCGTAGCGAAAGCGAGTCCGAATAGGGCGTTTGAGTTGCACGCTCTAGACCCGAAGCGGAGTGATCTAGCCATGGGCAGGTTGAAGCGGAGGTAAGACTTCGTGGAGGACCGAACCCACCAGGGTTGAAAACCTGGGGGATGACCTGTGGTTAGGGGTGAAAGGCCAATCAAACTCCGTGATAGCTGGTTCTCCCCGAAATGCATTTAGGTGCAGCGTCGTGTGTTTCTTGCCGGAGGTAGAGCACTGGATAGGCGATGGGCCCTACCGGGTTACTGACCTTAGCCAAACTCCGAATGCCGGTAAGTGAGAGCACGGCAGTGAGACTGTGGGGGATAAGCTCCATGGTCGAGAGGGAAACAGCCCAGAGCATCGACTAAGGCCCCTAAGCGTACGCTAAGTGGGAAAGGATGTGGAGTCGCAGAGACAACCAGGAGGTTGGCTTAGAAGCAGCCACCCTTGAAAGAGTGCGTAATAGCTCACTGGTCAAGTGATTCCGCGCCGACAATGTAGCGGGGCTCAAGCGTACCGCCGAAGTCGTGTCATTGCAGCAATAGGGCCAACGCCCGCTGTGATGGGTAGGGGAGCGTCGTGTGCCGGGTGAAGCAGCAGCGGAAGCTAGTTGTGGACGGTTCACGAGTGAGAATGCAGGCATGAGTAGCGATACACACGTGAGAAACGTGTGCGCCGATTGACTAAGGGTTCCTGGGTCAAGCTGATCTGCCCAGGGTAAGTCGGGACCTAAGGCGAGGCCGACAGGCGTAGTCGATGGACAACCGGTTGATATTCCGGTACCCGCTTTGAAACGCCCAATATCGAATCAGGCGATGCTAAGTCCGTGAAGCCGTTCCGGACCCTTCGGGGAAAGGAAAGTGGTGGAGCCGACGAACCAGACTTGTAGTAGGTAAGCGATGGGGTGACGCAGGAAGGTAGTCCAGCCCGGGCGGTGGTTGTCCCGGGGTAAGGGTGTAGGCCGAGGGGTAGGCAAATCCGTCCCTCATATAAGGCTGAGACCTGATGCCGAGCCGATTGTGGTGAAGTGGATGATCCTATGCTGTCGAGAAAAGCCTCTAGCGAGTTTCATGGCGGCCCGTACCCTAAACCGACTCAGGTGGTCAGGTAGAGAATACCGAGGCGTTCGGGTGAACTATGGTTAAGGAACTCGGCAAAATGCCCCCGTAACTTCGGGAGAAGGGGGGCCATCACTGGTGATCGGACTTGCTCCGTGAGCTGGGGGTGGCCGCAGAGACCAGCGAGAAGCGACTGTTTACTAAAAACACAGGTCCGTGCGAAGCCGTAAGGCGATGTATACGGACTGACGCCTGCCCGGTGCTGGAACGTTAAGGGGACCGGTTAGTGACCTTTCGGGGTTGCGAAGCTGAGAACTTAAGCGCCAGTAAACGGCGGTGGTAACTATAACCATCCTAAGGTAGCGAAATTCCTTGTCGGGTAAGTTCCGACCTGCACGAATGGCGTAACGACTTCTCGACTGTCTCAACCATAGGCCCGGTGAAATTGCACTACGAGTAAAGATGCTCGTTTCGCGCAGCAGGACGGAAAGACCCCGGGACCTTTACTACAGTTTGATATTGGTGTTCGGTTCGGCTTGTGTAGGATAGGTGGGAGACTTTGAAGCCCCAACGCCAGTTGGGGTGGAGTCGCCGTTGAAATACCACTCTGGTCGTGCTGGATGTCTAACCTCGGTCCGTGATCCGGATCAGGGACAGTGTCTGATGGGTAGTTTAACTGGGGCGGTTGCCTCCCAAAGGGTAACGGAGGCGCCCAAAGGTTCCCTCAGCCTGGTTGGCAATCAGGTGTTGAGTGTAAGTGCACAAGGGAGCTTGACTGTGAGACCGACGGGTCGAGCAGGGACGAAAGTCGGGACTAGTGATCCGGCGGTGGCTTGTGGAAGCGCCGTCGCTCAACGGATAAAAGGTACCCCGGGGATAACAGGCTGATCTTCCCCAAGAGTCCATATCGACGGGATGGTTTGGCACCTCGATGTCGGCTCGTCGCATCCTGGGGCTGGAGTCGGTCCCAAGGGTTGGGCTGTTCGCCCATTAAAGCGGTACGCGAGCTGGGTTTAGAACGTCGTGAGACAGTTCGGTCCCTATCCGCTGTGCGCGTAGGAATATTGAGAAGGGCTGTCCCTAGTACGAGAGGACCGGGACGGACGAACCTCTGGTGTGCCAGTTGTCCTGCCAAGGGCATGGCTGGTTGGCTACGTTCGGGAGGGATAACCGCTGAAAGCATCTAAGCGGGAAGCCTGCTTCAAGATGAGTATTCCCACCTCCTTGAGAGGGTAAGGCTCCCAGTAGACGACTGGGTTGATAGGCCAGATGTGGAAGCCCGGTAACGGGTGGAGCTGACTGGTACTAATAGGCCGAGGGCTTGTCCTCAGTTGCTCGCGTCCACTGTGTTAGTTCTGAAATAACGAACAGCTGTGTTGCCGTCCAGTGTTCAAATTTCATAGTGTTTCGGTGGTCATAGCGTTAGGGAAACGCCCGGTTACATTCCGAACCCGGAAGCTAAGCCTTTCAGCGCCGATGGTACTGCAGGGGGGACCCTGTGGGAGAGTAGGACGCCGCCGAACAATCATTGTGGGAAAGCCCCGCACCTTCTGGTGCGGGGCTTTTCTGCGTTCTGGGCCGCTGCGGGGTCCTGTAGGGTCATGGGGCATCGTTCGTACGTTCAACAGTGGAGGCCCCCGGGTGGAGGTCCAGGAGACTCGGGTTCAGACGGACCGAATTTTCACGATTCCGAACATCCTGAGCATGGCTCGCCTCGCCGGCGTGCCCCTGTTCCTCTGGCTGATTCTGGAGAAGCACGACGGATGGGCACTGGCCGTGCTCATGCTGAGTGGGGTCAGTGACTACCTCGACGGCAAGCTGGCGCGGCGCTGGAATCAGATCAGCAACCTCGGCCGGCTGCTGGATCCTGCCGCGGACCGGCTGTACATCCTCTCCACGCTCTTCGGCCTGACCTATCGAGACATTCTGCCGCTGTGGCTCACCGGGGCCCTGGTGGCCCGTGAGCTGATGCTGCTGGTCATGGTCTGGATCCTGCGCCGGCACGGCTATCCGCCGCCGCAGGTCAACTTCCTCGGCAAGGCCGCGACCTTCAACCTGATGTACGCCTTCCCGCTGCTGTTGCTCAGTGACGGTACGGGTTGGTTGGCCTGGATGGGGTCAGTTTTCGGATGGGCGTTCGCCGGATGGGGTACAACGCTCTATTGGTGGGCAGGAATCCTTTACGTGGTGCAAGTCCGTCGGCTTGTGAAGGCGGACGCCACGGCCGATTGAGCTCGCTCGGCGTGGGACTGACGCGGAGGAGTTGCGGAGTCACCGTCCGGGACGGGTGAGGTCGGCGAGAACGTCGTCTCTCAAGGAGGACTCTTCCGACATGAAGGCCGTCGTGATGGCCGGTGGCGAAGGCACCCGTCTTCGCCCCATGACCTCGAGCATGCCCAAGCCGCTCCTGCCGGTGGCCAACCGGCCGATCATGGAGCACGTGCTCAGGCTGCTCAAGCGGCATGGGCTCAGTGAGACCGTTGTTACCGTCCAGTTCTTGGCGTCACTCGTCAAGAACTACTTCGGTGACGGCGAGGAGCTCGGTATGGAGCTCACCTATGCCAATGAGGAGAAGCCACTCGGCACTGCCGGCAGCGTGAAGAACGCCGAGGAGGCCTTGAAGGACGATGCTTTCCTCGTCATTTCCGGCGATGCGCTCACCGACTTCGACCTCACCGATCTCATCCGCTTCCACAAGGAGAAGGGCGCACTCGTCACGGTGTGCCTGACCCGGGTGCCGAACCCGCTGGAATTCGGCATCACCATCGTGGACGAGGAAGGCAAGGTCGAGCGCTTCCTCGAAAAGCCGACGTGGGGCCAGGTGTTCTCGGACACCGTCAACACCGGCATCTACGTGATGGAGCCCGAGGTCTTCAATTACGTCGACCCGGATGTTCCGGTCGACTGGTCCGGCGATGTCTTCCCCCAGCTGATGAAGGAAGGCCGGCCCATCTACGGCTATGTGGCCGAGGGCTACTGGGAGGACGTCGGCACGCACGAGAGCTACGTCAAGGCGCAGGCCGACGTACTCGAGGGCAAGGTCCAGGTCGAGATGGACGGCTTCGAGATCTCGCCCGGCGTGTGGATCGCCGAGGGCGCCGAGGTGAGCCCGGACGCGGTGCTGCGCGGGCCGCTGTACATCGGGGACTACGCCAAGGTCGAGGCCGGCGTGGAGATCCGCGAGCACACGGTGGTCGGCTCGAACGTCGTCGTGAAGAGCGGGGCCTTCCTGCACAAGGCCGTGATCCACGACAACGTCTACATCGGGCCCCACAGCAATCTGCGCGGCTGCGTCATCGGCAAGAACACCGACATCATGCGGGCCGCCCGGATCGAGGACGGCGCCGTCATCGGTGACGAGTGCCTGGTCGGTGAGGAATCGATCATCCAGGGGAACGTGCGCGTCTACCCCTTCAAGACGATCGAGGCCGGCGCCTTCGTCAACACGTCGGTGATCTGGGAGTCCCGCGGTCAGGCGCACCTGTTCGGAGCCCGCGGCGTCACCGGCATCCTGAACGTGGAGATCACCCCCGAGCTGGTGGTCCGCCTCGCCGGCGCGTACGCGACGACCCTGAAGAAGGGGGCCACGGTCACCACGGCCCGTGACCACTCCCGCGGCGCGAGAGCGCTCAAGCGGGCGGTGATCTCGGCGCTGCAGGCCAGCGCGATCAACGTGCGCGACCTGGAGAACGTACCGCTGCCCGTGGCGCGGCAGCAGACCGCCCGCGGTACCGCGGGCGGGATCGTGGTCCGCACCTCCCCCGGAGTGCCGGACTCGGTCGACATCATGTTCCTGGACGAGCGGGGAGCCGACCTCTCGCTGCAGCAGCAGCGCAAGCTGGACCGGGTGTACGCGCGCCAGGAGTACCGGCGGGCGTTCCCGGGCGAGATCGGTGACCTCCAGTTCCCGGGCAGTGTCTTCGACGCCTATACGGGTTCGCTGCTGCGGCGGGTGGACACGAGCGGCGTCGCCGATTCCGGGCTCAAGGTGGTCGTGGACGCCTCCAACGGCAGCGCCGGGCTCGTGCTGCCCAGCCTGCTGGGCCGGCTCGAAGTGGACGCCCTGACGATCAACCCGGGGCTCGACGAGTCCCGGCCCACGGAGACCGCGGAGTCCCGGCGAGCCGGTCTGGTGCGGCTCGGGGAGATCGTGGCCTCGGCGCGGGCCGCCTTCGGAGTGCGCTTCGACCCGGTGGGCGAGCGGATCTCCCTGGTGGACGAGCGCGGGAGGATCATCGAGGACGACCGGGCCCTGCTGGTGCTGCTCGACCTGGTGGCCGCGGAGAAGCGCAGCGGCAAGGTGGCGCTGCCGGTGACCACGACCCGGATCGCCGAGCAGGTGGCGGCGTACCACGGCACGCAGGTGGAGTGGACGACGACCTCGCCCGACGACCTGACGCGCGTGGGCCGGGCGGAGAACACGATCTTCGGCGGAGACGGCCGGGGCGGCTACATCGTTCCGGAGTTCAGCAGCGTCTTCGACGGATCGGCGGCGTTCGTCCAGCTGATCGGGCTGGTGGCGCGGACGCAGCTCACGCTGAGCCAGATCGATGCGCGGATACCGCGAGCCCATGTACTCAAGCGGGACGTGCCGACCCCGTGGGCGGTGAAGGGGCTCGTCATGCGGCGGGTCGTGGAGGCGGCCGGGGACCGGCAGGTGGACACCACCGACGGGGTGCGGGTCGTCGAGGCGGACGGGCGGTGGGCGCTGGTCCTGCCGGACCCGGCGGAGGCGGTCACGCACCTGTGGGCCGAGGGCCCCGACGACGCGTCCGCGCAGGCGCTGCTGGACGAGTGGGCGGCAGTGGTGGACGGCGCCGGGCACTGAGCCCGGGCTCCTGACGAAACGGCTCGGTCCGGTGGGCAGGAAGCGGAGGAGGTTGCTCCCTGTCCACCGGACGGGCGCATTCGGTACGGGCGGCGCCGACATGCGACGATGAGCGGCATGTCGCAGCCGCCCCACAACCGGAGTTCGGCGCCGGCGCCTCCCGCGCGCCCGGACGCGTCCATGTCGCTGCTGACGCACGTGATGGACCACAGTCTCGACGAGGGCTACGCGGAGGCGTCGGCCCGGCGCGAGGCCGACGGAACGGCGGGTCTGCCCCGCACCCTGAAGGCCAAGCTGGCGCTCGCCGCAGGCCTCGTGCTCGCCGCCCTGGTCGTCACGCTGGGTGCCGCCCAGGCGCGGATAGCGGCGCCGGTGCTGGCCAAGGAGCGGCAGGAGCTGATCGACCGGGTGCAGCGGGCCGATGAGCACGCGGACGGCCTGGAGCGGGACATCGAGCGGCTGCGGGCGGACGTCGCGAGCCGCCAGCGCGAGGCGCTCAAACAGCACGGCGGGGACCAGGGCCAGCTCGTGGCGCTGCTGTCGGGCGCGACGGAGGTCCAGGGACCGGGGCTGAAGCTGGTCGTGGACGATGCGAAGGGCTCCTCCTCGGGCGGTGGCGGCAAGCCGCGCGAGAACGCGGGGTTCTCGGACACCGGCCGTCTGCGGGACCGCGACATGCAGAAGATCGTCAACGGGCTGTGGCAGTCCGGGGCCGAGGCCATCTCCATCAACGGGCAGCGGCTGACGGCGTTGTCGGCGATCCGCGCCGCGGGTGACGCGATACTGGTCGACAACAGGCCGCTGGTTCCGCCGTACGAGGTGCTGGCGGTGGGGGACAAGAAGCGGCTGGGGACGGCCTTCCAGGACTCCGCGGACGGTCAGTACCTGCACGCCCTGCAGGAGAACTACGGGATCCGCGCGACTTCGTCCCCGGCGGACGCGCTGCGGCTGCCGGCCGCGTCGAGCCTGACCGTACGTACAGCTACAGCAGAAGAGCCGAAGAAGGGTGCATCGTGATCGCGGTACTGGGCCTGGTGGCCGGAGTGGTGGTCGGACTTCTGGTCCGGCCCGAAGTGCCGGCCGTCGTCGAGCCGTATCTGCCGATCGCCGTGGTGGCGGCGCTGGACGCGGTGTTCGGGGGTCTGCGCGCGATGCTGGACGGCATCTTCGTCGACAAGGTCTTCGTGGTGTCGTTCCTGTCGAACGTGGTGGTGGCGGCGCTGATCGTCTTCCTCGGTGACAAGCTGGGCGTGGGCTCGCAGCTGTCCACGGGTGTGGTCGTGGTCCTGGGCATCCGCATCTTCTCCAACGCCGCGGCCATCCGCCGGCACGTCTTCCGGGCGTGAGGCCGATGAGTACGAACGACAATCCGCCCGAGGAGCCGATGGGCTCGGAGCTGCCGCCGCAGGACGAGCCGGCGAGGTCCGCCGCAGCCCCCGCGGCGGCCGGTGGGGAGGACCGGGCCGCGAAGCCCGCCGCGCCCGCGCGCAGCGGTCGGCAGCGGCTGGCGGAGGCGGTCTGGCCGCCGCGCGCGAGCCGGGCCCAACTGATCGTCGCGCTGCTCCTGTTCGTCCTCGGGCTGGGCCTGGCCATCCAGGTGCGCTCGAACAGCGACTCCAGCGCGCTGCGCGGGGCCCGTCAGGAGGACCTCGTACGGATCCTCGACGAGCTCGACGGGCGGACCAAGCGCCTGGAGGACGAGAAGCAGCGGCTGGAAGACCAGCGCAAGGAGCTGGAGAGCAGCTCGAACCAGGCCGAGGAGGCCCGGCGGCAGACGGTCGAGAAGGAACGCCAACTGGGGATCCTGGCCGGTACGGTGGCAGCGCAGGGACCCGGCATCGTCTTGAAGATCACCGATCCCACGGGCCAGGTGCAGTCGGACCAGCTGCTGGACACCCTCCAGGAGCTGCGGGCGGCCGGGGCCGAGGCGATCCAGGTCAACGGTGTGCGCGTCGTGGCGAGCTCTTTCTTCTCGGAGGAGGGCGGCGGGATCGCGATCGACGGTAAGAAGATCACACAGCCTTATGAGTTCAAGGTGATCGGCAAGCCGCAGGATCTGGAGCCCGCCCTGAACATCCCCGGCGGTGTCGTGCAGACACTGGAGAAGGAACAGGCCACCGTCGCCGTCACACGACCGGCGAAGATCGTTGTGGATGCCTTGCGGGCTGCGAAGCAGCCTGACTACGCTCGGTCGTCATCGTCGTGACGCGGAACCGGGCGCGAACGGGCTCACGCGGGCTGATGCCTGCGGGGGGTCGACGCACCGAAGTCGTGCCGCGTGGTGGAAACTGTCTGGTGGTTACGGACGTTGTGAGAATGTCCGGGTCGGCAGGTGTGTGCATTCGGAGTTCGTCCTGCCCCACGGGCGGGTCTGTTTCGTTCAAGGGGAATCGCCCGTGAAGTTGTTTGAGAAGTTGTTCGGCAAGAAGAACCGTGAGGAAAGCGGTGCGGCCAAGCACCGTGCGGGGCAGGGAGAGGTGGAAGGGCAGGGCGACCGGCCGCTCTTCCGTGACGAGGTCGCCGGCGCGGGGGATGTTTCGGGCGCGCCGGGCGCGTCGTCTGTTGACCCTGCCGGTTCCGGACGCATAGGTTTCGGTGAACCATCAACCTCAAGTTCGGGTGGAGGGTTTGCCCCCGACCCGTATGCCACCAATGCCTCCGCGGGGCAGCCGCGGCGCGAGGAGCCGTCCATGTCGGCCGAGCAGGTTTGCAGCAGGTGCGGACACCGCAGCGATGCGGCCAGCCGGTTCTGCTCCAACTGCGGCGCGCCGCTGCGGGCGGGCCTGACGCCGGAGCGTGCCTCGGAGACCACGTCCACCATCTCGATCTCGGGCCTGGAGGCCTACGAGGCCGAGGTGTCGGGACAACAGCACGTGTCGTCCTCGCTGTCCCCCGAGGCCCAGGCCGCGGTGGAAGCCCTGCCTCCGGGTTCCGCTCTGCTCATCGTGCGGCGCGGCCCGAACTCCGGCAGCCGCTTCCTGCTGGACGGTGAGCTGACCACGGCGGGCCGGCACCCGCAGAGCGACATCTTCCTGGACGACGTGACGGTCTCCCGGCGGCATGTCGAGTTCCGCAGGAGCCAGGACGGTGGCTTCACCGTCTCCGACGTGGGCAGCCTCAACGGCACGTACGTGAACCGTGAGCCCATCGACTCGGTCGCCCTGCACAACGGCGACGAGGTGCAGATCGGCAAGTACCGGTTGGTCTTCTACGCGAGCCTGCGGGGCATCTGACCGTCCCCTGGGCTCCGCCTGGGGGACCCGCACCCCGGACCCCGTCCGGGGGACACCCCCACAGGGAAGGTCCCATGCTGCGTATCCCCACCGGCGGTGCCCCGAAGAGCGGCACCGCCGGCAGCTCCGGCTCGGCCGGGCGGCTGGTGAGCATCGGCACGGTGCTCACGCTGCTGCGCGACGAGTTCCCCGAAGTCACGATCTCGAAGATCCGCTTCCTGGAGGCGGAGGGGCTGGTCGAGCCCAGACGCACACCTTCCGGATACCGCAAGTTCAGTACGGAGGACGTCGAGCGGCTGGCCCGCATCCTGCGATTGCAGCGGGACCACTACCTGCCGCTGAAGGTCATCCGCGAGCAGCTGGACGCGCTCGCCCGGGGTGAGCAGATCCGTATCCCCGCGCCCACGGCGCACGGGGATGGCGCGGATCCCGCGAGCCCGTCCGCCGTCTACGGCGAGGTGGGCCGGGAGCGGGCCGCCTCGGCCCGGGTGGGGCGCGCCGAGCTGCTCGCCGCGGCCGAGGTGGACGAGGCGCAGCTCGCCGAGTGGGAGTCGTACGGACTGGTCGGCGAGGCCCCGGACGGCGGATTCGACGCGGAGACGGTCACCGTGGCCCGCCTGGTGGCGGATCTGGGCCGCTTCGGGCTGGAGCCGCGCCACCTGCGGGCGATGAAGGCCGCCGCGGACCGCGAGGCGGGCCTGGTGGAGCAGGTCGTGGCACCGCTGCGCCGCCACCGCAACCCGCAGACCAGGGCGCATGCGGAGGCCACCTTGAAAGAGCTCGCGGGGCTCTCCGTACGGCTCCACGAGGCCTTGGTGCAGACCGCTCTCGGGGTCCGTCTGCGCTGAGCTCGGGGACCCCCGAGGGGGGCCCGACTACCCAAACCTGCCGGGCAGGTCCTAGGGTTGCTGTGTGAACGAGCTCGACGTTGTGGGTGTCCGGGTGGAAATGCCCTCCAACCAACCGATCGTGCTCCTGCGTGAAGTGGGAGGCGACCGGTACCTCCCCATCTGGATCGGACCAGGGGAGGCGACCGCCATTGCCTTCGCGCAGCAGGGCATGGCCCCTGCCCGGCCGCTGACGCACGACCTGTTCAAGGACGTGCTGGAGGCGATCGGCGAGGAGCTCACCGAGGTCCGGATCACGGATCTGCGGGAGGGCGTCTTCTACGCGGAGCTCGTCTTCGCCAGCGGGGTCGAGGTGAGCGCGCGGCCTTCCGACGCCATAGCGCTGGCCCTGCGCACCGGGACGCCGATCTACGGGAGCGACGGGGTGCTGGACGACGCCGGAATCGCCATTCCGGACGAGCAGGAGGACGAGGTGGAGAAGTTCCGCGAGTTCCTCGACCAGATCTCCCCGGAGGACTTCGGCACCGGCCCGCAATGAGCCGCAGGGCGCGTCCGCCGTGCCGTCAGCGCCGCGTGTCCACGGGGTACATCAGCCCATTCGGGCAGTCCTTCCCCGTTACAGGTCACGGGAAACCACTCTCAGGGTGATTATCACTCGGCGTGCCGAGTGTGGCGATCGTTGACGCACCCCTGGTGACTGCCTACCTTCGAGGGGGCAGGTCAAGGACGGAGGGTCGGCGTGAGAGTCACGGGCGACGGTACGACCGGGGGCATCCCCGTGCGGAGTGACGGTGGGCCGTACCCGCTCCACGGCAGTGCGGCGGGATCCGCGCGCCGTCAGCCGGACAGCACGCCGGTCGCACCGGTGGGCGCGGATCCGGCGCCCGAGCAGGTCGGCTACCGGGGACCGACCGCGTGCGCCGCGGCCGGGATCACCTACCGCCAGCTCGACTACTGGGCGCGCACCGGGCTGGTGGAGCCCACGGTGCGCCCCGCGTGCGGGTCGGGGACGCAGCGCCTGTACAGCTTCCGGGACGTGGTCGTCCTCAAGATCGTCAAGCGTTTCCTGGACACCGGGGTGGCGCTGCAGAACATCCGGACCGCAGTCCAGCACCTGCGTGACCGCGGTTTCTCGGACCTGGAGCGCATGACGCTGATGAGCGACGGCGCCACCGTCTACGAGTGCACCTCGCCGGACCAGGTCGTGAGCCTGCTCCAGGGCGGGCAGGGCGTCTTCGGCATCGCCGTGGGCGTGGTCTGGCGCGACGTGGAGAACGCGCTGTCGCAGCTGCACGGCGAGCGGGTCGACACCGGCGAGACGGTGGTCGGCCACAACCCGACGGACGAACTGGCGGCGCGGCGCAACCGGGCCGGCTGAGTACGCGTCCCGGCGGGGCCGTGATCCGAAGGAGACGGCCCGGCCCCGGCCGGATGTCAGTGGCATGAGGCAGCATCGGGGCTGTGAGAGCAGCCCCGACCATCCTGCATCTGGACATGGACGCCTTCTACGCCTCCGTGGAGCAGGCGTCGAAGCCGAGCCTGCGCGGCAAGGCCGTGATCGTCGGCGGGCTCGGGCCGCGCGGGGTCGTCGCCACCGCTTCGTACGAGGCCCGGCGCTTCGGGGTGCATTCGGCGATGCCGACGGCCCAGGCGCGCCGGCTCTGCCCCAACGGCGCGTACCTGATCCCCCGCTTCCGGCTGTACCAGGCGGTCAGCGAGGTGGTCATGGGGCTGCTGAGGGAGCTGTCCCCGCTGGTGGAGCCGCTCAGCCTGGACGAGGCCTTCGTGGACCTGGAGGCGGGCGGGACCGCGTTCGACTCGGAGAGCGCCCGGGAGACGGGTGAGCGGCTGCGGGCGGACATCCGGGCCGCGACGGGGCTGAGCGGGTCCGTGGGGCTGGCGGGGTCCAAGATGCTGGCCAAGGTGGCGTCCGAGGAGGCCAAGCCGGCCGGGCTGCTGCTGATCGAGCCGGGGACGGAGAGGGAGCTGCTCGCCCCGATGTCGGTGCGGACCCTGCCGGGGGTGGGGCCCGTCACCGGGGAGCACCTGCGGCGGGCCGGGATCACCACGGTCGGGGAGCTGGCCGAGGCCGGCGAGGACGAGCTGGTGCGGATGGTCGGGCGCTCGCACGGGGTGGGGCTGTACCGGATGGCGCTGGGGCTGGACGACCGGCCGGTGGTCGCCGAGCGCGACGCGAAGTCGGTGTCGGTGGAGGACACCTTCGACGTGGACCTGCACGACCGCGTGCGGATCCGGACCGAGGTGCAGCGGCTCGCCGACCGGTGCGTGCAGCGGCTGCGCGGCTCGGGGCACTCGGGGCGGACGATCGTGCTCAAGGTGCGGCGGTACGACTTCTCGACCCTGACGCGCTCCGAGACGCTGCGCGGGCCCACGGACGACCCCGCGGTGGTGCGGGAGGCCGCGGCGAGGCTGCTGGAGGCCGTGGACACCACGGGCGGGGTGCGGCTGCTGGGAGTGGGCGTGACGGGCCTGGCGGACTACACGCAGGAGGACCTGTTCGCGCAGTCCATGGCGGCGGAGGAGGCGGCCGCGGCGGAGGCGGCTGCCGGGGCTGCCGAGGCCGCCGGAGAGGGTGCCGCAGGGGCTGTGGGCCAGGAGGGGGGCGCCGCGACGGGGGCTGGTGCGCCGTCGGGGTCAGCGGGGCCTGGAGGACTTGAAGGGCTTCGAGGGCCCGCCGAGGCCCCTGGGGCCGGGGGGTCGGCCGGGGAGCCCGAGCCGGCCCCGGAGCGGCGCTGGGCGGCCGGGAGTGACGTACTGCACGCCGTCCACGGGCCCGGGTGGGTGCAGGGCAGCGGGGTCGGGAGGGTGACCGTCCGGTTCGAGCAGCCCGGATCGCCGCCGGGCCGGGTGCGCACCTTCCGGGTGGACGACCCCGAGCTGGAGCCCTCCGACCCGCTGCCCCTCGTAGGACAGGAAGATCCGCGGAGGCCCTAGGGGGTGTCCTCCCCGTTCGCCAGGCGGCCGAAGTCGCGCTGGATGTCCGACGGGAGGGAGACGTCCAGGCCGTAGTGGTGGTAGAGCTGGAGTTCCTGCTCGGGGGAGAGGTGGCGGCCGACGCCGAAGTCCGGGGCGTCCTTGATGAGGGCCCGCTCGAAGGGGACCCGCAGGGTGTCGTCGACGACCTCGCTCGGCTCCAGCGGGACGAACGCGTCCCGGCTGAACAGGCCCGTCCGGACGGCCGCCCATTCGGGCACGCCCGTGGCATCGTCGAGGTACACCTCGTCCACGGTGCCGATCTTGGTTCCGTTGCGGTCGAACGCCTTGCGGCCGATCAGGCTGCGCGGATCGATGTCGGTCTGCACGGTCCCTCCATATGGTCGCAACTCCTCCGTAATGACTACAGAAGGGCATTTCCGCAGTGCGGGCCACTCGAAGCGAGGGCCAGAACCTCGCTGGTAGGCTGGGTGACGGCTGTTGACCCTGTGCGGGAGAGTCCTCCGAGTGAGTACGACGGAGGCGCCGAAGGAGCAAATCCTCCCCGGAATCTCTCAGGCATACGTACCGCACGTGACGAGGCCACTCTGGAAAGCAGGGGCGGGTACCGGGCGCGCAGTGCCGGTTCCCCTCCTCACCGACGGTGAAAGCCGGAATCAGCGGGCCACCCCCGCGACTCCGGTGAAGCTCTCAGGTTGAGATGACAGAGGGGGAGGCCGTCCGGGTGCCCGCGCCGTGGTGCCCCTCGCAGGTCGTACGACCCAGGAGGCCTCCGTACATGACCGCCAACCGTATTCCGCTCTCCCAGCTGGAGCGAGGCATCCCCTTCGAGCAGCGCCACATCGGCCCGGATGCCGAGGCGCAGGCGAAGATGCTCGCCCACGTGGGCTACGGCTCGCTGGACGAACTGACCGCCGCCGCGGTACCGGATGTGATCAAGACCGCCGAGGCGCTGAACCTGCCCGAGGCGCGGACCGAGGCCGAGGTACTGGCCGAGCTGCGCTCGCTCGCCGACCGCAACCAGGTCCTCACCCCGATGATCGGTCTCGGCTACTACGGGACCTTCACGCCTCCGGTGATCCTGCGCAACGTCATGGAGAATCCGGCCTGGTACACGGCGTACACGCCCTACCAGCCCGAGATCTCGCAGGGCCGCCTGGAGGCTCTCCTCAACTTCCAGACCGTCGTCGCCGACCTCACCGGCCTGCCGACCTCCGGCGCCTCCCTGCTCGACGAGGGCACCGCGGCCGCCGAGGCCATGACGCTGGCCCGCCGCGTGGGCAAGGCCAAGGGCAACGTCTTCCTCGTCGACGCCGACGCGCTGCCGCAGACCATCGCCGTGATCGAGACCCGCGCCGAGCCGATCGGCATCGAGGTCGTCGTCGCCGACCTGTCCGAGGGCATCCCGGCCGAGGTCGCCGAGCGCGGGGTCTACGGCGTGCTCCTCCAGTACCCGGGCGCCTCCGGTGCCGTACGGGACATCAAGCCGGTCATCGACCAGGCGCACGAGCTCGGCGCGATCGTCGCCGTCGCCGCCGACCTGCTCGCGCTGACCCTGCTGACCTCCCCGGGTGCGCTCGGCGCGGACATCGCCGTGGGCACCACCCAGCGCTTCGGCGTCCCGATGGGCTTCGGCGGCCCGCACGCCGGCTACATGGCCGTCCAGGACAAGCACGCCCGCTCGCTGCCGGGCCGCCTCGTCGGCGTCTCGGTGGACGCGGACGGCAACAAGGCGTACCGCCTCGCCCTGCAGACCCGCGAGCAGCACATCCGCCGCGAGAAGGCCACCAGCAACATCTGCACCGCGCAGGTGCTGCTCGCCGTCATGGCCGGCATGTACGCCGTCTACCACGGCCCCGACGGCCTGCGGACGATCGCCCGCCGCACGCACCGTTACGCGTCCCTCCTCGCGGCCGGTCTCAAGGCCGGCGGGGTGGAGCTCGTGCACGGCTCGTACTTCGACACCCTCACCGCGCGGGTGCCCGGCAAGGCCGCCGAGGTCGTCGCCGCCGCCCGCGAGGGCGGGGTCAACCTGTTCCAGGTCGATGCCGACCACGTCTCCGTCTCCTGTGACGAGACGACGCTGCGCGCCGGCGTCGAGGCCGTCTGGGCCGCCTTCGGCGTCAGCGCCGACATCGAGGCGCTGGACGCGACCACGGCCGACGCGCTGCCCGAGGCCCTGCTGCGCTCGGACGACTACCTCGCGCACCCCGTCTTCCACCAGCACCGCAGCGAGACCGCGATGCTGCGCTACCTGCGCAAGCTGGCGGACAAGGACTACGCGCTGGACCGCGGCATGATCCCGCTGGGCTCCTGCACCATGAAGCTCAACGCGACCACCGAGATGGAGCCGGTCACCTGGCCCGAATTCGGCCAGCTGCACCCGTTCGCCCCGGTCGAGCAGGCCGAGGGGTACCTCACGCTCATCACCGAGCTGGAGGAACGTCTCTGCGAGGTCACCGGCTACGACAAGGTCTCCATCCAGCCGAACGCCGGCTCCCAGGGTGAGCTCGCCGGCCTGCTGGCCGTCCGCGCCTACCACCGGGCCAACGGCGACGAGCAGCGCACCGTCTGCCTCATCCCGTCCTCCGCGCACGGCACCAACGCCGCCAGCGCCGTGATGGCCGGCATGAAGGTCGTCGTGGTCAAGACCGCCGACGACGGCGAGGTGGACGCGGCCGACCTGCGCGCCAAGATCGAGCAGTACCGCGACGAGCTCGCCGTGCTCATGATCACCTACCCCTCGACGCACGGTGTGTTCGAGGAGCACGTCGCCGACATCTGCGCCCAGGTGCACGAGGCCGGCGGTCAGGTGTACGTGGACGGCGCCAACCTGAACGCCCTGGTGGGCCTGGCCAAGCCGGGTCACTTCGGCGGCGACGTCTCGCACCTGAACCTGCACAAGACGTTCTGCATCCCGCACGGCGGCGGCGGCCCGGGCGTCGGCCCGGTCGGTGTCCGGGCGCACCTGGCCCCGTACCTGCCGAACCACCTGCTCCAGCCCACCGCGGGCCCGGAGACGGGCGTCGGCCCGATCTCGGCCGCCCCGTGGGGCTCGGCGGGCATCCTGCCGATCTCCTGGTCGTACGTGCGCCTCATGGGCGGCGAGGGCCTCAAGCGCGCCACCCAGGTGGCCGTGCTCGGCGCGAACTACATCGCCAAGCGCCTGGAGCCGCACTACCCGGTGCTCTACACCGGCCCGGGCAACCTGGTCGCGCACGAGTGCATCATCGACCTGCGCCCGCTGTCGAAGGCGACGGGCGTCAGCGTCGACGACATCGCCAAGCGCCTGATCGACTACGGCTTCCACGCGCCGACGATGTCCTTCCCGGTGGCCGGCACGCTCATGATCGAGCCGACGGAGTCCGAGGACCTCGCCGAGATCGACCGTTTCTGCGACGCGATGATCGCCATCCGCGGCGAGATCGAGCGGGTCGCGGGCGGCGAATGGCCGGTGGACGACAACCCGCTGGCCAACTCCCCGCACACGGCGGCGGCCCTCGGCGGCGAGTGGAACCACCCCTACAGCCGCGACGAGGCCGTCTTCCCGGGCGGGGTCACGGCCGCGGAGAAGTACTGGCCGCCGGTGCGCCGCATCGACGGTGCCTTCGGCGACCGCAACCTGGTCTGCTCCTGCCCGCCGCTGGACGAGTACGACAACTGACACATTCGTATGACGTGACGGCATGACGAAGGGGCCGGTCCGGGAGAATCATTCCCGGGCCGGCCCCTTCGTCGTTCTCTTCTGCTCCGTCCCGTTCAGTGCTGTCGCCGATCAGGCCGCCTTCATCACGTGCGCCGCCGCGAGCGGGCGGTGCGGGGCGATGATCTGGCCGTCCGGCAGCAGCTCACCGGTGTCCTCGAAGAGCAGGACGCCGTTGCACAGCAGGCTCCAGCCCTGTTCCGGGTGGTTGGCCAACGGCTTGGCGGCCTCCCGGTCGGCGGAGTCGGCTGACGGGCACGCTGGCTGGTGCTGGCACATGGATGCGTTCTTTCGCTGCGATGTGGTCTGTGTGCTGCGGCTCGATGCTTTGTTCATGGCCGCCCCCCGTATCAACGTCTTGGTTTGGTCAGGGTCCCAGTGTTGCCCTCCGGAGTTGCGTCCGCAGGGATTTCCCGGCAGCTGTCCTCATAGATTGATGACGCATCACCCGTGCGGGCGGTTCAGCTCAACTCCCCTGTCATTTCGGGTGGTTCGGGTTGGCCCGGGTGGGCTAGGCCGAATGGGTCGTACGGGCCACCGTCGTGGAACGCACCTGCTCAGCGCCGCCGGACGGCGGCCTCGAACCCGCTCAGGCGGCCGGCGCGGCCATCGACGGCGGGACCGGCGGGCTCGGCGGAGTGAGCCGGTGCGTCATCACGGGCAGCAGTTCGGACACCGGGTGCGGCCGGTACGGGGCGATGCCGGGCGGGGCCGGCGCCAGCGGCACCAGCAGGTCCGCGGCGGCCGGCAGCCCGGCGGAGGCGTCGGCGCCCACCGCCCCGTGCAGCCACAGCGTCAGCATGTACAGCTCCGGTACGGACAGCAGCCGCGGCTGGTAGCTCTTGCCGAGGGATTCCGCCTGGCGCAGCGCGCGTTCGGTGGCGGCGACATAGGGGCCCTCGAAGAAATGGGAGAAGACCCAGCCGTCCGGCGTCAACCGGGTGTCCGCGGCCGCGACGTACCGGTCGCCGCTGCGGATCAGGAACCGCCAGGCGGTCAGCCGGGTGCGGGGCGGGCGGCCCCCCGCTGCCAGCTGGGAGATGTTCAGCCGGTCCAGGACGTGGACCGGAAGCGGCAGTTCGGCGGTCATCGGGCCGCCTTGCAGCGCACGCAGGGCCGGAGTGTGCGCCTCGTGGACGGCGGTGGGGGAACCGAGTGCCGCGAGGACGCTGCGCAGGGCGGGCGCGGGAGCCGGAGGGACATGCAGCGGCATGGTGGGTCGCCTCTCACTTGGGAGACCTGTGGAACGGGGCAGGTGCGGACGGCGCTGTCGCATTCTGGGGCCAGAGGGGGGCTGAGGGGCAATGGCCGCGCGCCAACTCTCTGCCTCGTTTGCGGAGTTTATACGACATGTGTTCACGCAGTGTTTCGGCTAGCTGTCCCGCCTATTGCCGACAAGGCGCTTACCGGTCCCGCTGACATGGCTTTCATGCCGGTTGTACACGAACAAGTCGCGTTGACCTCGGAGGTTACCGGACGAGGGCTCGGCTGGAAAGCGTCCATTATCCGGAACCGGCAAAACCCATGCGGAATTTGCGTACGAAGCCATGCCAGGTGAATGTGCCATAGCGCCCTTCGGCCAAACCGGCGCGCGCTCCCCGCCACGCACGCCCCCCGCGGCGTTATCGATCTCGCCTCCGGGGCATCATCGACCGTACACACGCGCCTGGGTGGCATGGGCCGGGCGCTATCGAGGAGGGACGCTCCGATGGGGGAGAAGGTCGTGGCGGGCGGATTCGACCTGTCCGATCGGCAGAAGTATCGGAGGAAGCTCCACGAGTGCCTGGAGGGGCTGGAGCGGCTTCTGGCGGAGAAGAGGTTCGATCGTCCCAAGAACATGATGGGGCTGGAGATCGAGCTGAATCTGGCGGGTTCCGACGGGTTGCCGCGAATGGTGAATGCCCAGGTTCTGGAGCGGATAGCGAGCCAGGATTTCCAGACCGAACTGGGAATGTTCAACCTGGAGGTGAACGTACTCCCGCACCGCCTCGGCGGCCGGGTATTCGACCAGCTCGCCGAGGAACTCAGCGCGGGTCTCGGCTATGCCCACCGGCAGGCCGCGGAGATCGACGCCGGGGTGGTGATGATCGGCATCCTGCCGACCATCACCCGCTCCGACCTGGTCACCGCCAACCTCTCCGCGGTCGACCGCTACTCGCTGTTGAACGAGCAGATCCTGATGATGCGGGGCGAGGACTTCCTGCTCGACATCGACGGGGTGGAGCGGCTCACCTGGAGCACCGGGTCGATCGTCCCGGAGGCCGCCTGCACCTCCGTACAGCTGCACCTGCAGGTGACGCCCGGGCGGTTCGCCGACGTGTGGAACGCGGCGCAGGCGGTGACGGCCGTGCAGATAGCCGTCGGCGCCAACTCGCCGTTCCTGTTCGGGCGCGAGCTGTGGCGCGAGTCGCGGCCACCGCTCTTCACCCAGGCCACCGACACCCGGCCGCCCGAGCTGCAGGCCCAGGGGGTGCGGCCGCGGACCTGGTTCGGCGAGCGCTGGGTGGAGTCGGCGTACGAGCTCTTCGCGGAGAACGTGCGGTACTTCCCGGCCCTGCTGCCGATCTGCGACGAGGAGGAGCCGCTGCGCGTGCTCGCCGAGGGCGGGGTGCCGAGCCTGCAGGAGCTGGTCCTGCACAACGGGACGGTCTACCGCTGGAACCGGCCCGTGTACGGGGTCGCCGACGGGATGCCGCACCTGCGGGTGGAGAACCGGGTGCTGCCGGCCGGGCCGACGGTCGCCGACGTGGTGGCGAACGCCGCCTTCTACTACGGGCTGGTCCGTACGCTCGCCGACGAGCAGCGGCCGGTGTGGACGCGGCTGCCGTTCGCCGAGGCGGAGGCCAACTTCGACGCGGCCTGCCGGTACGGGATCGACGCGCGGCTGCGCTGGCCGCGCCGGGGCCGGGGCGGTGGGCTCGCCAGCGTCCCGGCCGTACGCCTGGTCCTGGACGAGCTGCTGCCGATGGCGGCGGCCGGGCTGGACGCGTGGGGCATCGAGCCCGCCGACCGCGACCACTACCTCGGCATCATCGAGGAGCGCTGCCAGCGGCGGGTCAACGGGGCGACCTGGCAGGTGGACACCTACCACCGGGCGCTGGCCTCCGGGATGGAACGGGACGAGGCGCTGGCGGCCATCACCCGGCGCTACAGCGAGCTCATGCACAAGGGCGACCCGGTGCACACCTGGCCGGTCGGGCTGGCCGACGAGGAGGTGAGCGCCGCGGTGCCGGCACGGCGCTGACACCGGGGGTCCGGCGACCGCCGCGGGTCCGCCCCGGGTCCGCCCCGGGTCCGGTGATCCCCCTCCGCCGCCGAAGGGGCAGTATGGGGTGGACGAAGCGGAACGGCGGGACGGGAGTCGGACGTGCGGGCGGAGCCGGAAGCGGTGGTCAAGACGTTGCACCCCGAGAACGAGCGGGGGATCCTGCGCGCCGAGACGCTGCTCGTGCTGGCGCTGTCGCTCGGCGCGAGCGCCCTCTCCTCGCTGATCAGCTTCATCGGGTCGCTGACCAAGCCCGGCGGCCTCAAGGACCAGGCCGCCACGCTGAACGGCTCGTACGCCCCCGGCCGGCCCTGGCTGGACCTGGCCTGGCAGCTGTTCGGCATCGGCACCGCGCTGGTGCCGGTGCTGCTGGTCGCCCACCTGCTGACGCGCGAGGGTGCGGCGGGACTGCGGGTCCTGGGCTTCGACCGGACCCGGCCCGGCTGGGACCTAGGGCGCGGAGCCCTGGTCGCGGCCGGGATCGGGAGTGCGGGGCTGGCCTTCTACCTGGGGGCGCGGGCGGGCGGGTTCAACCTGACGGTGGTGCCGGAGGCGCTGCCCGACGTGTGGTGGAAGTTCCCCGTACTGATCCTCTCCGCGGTGCAGAACGCCGTGGTGGAGGAGGTCATCGTGCTGGCCTATCTGCTGCGCCGGCTCGACCAGCTGGGCTGGTCGCCGACGGCCGCGCTGCTGGCCAGCTCGGTGCTGCGCGGCTCGTACCACCTCTACCAGGGGATCGGCGGGTTCATCGGCAACATGGTGATGGGCGTCGTCTTCGTCCTCGCCTACCGCCGCTGGGGCCGGGTCATGCCGCTCGTCGTCGCGCACGCGCTGCTCGACATCGTCGCCTTCGGCGGGTACGCGCTGCTGGCGGGCAAGGTGGGCTGGCTGCCGACCCCGTAGCGGGACCTCCCGTCAGGGGCGGGTGAGCAGCTCGCCGTCGATGACGGTGACCGCGTTGCCGGTCAGGAGCGTACGGTCGCCGGCGAGGCGGACCGCGACGAGCCCGGTGCGCGCCCCGCCCTGGAGGCCGACGAGCGAGGCACGGCCCAGCCGGGCGGCCCAGAACGGCGCGAGCGCGGTGTGGGCGCTGCCCGTGACGGGGTCCTCGTCGATCCCGAAGGCCGGGAAGAAGCCGCGGGAGACGAAGTCGTACCCGCGCGAGGGATCCTCGGCGGCCGCGGTGACGATCACCCCGCGGCGCGCGAAGCCGCGCAGAGCGGCGAGGTCGGGGGTGAGCTCTCGTACCGCCCGCTCGTCCGCCAGCTCGACGAGCAGGTCGCCGATGTGCTCGGAGGTGTCGTGGACGGACCGGATCTCGACGCCGAGGGCGCTGCGTACGGCGGGATCCGCCTCGACCGGCGTCAGCGACGAGGTCGGGAAATCCATGGTGATCGTGGAGCCCTCGGCGGCTTCTGCGGCTTCTGCGGCTTCGGCGGCTTCGGCGGTGAGGATGCCGCACCGCGCGGAGAACCGGATCAGCCCCGTGGCCAGGCCGCTGGTCGCGATGACGTGCGCCGTGGCGAGGGTGGCGTGGCCGCACATGTCGACCTCGGCTGTCGGCGTGAACCAGCGCAGGGCCCAGTCGGCGTCCCCGCCGGGCGGCAGCGGGCGGGCGAAGGCGGTCTCGGAGAGGTTGACCTCGGCGGCGACCTGCTGGAGCCAGGCGTCCGGGGGGAACTCGCCGTCGAGGAGGAGGACTCCGGCGGGGTTCCCGCGGAAGGGGCGGTCGGTGAAGGCGTCGACGATTCGGAGGCGCATGGACCGACCGTAGAGCCGTTTCTTGATCGTCGACAAAGGCCAATCGTGGATGACTGGCCTGGTCACGGCCGTGTTCGGTAAGAGTTTCCGATATATCGTTGACGTGTCGCGATGGGTCAGCGATAGTTGAGGCATCGCACGAGCGATGACGTGAAACCGAAAGACGAAAGGAGCGCAGTCATGCGTTCACACGGACAGCACGAACACGAGCACGGCCGGGGCCACGGCCACTGCGGGCCCGATCGTCGGGAGGAGTTCAAGGGGCGGCGCGCCGCCTTCGGCCCGTTCGGACCGCCCTTCGGCGGCGGCCCCTGGGGCGGGCGCGGCGGACGCGGCGGACCGCGCGGCCGGGCCCGGCGCGGGGATGTGCGCGCCTCGATCCTGGCGCTGCTGGGGGACCGGCCGATGCACGGCTACGAGATGATCCAGGAGATCGCCGAGCGCAGTGGCGGGGCGTGGAAGCCCAGCCCGGGGTCGGTCTACCCGACGCTCCAGCTGCTTGAGGACGAGGGGCTCATCTCCAGCGAGAGCGAGGGCGGCAAGAAGCTGTTCACGCTCACCGACGCCGGCCGCACCGAGGCCGAGTCCGGCTCGCAGGCCCCCTGGGCCGATGCCGGGCGGGGGTTCGACTTCGAGGCGATGCACGAGGTCCGGACGGCCGGGATCGGCCTGTTCGAGGCCTTCGGCCAGGTCTTCAAGACCGGCTCGCCCGAGCAGCGCGAGAAGGCCCTCGCGGTCATCAACGACGCCCGCAAGAAGCTCTACCTGATCCTGGCCGACGAGCACTGAGCCGGCCGCACGGAAAAGGCGCGCCCCGCGAGTCCGCTCGCGGGGCGCGCCGCCGTATGCGGGTACCCGCCCGGGAAGGGGCCCGGGCCGGGTCGGCGGTCAGGCGACCAGGCCGGCCAGCTTGCGCAGCGATTCGTTCAGGGCGGCGGTGGCGGAGTCCTTGAGCTTGCCCGCCATCAGGGAGACGGCGGCCCCGTTGAACTCCCCGTCGATGCGGACCCTCGTCGCCGCCCCGTCCGGGACCAGGGTGTAGCGGGTGAGGATGGCCACGCCCATCGGGCCCTTGCCGGTGACGGCGAAGAGGCGCTCGTCCTCCAGCTCCGAGACGGTCCAGGTGACCTCGGCCGGGAAGCCCATCATCTTCATGTTCTCCACGAAGGTGGCCCCGACCGCGAGGGTCTCGGGGCCGCCTTGGGGGAAATTGGTGTGGGTCATGCTCCACTCGCCGTACGCCGCCCAGTCCGTCAGCTGGGCCCAGACCTTCGCGGCGGACGCCTCGATGCGTGATTCCGCGGTCACTTCGGCCATGCGGCCACCCCTTCTCGTCGGGTACGTGCGGCGGAACGTAGCCCCGGCGGGCGGAACATTCAATACTGACGACTTGTCAGAAATCACCGGCCCGGTCACGCCCGGTCTCGGATCCGTCTCAACAGGTGTCACGCCCGTGACGCTCCTGACCGGCCCTGCCATGATGGCCCGATGCAAGCGACAGGGAGAAACGCCGGACTGGGTCTCGCGCTCGTCTCGGCCGTCGCGTTCGGTGGTTCCGGTGTTGCGGCGAAGCCGCTGATCGAGGCGGGTCTCGACCCCCTCCACATGGTCTGGCTCAGGGTGGCCGGGGCGGCGCTGGTGCTGTCCCCGCTGGCCTGGCGCCACCGCCGGCTCCTGGTGCGCAAACCCCTGCTGCTCGCGGGCTTCGGCATCGTCGCCGTCGCGGGCGTGCAGGCCTTCTACTTCGCCTCCCTGTCCCGGATCCCGGTCGGTGTGGCCCTGCTGCTGGAGTACCTCGGCCCGGCCCTGCTGCTCGGCTGGATCCGCTTCGTACAGCGCAAGCCGGTGACGCGGGCCGCCGCGGCCGGCGCCGCCGTCGCGGTCGTGGGGCTGGCCTGCGTCGTGGAGATCTGGTCCGGGCTGAGCCTCGACCCGCTCGGCGTCCTGCTCGGCCTCGCGGCCGCCTGCTGCCAGGCCTTCTACTTCGTCTTCGCGGACCACGGCGCGGACGAGGGGGCCCGGGACGACGTACCCGACCCGATCGGTGTGATCGCGTACGGCATGCTCATCGGCGCGCTGGTGATGACGGTGATCGCCCGGCCCTGGCGGATCGACTGGCAGGTGCTGGGCGGGTTCGCCGCGATGGGGGACCTGAGGGTGCCCGCGTGGGTCCTGCTCGGCTGGGTGGTGCTGATCGCGACCGTCTTCGCGTACCTGACCGGCGTCGTCTCGGTGCGCAGGCTCTCGCCGCAGGTGGCCGGTGTCGTGGCCTGTCTGGAGGCGGTCGTGGCCACCGTGTTCGCCTGGATCCTGCTGAACGAACACCTCTCGACCCCGCAGGTCATCGGCGGTGCGCTGGTGCTGGGCGGGGCGTTCATCGCGCAGTCCGCGCGGCCCACCCCGCCGGGGGCGGCCGATCCGGAGGCGGTCGTTCTGGACCGTGAGACGACGAAAGCCTAAGGTGGCGACCGTGCATTCGACCGTGCTTCCGCCTCCCGCCGCGTAGCCGCGGGCAGCCGCCCCTGTGACGAGGATCCGGCCCGGAGAGTTCCCGGGCGGGTCCGCGCTGCCCGCGGAGCGATGACCTTCCCCCTCATCCCTCACGCATGCGCGGAGCACACACGTGTCGAATCCCGCTTCAGGGCGCAGTCTGCTGTACCTCGTCGTCGCCGGAGCCGCCTGGGGCACCGCCGGGGCGGCTGCCTCCCTCCTCTTCCTGGCCAGTGACCTCGGCCCGCTCGCCCTGTCGTTCTGGCGGTGCGCCGGCGGGCTGGTGGTGCTGCTGGGGGTGCTCGCCGTACGCCGCCCCCGGGGCGCGGCGGTGGCCGCCCGGACCGCGGCGCGGCCGTCGGCGGCCTCGCTGATCGGGACCGGCCTGATGTTCACGCTCTTCCAGGCCGCGTACTTCGGTGCCGTGCGCGAGACCGGCCTGGCCGTCGGCACGGTGGTCACCCTGGGCGCCGGGCCCGTGCTGATCGCGGTCGGGGCCCGGTGCTGGATGGGCGAGCGGCTGGGCCGGGGCGGTGCGGCCGCCGTGGCCGGGGCGCTCGCGGGGCTCGCCGTGCTCGTCCTGGGCGGCGGGGGAGGCGAGGTGCGGCCGCTGGGCGTCGGCTGGGCCCTGCTGTCGGCCGCCGGGTACGCCGGGATGACCCTGCGGGCCCGCTGGCTGGGGCGGCGCGGGGCGGGCGGGGACCCGCTGGTCACCACGGCCTGGTCGGTCGCGGTCGGCACGGTGTGCCTGTTGCCGCTCGCCGTTGCGGAGGGGCTGGTGCCGCACACCGCCGAACTCGGGCGCGTGCTGTGGCTGCTGGTGTACGTGGCCACGGTGCCGACGGCGCTGGCGTACGCGCTGTACTTCACCGGGGCCGCCGCGGTGCGGGCCGCTACGGTGTCCGTGATCATGCTGATCGAGCCGGTCAGCGCCGCCGTGATCGCCGTCCTGGTGCTGGGGGAGCGGCTGACCGGCGCCGTGGTGCTGGGCACCGTACTGCTCCTGACGGCGGTGGGTGCGCTGATCGCGGCCGAGGCGGGGCGGTCCGGGGGCGGCCGCGCGGGCGAGCCGGAGGTGCGACTGCGGCTCGCCCGCGGGCCCCGGGGGACGCACGAGACGGGTGAGTCTCGTGTGCCCGGTGAGCCTGGTGAGCCCTGCGGGGCTCAGAGCGCGGCGAGGTAGTCCGGGGTGGCGATTCCCGGGGCCAGGTCGTCGGCCGGGATCGGGGTGCCGTGCACCGGCGCGACCGGGACCACGCCCGACCAGTAGGGCAGGCCCATGTCCTCGGGCTCGTCGTTGGGGCCGCCCGTACGGATCTTCGCCGACACCTCGTTCAGGTCCAGGCGGATCACCGCGGTGGCGGCGAGCTCCTTGGCGTTGGCGGGCCGGGAGTCGGCCGAGCGGCCGGGAACCACGTGGTCGACGAGGGCGTCGAGGGCCATCCGGCGCTCGGCCTCGTCGGTCACCTGGTGAGCGGTGCCGTGCACGATCACCGAGCGGTAGTTGATCGAGTGGTGGAAGGCGGAGCGCGCCAGCACCAGGCCGTCCACGTGCGTCACGGTCAGGCAGACGGGCAGCCCCGGGTCGGACTGGCCGGCGGCGAGCAGCGGGCGCGAGCCCGTCGAGCCGTGGACGTAGAGGGTCTCGCCGACCCGCCCGTACAGGGTCGGCAGGACCACGGGAGCGCCGTCGCGGACGAAGCCGAGGTGGCAGACGTAGGCCTGGTCGAGTATCGAGTGGACCGTCTCGCGGTCGTAGCGGGCCCGCTCGCGGGAGCGGCTCGGGACGGTGCGGTCGGTGGGCTCGTAGCCGCCGCCGGCCGCCCCGGTCGCCCCGGTCGTCTCAGGGATCTCTTGCGTGTCGGTGGTGGCGGTCATGGTGCGTTCTCCGTTGTACTAGTGCATACTGGGCTTTGTGCTAGGAGAGTATCGGATCACAGGGCGTCGCGCATCGGATATCGCGGCGAGCGTCGAGGCGGGCATCGGATCGGGCGCGCTGGCGCCGGGAGCGCTGCTGCCGCCGATGCGGGAGCTCGCGGGCGTGCTCGGGGTGAACCCGAACACCGTGGCCGCCGCCTACCGGACGCTGCGCGAGCGCGGGGTCATCGAGACCGACGGGCGGCGCGGCAGCCGGGTCCGCGGGCGCCCGGCCAGCGCCCCGCGCGACGAGCTGCGGGTGGCGGTGCCGCCCGGCGTGCGGGACGTGGCGTCCGGCAATCCGGACGTACGGCTGCTGCCCGCGCTGGACGCGGCCCTGGCCGAGGCCGCCCGGCGGTACGCGCGGACCCCCACGCTGTACGGGGACGACCCGGTGGTGCCCGAACTGGAGCGGCTGGCCCGGGCCGACCTCGACGCCGACGGCGTGCCCGCCGGGCCCGTGGGGGTGACCTCGGGCGCGCTGGACGGGATCGAGCGGGTGCTGGCCGCGCACCTGCGGCCGGGGGACGCGGTGGCGATCGAGGATCCGGGCTGGGGGAGCGTCCTGGACCTGGCGGCAGCGCTGGGGCTGCGGGTGCTCCCGGTGGCGGTGGACGACGACGGACCGGTGGTCCCCGCCGTGGAGCGGGCGCTCGCGGAAGGCGCGCGGGCGCTGCTGGTGACGGCGCGGGCCCAGAACCCGACCGGGGCGGCGGTGAGCGCCGGGCGGGCGGCGGAGCTGCGCGCCGTGCTGGCGCGCTACCCGCAGGTGCTGGTGGTCGACGACGACCACGGGCACGCCATCGTGGACCTGCCGCTGCACTCGCTCGGCGGGGTGACCCGGCACTGGGCGCTGGTCCGGTCGACGGCGAAGGCGTACGGGCCCGACCTGCGGCTGGCGGTGCTGACCGGCGACGCCGTCACGCTGGACCGGGTGCGGGGGCGGCAGCGGCTGGGCCCGGGGTGGGTGAGCCGGCTGCTCCAGTACGCGGTGGTCGAGCTGTGGAACTCGGGGGCGGTGGACCGGGCGGCGGTCGCGCGCTCCTACGCGGAGCGGCGGGACGCGCTGGTCGCGGCGCTGCGGGAGCGGGGCGTGCCCGCGCACGGGCGCAGCGGGATGAACGTGTGGGTGCCGGTCGCCGACGAGACGGGGGCGGTGACACGGCTGCTGGCCGCGGGCTGGGCGGCGGCTCCGGGCGGCCGGTTCCGCGTGGAGTCGGGGCCGGGCGTACGGATCACGGTGTCGAGCGTGCAGCCGGGCGAAGTGCCGGGCCTCGCGGCGGCGGTGGCCGCGTCGGTCCGCCGCCCGGCGGGCGGCCGCTTCGACTGACCGCCCGCCGGGGAAGGGCGGGCCCGGGCGAAGGGCACGGCCTAGCGGCGGCGGGTCTGGGTGAGGGCCGCTCCGGCCAGGACGATCGCCGCGCCCACCGGGGTGTTCCAGTGGAGCTGTTCGCCGAGGAGCAGGACGCCCGCCGTGGTGGCGATGACCGGGATGAAGTACGTGACCATCTGGGCCGTGGTCGGCCCGATCTCCGTCACCAGTCCGTACTGCATCTGCAGGGCCATCCCCGTGCCCAGGGCGCCGAGCGCGATCACCGACAGCGTCGGCCAGAGCGGGAACGAGGTGGGGGCCGAGGTGAACGCGGCGCTCATCGCGAGCAGTTGCAGCGTGGACACCATCAGCTGCGCGCCGGTCAGTGCCACCGGCGAGCCCGGGACCGAGGCCAGCGTGCGCCGGACGTAGATCCAGCCGACCGGGTAGCAGAGCGAGGCGAGCAGGGCGAGCGCGGTGCCCTTGGCGTCGATGCCCGAGAAGCCCTGCCAGGCGCCGAGCACGGTCAGGACGCCGAGGAAGCCCAGGCCCAGACCGGCGAAGCGGCGCCGCGTGGGGCGGTCCTCGGAGAGGGCCACCAGCGAGAGCGCCATGCCCCACAGGGGCGAGGTGGCGTTGCAGATCCCGGCCAGGCTCGACGGGATGCTGAGCTCGGCGTACGAGAACAGCGAGAACGGGGCCGTGTTGAGCAGGAGCGCCGCCACGAACAGGTGGGCCCAGGTGCGGCGGCCGCGGGGGAGCGGCTCGCGGCGCACCAGGAGCACGGTCAGCAGCGCGAGCGCTCCGAAGAACACCCGGCCGAGGGCCACCTGGAACGGGGCGTAGGCCTCCGTGCCCACCTTGATCAGCAGGAAGCTGAAGCCCCAGACCACCGAGAGGACCGCGAAGCGGACGCGCCAGTCCACGCGGGCGGCGCGGGCGGTGCCGGCCGGCGGGGAAAGGGTGAGGTCGGGGGCGGGGCGAGGGGTGGCGGGTGCGCTCATGAGGAGAACTCTGCTCCGCTCAACTACGTAGGACAAGCGAGAATTCTTCGCAGTGACGGCGTAGCATCGCTTACATGTTGAACCTGGAGCGCCTGCGCACCCTCGATGCCCTCGCCCGCCACGGCTCGGTCAGCGGTGCGGCCGACGGGCTCCACGTCACCACCTCCGCCGTCTCGCAGCAGATGGCCAAGCTGGAGCGGGAGGTCGGCCAGCCGCTGCTGGCCAAGAACGGCCGCGGGGTCAGGCTCACCGACGCGGGGCGGTTGCTCGCCGATCACGCGGCCCGCATCATCTCCCAGGTCGAGCTCGCCCAGGCCGACGTCGAGGCCCGGCGGGGCTGCGCCGTCGGCGAGCTGCGGATCGGCGCCTTTCCGACCGCCATGCGCGGGCTGCTGCCCCAGGCGCTGACCGCCCTGCGCGCCGACCACCCCGAACTGCGGGCCCTCGTACGGGAGCAGGAGCCGGAGGACAGCATGGCGGCGGTCGTCCGCGGGGACCTCGACCTGGCGCTGGCCATCGACTGGCACAACAAGCGCATGCCCGTGCCCGCCGAGCTCACCCGGGCGCACCTGCTCGACGACTCCTGCGACATCGCCGTCCCGGCCGGCCACCGGCTGGCCGGCCGCGACCGGATCTCCATGGCCGAGTTCGCCGACGACGACTGGATCTCCTGGAACGAGGGGCAGTTCTGCCACGAGTGGCTGGTGTACACGCTGCGCGGTACCGGCATCGAGCCGCGCATCGCGCACATCGCCGAGGAGCACCACACCCAGCTCGCCTTCGTGGAGGCCGGGCTCGGGGTGTGCGTGGCCCCCCGGCTCGGGCGCGGTCCGGTGCCGGCCGGGGTCCGGCTGCTGCCGGTGAGCGATTCCGTCCGGCGCCACGTGTACGTCGTATGGCGGGCGGACGCGGACCGGCGGCCCTCGATCAGGGCCGCCGTGGCGGCGCTCGAACAGGCCGCCGCCACGGTGGTGTAGCCCTCGGCCGGGTCAGAGCTTGCGGAAGTCCCAGGAGACGACCGACTCCGGGGTGAGGCGGATCCAGGCGTGGCGGCCGTCGTGCGGCATCTCCTCGATCCCGAAGTTCTTGGCCGGAAAGAGCCGTTCCGCCTCGGCGAGCTCCGGGCAGGGCTCGCCCGTGCGCGGGGCCTCGCCCACGAAGACGGCGCTGCCGGACAGCTCGACCCCGCGCAACTCGTCGTACGCCTCGCCCGCGTCCACGACGACCGAGATCCGCGGGTCCTTCCGCAGGTCCGACCAGCGGCGGCTGCGGGTGATCGAGTACAGCCACAGCGAGGTGCCGTCCCAGGCGAACCACAGGGCGCCCACGTGCGGGCGGCCGTCCGCGGAGACGGTCGCCACCCGGCAGGTGCGCTGCTCGCGCAGGAAGGCGTCCACTTCCGCGTCGGTCATCATGATGCGGCGGCCCCGCCGCTGTGATCCGTCCATCCGTCCCGCACCCCTTCACATCTGACTGAGTGTCAGGAATCATGCGGGATCGACGGCCGTCACACCAGGGGGAGCCATGCCGGAACTCGATCCCGCCACCACCGCGCTGCTCACCGTCGAGTGCCAGAACGGCGTCGTCGGGGAGGAGAGCGCCCTTCCGGAACTCGCCAAGGAGGCGCGGGACTCGGGGATGCTGGGACGGGTGGCCGCGCTGGTCGGGGCCGCGCACGCGGCCGGCGTACAGGTGCTGCACGCGGTCGCCGAGCGGCGCCCCGACGGACTGGCGGCCAACGACAACGCGCGGCTGTTCCGGGCCGCCGGGAAACTGCCCGTCCGACAGCTGTCGGGGAGTGCGGCGGTGGAGGTGGCGGCCCCCATCGAGGTGGCCGGAAACGACCTGGTGGTCCGCCGGCTGCACGGGCTCTCGCCGATCGCCGGCACCGACGTGGACGCGCTCCTGCGCAACCTCGGCATCCGCACCCTCGTCGTCACCGGGGTCTCCTCGAACATCGCGATCCCGAACACCGTCTTCGACGCCGTGAACCTCGGATACCGGGTCGTGATCCCCTCCGACGCCATCGCGGGGGTGCCCGCCGCGTACACCGCCGAGGTGATCCGCAACGCGCTGGCGCTCGTCGCGACCGTCACCACCACCGAGGCCCTCCTCGCGCAGTGGGCCCCGGCCTGACCGGTGGGATCCCCGCGCCGGCCCCCGTAACCTGGGCTGATGCTGTCCGAAGTGATCGCGACCCGTTACGTCACGCCCTTGCGTGAGGGCGGCTCGCTCCCGGGGATCGTCGAGGCCGACGACCTCGGTACCTACGTCATGAAATTCACCGGAGCCGGCCAGGGGCGCAAGACCCTGGTCGCCGAAGTCGTCTGCGGGCGCCTCGCCCAGCGCCTCGGCCTGCGGGTCCCGCGGCTGGTGCAGATGCAGCTCGACCCCGTGATCGGGCTCGGCGAGCCCGACCAGGAGGTCCAGGAGCTGCTCAAGGCCAGCGGCGGACTCAACCTCGGGATGGACTACCTGCCCGGGTCGATCGGCTTCGACCCGCTCGCCTATCAGGTGGACCCCGCCGAGGCGGGCCGCGTGGTCTGGTTCGACGCGCTGATCAACAACGTCGACCGGTCCTGGCGCAACCCGAACATGCTGGTCTGGCACGGTGACCTCTGGCTCATCGACCACGGCGCCACCATGATCTGGCACCACAACTGGCCCACCGCCCAGAGCGCCGCCGCCAAGCCGTACAACGCCTCCGACCACGTCCTGGCACCCGTCGGACCGGACATCGCGGCGGCCGCCGCCGCGCTCGCGCCCCTGGTGACGCGGGAGCTGCTCGACGAGGTCGTCGCCGACGTGCCCGACGAGTGGCTGGTGGACGAGCCCGGCTTCGACTCCACCGACGCGCTGCGCCGCGCCTACGTGGACGTGCTGCTGCCGCGCGCGGCCACGATCCACGAGAGGATCTCGATGGAGGCCGAGGTGAAGCCCCGGTCGGGTCCCCCCGGCTGGCTCGCCGACCGCCTCGACCCCCGCCCCCGGAAGAACAAGAGCGACAACGAGTGACCAAGCGGGACGTGTTCGAGTACGCGCTGGTGCGCGTGGTGCCCCGGATGGAGCGCGGCGAGTGCTTCAACGCCGGCGTGATCGTCTACTGCCGGGCCCGCTCGTACGTGGCCGCGCGCACCCACCTGGACGAGGCCAAGCTCCTCGCCCTGGACCCGAAGGCCGATGTGCCGGGCGTACGGGCGGCCCTGCGTGCCGTCGAGGGAGTGTGCAGCGGCGGCGAGCTGGCCGGCCAGGCGGCGGGCGACGACGCGGGCCGCCGGTTCCGCTGGCTGATCGCCCCGCGCAGCACGGTGGTGCAGCCGGGCCCGGTGCACACGGGCCTGACGGCCGATCCGGAGGCCGAGGTGGAACGGCTGCTCGACCTGCTGGTCCGGTGATCCGCTGATCGTACGGGGCGCCGGGAGGCGATCCGTACGACGGTAGCCGCCGCCTCGGGGAGCCCTGGAGGCGGCGGCCGTTGACACCGGGTGCCAGGGCTCCTAGCGTCTCCTCAGCTGAAGCTACTAAGCGGTTGCTCACCTACGGGTGGCCGCTGACGAGGATTCCGAGGGCGAGGAGATCCACCATGTCCACCACCGAGCAGCGCGTCGCGATCGTGACCGGGGCGGCCCGGGGCATCGGCGCGGCCACCGCCGTACGCCTGGCCGCAGAGGGCCGGGCGGTCGCCGTACTCGATCTCGACGAGGCGGCCTGCAAGGACACCGTCGAGGCGATCACGGCGGCCGGCGGCAAGGCCCTGGCCGTCGGCTGCGACGTCAGCGACGCGGCGCAGGTGGAGGCGGCCGTCGAGCGGGTCGCGAGCACCCTGGGCGCGCCGACCATCCTGGTCAACAACGCGGGCGTGCTGCGTGACAACCTGCTCTTCAAGATGAGCGAGAACGACTGGGACACCGTCATGAACGTCCACCTGCGCGGTGCGTTCCTGATGTCGAAGGCCTGTCAGAAGTACATGGTGGAGGCCAAGTTCGGCCGCATCGTCAACCTCTCCAGCAGCTCGGCGCTGGGCAACCGCGGTCAGGTCAACTACTCGGCCGCCAAGGCCGGTCTCCAGGGCTTCACCAAGACCCTGGCCATCGAGCTCGGCAAGTTCGGCGTCACCGCCAACGCCGTCGCCCCCGGTTTCATCGTCACCGAGATGACCGCCCAGACGGCCGCGCGCGTGGGCATGGGCTTCGAGGACTTCCAGGCCGCCGCTGCCACCCAGATCCCGGTGCAGCGCGTCGGCCGCCCGGACGACATCGCCAACGCGATCGCCTTCTTCACGGGCGAGGCCGCCGGCTTCGTCTCCGGCCAGGTCATGTACGTGGCCGGCGGCCCGCTCAACTGACGAGAGGCAGGCGCAGCACATGACGGACAGCAGCACGCAGAGGGCGGCGGACAGCGGCAAGGTCGCGCTGATCACCGGAGGCAGCCGGGGCATCGGCTACGGCATCGCCGAGGCGCTCGTCGCCCGCGGGGACCGGGTGTGCATCACGGGGCGCAACGAGGACGCGCTCAAGGAGGCCGTCGAGGCGCTCGGCGCGGACCGGGTGATCGGCGTGGCGGGCAAGGCGCACGACGAGGCCCACCAGGCCGTCGCGGTCGAGCGGACGATGGAGGCCTTCGGGCGCGTCGACTTCCTGGTCAACAACGCGGGCACCAACCCGGTCTTCGGTCCGATCGCGGACCTGGACCTCGGTGTGGCGCGCAAGGTCTTCGAGACCAACGTGATCTCGGCGCTCGGATTCGCCCAGCGGACCTGGCACGCCTGGCAGAAGGACAACGGCGGCGCGATCGTGAACATCGCGTCCATCGCCGGCGTCTCCGCCTCGCCCTTCATCGGCGCGTACGGGATGAGCAAGGCCGCCATGGTCAACCTCACCCTCCAGCTCGCCCACGAGATGGCGCCCGGGGTCAGGGTCAACGCGATCGCCCCCGCGGTGGTCAAGACGAAGTTCGCGCAGGCGCTCTACGAGGGCCGCGAGCAGGAGGCCGCGGCGGCCTACCCGCTCGGCCGTCTGGGGCTCCCGGAGGACATCGGCGGGGCGGCGGCTTTTCTTACATCTGCACAAGCGGAATGGATCACAGGCCAAACTCTCGTCGTTGACGGGGGAATGTTCCTCAATGCCGGAGTGCACTGATCGATAATCGGACGCATTTGCCTCCCGAGGGGAGGCAAATGCGTACCTAACGTGCACGAAATCGGTCAAGTGCCACATGAAACCTGCCCATTGGATTTGTGAGGCACTGAGGTAGGGTCTGCCGCACCCCTGGCTGATCGAGGAGCGTGCACGTGTTCATCCGGACCAGATGCCTGCAGATCACTGCAGCCCTTGCGTCCATATCCCTGCTCGCCGGATGCGGTCTGCTTTCGGACGACAGCAGCGACGCCGCGAAGAGAATCGTCGTCGGCACGACGAGCGCCCCGAGCACCCTCGATCCCGCCGCCGCCTGGGACGGCTCCTGGGAGCTGTACCGGAACGTCTACCAGACCCTGCTGGCATTCCCGACGGGCGCCACCAAGCCCCAGCCCGACGCGGCCCAGAGCTGCGAGTTCACGGATTCCGGGAACGAGTCGTTCCGCTGCGTCCTGAAGAAGGGCCTGAAGTTCTCGAACGGCGAGCCGCTCGACGCCAAGGCGGTCAAGCACTCCCTCGACCGGATCCGGACGATCAACTCGCAGACGGGCCCCAAGGACCTCTTCGGCAGCCTGGACAAGATCGAGACCCCGGACGCGCTGACGGTCGTCTTCCACCTGAAGACCCCGGACGCCACCTTCCCCTTCGTCCTCGGCTCGCCGGCCGCCTCGCTGGTCGCGCCCAAGGAGTACCCGGCCGACAAGGTCCGCGAGGACGGCAAGATCACCGGGTCCGGCCCGTTCGTGCTCGACTCGTACAAGGAGGGCGGCGAGGCGGTCCTCGGCAAGAACGCCTCCTACAACGGCTTCGCGAACCCGCGCAACGACGGCGTCACGATCCGCTACTTCGCGGACTCCACCAAGATGGTCGCCGCGCTCAAGGCCAAGGAGATCGACGCCACCTACCGCGGTCTGTCGGCCCCCGAGATCAAGGACCTCCAGACCCCCGCCTCGCACGCGCAGGGCGTCCAGGTCGTCGAGAACGTCGGCGCCGAGATCCGCTACCTGGTCTTCAACCCCAAGGACCCGCAGGTCGCCAAGCCGGCGGTGCGCCAGGCCATCGCCCAGATCATCGACCGCGGCGCCATCGTCTCCAAGGTCTACCAGGGCACCGCCGAGCCGCTGTACTCGATGGTCCCCAAGGGGGTCGTGGGCCACAAGACGCCGTTCTACGACAAGTACGGCCAGGCCGACGTCAAGAAGGCCCAGAAGATCCTCAAGGACGCCGGGATCACCCAGCCCGTCGAGCTGACCTTCTGGTACACCACCGACCGCTACGGCGCCTCCACCGCCGACGAGTTCACCGAGCTCAAGCGCCAGCTGGACGAGAGCAACCTGTTCAAGGTCACCCTCCGCGGCCAGCCCTGGAAGGTGTTCCAGGTCGGCTACAAGAACGGCGAGTACCCGGTCTTCGGCCGAGGCTGGTTCCCCGACTTCCCGGACCCGGACAACTTCATCGCGCCGTTCGTCGGCAAGGAGAACGCGGTCGGCACCCCGTACGAGCCCAACGAGATCCTCAACGACCTGCTGCCCAAGTCCCGCCGCGAGAGCGACCGCTCGGCCGGCGTGCGCGAGTTCGAGCAGGCCCAGCAGATCTTCGCCGAGGACGTACGGCTGCTCCCGCTGTGGCAGGGCAAGCTGTACGTCGCCGCCCGCGAGGACATCGCGGGCGCCGAGCGGGCGCTCGACCCGCAGACCGCCATGCAGATGTGGGAGCTGTACCGCAAGACCAGCTGGTAGCCCTGCGTACCCCGCCGTACCCACGCCGCATCCGCGGGAGCCTCCGGGCGCCCGCGGATGCGGCGTTGTCAGTGGCCCCCGGTAGGTTCTGAGCTGTTGCACCGCGCAGTCGCGCGACACTTGTACCGGAGGTTGTAGACGTGACCCAGATGCTGCCCGAGTCCTGGCTCCCCGTCCTCGGCGACGAGCTGGAGAAGCCCTACTTCAACGAGCTCACCGAGTTCGTCGAGAAGGAGCGGGCGAACGGGCCGGTCTACCCGCCCCGGGAGCAGGTCTTCGCCGCCCTGGAAGCCACCCCGTTCGACCGGGTGAAGGTCCTCGTCCTCGGCCAGGACCCGTACCACGGCGCCGGCCAGGGCCACGGGCTGTGCTTCTCGGTGCGGCCCGGGGTCAAGACCCCGCCCTCCCTGCGCAACATCTACAAGGAGATGCACGCGGAGCTGGGCACCCCCATCCCGGACAACGGGTACCTGATGCCCTGGGCCGAGCAGGGCGTCCTGCTGCTCAACGCGGTCCTCACCGTCCGTGAGGCCGAGCCCAACTCGCACAAGGGCAAGGGCTGGGAGAAGTTCACCGACGCGGTCATCCGCGCCGTGGCCGACCGCCCCGACCCGGCCGTCTTCGTCCTGTGGGGCGCCTACGCCCAGAAGAAGCTCCCGCTGATCGACGAGGAGCGGCACGTCGTCGTCAAGGGCGCCCACCCCTCCCCGCTGTCGGCCAAGAAGTTCTTCGGCTCCCGGCCCTTCACGCAGATCAACGAGGCCGTCGCGGCGCAGGGCCATGAGCCGATCGACTGGACGATCCCGGACCTGGGCTGACGCCCCACCGCGCCTCGGTGCCAGAACCGGCGCCTCCGGCTAGCGTCGTGACGACCGGACCGGAGCGGGTCCGGCAGAGCGAGCCGGAGGCCGCCGTGACGGAGCAGCAGGAGGCGTCGGAGGACGCCGTCATGACCAGGATCGGCCAGGCCGTCATCCTGCTGCACGCCGGTGACCGCGAGGAGGCCCGCAACCGCCTCGGCGAGATCTGGACCGAGATCGCCGAGGACGGCGACTCCCTCCACCGCTGCACGCTCGCGCACTACATGGCCGACGCGCAGGACGACCCCGCCGACGAACTGGCCTGGGACCTGCGGGCCCTGACCGCCGCCGACGGGGTGGGGCCGGGGTCGCGGGACGGGCTGCCGGCGCAGCACGAGCCCCATCCGGCCGTGCGGGTGTTCTACCCGTCGCTGCACCTCAACCTGGCCGCCGACTACGTCAAGCTCCAGCGGCCCGAGGCGGCGCGACTGCACCTGGCCCGGGCCCGGGCCGCCACCGGGGCGCTGTCCGATGACGGGTACGGGAACGGCGTACGGGCCGCCATCGCCCGGCTGGAGCGGCGCCTGGCCGGGGAGCCGCCCCGGGGCCCCCGGCCGTTCCCGGAGCAGCACCCCTAGGCCGTGCCTTTCGGATCATGACGGGCCCGGGCCGCCCGCCCTGATCCGAAGGACACGACCTAGGGACCGTGCACGCCCGCGCAGATGCGGGCCTCCGGGCTGTCCGGGTGCCAGCGTCCGTGCCGGCGCCCCAGCGCGCAGACGTCGGCGGGCCGGACCGACAGCTCTTTCATCAGCTCGCGCGGAACCTTCGCGTCTGGCCCCGAGGAGTCCGCACGGCCGTCCTTGCCCCCTGGGCGGCGCCGGGCGGGCCGGCGCGGCTCGGGGATGTCCGGAACCGGCGGGACGGCCTGTGCGGCCGCCCCGGCCGCCGGGGCGGCCCCGCCCGTCGCGGGCGCCGCGCCGCGCGCCGCGGACTTCACGCCTTCGGTGGTGGTCTCCGGCCGCCCGGGCCGGCCGGGCACGGCCTTCAGGGCCTCCAGCGCCGGCGCCTGGACCTCCACCGGCACGGCCCCCGGTCCGCCGCGCGGCTCGTGCCGCGGCGGCACCGCGGTGGCACCGGGGGCGGCCGCCGGCTGCATCGGGGCGGGGGTCACATTCACGCACCCGGAGACGGCCGAGACGGCACAGGCGACTCCGAGCAGCAGCTTTGTCGTGGTTCGCGTGGGATGCACCCGCGCAACTCTGCTGTGCGAGGACCCCGTTGTGAAACCCGCAGCCGAAAATGACCCCGCACGGGTGACGGACATCCCCCGGACACCCGCCCGTCACCTGTGCGCAGCGCCCCCGGCACCCGCTCCCCGCGCGGCCGCCGGACGCTCCGCTCGCGTCAGTCGCCCGTCGCGCCGTCGATCTGCTCGCGCAGCAGGTCCGCGTGCCCGTTGTGGCGCGCGTACTCCTCGATCATGTGGGTGTAGACCCAGCGCAGGCTGAACGTCTCGCCGCGGTGGTGGCTCTCGGCGTCCGACAGCAGGTCCAGCGACCGGCCGGCCGCGGCCTGCCGCGCCAGCTCGACCTCGGTCTGCCAGGTCCGCTCGGCCTCGGCCCACGTGTCGCCGGGGCCGAAGTGGAAGTCCCCGTCCGGGTCCTCCCGCGTGCAGTACAGCTCGGGGAGGTCCTCGCCCAGCATGATCTCCCGGAACCAGTACCGCTCCACCTCCGCCATGTGCCGTACGAGGCCCAGCAGGCTCAGCTCGGACGGGGGCAGCGGCGTACGGCCCAGCTGCTCGTCGCCGAGGCCCTCGCACTTCCAGGCGAGTGTGGCGCGGTGGTAGTCGAGCCAGCCGTCCAGCATCTCCCGCTCGGTCGCGGTGGTGGAGGGTTCGGTGCGGTGGGATCCGGTGGTGGTGGTCATGCCGCCATCCTCGGCGAACGCGGCCCCCGCCACCAGGGATTAAGCTGCCCAGGTCCCAGAAGGATCAACCTGGAGGTTCCCGGTGAAGGTCGGCGTCATCGGACTCGGCGACATCGCCCAGAAGGCGTACCTGCCCGTCCTCACCGCCCGCCCGGGCGTGGAACTGCACCTGCAGACCCGGACCCCGGCCACGCTGGAGCGGATCGGGGAGATCCACCACATCCCGGCCGCCCGCCGTCACACCACCCTCGACGGCCTCCTCGCCGAGGGCCTCGACGCGGCATTCGTGCACGCCCCGACGGCCGTTCACCCCGAGATCGTGACGCGGCTGCTCGAAGCGGGCGTACCGACGTACGTGGACAAGCCGCTCGCCTACGAGCTGGAGGACTCGCGGCGGCTCGTGGAACTCGCCGAGGAGCGCGGGGTGTCGCTCGCCGTCGGCTTCAACCGCCGCCACGCGCCCGGCTACGCGCAGTGCGCCGAGCACCCGCGCGACCTGATCGTCATGCAGAAGAACCGCGTCGGGCTGCCCGAGGACCCGCGGACCTTCGTCCTCGACGACTTCATCCACGTCGTCGACACCCTGCGCTTCCTGCTCCCCGGCGAGGCCGACCACATCGACGTCCGCGCCCAGGTCCGGGACGGGCTGATGCACCAGGTCGTCCTCCAGATGTCGGGCCCCGGCTTCACCGCGCTCGGCATCATGAACCGGCTCTCCGGTTCCACCGAGGAGGTCCTGGAGGTCTCCGGGCAGGACACCAAGCGGCAGGTCGTCAACCTCGCCGAGATCATCGACCACCGCGGCCAGCCCACGGTGCGGCGCCGCGGGGACTGGGTGCCGGTCGCCCGCCAGCGCGGCATCGAACAGGTCGTGGACGCCTTCCTGGAGTCCGTGGCGGCGGGCAGCACGCTCAGTGCCCGCGACGCACTGCTCACCCACGAGCTGTGCGAGCGGGTGGTGTCGTCGGCTCTGGAGCAGGAGCGGGCTTCCTGAGCCCGAGGGACCTGGCGCCCTCGGCCGCGCAGTACACCGCCAGCAGCGCCAGGCAGGCCCCCACGGGCCAGTCCCCGAAGCGGACGTAGTACGTCGAGCCGCGGGCGAGCGGGACCTCGTACACCCGGGCCGTGCGGGCGGAGGTGGGCAGGGCCGCTCCGACCCGCTCGCCGGAGGGGCCGTACACCGCGCTGATCCCGGTGAGCGTGGCGTGCACCATCGGGCGGCCGTCCTCCGCCGCCCGCAGGGCGGCGAGCGAGGCGTGCTGCGCCGGGGCCCAGCTGCGCTGGAAGCTGGACGTCGCCGACTGGGCGATCAGCAGGGCGGCCCCGTCGCGGGTGAGGCGGCGGCTCATGTCGGGGAAGGCGGACTCGAAGCAGACCAGCGGGCCGATCCGGACCCCGGGACGTCCCGGCAGGCCCATCAGGACCGGCTCGGCCCCGCGCCGGCGGTCCTCGCCGGCGGCCTTGCCGACCGAGGTGGCCCAGCCGAGCAGGGAGCGGGCCGGTATGTACTCGCCGAAGGGGACCAGGCGCATCTTGTCGTACCGGTCGCCCGTCGGTCCGCGCGGGCCGACGAGGACGGAGCTCTTGTAGATGCCGCCGTCCGCGGTCGCGGCCGCCACGGCGACCGGGGCCGCAAACGCGTCCGCGTACGGGGCCGCGTACGGCGTCGCCACCGGTCCCGCCGGCCGCCGTGCGTCGACGTTGACCAGCAGCGGGGCCCCGATCTGCGCGGACAGCGCGGCCAGTCGCCCGGCGAGGTCCGGGCGCGCGGCCAGATCCGCCCCGACGCTGCTCTCGCCCCACACCACCAGATCCACCCGCTGCCCGGCCAGCGCCCGGGTCAGCCGCTCCCCCGCGGCGAACCGCTGCTCCGTGCTGTCCGGGCCGTCCGCCACCAGACCCGGTTGTACGACGGCCACGCGCAGCGCCCCCGACACCTCGGGCCGCGGCACCCACAGCCACACCGCCCCCGTCAGCACCACGCACCCGGTCACTCCGGCCACCGCGGGCACCCGGGCCCCCGGAACGGCGATCAGCAGCACCAGCCCGCAGTTCACCGCCACCACCAGCAAGCTCACCAGCCACACCCCGCCCACCGAGGCGAGCCGCAGCGCGGGGGGCACCTGCCACTGGCTGGCCCCCAGCAGCCCCCACGGCCCGCCCAGCCCCTGCCACGACCGGGCCAGCTCGGACAGCAGCCAGCCCGCTGGTACGAGGAGGAGCGCGGCCGCCGCGCGGCCCGGGTCGGGGGCCCCGCCCAGGAACTCCCGCACCAGCAGCGCCCAGGGGATCCAGAGCAGCCCCACCAGGGCGGCCAGCGGCAGCAGGAACACGTGCAGGCTGGGCAGCAGCCAGTGGTGGACGGCGACGATGAACCCGGCGCCGCCGAGCCAGCCCTCCAGGGCCGCCCGCCGCCCGGTCGGGGCCGACCTCAGCAGCAGCATCCAGGGCACGAGGGCGACGTACGCGAACCACCAGAGCGCGGGGGCGGGGAAGGCGAGGCACGGCAGCGCCCCGGCGGCGACCGCGGCCGCCGCACGCCGGTACCGGATCCGCTTCGAGCCCATGGCGCGCCTCCGCTTCCAGTGTGGGACCGGGCCGCCGGGGCGGCCGTTCGAACGGGTTCACTCCGGCTAGGCGCTCATGTGCCGCCATTTCTCGTGGACGGTGACGCGGGTGAGCAGCCAGCCGCCGTCGGACCCGCGGGCGAGGCCGAAGGTGTAGCGGCCGGCGGCAACGAAGTTCGGCGCGGTCACCGTCCCGTCGAACTCGGGTCCGGCCAGCCGCATCGGGTTGAGGAAGTCCGCCCGCACCTCGGCCCGGTCGCCCGGCCAGCCGCCGCGGTCCTCCAGCCGGACCAGCCGGTTCACGATGAGGTGCTGGCGCACCGGGAAGAGCTTCATCGTCTGCGCGAGCCAGTCCGCGACCTCCGCGGCCGGGCCCTCGATGCCGCCCGCCGAGCTGTAGTCGGCCCGCCCGGCGGGGGTGAACAGCGCGCGGTACGCCGTCCAGTCGCCGTCGTCCACGGCCACCGCGTACCCCGAAACCACCTCGTCGATCGCCATCCGGTCCATGACCGTGGCCAGGTCCACACGCTGCGTCATCGGGTCAGTGTGGGGGTGCGGGGCGGCGAGGCCAAGGGGCGTGCGCGGCCCGGATCCGCGGGCGGTGGATCAGTGACCGGAATGCGCCTCCCGTTGCCGGACCACGACGAGGAACGCGTCGGTGGCCAGGTCCATCACCACTTCCGCCGGCACGCCCTCGCGCATCCGCTCGGCCGCGTACTCCTCGGCGGGCCAGCTTCCCCGCGGACTTCCGGCCGGAAACCGCTCCAGCACCACTCGACCCATGGGACACCCCTTGTTTGCCTTCCGGTCTCTTCAGGTCTCTTCAGGCACAACGACGCGGAGGCCGCCCGGGAACGTTCCCGAACGGCCTCCGGTTCACGCGAAGCGGTGAGCGGCGGCGGTGTCAGCCGGCCGACTCGGCGGCGAAGGGGCTGAGCACGCCCATGCCGATCAGTACGAACAGCGCGATGCCGAGGGCGATCCGGTAGATCACGAAGGGCATGAAGCTCTTGGAGGAGATGAACTTCATGAACCACGCGATGACGGCGTAGCCCACGAAGAACGCGATGACCGTGGCGAAGATCGTCGGTCCCCAGGTGATGTGCCCCGGGCTCTCGATGACGTCCTTGATCTCGAACGCGCCCGAGGCCAGTACGGCCGGGATGGCGAGCAGGAACGAGTAGCGGGCGGCCGCCTCACGCGTGAAGCCCAGCAGCAGACCGCCGGAGATCGTCGCACCGGAGCGGGAGACGCCCGGGATCAGGGCCATCGCCTGGCACAGACCGAAGATCAGGCCGTCCTTGACGCTCAGTTCCTTGAGGGTCTTGCGCTCGCGGACGGCGCGGTGCCGTCCCCCCTCCTCGTCGCGGGCGGCCAGCCGGTCCGCGACCCCGAGGACGATGCCCATCACGATCAGGGTGGTGGCGGTCAGGCGCAGGTCACGGGCCGGACCCGTGATCTGGTCCTTGAACGCGACACCGAGCACACCGATGGGGATCGATCCGACGATCACCAGCCAGCCCATCTTCGCGTCCTGGTCCGAGCGCAGCGACGCCGTGAACAGAGAACGGAACCAGGTGGAGATGATCCGCGCGATGTCCTTGCGGAAGTAGATCAGCACGGCGGCCTCGGTGCCGATCTGCGTGATCGCGGTGAAGGCCGCGCCCGGGTCCGTCCAGCCGGCGAATGCCGCGGTCAGCCGGAGGTGGGCGCTGGAGGAGATCGGGAGGAACTCCGTAAGCCCCTGGACGAGACCGAGGATTAGGGATTCGAACCAGCTCATGTCGGGGTGCGCTCGTCCTTGTGATCGTCGGGAAGTTCGGGTCCGATGCTAGGGCCCGTGGGGAGCGGCACTGACCACAGGGGGGTGCACCGGCGCCGGATCGTGCGTTTCGCACGCCGGTACGGGCATCAGCCGGTGCCGCCGACGCCACCCGACGGCGGCGGCGGCCACCGCGGAGACGGCGATGAACCCGAAGGAGGCGAGGAAGGCGGGGGAGTCCGGGGAGGAGGCGCTCGCGCCCGCGACCACGTACGCGGCGGTGTTGGGGACCACGCCGATCGCCGTCGCGAGGAGGAAGGGCAGCCAGCCGCAACGGGACACGGCCGCCGCGTAGTTGGCGACCGCGAAGGGCAGTCCCGGGAAGATCCGGACCGCCAGCAAGGAGCGGAAGCCGTGCCGGGCCAGCTGGTCGTCGGCCGCCTGGAGCCAGCGGCCGCGCAGCAGCGGCCGTACGGCGTCGCGGCCCATCATCCGGCCCAGCCCGAAGGAGATCCCGGCGCCGAGGACCGAGCCGGCGACCGCCGCGGCCAGGCCGAAGGGGACGCCGAAGACGGCTCCGGCCGCGAGGTTGAGCAGCGGGCGCGGCACCAGGGCCGCCGTGCCCACCCCGTACGCGGCCGCGAACAGCAGGACCGCCGCGCCGACCGGCAGCCCGGGGGGCCGGCCCTCCGACAGGATGCGCTGCGGCTCGTACAGCACGACGCACACGCCGGCCGCCAGCAGCAGCACGACGAGCAGCGACAGCCGGGTCCACGGCGCGAGGAGGAGGGACATCCGGGGAGACTAGCCGACGAATGCGGCGCCGCGCCGTAATCTGGGCCTCATGCGGCCGAACGACCGGCGACCCCCGAAGGTCCCGCGCAGCGCCCTCGCGGACACCCTCGTGGAGCGCCTCACCACGGCCTACGGGGCGGCGGCCGACCCGGAGCGGGCGGCGGTGATGGACGAGTGGTCCGCGACGGATACCGGGCGCCTCTTCGCCTACTGCCGGCTCCAGAGCGCTCACCCGGACTTCTTCATCCGCAAGGCCATCGGGTGGGCGCTGCGCGAGTACGCGAAGACGGACCCCGAGGCGGTCCGCCCCTTCGTCGCGGCGCAGCGGGACTGGCTCTCCCCGCTGTCGGTGCGCGAGGCACTCAAGAACCTCTGACGGCGCGGTAATTCATTCGACGCGGCCAGGGCGGTCCGGCAGGATCTGTGCCATGTCCCGGTACGCCTTCCTCCTCGCACCGTCCGCAGTCGCGGACGCGCCGAAGGCTGCCGCATTCCTCTTCCAGGCACTCGAAGTCATCGAGGCGACCGCCCTCACCGCATTCGACGGCGCACGAAGCTGACCCTTCCCGGATCGTCCGGCGGACCCCACAGGGGGAGGGTCGGTTCGCTCCAGGGGTCCCGTCTCCACTTCGGAAAGCATGCGGGAAGACATCATGGCCAAGACGGCCTTCGTGCGCACCAAGCCGCACCTCAACATCGGCACCATGGGTCACGTCGACCACGGCAAGACCACCCTCACCGCCGCCATCACCAAGGTCCTCGCCGAGCGCGGCGGCGCCTCCTTCGTGCCGTTCGACCGCATCGACCGGGCCCCCGAGGAGGCCCGGCGCGGCATCACCATCAACCTCACGCACGTCGAGTACGAGACCGACACCCGGCACTACGCCCACGTGGACATGCCCGGGCACGCCGACTACGTCAAGAACATGGTGACCGGCGCCGCCCAGCTCGACGGGGCGATCCTCGTCGTCTCCGCGCTCGACGGGGTCATGCCGCAAACCGCCGAGCACGTGCTCCTCGCCCGGCAGGTCGGCGTAGACCACATCGTCGTCGCGCTCAACAAGGCCGACGCCGGGGACCCCGAGCTCACCGACCTGGTCGAGCTGGAGGTCCGCGAGCTGCTCACCGCCAACGGGTACGGCGGCGACAGCGCCCCGGTCGTACGGGTCTCCGGACTCGGCGCGCTGGAGGGCGACCCGCGCTGGACCGGGGCGATCGAGGCGCTGCTCGACGCCGTGGACACGTACGTGCCGATGCCGGTGCGGTACACGGACGCGCCGTTCCTGCTGCCGGTGGAGAACGTGCTGACCATCACCGGGCGCGGGACGGTCGTCACCGGCGCCGTCGAGCGCGGCAGCGTCCGCACCGGCGACCGCGTCAGCGTCCTGGGCGGCGACGGCGAGCCGGTCGAGACCGTGGTGACCGGCCTGGAGACCTTCGGCAAGCCGATGGAGTCCGCCGAAGCGGGGGACAACGTTGCGCTCCTGCTGCGCGGGGTGCCGCGCGAGGGCGTGCGCCGCGGGCAGGTCGTCGCCGCGCCCGGCAGCGTCGAGCCCAGGCGCCGCTTCACCGCGCAGGTGTACGTGCTCTCCGCGCGGGAGGGCGGTCGCACCACCCCGGTGGCGAGCGGGTACCGGCCGCAGTTCTACATCCGCACCGCGGACGTCGTGGGGGACGTGGACCTGGGGACGGCCGGGGTGGCCCGGCCGGGGGAGACGGTCACGATGACGGTCGAGCTCGGGCGGGACGTACCGCTGGAGCCGGGCCTCGGCTTCGCGATCCGCGAGGGCGGGCGGACGGTGGGCGCGGGGACGGTTTCGGCCGTGCTCGGCTGACGTAGCGCACGCGGAGGCGTCCCCGCCGTGGTGGCGGCGGTCCGGTTGCGCCAGACTGCCGTCACCACGGGCGTACGAAGAGGGGGCGGGCCGGGATGAGCGGCGATACGGCACTGGTGCTGGGCGGCGGGGGACTGACCGGCATCGGCTGGGAGGCGGGGATCCTGTGCGGGCTCGCCGAGGCGGGTGTGGACCTGACCGCCGCCGACCTCGTCGTCGGCACCTCCGCCGGCTCGGTGGTGGGCGCCCAGCTCACCTCCGGGCTGCTCACCCCGCAGGAGCTGTACGAGCGCCAGCTCGGCGAGCCCGCGGGCGAGGCCGTGGCCCGGCTCGGTACGGGGCTCATCGCCCGGTACGCCGTCGCGATGGTGCGCTCGCGGGATCCGGAGAGCTACCGCAGGCGGGTCGGCGCCCTCGCGCTCGCCGCCGACACCGTAGCGGAGGCGGAGCGGCGCAAGGTGCTGGCGGCCCGGCTCCTCTCGCACGCGTGGCCCGAGCGCAGGCTGGTCGTCACCGCCGTCGACGCGCTCACCGGAGAGCTCGCCGCCTTCGACCGGGAGAGCGGGGCCGGGCTGGTCGACGCGGTCTCGGCGAGCTGCGCGGTGCCGGGGGTGTGGCCGCCGGTCACGGTCGGGGGCCGGCGGTTCATCGACGGCGGGATCCGGTCCGCGACCAACGCCGACCTCGCCTCCGGCTACGGGCGGGTGGTGATCCTCGCGCCGATGTCGCTCGGCTCCGGGCTCGTTCCCTCGCCGGCCGCCCAGGCGGCGCGGCTGCGCGAGGCGGGGGCGAAGGTGCTGCTGATCACCCCGTCCGCGCAGGCCCGCAAGGCTTTCGGGCGCAACGTCCTGGACCCGGCGCGGCGGGACCCGGCGGCCCGGGCCGGCCTCGCGCAGGCAGCCGGGCACGCGGCCGAGGCGGCCGCCGTCTGGGCGGGCTGACCCGCCGCCTGCCCGACAATGGTGCGGTGAGCGACGAACAGATCCCGGTCGTCCGGGACGTGGGCCAGGGCACCGCCAAACTGATGCCGGACGTGGACCGGGAGCGGGCCTGGCTGCTGACCGTCGACGGAGCTCCGCAGTCGTACGTGGACCTCGACGATCCCGGGCACCTGGAGTTCGAGTACGTACGCCGGCTCGCGCACGTACTGGACTGCGTGGCGGAGCCGGGGGCTCCGCTGGACCTGCTCCACCTGGGCGGCGGCGCGCTGACCCTGCCCCGCTACGCGGCGCACGCCCGGCCCGGCTCCCGGCAGTCGGTCGTGGAGTTCGACGCCGCCCTGGTGGAGCTGGTCGCGGAGCACCTGCCGCTGCCGGCCGCAGCGGACGTCACCGTGCACGCCGCCGATGCGCGGGCCTGGCTGGAGGGCGCGGCCGCGGACAGCGCGGACGTGCTCGTCGCCGACGTGTTCGGCGGCTCGCGCGTACCGGCGCAGCTGACCTCGGTGGAGTACGCGCGCGCGGCGGCGCGGGTGCTGCGGCCGGGCGGGGTGTACGCGGCGAACCTGGCCGATGGGGCGCCGTTCGCCTTCCTGCGGGCCCAGCTGGCCAATTTCGGGGCGGTGTTCTCGGAGCTCGCGCTCGTCGCGGAGCCGGGGGTGCTGCGCGGGCGACGGTTCGGGAACGCCGTACTGCTCGCCTCGGACGCGCCGTTGCCGGTGGCCGCGCTGTCGCGCAGGTGCGCGGCGGACGCGTTCCCGGCGCGGGTGGAGGAGGGGGCGGCCCTGGCCCGGTTCATGAAGGGGGCGGCGCCCGTGGCGGACGCGGACGCCGTCGCCTCGCCCGAGCCGCCGGAGGGCGCGTTCAGCCTGGGGTGACGCCGGTGGGCGTCTGGGCCGCCGGGTCGGGGGCGGGGGCCGGGACCGAGGCGGCCTTCGGAGGAGCGGGCTTGCGCGTCAGGCGGCGTACGTCCGGTACGAAGAGGACCGCCGCGGTGCCCAACACGACGAGGGCGGCGCAGCCCCACAGGGCGGAGGTGCGGCCGAAGGCCGACTCGACCGGGCCCGCCACGGCGGTCGCCAGCGGGAGCATCGACACCGAGCCGAACCAGTCGTAGGCGGAGACCCGGGAGAACTTGTCCTCCGGGATCTCCTGGTGCATGGTCGTCATCCAGTTCACGCCGAACACCTCGATGGCGGTGCCGCTGACGAACATCACCGCGCACAGACCCCAGACCGGCAGCGGCACCGCCAGCCCCGCCGAGGGCAGGGCCAGCGGGAACACGCACAGGGTGCCGACCAGCAGCAGCCGGCGCGGTTTCCACACCATCATCAGGACGGCCCCGGCGATGGTGCCGATGCCGAAGAAGGCCAGTGCCAGGCCCCAGGGGGCCGCCCCGCCCAACCGGTCCCGGGCGACCAGAGGCCCGTACACCGCCTCGGCCGCGCCGACGACGGCGACGACCACGGAGAACTGGAGCACGATGCTCCACAGCCAGGGCCGGGTCCGGAACTCCACCCAGCCCTCGCGCAGGTCCGCCAGCAGCCCGCCGCCGGGAGCGCGGTCGGCGACGTGGCTGACGTCGAGGAAGGCGCGCAGGGCTCCGGCGAGCGCGAACGCGGCGGCGTCCACGGCCAGGACCCAGCCGGGGCCGATCGCGGCGATCATGGCTCCGCCGAGGGCCGCCCCGCCGATGCCGGCGCCGTTCATGGCCATCCGGAAGAGGGCGAAGGCGCGGTTGGCGTGCTCGCCGGAGACGCTGGAGAGCAGCATGCCCTCGGCGGCCGGGTTGAAGAAGGCCGTGCCGGTGCCGCAGAGCGCGGTGAGCAGCATCATCTGCCACAGCTGCGGGTGTCCGCCCAGTACGAGGACGGCGAAGGCGGCCTGCGAGACGCAGTTGAGGGCGTTGGCCGCCACCATCACGCGGTGGCGCGGCAGCCGGTCGGCGAGTGCGCCGCCTATGAGGAGGAAGAGGACGAGCGGGAGCGTGCGCGCCGCCGCCACCAGACCGACGTCGCCGCCGGACCCGCCCGCCTCCAGGACGGCGAACGCGGAGGCGATGAGGGCTCCGTGGCTGCCGAGGTTCGTGACGACCGCGGCGCCCGTGAGCAGGGTGTAGTTGCGGCCGGCCCAGGCGGGGCGGCGGCGCGGTGCGGTCGTACGGGACGGGGCGAGGGGAGGAGAGCTCACCCCCGGACTATCCCCGCCCCGGGCCGAGAATCCAAACGGATTCGGGACCGGGGCGAGGGACGGGTCAGCTGTTGCTGGGGGTGCCGTTCAGGCGTACCGAGCTGAGGATCTTGTCCATGGTCTCCTGGGGGACCTCGCCCTGGACGCCGGAGGCGGCGAACAGGACCCAGCTGGCGAAGTCACCGTTCGAGGTCTTGAAGCTGAACGCGATCGACTTGCCGTCCGAGGAGCACTTGTTCTCCTTGGGCACGCCGATCGCCGTCGCCGTGGCCATGTGGCCCTTGAGCCCGGAGGTGGTGGTGTACTCCTTCGGGTCCGAGACCTTGACGGTGCCCTTCGGCGCCTTCTGCGCGAAGGCCGCGAACACCCAGTTGCCGGCCTCGTTCTTCACGGCCTCGGCGGTGTCCTTGGCGCCCTGGCCGCCCTTGGTGCCGGTGCCGGCGAGCTCGCTCGTCTCCTCGCGGCCGTCCTTGTCGGAGTCGACCTTGCACCAGTCCTTCTTGAAGAAGGCGGGCGCGGAGAAGCTGACGATCGGGCTGCCGTCCTTCTTGGTGGCGTCCTCGAAGCCGGCGATGACGCCGGAGCTCGACACGTCCCACTCCGGCGGGACGTCGAAGGCGGTGCCGTGCTTGGGGTTGACGACGACCTTCCAGCCGGGGACGACCGGCTTGACCTCGCCGCCGGCGCGCGGGTTGGCGCCGGGCGAGGCGGGGGCCTGGGCGGTGGCCGGGGCCGAGGAGGACGCGGCGGGCTTGCCGTCGGCCTCGTCGTTCTTCTTGTCGTCCCGGGTCAGGACGAACGCGCCGGTGGCGGCCGCCACCACGATGACCGCGGCCGCCGCGACGATGGCCACGGTCTTGGTGGCGTACGGGCTGCCGCCGCCGCCCCGCTGCGGCGCGGTCTGCGGCTGCTGGGGCTGGCCCCAGGGCTGGGTCGGAGGCTGGAGCTGGTAGCCGGCCTGCGGGTATCCGTAGCCGGGCTGCTGCTGGTAGGGGTTCGGCTGCTGTCCCGCCTGCCCGGGCTGTCCCTGCTGCTGGTACGGGTTCTGATGCGCGTCCTGAGGGTTCTGCTGTCCCCCGGGCGGCTGCTGCTGTCCTGGCCACATGGCCGGTAACGATAGTGGGAGTGGATGTCAGGAGGCACGTCCGCCCCTTGTGAAGGTCTGGCCAAGGCCTCCTACTCGTGGGTAACATCGGGTCCCATGAGCGCAGATCAGATGAACGTGGGCGAACTGCTCGCCGCGACGGTGCCTATGGCCCGCACCCTGAACCTCCAGTTCCTGGAGACCACCCCCGAGCGCGCGGTCGTACGGCTGCCGGACCAGCCCGACTTCCACAACCACGTGGGCGGCCCCCACGCCGGCGCCATGTTCACCCTCGCCGAGTCGGCGAGCGGCGCGATCGTCCTGGCCGCCTTCGGCGAGCAGCTCTCGCGCGCCGTGCCGCTGGCCGTCAAGGCCGAGATCGGTTACAAGAAGCTGGCCAAGGGCGTCGTGACGGCCACCGCCACCCTCGGCCGCCCGGCCGCCGAGGTCATCGCCGAACTCGACGCGGGCGGCCGCCCCGAGTTCCCCGTCACCATCGCCATCCAGCGCGAGGACGAGGCCGTGACCGGTGAAATGACGGTCGTCTGGACCCTGCGCCCCAACGCGTAACCGGCTGCCCTGCTCCGGCTGCGAAGCCGCCCGTCGTACGCGGCCGCCCGCGGCACGGCCGCCGGCCGCGGACCCGCCCGAGGACGAGGCGAACCACGTTCCGGGCGGGTCCCGTGTTTTCCGCCTCGCGGGCCCCGTACCGAGGCGCGCGCAGGCTCAGGAAGCGCCCCGCCGCGAGCCCGACGCCCCGGAGCCGCCGCAGGGCTGAAACTCGGGGCGGCGGTGGCGCGTCCGGCCGGGCCCCGGCGCGGCGGCGGCGCACAGTGTGCGGGGGAGCGGTCCGGCGCGGGCCGCTCCCGCAGACCCGAGCCGCAGCCACAGGGAGCGCCCATGAGCGAGGCCGTGTCCAGACGCCGCGCGATCGGGATGCTCGCAGGGGTCGGCGCCGCCCTGGCAGCGGGCGGCTGCGTGGCCGCGCCCCCGCCCCCCGGCGCCGGCGCCCGCAAGCGCTCCCCCTCGGCGGGGGCGACCGGGGCCGGCTCCCGGCCCGGCAGCGCCGCCCGGATCGACGCCCTGCTGGAGCGGCTCACCCTCGACGAGAAGACCGCCCTGCTGCACGGCGGGCCCGACCCCGCCCCGCTCGGCCAGGCCGGGTACGTGCCCGGCGTACCGCGCCTGGGCATCCCGGCGCTGCGCCTCGCCGACGGGCCCGCCGGGGTGCGGGTCGCGAAGCCCGCCACCGCGCTGCCCGCTCCGGTGGTGCTGGCCTCGGCCTTCGATCCGGCGCTGGCCCGCGAGTACGGCAGGGTCATCGGCCGCGAGGGCCGGGCGCTCGGCCAGGACGTCCTCCTCGCCCCGATGGCCAACCTGATCCGCACCCCCCATGCCGGGCGGAACTTCGAGGCCTTCGCCGAGGACCCGCGGCTGACCGCCGACCTCGTCGCGGAGGTGGTCCGGGGCATCCAGGACGAAGGGCTCATCGCCACCGTCAAGCACTTCGCCCTGAACAACCAGGAGCGGGGCCGCGACACCGTCGACGTCGTCGTCGCCGAACAGACCCTCCACGAGACGGAGCTGCGCGGCTTCGAGGCCGCCGTCGCCGCCGGGGCCGGCGCGGTGATGGGCGCGTACAACAAGATCAACGGCACGCACGCCTGCGAGAACAAACCCCTGCTCGACGAAGTGCTGCGGGGGCGCTGGGGATTCGGCGGCTGGGTGATGTCCGACGGGGACGCGGCCCACAGCACCGTCGCCGCGATCGGCGCCGGCCTCGACATGGAGATGCCGGGAGGCATCCGCTTCGGCGGCCCGCTCCGGCAGGCGGTGCGCGGCGGCACCGTCCACGAGGACACCGTGGACCTCGCGGTGCGCCGGATCCTGACCACCATGGACCGCTTCGGGCTGCTCGCGGCCCACCCGCCGGCCCGGCCCGCCCGAGACCCGGACGCCGGGGCCCGGGTCGCCCGCAAGGTCGCGGCCGCCGGCGCCGTACTGCTGCGCAACGAGCACGCCACCCTCCCGCTGACCGGCGCCGCGGCCCGCTCGATCGCCGTGATCGGCCCCACCGGGCACGTGCCCTTCGTCAGCGGGGGCGGCAGTGCGCACGTCGTCCCCGACCGGGCCCCCGCCCCGCTCGACGCCATCAGGCGCCGCGCCGGGAACGGCAGTACGGTCCGCTACGCGCTCGGCGAGGACCTGTACGGGCGTCCGCTCCCCGCGCAGCTGCTCACCCCGGCCGCCGACCTGGCGGACCGGCGGGTGGAGGCCGGACGGAGCTGGAGCCACCAGGGAGAGTTCACGCTCGCCGCGGAAGAGGAATGGACTCTGCTCGTCCACTACTCCGGCAAGCGGCCCGGCGTGCGCCTCGACGGAGAGGAGCTCTTCCCCGTCCGGCAGGGCGTGGCCGAGCAGTTCGCGGGCGGACTCCTCGGCGCGGCCCCCGACGGGCTCACCGTCCGCCGCCGCACCCTCACCCTCGCCGCGGGCACGCACCGGCTCGCCGTCTTCGCCGAGGGCGGGGCCGAGGGCCAGCGGTTCCGGCTGCGCCACACCACGAACGCGACCCGGGCCGCCGATCTCGCCGAGGCCGTGAAGGCCGCCGAGCAGGCCCACAGCGTCGTGCTCTTCGCCTACGAGGACGCCACCGAGGGCACCGACCGGAGCTTCCTGGGGCTGCCCGGCGGCCAGGCCCGCCTGATCGAGGCGGTCACCGCCGTGAACCCCCGCACCACGGTCGTGCTGAACACCTCCTCCAGTACGACCATGCCGTGGCTCTCCCGTACCGGAGCGGTCCTCCAGATGTACTACCCGGGCCAGGAAGGCGCGGCGGCCACCGCCGACGTCCTCTTCGGCGACGTGGACCCGGGCGGCCGGCTCACCCAGACCTTCCCGGCCGACGAGCGGGCGACCCCGGTCGGCGGTGGCCCGCTGCGCTATCCGGGGGTGGGCGGGCGGCAGGAGTACGGCGAGGGCGTCCACGTCGGGTACCGCTGGTACGACGCGCAGCGGGTGGCCCCGCTCTTCCCGTTCGGGCACGGGCTCTCGTACACGACCTGGGAGTACGAGAACCTCGGCGTGCGGCCGGCGCGCGACGGACTGCGGGCGGAGTTCACGGTCCGCAACACCGGGCGCCGCAAGGGCACCGAGGTGGCCCAGGTGTACGTCGGCCCCTCCGCGGAGCTCAAGCTCGACCAGCCGGTACGCGCGTTGGCCGGCTACCGGCGGCTGACCATGGAACCCGGCGAGTCGCAGCGGGTGGTCCTCGACATCGATGCCCGCGCGCTGTCCTCCTGGGATCCCGAGGCGCACGCCTGGGTGCTGGGTTCAGGCCGCCGTGAAGTGTTCGCGGGCCGTTCCTCTCGCGAACTCCACCTGAAGGCAAAGGCTGTGGTCAACAGCAGATAGGCTGCCCGTTCGGCGTGTCACAGGCACGCGCGGCCGCGATTCGGGAGGACGTACCGGTGCACATCCAGGAATGGCTGGAGACGATTCCGGCGGTCAGCATCTATCTCCTGGTGGGTCTGGTCATCGGGCTGGAGAGCCTCGGCATCCCGCTGCCGGGGGAGATCATCCTGGTCAGCTCGGCGCTGCTGGCCTCGCAGCACGGCGAGATCGACCCCGTGGTCCTGGGGATCTGCGCGTCCACCGGGGCGATCGTCGGCGATTCGATCGGCTACGCGATCGGGCGCCGGGGCGGCAAGCCGCTGCTGGAGCGCCTCGGCCGGCGCTTCCCCAAGCACTTCGGCCCGCAGCACGTGGCCCAGGCGGAGCGCGCCTTCGAGAAGTGGGGCATGTGGGCCGTCTTCTTCGGGCGGTTCGTGGCCCTGCTGCGGATCTTCGCCGGACCACTGGCCGGTGTCCTGCACATGCCGTACTGGAAGTTCCTCGTCGCCAACATCCTCGGCGGGATCCTGTGGGCCGGTGGCACCACGGCCGTCATCTACTCGATCGGCATCGTCGCGGAGCCGTGGCTGAAGGGCTTCTCCTGGGTGGCGCTGCTGCTCGCCCTGGTGATCGGCCTCGCCGTGACGCTGGTGCTGCGCAGCCGGATGAAGAAGGCCGCCGCCGCGGCCGACGCGACGCAGACGGCGGCAGCCGCGGCCGAGTAGCCGGCCGCGGGCGCCGGCGCACGACGGGGACGGCTACTGCGGGGGCCGGACGGCGGCGCGGTGCTGCTCGGCCAGGTCCGCGTACATCAGGGCGTTGACCTTGATGCCCTCGCGCTCCTCCGCGGTCAGCTCGCGCCGCACCTTGGCGGGCACGCCGGCGACCAGCGAACCGGGCGGGACCACCATGCCCTGCGGGACCAGCGCCTGCGCGGCCACCAGCGAGCCGGCGCCGATCACCGCGCCGTTGAGGACGGTGGCGCCCATGCCGATGAGGCAGTCGTCCTCGACGGTGCAGCCGTGCACCACCGCGTTGTGGCCGATGGAGACGCGCTCGCCGATCGAGACCGGGAACCCGGGGTCCACGTGCAGCGTGCAGTTGTCCTGCACGTTGCTGTCCGCGCCGAGCGTGATCGGACCGCAGTCGGCGCGCAGCACCGCCGAGTACCAGATGCTGGAGTTGGGGGCCATCGTGACGTCGCCGACCACGACCGAGGTCGGTGCGGTGAAGGCGGTGGGGTCGATCTGCGGGCTCTTGCCGCCCACGCCCGCGACGAGTGCCTGGCCCCGGTCCGCGTGATACGTCATGTTCTCTTCCTCAGTCCTGTGTGCTGGAGTGCCGAGCGTGTCGCGCTACCGGCACGGTAGGGCACGGGCCCGCCCCGGCCGTCGATGGGGTGAAGATCACGGCGCGCTCGGGGCACCCGGCGCGCTACGGTGACCCGGTGCCGAAGAACCAGAACACGTTCTCATCGCCGACGGCCCTGACCACCCTGCGCCGCAGGCTCGCCAACCGCGTCGTCCACGCGGGCTGGCGCTGGATGCAGCAGGCCGGTGCGGTCACCGCGCAGACCCCCGGCAGGCTGCGCTTCGGCGCGATCGGGCACGGCACCCGCCTGGCGTTCCCCCAGGGCACGGTCTTCGGGGAGCCGTGGATCCGCCTCGGCGACCACTGCATCATCGGCGAGCAGGTCACGCTGACGGCCGGGATGATGCCGGGCCTCGACCTCGGGACCGAGCCGGTGCTGGTCCTCGGCAACGGCGTCGTGCTCGGCCGGGACACCCACGTCATAGCCGACACCCGGATCACCATCGGGGACGACACCTTCTGCGGGCCCGGGGTGTACATCACCTCCACGAACCACAGCTACGACGATCCGCACGAGCCCGTCGGCAAGCAGTGGCCGCGCAGCGCCCCGGTGGAGATCGGCCCCGGCTGCTGGCTCGGCACGGGCGCGGTGATCCTGCCCGGCGCGAAGCTGGGCCGCAACGTGGTGGTCGCCGCGGGGGCCGTCGTACGGGGCGAGGTGCCTGACCACGCGGTGGTGGCCGGGGCGCCCGCGCGGATCGTACGCCGGTGGCAGCCGGAGACGGGCTGGCAGCCGCCGCTGCGGACCCCGGCGCCGGTGCCGATCCCGGAAGGGGTGACGCCGCAGCAGCTGCGCGCGGTCGCGCTGCTGACGGAGGCCGAGGAGCGGGCCGCGGAGCCGCGCTAGCCGGCGGCGAGCAGAACCGTTCCGGCGAGGGCCAGCCCGGCCCCTGCGGCCTGGACGGTCCGCAGCCGCTCCTTGAGGACGACGAACGCGGCCAGCGCCGTGATCACCGGGTAGAGCGAGGAGAGTACGGCGGCCACGGTCACCGGACCGCTCTGGGCGGCGACGGAGTACGTGCCGTTCGCCGCCACGTCGGCCAGGCCGACGAAGGCCAGCGCGGGCAGCAGTCCCCACAGGATCCGCGGGCCGCTCCCGGCCGGCAGGGCCGGGGCGCCGCGCCGGGCACGGACCCACAGGGCCGCGCCGCCCGCGGCCACGTTGGTGACGCGCTGGACGAACAGGGCGAGGAAGAGCCCGGTGACGCTGCTGGACGCCTGCGCGATCAGGGCCATCACCGCACCGAATCCGAAGGCCGCGGTCAGCGTGAGCACGACCGCCCGGCGCTGTACGGGCGCACCGCGAAGCTCCGGGCCGCCCGCGAGGACGATCCCCACGACGGCCACCGCGATGCCGGCGAACTGGCCGGCCCCGGGGCGTTCGCCCAGCGCCAGCCCGGCCGCGACGGGCACCACCACACCGAGCGAGCCGAGCGGCGAGACCACGCCCATCGGCCCGAGGGCGAGCGCCTTGTAGAAGCTGAACATGGCGACGGGCCCGACCAGGCCGGCCGCGACCGCGAACCACAGCTGCGGCCCGGCCTCCCGCCAGGCCCCGGTGCCCAGGACGACCGCGCCGAGCGCGACGACGGCGAGCACCTGGGAGGCCACGACCACCGTGAGCGCCGGCAGCCGACGGGTCAGCAACCCGCCGCCGAAGTCGGCGAGACCCCACAGCAGGGCTGTGGCCAGGGCGAAGAGGGCGGTCATGACGGGGGCCTCGCAGTACGCAGTGGTGCGGCAGGGAGCACTGCGCACGGTAGTCCAGCCCCCACCGCGCCACCGCATACGGGTCGGAGCGGCCCGCGCCGGACGCGCCCGGACAGGCGCGTCCGGCCTCGGACCGGCCTCGGACCGGCCTTCTACAGGGCCGGGATCTCGATGGCGGGGCAGCGGTCCATGACCATCTCCAGCCCGGCCCCGCGGGTCCGGGCGGCCGCGGCCTCGTCGATCACGCCGAGCTGGAACCAGACGGCGTCCGCCCCGGCGGCCACGGCCTCGTCGGCGACGGCCCCGGCCAGGTGGCTGTTGACGAAGACGTCGACCACGTCGACCTTGAACGGGATCTCCGCGAGCGAGGCGTAGCCCTGCTCGCCGTGCACGGTCTCCGCCTTCGGGTGCACGGGGACGACGCGCTTGCCGAACCGCTGGAGCGTGCGCGCCACCCCGTACGCCGCCCGGTCCCGGTTGTTGGACAGCCCCACCACCGCCCAGGTGTCGCCGAGCTCGGTGAGGATCTTGCGAATGGTTGCCGGGTCGCCGTACACGGGCGCCGCCTCCTGTTGCCTTCCGGACACGGCCGGTACCCCGGTCCGCACCGTGATCAACCGAAAGGACGCATGTCCGATTCCCCGTAGGGTGGAGCGGTGAAGTCGGATCAGTACGTGACGGTGGCCCGTGAGGGCGTGCACGAGGCGGAGATCAACCGCTCGCGCTTCCTCTGTTCGCTCGCGCCCGCCGCGACGGAGCAGGAGGCGCAGGAGTTCGTCGCGCGCGTCCGCAAGGAGCACCCCACCGCCACGCACAACTGCTTCGCGTACGTGGTCGGGGCGGACGCCTCCGTGCAGAAGGCCAGCGACGACGGGGAGCCCGGCGGAACCGCCGGGGTGCCCATGCTCCAGATGCTGATGCGCCGGGACGTGCGGTACGCCGTCGCCGTCGTCACCCGGTACTACGGCGGCGTGAAGCTCGGCGCCGGCGGGCTCATCCGGGCCTACGGGGGAGTGGTCGGCGAGGCCCTCGACGAGCTCGGCACCGTCACCCGGCGCCGCTACCGGCTGGTCACCGTCACCGTCGACCACCAGCGGGCCGGCAAGACCCAGAACGACCTGCGCTCCACCGGCCGGACCGTGGTGGACCTGCGCTACGGGGCCGCCGTCGAGATCGAGGTCGCCCTGCCCGAGGCGGACCTGCCCGCGTTCGAGGCCTGGCTCGCCGACAGTACGGCCGGCAGCGCCACCCTCACCCTCGGCGGGGAGACCTACGCGTCCTGAGGACGTGCCGTGCGGGCCCCGGCGACGCGTTAGCGTAGAGGGGCTCAGCGAGCGGGAGACGACCGGGACGACCAGGGGGACGGAAGAGACATGTGCGGCCAGACGTCCGGCGGGGCCGGCGAGTGAGGCTCCTGCACACCTCCGACTGGCATCTCGGCCGGTCCTTCCACCGCGTCAACCTGCTCGCGGCCCAGGCCGCCTTCGTCGACCACCTCGTCGAGACCGTCCGCGAACACGAGGTCGACGCCGTCCTCGTCGCCGGCGACGTCTACGACCGCGCCGTGCCCCCGCTGCCGGCCGTCGAGCTGTACGACCGGGCCCTGCACCGGCTCGCCGACCTCGGCGTGCCCACCGTGATGATCTCCGGGAACCACGACTCCGCCCGCCGCCTCGGCGTCGGCGCCGGGCTGATCGGCCGGGCCGGGATCCACCTGCGCACCGACCCCGAGGGCTGCGCCGACCCCGTGGTGCTGGCCGACGTACACGGGGAGGTGGCCCTGTACGGACTGCCGTACCTGGAGCCCGCCCTGGTGAAGGACCGGTTCGGCGCGGGCAGGGTGAGCCACGAGGCCGTGCTGGGCGCGGCCATGGACCGGATCCGGGCCGACCTCGCCGCCCGCGCCCCCGGCACCCGCTCCGTCGTCCTCGCCCATGCCTTCGTCACCGGCGGACAGGCCAGCGACAGCGAACGCGACATCGCCGTCGGCGGGGTCGAGGCCGTACCCGCCGCCGTCTTCGACGGGGTGGACTACGCCGCCCTCGGCCACCTCCACGGCTGCCAGACGATCAACGAACGGGTCCGCTACTCCGGTTCCCCGCTCGCTTACTCCTTCTCCGAGGCCGACCACCGCAAGACCATGTGGCTGATCGACCTCGGCCCGGCCGGGGAGATCACGGCCGAGCGCCTCGACACCCCCGTGCCGCGCCGCCTCGCCCGGCTCCGCGGACGCCTCGACACGCTGCTGGAGGAGCCCGCGTACGCCGCGTATGAGGACTCCTGGATCGAGGCCACCCTCACCGACCCGGTCCGGCCCGAGGAGCCCATGGCCCGGCTCGCCGCCCGCTTCCCGCACACCCTCAGCCTCGCCTTCGACCCCGAGGGCCGCGAGGAGTCCGCCGGTGGCTCGTACGCCCAGCGGCTCAAGGGGCGCAGCGACCAGGAGATCGCGGAGGACTTCGTCGCCCACGTGCGCGGCGGCGGGGTCGCGGACGAGGCCGAACGGGCCGTGCTCCAGGGCGCCTTCGAGGACGTACGGGCCGACGACGGCCGGCAGGAGACCCGCCGATGAGGCTGCACCGACTCAGGATCACCGCCTTCGGGCCCTTCGCCGAACCCCAGGAGATCGACTTCGACGCGCTGTCCGGCGCCGGGATCTTCCTGCTCCACGGCCCGACCGGCGCGGGCAAGACCTCCGTCCTCGACGCCGTCTGCTACGCCCTGTACGGATCGGTGCCCGGCCCCCGCCAGGCGCCCGGCACCAGTCTGCGCAGCGACCACGCCGACGCCGGGACCCCGACCGAGGTCACCCTCGAACTCACCGCGGGCGGGCGGCGCCTGGAGATCACCCGGCGCCCCGAGCAGGACCGCCCCAAGAAGCGCGGCAGCGGCACCACCAAGGACAAGGCGCAGAGCTGGCTGCGCGAGTACGACGGGGAACGCTGGCAGGCACTCAGCCGTTCCCACCAGGAGATCGGCGAGGAGATCGAGCAGCTGCTCGGCATGAGCCGCGAGCAGTTCTGCCAGGTGGTGCTGTTGCCGCAGGGCGAGTTCGCCAAGTTCCTGAGGGCCGACGAGGCGGCGCGGGGCCGGCTGCTGGGCCGGCTCTTCGACACCCGCCGCTTCGCCGCCGTCGAGCAGCTGCTCGCCGAGCGCCGCCGGGCCGCCGAGGCCAAGGTCCGGGCGGGCGACGAGAAGGTGCTCGCCGCCGCCCAGCGGCTCGCCCAGGCCGCCGGGGACAGCGCCGACCTGCGGGCCTGGCCGCTGCCCGGGCACCAGCCGGGCGATCCCGGGCTGGCCGGGGCCGTCCGGGCCTGGGCCGCCGTCGCCCGCTGCTCGGCCCGGGAGCGGCTGACCGTCGCCGAGTACGCGCTGGCCGCCGTCGAGGGGCGGCACGCCGCCGCCCGGCGCGCCGCCGACGAGGAGCGGGAGCTCGACCGCCTCCAGCGCCGGCACGCCGAGACGGTCCGCCGCAGCGCCCTGCTCGCCGGGGCGGAGCCCGAGCGGGAGCGAGTCCGCGCCCTGCTGGACCGGGCCCGTCGGGGCGCCCTGGTGGCTCCCGCGCTCGAACTGCGCGGAGCCGCGTCGGCCGCCCACCTGTCCGCGGCCCACGCCGAGACCGCCGCCCGGGCGCAGCTCCCGCCGGCCCTCGCCGAGGCGGGTACCGAGCAGCTGTCCGCCGTCGAGCAGCGGCTGCGCGAGGACCTCGGTGCGCTCGGCGCCGCCCAGCGGTCCGAGCAGCGCAGCGCCGAGATCGGCCGTGAGCGGGCCACGCTGGAGCGGGAGGCCCGCGACGCCGAGGAGCAGTTGCGGGACTCCGCCGACTGGCTCGCCGGCTGGGAGGCCACCCGGGCCGCTCTGGCGGAGCGGGTGGACGCCGCCCAGCAGGCCGCGACGCTGGCGGAGCAGCTCGCGGGGCGGCTGGAGCCGGCCCGGCTGCACCTGAACGCCGCACGGCGCCGGGACGCCCTGGACGCCGACGCGGAGCGCGCCGAGGGGGAACTGCTCTGCGCGCGCGAGGAGTCGACCGCCGCCCGGGAGCGCTGGCTGGAGCTCAAGGAGGCCCGGCTGCGCGGGATCGCCGCCGAGCTCGCCGAGGCGCTGGTGGCGGGCCAGGCCTGCACGGTGTGCGGATCGGCGGAGCACCCCGCCCCGGCCCGCCCGGCCCCCGGGCACGTGGACCGGGCCGCCGAGGACTCCGCCCACGCCCGCTACGAGCGGGCCGAGGAGCGCCGGGCCGCCGTCGAGCGGAAACTCGCCGCCCTCCAGGAGGCCCGGGCCGAGGCAGAGGCCGCCGCCGGGGAGGCCACGACGGCCGAACTCCTCGCGCTGACCGCGGACCTGAGCTCCCGCCACGCCGCCGCCCACGCCGCGGCCGCCGGGCTGCACACCGCCCGGGAGCGGCTGGCCGGCGCCGAGCGGGAGCACGCCGTACGCAGCTCGGACCGGCTCGACGCCGAACGCCGGGCCGCCGGCCGGGCCTCCCGGCGCGAGGCACTGGACCAGGAGCAGGCCGCGCTGGAGGCCGAGCTGGCCCTCGTACGGGACGGCGCGCCCACGGTCGCGGCCCGCGCCCGGACCCTGGAGGACCGGGTCCGGATGGTCACGGCCGCCGCGGCCGCGCTGCGCCGGGCCGAGGACACCGCCGCCCGGCTCAAGGAGGCCGACGCGCAGCTCGCCGACGCCGCTTTCAAGGCCGGCTTCGACACCGTCGACGCCGCGGCCGACGCGGTCCTTCCCGACTACGAACGCAGCGCGCTGCAACGGAGGCTGGACGCCTGGCAGGCGGAGGAGGCCATGCTGGCCGACCGCCTCGGCGAGAGCGACACCGCCCTGGCCGCGACCCGGCCCCCGGCCGCGCCGGACGCCGCCGAGGCGTACGAGGCCCGGGCCGCGGCGAAGTTGCGTACGGCAGGATCCTCCGTGGACGCGGCCCGGCTGCGCTGCGCCGAGCTGGACCGGCTCTCCCGGCAGGCGGAGCAGGAGCTGCGCGCGCTGGGCCCGCTGCGCGAGGCCTACGACCGCGTGGCCCGGCTGGCCGCCCTGACCGCCGGCACCTCGGCCGACAACGAGCGCAAGATGCGCCTGGAGGCGTACGTCCTGGCCGCCCGCCTGGAACAGGTCGCGGCGGCCGCGACGGTACGGCTGCTGCGGATGTCCGGCGGCCGGTACACCCTCGTCCACTCCGACGCCAAGGCGAGCGGCCGGGGGCGGTCCGGCCTCGGGCTGCACGTGGTCGACGCCTGGACCGGCAGCGAGCGGGACACGGCCACGCTGTCGGGCGGCGAGACCTTCTTCGCCTCGCTCGCCCTGGCCCTCGGCCTGGCCGACGTGGTCACCGACGAGGCGGGCGGGATGCGTCTGGACACCCTCTTCATCGACGAGGGCTTCGGCAGCCTCGACGACCAGGCGCTCGACGAGGTGCTCGACGTACTGGACTCGCTGCGCGAACGGGACCGCAGCGTCGGCATCGTGAGCCACGTCGCCGACCTGCGCACGCGCGTCCAGGCCCAGTTGGAGATCGTCAAGCAGCGCGGCGGCTCACTGGTCCGCCACCGCACCGCGTCCCGCTAGGCCGCGTCCTTCGGATCAGGGCCCGGTCCAGTCGAAGGTGATGTGCTTGCTGGACCGGCCTGCGCGGCTCCAGGCGAAGCCGTGGGCGTCGGCGCGGTCCGCCGTGGAGCGGCCCCAGGTCGCGACCTGGCCCGGCCCGGTCTCCGCACCCGGCAGGTTGGTCGACTGGACGCGCGCACCCTCCGGGGTCGTGGGTCCGGTCAGCGCGACCGCGCTCGCCTCGACCCGGTCCGGTACCACGGCCCGCCAGCTCGCGAGGTCGTCGGCGACCTCGATCTCGATGGGGGCGAACTCCATGCCGCGCATTTCGGCGCCCATCATGCTCGCCATCTCGGCGGGCCAGCTGCCCGCTTGGCCGCCGAAGATCATCTGAAGGGCCTCGCGCTGGGAGTCGTCGGCGCGCTCGTCGACGAAGACCGCGGCGTACGTGTCCCGGTGCTCGCCCCAGATGTTGCCGACGAACGAGGCCAGCATCAGCACGTTCAGTCCGTCCAGCCGTACGTCGCCATAGCGGCCCTCGCGGATGTGCCAGGCCAGGATGCCGTCGCAGTCCCCGTGGGTGGGCAGCTGCGCGAACGAGCACGGGCAGGGCACGTCGCACTTGCAGGTGTCGAACCAGTCGCCCGCCGCGTGCCACCGGGGAACGGCCGCCGTCGTCTCGGACATCTCCCTGCCTCCTCGTCGTGACCGTGCCGGGGCGTCGGTCTCGGGAGGACGGCAGAGCCCCCGGGGGCCATCGCCGGCCCACGCCCGGGTCGTACGGGTGTGTCCACCCCGATTGTCCCACCGCAGGGGCCGCCGGGCGGAGGTGCTTTCCGTATACACGGGCCATACACGCGCTTCCGCGCGCACGGGCGGTTGCGCCATGCTGTGCTGGAGGTGTGCGCCTCGACCGGAAGGCCCTGTCACCCCCTCTGCGCCCCGCGAACCTGCTGTCGGCCCGGCAGCTCGCCTTCGCCTGGTCGGTGATGGCGTCGATCGCCCTCCTCGCCTGGGTGCTGGTGGTCGACCAGGCGCGTGGCATGGGGGTCGAGCCGGGGACCATGGGGATGGGCGTCCCGCTGTTCCTGCTGCTGTGGCTGGTCATGATGGTCGCCATGATGTTCCCGTCGGTGGCCCCGGTGGCCCTCACCTGGGCGCGGGCCATCGGGCGCCAGGCGCCCTCGGGGGTGGTGCGGGTGGCTCGCACGGCGCAGTTCGTCTGCGGGTACCTGCTGGCCTGGACGGCCTTCGGCCTGATCGCCTACGGGCTCCTCGCCGGGACCGGGGCGCTGGTGGACGCGTATCCGGGCGCCGGGCGCTGGATCGGCGCCGGTGCCTTCCTGGTCGCCGGGCTGTACCAGTTCGGCCCGTGGAAGGAGCTCTGCCTGCGGCACTGCCGGAGCCCGATGGGCCAGCTCGTGCGCTACGCGGGCTTCCGGCCCCGGGCCCGCGACCTGCGCGTCGGGGCGCACCACGGGGCGTACTGCGTGGGCTGCTGCTGGGGGCTGATGGTCGTCCTCGTGCCGCTGGGCGTCATGAACGTCGCGGCGATGGCCGCGGTGGCCGTGGTGATCTTCGTGGAGAAGCTCTGGCGGCTGGGCCCCGTCTTCTCGCAGGTCGTCGGGGTCGCCTTCGTCGTCCTCGCGGTGCTGAGCCTCTTCCAGCCCTGGCTGCTGCCGGGCCTGGTCCCGCCGCAGTCGCCCATGACGCAGATGCTCCGGCCCGGGGGTCCGGCGGCGGGCTGAGGCGCGCAGGCGGAGGTCAAGGGCTGAGCGGGCGACGGGGCAGCGGGGAGGAGTAGACGATGCTGGTGGTGACGGAGCCGAGGCCCGCGATGCGGCCGGCGACCTCCTCCAGGTGTCCCATCGAGCGGGTGGCGACCTTGAGTACGAAGCAGTCGTCGCCCGTGACGTGGTGGGCCTCCAGGATCTCCGGGGTCGCCTGGAGCAGATCGTGGAACGGCTTGTAGTTGCCGTGCGGATAGCGGAGCCGGACCAGCGCCAGGATGGATTTGCCCAGTTTCTCCGGGTCGACCACGGCGGTGTACCCGGTGATCACGCCGGCCTCCTCCAGGCGGCGCACCCGCTCGGTGACCGCGCTCGCGGACATCGAGACGGTGCGCGCGAGATCGGCGAAGCTGGCCCGGCCGTCCTCCTGGAGGGCCGCCAGGATGCGCCAGTCGGTGGCGTCAGGGGAATAGTCGGTCATGAGCCAGATGTAGCAGGGGAATCCCCGGCCGAACAAGGCGAAGGCCGGGGAAAGCCACTTCCCGAGTTGATCACGGGCTCGTAGATTCGGAGCCATGACGACGACAGAGAACAGCGCCGCCCCGGCCGCCGCAGCCACCGTGCCGGCCGCGCCCGCCGCCAACCCCGTGCTCCGGGTGCCCCCGGCCGCCCCGGCCGCGGCCGCCGCCTACTTCGCCGCGAGCCTCGCCTTCCACGCGGACGTCTCCGACGTCGCCGCCGCCTTCAAGGCCCACCGCGAGCAGGGGGCCGAGCTCGGCTTCCAGCTCCTCGACTCCCGCTCGACCCCGGCCTGGGACCAGGCACACGTGCCGGGCGCGGTCCACCTGCCGACCGCCCTCATCCCCGAGCAGGCCGAGCAGCTGCTCGACAAGAGCCTTCCGGTGGTCACGTACTGCTGGGGCCCCGGCTGCAACGGAGCCACCCGCTCCGCCCTCGCCCTCGCCCAGCTCGGCTTCCAGGTCAAGGAGATGCTCGGCGGCATCGAGTACTGGATCCGCGAGGGCTTCGAGGTCGAGACCTGGCAGGGCAGCGAGCAGCGCGCCGAGGCGGACCCGCTGACCGCGCCCACCGACTCCGACGACTGCGGCTGCTGAGCGGCGCTCGCACGCCGCGAACGTCGTACGGGCCGCCCGCCCCCTGTGGAGGGAGCGGGCGGCCCGTACGCGTGAGCGCGCCGCCGGTCAGAGCTTCGAGAGCTCGTCCACCAGGTCGTCCAGGCCCAGCGAGCCCTGCGACAGGGCCGCCATGTGCCACGCCTTCAGGTCGAAGGAATCGCCGTGCGCGGCGCGGGCGTTGTCCCGGCCGAGCAGCCAGGCCCGCTCGCCCAGCTTGTAGCCGATCGCCTGGCCCGGCATCGACAGGTAGCGGGTCACCTCGCTCTCGATGAAGTCCGCCGGCCGCCCGCTGTGCAGGCCGAAGAACTCCTGGGCCAGGTCGACCGTCCAGCGCTCGCCCGGGTGGAACGGCGAGTCCGCGGGGATCTCCAGGCCCAGGTGCATGCCGATGTCCACGATGACGCGCGCGGCGCGCATCATCTGGCAGTCCAGGTAGCCCAGCCGCTGCTCGGCGTCCTTGAGGTAGCCCAGCTCGTCCATCAGCCGCTCCGCGTAGAGCGCCCAGCCCTCGCAGTTGGCGCTGACCCAGCCGACGGTGGCCTGGTAGCGCGAGAGCTGGTCCGCCACGTGCGTCCACTGCGCGAGCTGCAGGTGGTGGCCCGGAACGCCCTCGTGGTACCAGGTGGAGACCAGGTCGTAGACCGGGAAGCGGGTCTGGCCCATGGTGGGCAGCCAGGTGCGGCCCGGGCGGGAGAAGTCCTCCGAGGGGGAGGAGTAGTACGGGGCCGCCGCGCCGCCCGGCGGGGCGATCATGGATTCCACCCGCTTGACGCGCTCGGCGAGTTCGAAGTGGGTGCCGTCGAGGTTCTCGATGGCCTCGTCCATGAGTCCCTGGAGCCAGTCGCGGACCTCGTCGACGCCGTCGATGTGGGTGCCGTGCTCGTCGAGGTGCTTCAGCGCCTCCCAAGGGCTCGCGCCAGGGAGGATCTTGGCGGCCTCGGCCTTCATCTCGCCGAGCAGCCGGTGGTACTCGGACCAGCCGTAGGCGTACGCCTCGTCCAGGTCCAGGTCGGTGCCGTTGAAGTACCGCGACCAGCGGGCGTAGCGCTCGCGGCCCACCTCGTTCGGCGCGTCGGCGACAGCCGGCGCGTACACGTCGCGCATCCAGTCGCGCAGTTCGGCGAGGGCCGCGGTCGCTCCGGCGGCCGCCTCCTCCAGCCCGGCGCGCAGCGCCTCCGGGCCGCGGGACGCGAAATCGCCGAAGAAGGTCTCGCTTTCGCCGTCGCTCCCGCCGTCCTCGCCCGCCCAGGTGGTGAGCTGGCCGATGAACGTGGCGGTGGCGCGCGGGCCGCCGTACAGGCCGCGTTCCAGGCCGAGCGCGAGGCTCTCGCGGTAGCCGGCGAGGGCGGCGGGGACCGCGCGCAGCCGCTCGGCGATCGCGGCCCAGTCCTCCTCCGTGTCGGTCGGGGTCAGGGTGAAGACGTCCCGGACGGAGTGGGCGGGCGAGTGGATGTTGCTGACCGCGCACAGGTCCTCGTCCGCCTCGTACACCGCGAGTTCGGCGGTGAGGCGCTCGCGCAGCAGGCGGGCGCAGCGGCGCTCGGCGTCGCTGTCCGCGCCGGGCAGCCGCTCGGCGGCGTCGAGACGGGCGAGGGTGGAACGGGACAGCTCGGCGGCGGCCGCACGGCCGGCCGGCGAGAAGTCCGGGAGCCGGCTGGAGCACGCGGCGACACCGAGATAGGTGCCCGTGATCGGGTCGATGGCGATGAGGTCGTCGACATATGCGTCGGCGACCTGGCGGGGCAGCCGGGAGGCGCTGTCGCTGCGAAGGGTCTCTGACATGCGGCCCATCTTCGTACGGAGGACGGCCCCGCGTCATCACCGTTCGCTCTCAGCCTCCTGACGTGCACGGGAGCGGCGGAGCGCGGTTCCGCTCCCGTGCCTTCCAGGGGTACGGCGCGCGGTCGCGGCCGCGCCGGACGCCGGATTCCCCCGGCGTCCGGTTCAGCGCGGGTGCTGCTGCCCGTACGGCTGCTGCGCGCGCGGGAGTTCGTACGCGAGGCCGGAGACGGCCGGGGCCGCGTCCAGCCGGGCCGTGATCACCAGGGTGCCCTCCTCGATCTGGTAGTCGAGCGGGAGGCCGAGGCCGCGCATGGCCGCCACCATGCCGGTGTTGGAGGCCTGGGTGACGGCGTAGACGCTGTCGCAGCCGGTCTCGGCGGCCATCGCGATGAGACGGCCCAGCAGTTCGGAGCCGATGCCGCGGCGCTGCCAGTCGTCCTCGATCAGGAGCGCGACCTCGGTCTCGTCCCCGTCCCACAGCAGGTGGCCCAGGGCGACGAGCTTGCCGGACGCCGTGGTGGCGGCGAGCGTACGGCCGAACCGGGGGCTCAGCAGGTGGCCGAGGTAGCGGTCGGCGTCGGAGACGGGACCGTGGTAGCGCAGGCCCAGGGTGCGCTCGGAGCAGCGGTCGTGCATGGCGCGGGCGGCGGCGAGGTCGGAGCCGTCGGCGCGGCGCACGGTGATCTCGTTGCCCTCGGGCAGCGTCAGGACGTCCTGGCTGCGCGGGACGCGCGGGCCGAGCCGGGCGTCGAGCTCGACGAGGGCGCGGGCGCGGGCGAACTCGGTCGGGGTGAAGGGCAGGTAGGGGCGCTCGATGGTGATGGCTCCGCCCGAGGGGTCGCGCAGCCGCATCACCGTCGCCTCCAGGACGCCCTCGACCGGGGCGTCGGCGCCCGCGTTGGGGCGGCCGGAGAGGGTGGTGGCCGGGATCGAGTGGATGGTGCAGCGGCCGAGCAGCTGGCGCAGCGCGAGGGGGAGCTCGGCGGCGTCCAGGGCGGTGCGGGTCGCCAGTCCCAGGACGCGGGTCGGGGTGTCGACGAGGTCGTGCGCGTCGGCGCGTTCGATCCACGTGCTCCGGCCGCCGGCTCCGGCGACGGCGCGGGAGAGGTCGGAGGAGGGCAGCTCGTGCGGGGAGCGCAGCAGGAACTCGTCGACGGTGCCGCCCTCGGGCAGCGGGTGGGTCTGGAGCGTCAGGATGTCGACGCGGTGGCGGGCGAGCGCGCTGCAGATCGCGGCCAGGCTGCCGGGCTCGTCCCGGACGGTCGTCCGCATCCGCCACAGGGCGGGGGTGGCGGTGGCGCTCTCGGGCGCGGACGAGGCCGGGCCGGCGCCCGGGGCCGGATCGGAGGGCGCCGTGCTCGGCGGCGGTGCATGGCTGTTGTGGCGCCGTGCCCACCAGGTGTGGAAGGCCGTCGTGACGAGGAGCGCGACGGCCGAGGCGATGAGCAGGACCGGGCCGTGGGGACCGTGGGCGACGAGGTTGGCGATGCCGTCGGCGACCGCGACGGCGCAGAACAGCGCGGCCAGTTCGACGAGGTCGCGGCGCCAGTGGTGGCGGTGGTGGCGCTGGGCGGGGGCGTGGTTGCGTTCAGTCATGCATGCCACTGTGACGCAGGGGTGTTGCGTGATCACGAACGATCTGTGTCCGCCTGGTTAAGTGTCCGTCTGGCCGATTTCGCCCGGTTTTTCGATCGGGGCCCGGGCATCCGGAATCCGCGGCGGCGGGCCGGGGACCGGGTCCGGGGCGCCGGTGGATCCGGGCTCCGGCACCGGACGTCCGGGGGCCGCGCCGCTCCCGGCCCCCGGACCTGCGGTCGCTACTGGCCCACGCGCCCGGGCTGGAGCGAGGTGCTGAAGAGCACGCCGCCTCCCTGCCGGCGCAACCGGACGGTGAGCTCCCCGCCTTCGCCGTCGATCTCGACCTCCCCGTAGTACGGGGGGTTCTCGGACGGTGACATGTTGGCGACCGGCGCCGACTGGACGTACGCGGTCTCGGGGCCGAAGGTGGCGTCGAGCTTCCCGGCGGGGAACCCGCCCGCGCCGATGGGGCCGGAGACGAACTCCCAGAACGGCGCGAAGTCGGTGAACGCGGCCCGCTCGGGGGCGTAGTGGTTCGCGGCCGTGTAGTGGACGTCGGCGGTGAGCCAGAGGGTGCCGGTGATGCGCTGGTGCTTGATGTGGCGCAGGAGTTCGGCGATCTGGAGCTCGCGGCCGAGCGGGGCGCCCGGGTCGCCCTGGGCGACGGCCTCGAAGTTCTCGCTCCCGTCGGGGACGACGATGCCCAGGGGCATGTCGGAGGCGATCACCTTCCAGGTGGCGCGGGAGCGCGACAGCTCGCGCTTGAGCCAGGCCAGCTGCTCCTGGCCGAGGATGCCGATGGGGTCCACGGTCTGGCGGCCGGGGGAGTTGGCGTCGCGGTAGGTGCGCATGTCGAGGACGAACACGTCGAGCAGCGGTCCGTACCGCATCACCCGGTACATGCGGCCCTCGGCGCGGCCGCCGCGGAGGTCGGTGACCGGGAAGTACTCGCCGAAGGCGCGGCGGGCGCGGCCGGCGAGGGTGTCGACGTCGCGGACGGTGTAGCGGGGGTCGTCGATCACCTGGCCGGGGTACCAGTTGTTGCGGACCTCGTGGTCGTCCCACTGGGCGAGGACCGGAACCTGGGCGTTGAAGTCGCGCAGGTTGCGATCGAGCAGGTTGTAGCGGAAGTTCCCACGGAACTCGTCGAGGGTCTCGGCGACCTTGGACTTCTCCTCGGTGGTGATGTTGCGCCAGACGCTCCCGTCGTGCAGCGGGACCGAGGCCTGGATCGGCCCGTCGGCGTAGATCGTGTCCCCGCTGAAGAGGAAGAAGTCGGGGTCGCGCCGGCGCATCTCGTCGAAGACGCGGTAGCCGCCGAGGTCCGGGTTGATGCCCCAGCCCTGGCCCGCGAGGTCCCCGGACCACAGGAAGCGCACGTCGTGGCGGCGGGAGACGGGGGTGGTCCGGAACGTGCCGCGGACCGGCTCTCCGGTACGGCGCGGGTCGTCCGGGTCGGCCAGGACCACCCGGTAGTGGATCTGCTGCCCGGGCGGGAGGTCGCGCAGGGTGGTGGTGCCGGTGAAGTCGGTGGCGGGGCCGAGGAAGGGGCCGCCGTGCCGCCGGACGCCGTAGCGGAACGACTCGCTCGGGGAGGTCTCGACGTACATCCGCGCCGGGCGGTCGGAGCGCGTCCAGATGGTGGCCGAGTGCGCGGTGATCTCACCGGACTGGGTGCCCCACGGCGCGCTCGGGCGCCCGGAGCGGGTGAAGGCCGCGGCGGTGGCGGGCGCGGCGAACGCGGGCGCGGCGAGCGCGCCGGAGAGGGCAAGGCCCACCGGAACGGCGAGTGAACCGCCGAGCAGGGACCGTCGGGTGTGCGGCATCGGTGCCATCGGAGCGTCTCCAGGGGCCGGCGGGGACGGGTCGGACCAGTGTGCCGTCGCACACGGGCCCGCCCGCGTCGCCCAACCGAACCGTGGATGAACAGCCGTCAGCCGCTCAGGCCGAGTGGCCGGTTGTGGCGCGCACCGTGTCCAGAACCACGCGGCAGACCAGCGCGGGGTCGTCGTTCATCGGTACGTGGCCGCAGCCGCGGAGCCGGACCAGGCGGGCGTCCGGGACCGTGCGCTTGGCGCGTACGCCCTGGCGGGGCAGGAGCAGCCGGTCGCGCGAGCCCCAGGCGATGGTGACCGGCAGGCCGGGCACGTCCGAGGTGAACCGCACGGTGCGGCCCGCGGCCAGCGTCTCCTCGAAGCCGGTGGCCTCGCGCAGGGCGAGGGTCTCGGCGACCACGGCCTCGGGGGCACGGCGGGCCGGGTGCGCGTAGATGGTGCCGGTCAGCGCGGTCCGCCCGGCGGCGCTGCGCGAGAGCCGCTCCAGGGTGGTGGGCGGCAGCGTGAGCGCGCCGATGCGCATCGCGCGCAGGGTGGCGAAGGCGTACTTGCGCTCGGCCTCGGTCCAGAACCCGGCGGGGGAGAGCGCGGTGACCGAGCGGACCAGGCCGCTGCGGCCCATTTCGAGGGCGAGCAGCCCGCCGAGGGAGTTGCCGACCACGTGCGGGCGCTCGACGCCGAGGGCCGTGCAGAGCGCGCCGAGCGCCGGGACGAAGGTGCCCAGGTCGTACGGGACCCCCTCGGGCAGCGGCTCCGAGGCGCCGAAGCCGGGCAGGTCGACGGCGATCACGTCGTGCTCGGCGGCCAGGATGTCGGTCACCGGGTGCCAGGCCTGGAGGTGGTGGCCGATGCCGTGCAGCAGGAGGAGCGGTGTGCCCGCGCCCTTGCGCTCGTAGGCGACGGTGGCGGTGCGGGGGCCCAGCGGCGATTCGATCGGGAAGGAGACCGTGGCGGTCATGCTGCTCCTCGTCGGGTGGACGCGTGTGAGACAGGTTGTCAGTAATGACTACCGCCATGATTACCGCCCGGTAGCCCGGCGGGACAAGCCTCCGGCGCGTGTCGCGACGAGCGAGAACATCGCATGAACGGCTTGATACGTATGCCCGATGTGCCCGGTAAAGGGGTGAGGATTGGTCTTGACCAAGGGGGTGCGCCGTCCTATCGTCGCAGGGATAGTGCAGGAACCTTTAATAAACAAAGGCGCGGAACTGCCGCTGGAACACGGCGATTGCAGCGATGGCAGGAGGAGTCAGGGTGGGGACCACGCAGCTCGAAACGGTGCCGGAGCCTAAGTACTGGCACCTCAAGACCGTCCTCAGCGAAGCGCTCGACCAGGACTTCGCCGTGGGCGAGGTCCTGCCGAACGAGCGTGAGCTCGCCGCCCGATTCGGAGTCGCCCGTGCGACCCTGCGCCAGGCCCTGGAGCAGCTCGAACTCGAAGGTCGGCTGCAGCGCCGCCGCGGGGTCGGCACCACCGTGGCCCCGCCGCGGGTGGGCGTGGCGGTCGCCGGCTCCGGGCAGGGCTGGCCCGGCGAGAGCGTCGACGGCTGGGAGCTCGTGGACGCCGATGTGGCCGATGCCGTCATCCCGTCCGCCGCCGTCCTGAAGCTGCTGGGCGGCGCTGCCGACGCCGGCCGGCCCGTGCACACCGTGCGCCGGACCCGGGTCTCCCACGGGCAGGCCGTCGCCGCCGAGCTCCTGTACGTCCCGGCGGCTTCCGTGCCCGGCCTGTCCGCCATCGACGCCCCGGCCGGGCCCGCCCGCGCCCGGGCCGTGCTGCGCGAGCTGCAGCGGCTCGACCTCGACGGGCAGGACCGCTCGGTGGAGCTCGGCTCGGCGCGTGCCGATGACGCCAAGGAGCTGGACCGGCTGCCGGGCGCGCCGGTGCTCGTGGTCACCACCCGGTACTTCACCGCCGCGGGGACTGCGGCCGTCTCGGTGGCCACGTACCGCGCGGACACCTGCCGCCTGACCTTCGGAGACTCGGGCGACGTGGAGATAACGCACGACGCGCGCGTCGCCTCCTGACCTTCGCGGCGGCCCCGCCCCGCCCGCAACGGCCCGTCCCGGCTCCCGCCGGGGCCGGGCCGTTCGCGTTTCCGGCCGCGGCGCGATCGGCACCGGGCGACAGGGCCGCGCACACCGGGGGCGGCAGAGGGTGTGCGCCGGGGCGGGGTCAGCGGCGGCGGGTCGTGACGGTCTTCTCCACCGCGAAGAGCTCTTCCTCGACGTGGTCCAGGGCCAGGCGCAGGGCTCCGGTGGCCACCGCCGCCTCGCCGAGCAGGGACTGCGCCACCCTCGGGGGGCGCAGGCAGTAGCGCTCCAGCTCCCGGCGCAGGGGATCCAGGACCCCGTCCAGGCCGGCCGCCCAGCCGCCGACCACGACGAGTTCCGGATCCATGGCCAGGACCAGCGCCGCCACGTCGTGCACCAGCCGCTGGATGAAGCGCTCCACCGCGGCCACGGCCCGCTCGTCGCCCCGACGGGCCATCGTGAACACCTCGGCGACCGCCTGCTCGTCCAGCGGGTGCAGCGGTTCGCCGGTCGTGGACAGCAGCTTCTCCGGGGTGACGTCGCGGCCCAGCAGGTGCAGGGCGCCGATCTCGCCCGCCGCCCCGCCGTACCCGCGGTGCAGCCGGCCCCCGATCAGGGACCCGGCGCCCGGACTGAGCCCCGCCATCACGAAGACCATGTCGTCGGTGTCCTGCGCGGCGCCCTTCCAGTGTTCGGCGACCGCGGCCGCGTTGGCGTCGTTCTCCACCTGCACGGGGCAGCGGAACGAGCGCCGCAGCCGCTCCCCGAGCGGCAGTCCCGTCCAGCCCGGCAGGGCCGTGCCCAGGCGAACGGTGCCGTCCGCCTCCACGATCCCGGGGCTGCCGACGCCGACCGCCCGCAGCGAGTCGCGCGGTACGCCGGCCCGCCGCAGCAGATCCGCCACCGCCGCCCGTACCCGCTCCAGCCGCTCGTCGGCGGACGCGGTCTCGGCGACGTCCTTGGTACCGGCGCCGATGACCCGCCCGTCCAGCCCGGACAGCAGCACCGCGACGCGGTGCGAGCCGATCTCGATGCCGAGGAGATGGCCCGCCTCGGCCCGGAAGCGGTAGCGCCGGGCCGGCCGGCCCTGGCGCCGCGCACCCTCCTCCGCGCCGGCCTCGACGACGAGCCCGGTCCCGATCAGCCCCTCGACCACGCCTTCGACGGTCGGCCGGGACAGCCCGGTCACCCGGGTGAGGTCGGTGAGGGTCGGCGATCCGGCCGCCCGCAGCGCACGCAGCACCACGGCCGAATTGATGCGCCGGAGCAGAGAGGGATCCCCGCCGGTCAGCTGCCCCAACGTGTGTCCTCCCAGCTAGCGAGCTTGTCTGCCGGATCGTACTGTGCGCCCGGGGTCACTGCGAGACGCAGCCCCCCATCGGCCGGAACCGGCTCCTCCCTCAGGCCGGGGCGACGAATCCGGACTCGTACGCCGTGATCACCGCCTGGGTCCGGTCACGCGCCCCCAGCTTGCCCAGGATCGCGCTCACATGGGACTTCACCGTCTCCGTGCCGACGATCAGCTCCTTGGCGATCTCGACGTTCGTCAGCCCGCGCGCCATCGCCCGCAGGACCGCCTCCTCCCGCTCGGTCAGTGCGGCCCGCTCCAGCACCGCCCGCGCCTGCCGGTTCCCGTACTCGGCGGCCAGTGCGCGCACGGCCGCCGGGAACAGCAGCGTCTCGCCCTCCGCCACCAGCCGGACCGCGTGCACGATCTCGGAGGGGCGGGCCCGCTTCAGCAGGAACCCGTCCGCACCGGCCCGCAGCGCCTGGTACACGTACTCGTCGTTCTCGAAGGTGGTCACCACGAGGATCTTCGGCGGGGAGTCCACCGTCCGCAGCACGGCCCGGGTCGCCTCGATCCCGTCGAGCAGCGGCATCCGGACGTCCATGGCCACCACGTCCGGCCTCAGCTGCCGCACGAGCGGGACGACGGAGGCACCGTCGGCCGCCTCACCCACCACTTCGATGTCGGGCTGGGCCTCCAGGACGGCACGCAGACCCGCGCGCACCAGGGGTTCGTCATCGACGAGCAGAACGGTAACCGGCATCCGGTCAGCGTATTCGCTCCAGCGGAAGCCGTGCGCGCACCCTCCAACTGCCCTCGAACGGACCGGTCTCGGCCTCCCCGCCCAGCAGAGCCGCCCGCTCCCGCATCCCGCGCAGGCCGCTCCCGCTGCCGGGGGTGAACGCGGGCTCCTGCGGGAGCGGGTTCGTGACCTCCATGTCCAGCCTGCCGACGGCCATCTCCACCCGGACCCGGACGGGCACCGGACCGCAGTGCCGCAGCACGTTCGTGAGGGCCTCCTGCAGGATGCGGTAGCCCTCCCGGGTGACCGGGCCCGGCAACTGCTCCAGCGGTCCGGTCAGTTGCGCGTCGACCTCCGAGCCCGAGGCGCGGGCCGACTCCAGCAGGCGGTCTGCCTCGGCCAGCGTCGGCCGCTGGGACACGGGCTGCGCCGACTCGCGCAGGACCAGCAGGACCCGCTCCAGGTCCTCCAGCGCGGCCCGGCCCGTCTCCTCGATCGCGCTCAGCGCCCGGTCGGTGAAGTCGGGGTTGCCCGCGGCCCGGGCCGCCCCCGCCTGCACCACGGCGACCGTCTCCCTTAAGAGGTCCTAACATAGGCATCGGACGTGGCGGTGGGTCGTGGAGCGGACCATCGCCTGGCTCCACGGCTTCCGCCGGCTCCGCATCCTATGGGAACGGCGCGACGACATCCACGAGGCCTTCCTCGGCCTCGCCACCTGCCTCATCACCCACCGCCACGTCCGACGCCTTTGTTAGGATCTCTTAGTCTCCGGCAACGGGTTCCGTGCCGGACCACCGGCTGTAGGTACGCAACCCGTACAGCAGTGGACGGCAGTCCTTTTCCTGCCGGGTGACACGTACAACTTCGCTGGACACCGCTACATGGTCGCCCACCAGCTGCGACACGGGACGGTGTAGTCCGCCACGGTGTGGGCGTCCTGCCACAGGTGTGGGCCGGCGGCGTTGGCGTTCAGGTGCCATCCGACCTGGCAGGACTGGTCGGGATCGCCGGACGCGAACAGCTCCGCGGTTTCGCGCGCTCCGTCATGAGCAGGTTCACCGTGAACTCGGCGCGAGCCAGGAACGCAGCCAGTGTGGGACTGGCAGCGCGCATCACACCAGAAGGGCCGGCGGCTCCAGCCAGATGATGCACACCGACGAGCACGTCATTCCCACGGGTTTCCGGCGAGGTCGGTCGCTCTGAAGACGGCCACACCGATCGGGAAGCCCCTCATCATCCCACGGAGCGCGTCGGCCACGGACGGGTCGGGCGAACGGGCTGAGAGCGAGTCAGTCATGAAGAACCCTACTGCGACACGGATTCGGCGGAGCGCCAGCAGCCGAACTCAGGTCACGGAAGCTTCTGCATCGCGGCGAAGTACTCGTACTGGCTGGGTAGGGTATCGACCAGGAACTGTGCCTTGTCCCGGATGGCGGCGAACTCCTTCTGTGCCGCTGTGGAGTCGGCCAGGCCGAGCGCAGGCGAAGGGCGCAGCTCGATCGCGCCGGTGCCGAGCAGGATGGCCATGTACGAGTACGGCGGCAGTCCGTGGTAGTAGGGGAAGACGTTCTCGGAGTCGGGAAGCTGCACCTGCCAGCGTTCGATGCGGTCGGCGAGCGCGTCCGGGATCGCCCGGGTCTTGGTGTCCTTCCAGTACTGCGTGTCGTTGCGCCCAGCGCCCTTGTAGTGCAGGACGAGGAACTCCCGTACGCCGTCCATCACGTTGGAGACGGCCGAGTTGTAGCCGGCACGCAGCTGCGGATGCCAGTCCGCCCCCGGGAAGTGCTTGACCAGCTGCTCGATGGCGTGGTGGATGAAGAAGATGCCGGTCGACTCGAGCGGCTCGACGAAGCCGCTGGACAGCCCGATGGCGACACAGTTGTTCTTCCAGGACTGCTCGCTGCGCCCGATCCGCATGCGGATGTGGTTGGCTTCGACGTCCGCGGCCTCCGGGCCTACGAACTCGCGCAGCGTGCGCTCGGCTTCCTCGGGCGAGCAGTAGTCCTTGGCGTAGACATACCCGGTGCCGATCCGGCCGAACAGCGGGATCGTCCAGATCCATCCCGCCTCCTGGGCCGTGGCCTGGGTGTACGGCGGGATGCCGCGCGTCTTCATGTCGAGCGGGACTTGGAGGGCAACCGCGCTGTCGTTGGGCAAGGTGCCCTGGTAGGAGATAAAGGGGACTCCGAGCGCCTGGTTCAGCAGCACTCCGCGGAACCCGGTGCAGTCGATGTACAGGTCGCCGCTGATGTCACCGTGCCCCTTGGTGACGATGTGGCTGATCCACCCGTGCTCGTCGAGTTTGACCTCCTGGACCTCGTCGATGATGTGCTGCACACCCCGGTCCGTCGAATACCCGGTGAGGAACTTGGCGAGCAGAGCCGCCTCGAAGTGGTAGGCGTACGGGAACTGGGTCCTGCCCTGGTGCTCAGACATGGTGAGGCCGGCTGGCTCCTCGGCCCGCTCGTCGAACTCCTGCCGGAGGAGCGAGCCGTTCAAGTACCGCGGGCTGCGCCCCGCATCACAGAGGGACGCCATCACGAAGCAGTCCCTGTCGAACCTGTCGGTCGGACCGTCCTGCAGCCACCAGTCGGTCATCGAGAACCCGTCGACCGAGCGCATCTGCTCGAACGGGTGGTAGAAGTGGTGCCCGGGCCGCTGCCAGTCCTGGAACCGGACGGCCAGCTTGTAGGTGGCGTTGCAGGCCGGCATCCAGTCTTCTTCCTTAAGGTCGAGGAACTCGAAGAAGTGCCGGATGTCGCTGAACGTCGCCTCGCCGACACCAACCGTGCCGATCTTGCCGGACTCGACGAGGGTCACCGACAGACGGTCACCGAATGCCTTCTTCAGATACGACGCGGTCATCCATCCTGCCGTACCGCCTCCGACGATCACGACCTTGTCAGGGTTCTTCGTATTCATGCCAGCACCTCAAGTTTGCAGGGAAATTGGGGCGTATCTGGATAGCGGAAGGGCATGGGCATGGGATGCGGGGTGAACGGCTGCCGGGCCGTGCTCCTCGGCGTCACATCACATGTCCCATTCGGCTTCGAGCTCATCGATCTCGTCCTGGAGCAGATCCACCAGTGAGAGATCGGACGGCATGAGGCCGCGCGTGTCCGGGGACGTGAGGGCGTACTTCGTCAGCGCCTCCAGGGCCTCGGACCACAGGCCGGTCAGCGACCGGATCTCCTGTTCCTCGAAAAGTCCGGCCGGCCAAGACCAGGCCAGGCTCAACTCCGTTCCCCCGAGCCGGTCGTGGGCGACCGCGTTCAGCTCCAGGGAATGGGAGAAGGGCATCTCCGGATCGGTGGGGCTGATGCGTACGGCCTCGGGCGCCGCGCCCCAATCGGCCGGCCCGGCCGGGTCCGTCCGCACCCGCCCCAGGTAGTTGAACGCGATCTGCGGGCGGCGAGCCCGGCCGAGCACGGCGGCGGTCCGCGGGTTCAGGTAGCGGAGCAGACCGTATCCCGTGCCCTTGGCGGGCAGGGCGCGGATCTGCTCCCGTACCCGGTTCAGCGCGGTGCCCGCGGCGGGGCTGCCGTCCCGGATCTCGTGCCACCTGACACCCGGGTCCAGCCGGAGGGGGTGCGCGGCGGTGAACCAGCCGACGGTGCCCGACAGTTCCGACTCGCCGGTCTCATCTCGCCCGTGCCCCTCCAGGCTCAGCAGCACCGGGCTGCCGCCTCCGTTACCACGCCGCCGCCGCCACTCGGCCAGGGCCAGCGCGAACCCGGTGAGCAGCACCTCGTCCACGCGGGCGTCCACCGCGGCGGGCACCGTGCTCAGGAGCGGCTCGGTGAGCTCGGCCGGGAACACCACCGTGTGGTGCCGGGCGGTCGCCTTGGTGTCCCGGGCGGGGTCCAGGGGCCGGTCGGCGATCGCAGCGTCCGGCGCCGACGTCATCCGCTCCCAGACCGGAAACTCGGCCTCGACGGCCTCGGTGCCAGCTCGTTCGGCGAGCCGGCACGCCCAGCTGCGGAAGGAGGTGGGGACGGGCGCCAGGGCGATCTCGCTTCCGGCTGCGGAGCCGAGCCAGCCGGACATCAGGTCCGGGGCGAGGATCCGCCACGACACCCCGTCGACCACCAGGTGGTGCAGCATCAGCAGCAGCCGGCCGGGCCGGTCGCCGCCCGCGTCGAACCAGACCGCACGGAGCATGACGCCGTCGTCCGGTGCCAGCTCCCGGCGCGCAGCCTCGGCGTGCTCGGCCAGGACGTGCTCCAGCGCCGATGCCTCGTGTGCGGACACGTCGACCCGGCGAACGCAGTGCGCAGCGTCCGTCGTCCCGGCGGGCGGGACGTCCAGGGTCCAGCCGTCTGCGCCGGACCGGTCGAGGCGGGCGCGCAGCACATCGTGCCGGTCGAGCACCGCCTGCACGGCCGTGACCAGCGAGTCCTGCGTCAGTCGCGAGGGCACCCGGAGCAGTACGGCCTGGTTGAACCCGTCGATCGGGCCGCCCAGTTCCCGCAGCCACCCCATGATCGGGGTCATGGGCACGGATCCGGTACCGCGGTCGGGTGCCGCTCGCCGGTCGTCGTCCGGTGCCGCGACCAGGGCGAGGCCCGCCACGGTCTGGTACTGGAAGACGTCCCGCGGGGTGAGCACCAACCCGGCCTGCCGGGCACGGCTCACCAGTTGGATGGAGACGATGCTGTCGCCGCCCATTGCGAAGAAGTTGTCGTCGATCGTGACGACCGGCACCCCGAGCAGCTCCGCGAACAGCGTGCACAGCAGCTGCTCCCGCTCGTTGCGCGGTCCCCTTCCGCCGCCGCCGGCGTAGTCGGGGGCGGGCAGTGCGGCGCGGTTCAGCTTTCCGGTGAGGGTCAGCGGCAGTGCCTCCAGGGGCACGAAGGCCGAAGGCACCATGTAGTCGGGCAGGGTCGCGGCGACGTGGCTCCTGATCGCGGCGGTGTCGAGGGCGGTGCCGGCCACCGGTACGACGTAGGCGACGAGGCGCTTGTCGCCCGGGCGGTCCTCGCGCACCACGACCACGGCCTGGGCCGTACCGTCGAAGGATGCCAGCGCGGACTCGACCTCGCCCAGCTCGATTCGGAAGCCGCGGACCTTGACCTGGGCGTCCGCCCGCCCGGCGAACTCCAGGACGCCGTCCGTGCGCCAGCGCACCATGTCACCGGTGCGGTACATGCGCGTCGAGGCGGGGCCGAAGGGGTCGGCCACGAACCGCTCCGCGGTCAGGCCCGGCCGGCCGACGTAGCCACGAGCCAGCCCGTCGCCCGCGACGTACAGCTCGCCGGTGACACCGGGAGGCACCGGCCGCATGCCCTCGTCGAGAACGTACACCCGGGTGTTGTCGAGCGGCAGGCCGATGGGGAAGGAGTTCCGTTCGACATCCTCGTCGGTGATCGCGTGGTGGACGATCGCCAGCGTCGCCTCGGTGGGGCCGTAGCTGTTGGTGAGCCGGGCTTCGGGATTGTGCTCGCGGACCTTGCGGACCGCGGCCGACGACACGATGTCGCCGCCGATGGTCACATGGCGCAGGTTGCGGAAGCTCTCCGGATGGTTCTCGGCGAGCAGTCGGAAGATCCCCTCGCTGAAGGGGCCGACGGTCACTCCGCGGTCCGTGAGGGTCGCGGCGAGGGCGGCGAGGTCCGTGGATTCGCCTTCCAGGGCCACGATCCGCACACCGCTTAGCAGCGGTACCCAAAGTTCGTAGGTGGAGGCGTCGAACGACGGCGGCTGGTGCATCAGTTGGCGGTCGCCCGCCCTGAGTGCCCACCAGCGGTCCTTGACCAGGCCGACGACGTTGCGGTGGGTCACCGCGACGCCCTTCGGCTCACCGGTGGAGCCGGAGGTGAACATGATGTAGGCGAGCTGGTCGGGGTGGACGGTCACCCCCACGCGGTCCGCCCGACCGGGCTCCGCCAGCTCCAGGTCGTCGATCAGGACGATGGCGGCCGACGTGTCGGGGATCAGCGCGGACACGGTGCGGTCGGAGAGCACGACCACGCTGCCGGTGCCGTGCAGGATGTGGCGCAGCCTGGCCTGCGGGCTGCGGCCGTCCAGAGGCACGTACACCGCGCCGGCCTTGGCGACGGCGATCGTCGCCACCACGTTGTCGGCCCGTCCTCCGAGCAGCAGGGCCACCCGGTCCTCCGGGCGCACACCGCGGTCGCGCAGGGCCCGCGCCACCCGGTCGCTGCGTGCGTCGAGCTGCTCGTAGGTCAGCTCCAGCGCTCCGCACACCAGCGCCAGGTCATGGGGCGCGCGGGCCACCTGCTGCCGGAACAGCTCGGGCAGCGAGACATCGGGCAGCTCGTGCGCGGTGTCGTTGCGGACGACCAGCAGCTCGTGCCGCTCCTCGTCGCCGAGCACGTCGAGGCTGCCGATGGGGAGGTCGGGTTCCGCGACGGCCCCCGCCAACAGCCGCTGGAACCGGGCCGCGAGCGCCTCCACGGTGGAGCGGTCGAACAGATCCTCGGCGTACTCGATCTGGCCGAGGACGCCGTCCGCCGCACCGTCCCCGGTGTACCGCTCCCACAGGCTGACGGACAGGTCGAACTTGGCGACTGCGGCCTCGGCGCCCTCCGCGCTCACGTCCAGCCCGGAGAGGTCGACCTCGGGCCGCCCGGTGTTGTGCAGGATGAGCATGATCTGGAACAGCGGGTGCCGGGCCAGCGACCGCACCGGGTTCAGCTCTTCCACCAGCCGCTCGAACGGCAGGTCCTGGTGCGTGTAGGCGGCAAGGTCGACCTCCCGGACGCGCGCCAGCAGCTCGCGGAACGTCGGGTTGCCGCCGGTGTCCGTGCGCAGGACGAGGGTGTTGACGAAGAAGCCGACCAGTTCGTCGAGGGCGTCGTCGGTACGGCCCGCGACGGGGGTGCCGAGCGGGATGTCGGTGCCCGCGCCGAGCCGGGTCAGCAGGGCGGCGAGGCCGGCCTGCAGCACCATGAACGCACTGACGCCGTTGGCCCTGGCCAGTGCCATCAGCCCGGCGTGGGTACCGGCGCCGAGCGCGACGGGCACATTGGCACCCCGGTAGCTCGCGGCCTCGGGCCGCGGCCGGTCGGTCGGGAGGTCCAACTCCTCCGGCAGGCCATCGAGCGCGGCCTTCCAGTGGCCGAGCTGCCGGGACAGCTGGCTGTCCGGGTCGGCCGCGTCGCCCAGCAGCTCGTGCTGCCACAGGGTGTAGTCGGCGTACTGGACCGGCAGTGGCGTCCACGCGGGCGCACCGCCGCCGCGGCGGGAGGCGTACGCCTGCGACAGGTCGCGCAGCAGGGGAGTGAGCGACCAGCCGTCGCTGGCGATGTGGTGCATCACCACGACGAGCACCGCACGGTCGCCGGCGGTGAGCAGCCGGGTCCGCAGCGGCGGCTGTTCGACGAGGTCGAAGCCGGCCGTGACGGTCTCGGTGATCGCCTCCGACAGCTGCTCGGGGCGGACGGCGGACTCCTCCAGGACGGGAGCGCCCGCGTCGGGCCCGAGGACGCGCTGGCTGGGCTTGCCGTCGCTCTCGGGGAAGACCGTGCGCAGGCTTTCGTGCCGGCCCACGACGTCACGCAGGGCCGCCCGCAGCGCAGGTCGGTCGATCTCGCCCGTGATGTGCAGCACGAGCGGAACGTTGTAGGTGGCGCTGGGACCTTCCAGCCGGTTGAGGAACCACAGACGGCGCTGTGCGAAGGACAGCGGGACAAGGTCGCCGCGGTCCGCCGGGACCAGGGGAGGCCGGGCCTCGTCCGGGCTGGTGAGGAGGGCGGCGATGCCGGCGACGGTCGGGGAGTTGAAGATCGACTTGACGCCCACCCGCACACCGAGGGTGGAGGCGATCCGGCTGAGCAGCCGCATGGCGAGCAGCGAGTGGCCGCCCAGTACGAAGAAGTCGTCGTCGATCCCGACCCGGTCCGTGCCGAGCACGTCGGCGAAGAGCCCACAGAGGATCTCCTCCTCCGGGGTGCGCGGCGCACGCGTCACCGCGGAGGTGCCGTACTCCGGTGCGGGCAGCGCCGTCCGGTCGGTCTTGCCGTTGGCGGTCAGCGGCAGCCGGTCCAGCACGACGACCGCTGTCGGCACCATGTACTCGGGCAGGGTGTCCGAGAGGTGGGCGCGCAGCGCGTCGGGCGTCACGTGGGCCCCGGTCTCGGGTACGGCGTACGCCACCAGCCGCTGGTCGCCCGGCTCGTCCTCGCGCACCAGCGCGAGCGCCTGCCGCACGCCGAGGGCGCGGAGCAGCGCAGACTCGACCTCGCCGGGCTCGATGCGGAAGCCGCGGAGCTTCACCTGCTGGTCGGCACGGCCGACGTACTCCAGGGTTCCGGCGGAGGTCCACCGCACTTGGTCTCCGGTGCGGTACATCCGTGCGCTGGCCGGCCCGTACGGGTCGGGAACGAACCGTTCGGCGGTGGCGGCGGGCCGACCGAGGTAGCCGCGGGCCAGGCCCGTGCCCGCGATGTACAGCTCGCCCGCCACACCGTCCGGAACCGGCCGCAGCATGGCGTCCAGCACGTAGGCACGGGTGTTCCACATCGGACGGCCCAGCGGGACGGGCCCCTCGGGCAGTGCGTCGCCGGCCGGGACGCGGTGGTCGAGAACACCGATGGTGGTCTCGGTCGGGCCGTAGTGGTTGATCACCGTGACGCCGGGGTGACGGTCCCGCCACGCGGCGAGCTGCTCGCCGTGCAGCGCCTCGCCGCCGGTCATCAGCTCGACGGATGGGGAGCACGCGTCGGGCAGGGAGTCGAGGAGAGGCAGATGGCTGGGGGTGACCTTCAGGAAGGTCAGACCGCCCGGCACCGCCAGCCGCTCCTCCAGGTCGGCGACGTACAGGCATCCGCCGACCACTAGGGTGCCGTAGAGGGTGGTGAGCCCGAGGTCGAAGGAGAGCGGCGAGTGCAGCAGCGTACGGCCGCGCAGGCCCGGGTAGGCCGCGGCGGCGCGCAGCGCGTACTCGGCGACGGAGCGCTGCTCGACGACGACCCCCTTCGGGGTGCCTGTGGTGCCCGACGTGTAAACGACGTACGCGGCGTCCGACGGATCGGTAGGTACGGGCCGGTCGCTGTCGCGGATGTCGGTGCCGGAGTGCTGCGCGAGCGCGTTTACCACCTCGGCGCGGTCCACCACCAGCAGCTGGCCCGAGCGCTCCGCCAGGTGCGGAGCGGCGGCCAGCACGTCCTCGGTCGTCACCAGCAGGGCGGGCCGGGCGTCCTCGAGCAGGACGGCGACCCGTTCGCCGGGGTGTTCGGGGTCCAGTGGCAGGTAGGCGGCGCCCGCCTTGCCCACGGCCAGCATCACCGTAACGGCCTGCGCGGAGCGGGGCAGGGCGAGCGCGACCAGGCTGCCGGCAACGGCACCGCGGTCGATCAGCAGCCGGGCCAGCCGGTTGGCACGGGCGTTGAGCTGCTCGTACGTCAGCTCCAGCTCCCCGCAGACGACCGCGGGGGAGTGGGGGGTACGAGCGGCCTGTGCCTCGAACAGCTGGGGGAGGGTGGCGTCCGGTACCTCGTACGCGGTGCCGGTACGGACGGTCAGCAGTTCGTGCCGCTCCCGGTCGTCGAGCACCGGCAGGCCGCTGACCGGACGGTCCGGGTCCGCCAGCGCGACCTGCAGCAGCCGGACGAACCGGCCGGTCAGCGCATGCACGGTGGACCGGTCGAACCGGTCGGCCGAATAGCCCGCGGCCGCCTCCATGCCGGCGGGCTCTCCCCGCTCGTCGAACCGCTCGGCCACGCTGAAGAGCAGGTCGAACTTGGCCATGTCGGGGTCGACCTGCTCGACCTCGGCCTTCAGGCCGGGGAACTCCGGCTCCGGCCGAGCCAGGTTCTGCAGGACGAGCTTGACCTGGAACAGCGGGTGGCGGCTGAGTGATCGGCGCGGGTTGAGGGCCTCCACGAGCCGTTCGAACGGCAGATCCTGATGGGCGAATGCGGCGATGTCCGCCGCGCGGGTGCGCTCCAGCAACTCGCCGAAGGTCGGATCGCCCGCGGTGTCGACGCGCAGCACGAGCGAGTTGACGAAAAAGCCCACCAGGTCGTCGAGGGCCTCGTCGGAACGGCCGCTCACCGATCCGCCGACAGGGATGTCCGCGCCGGCGCCGAGCCGGGTCAGCAGGGCTGTCAGTGCGGCGTGCAGCACCATGAACACGGTGACACCGCGGGTACGGGCCAGCCGCAGAACCGCCCGGTGGGCCTCGGCCGGCAGCTCGAATGGGACCAGCCCTCCGCGCCCGCTGGGCACTGCGGGGCGCGGCCGGTCGGCGGGCAGCGCGATCTCTTCAGGAAGGCCGTCCAACGCCTCGGTCCAGTAGGTGAGCTGCCGGGACAACGCACTGTCAGGATCGGTCTCGTCGCCCAACCGGCCGTGCTGCCAGAGGGCGTGGTCGGGGTACTGCACCAGCAGCGGCGCCCAGGCGGGTTCCCGCCCTTCGAGGGCGGCCGCGTATGCGGTGGACAGGTCACGGGCCAGCGGCGCCGTGGACCATCCGTCGCTCGCGATGTGGTGCGTCACCACCACCAGTACGTGCTCCAACGGGCCGAGCACCAGGAGCCGGGCGCGCAACGGGAGCTCGCACGTCACGTCGAAGCCCCGGCCGGCCTCCTGGGCGATCAGCGCGTCCACGTCCTGACCCGCCGCGTCCACCACGGGCAGGACCGGGCGGGCCTCGGAGGGATCGAGGACGAGCTGCCGCGGGACCCCGTGCTGCTCGGGGAAGACGGTCCGCAGGCTCTCGTGGCGGGCGGCCACGGAGCCGACCGCCGTCGCGAGCGCGGCTGTGTCCAGGGGGCCGGAGAGGCGTACCACCAAGGGAATGTTGTAGGTGCCGTCGGCAGGGTCCAGCCGGTTGATGAACCACAGCCCCCGCTGGGCGTACGACAGCGGTACCAGCTCGGGCCGCTCCGTGCGGGCCAGGCCGCGGCCGACCCGCCCGGCGGCCGGGAGCTGTGCGGCCAGACCGGCGACGGTCGGCGACGCGAATAGCGCGGCTACGCCGAGATCGGCACCGAACACGGCGCGCACCCGGGCCATCAGCCGGGTCGCCAGCAGCGAGTGTCCGCCCAGCGCGAAGAAGTTGTCGTCGATCCCGACGCCGTCGACCCCCAGCAGCTGGGCGAACATCCCGCGGAGGATCTCCTCCTCCGCGGTCCGTGGCTCACGGAAGCCGCCGGCCGCGAAGTCCGGCACCGGCAGCGCCTTGCGGTCCACCTTCCCGTTGGGCGTGAGTGGCAGAGCCGGCAGCGGGACGAGGACCGACGGAACCATGTGTTCGGGCAGGACGGCGGCCAACGCCTCCCGCACGGACCGGACGTCCTCGGTCCCCACCACGTACCCGGCGAGCTGACGGTGGCCGCCCGGTGCGGTGACCACGAGGGCCACCGCGTCGGTGACCCCTTCCCGGGCCCGCAGCTGCGCCTCGACTTCTCCCAGCTCGATGCGCTGGCCCCGGATTTTCACCTGTGCGTCCCGGCGGCCGAGGAATTCCAGCTGGCCGTCCGGACGGTGCCTGACACGGTCCCCGGTGCGGTACATGACGCTGCCGTCGGCCCCGAAGGGATCGGCCACGAAGGCGGCGGCGGTCCTGCCCGGGTCGTCCAGGTATCCCCTTCCGACACCGGCGCCCGCGACGTACAGATCGCCGGTGATGCCCGCGGGCACCGGCTGGAGCTCGTCGCTCAGCACGTAGAGCAGGGTGTTGCGGACCGGGCGGCCGATCGGTGCCGTGGTCCTCCCGTCCCGCGTTGCCTGCGCCGTGATGAGGGCGTGAGTGACGTCGTCGGAGCACTCGGTCGGGCCGTACGCGTTGACCAGCGGGACGTCCTCGAAGCGGGCGAACCACCGGCGGCACAGCGCGCCCGGCAGCTCCTCGCCGGTGACGACCAGCAGGCGCAGGGCCGGCAGGGCCGGAAGTTCCGTGCCCTCGTCCCAGGCGTCCAGGGCCGCTCGCAGCACGGACGGCACGACCTCCAGCACGGTGACGCCCTCGTGGGCGGCCCGGCGGAACAGTCCCGGGGCGTCGGCCGCGAGGCCGTTCCCGACGGCGAGCACCCGGCCGCCGACCACCAGGGGGGCGATCATCTGCCAGACCGACACGTCGAACGTCAACGGGGCGTTCTGGACCACCGTGTCCTGGGCGGTCAGGCCGAGGTCGTCGACCTTCGCCAGCAGGTGGTTGTTCATCCCCCGGTGGTGCACCATCGCGCCCTTGGGACGCCCGGTGGAACCCGAGGTGAAGATGACGTAGGCGAGCTGTCCCGGGGCGGGCGCCGCAGTGTCCGCGGCGGGCGCCGCGCCGGCCGCATCGAGCCGGAGCACCTCCGGTTCGGGATCCGCCGCCCGGGCCGCTGCGGAGGCCGCCTCGTGGCACCCGGGTCCGGCCAGCAGCCAGCGCGCGTGCGCGTCGGACAGCAGGGCGGCGGTGCGACCGACCGGCGCGCGGGTGTCCAGGGGGAGGTACGCCGCTCCGGCGGCCAGGATGCCGAGGAACGCGGTGGCCGCGGGGGCTCCGCGCTCGGCGAGCACGGCGACCACTGACTCCGGGCCCGCCCCGCGCGAGCGGAGCCGCCCGGCCAGGGAGTCCACTCGGGCCATCAGCTCCCGGTACGTGACCTCCCCGTCGTCGTCCGTGACCGCGACGGCGTCGGGACGTTCGGCGGCGACGGCACGGACCCGGCCCACGACATCGACCAGGGACTCCGCTGCCGCGGTCTCGTTCCACTCCTCCAGCAGTCGGCGGGTCTCCTCCGCGGCGAGGATCGGGGCGCTGCCGATGCGCGTGTCCGGCGCCTCGGCGACGACGGAGATCAGCCGGCCCAGCCGGGCCAGCAGCGACTCTGCGGTGGCGCGCTCGAAGACGTCGGAGCGGTACTCCAGGGCGATGAGGACGCCGCCCGCCCCGCCGGCCGCCGCCGGGTCCTCCCGGACGTTGAACGACAGGTCGACCTTGGCGCTCCCCGTCGCGACGTCGAGCAGTCCCAGGTCCAGCCCGGCGAGCTCGGGCAGCCGGCGTTGCGCGCTGTCCATCGCGAGCATGACCTGGAACAGGGGGTGGCGCGCCATGGAACGCGTTGGGTTGAGGACCTCCACCAGCCGCTCGAACGGCAGGTCCTGGTGCCCGTAGTCGCCCAGACTGCCCTGCCGGACCCGGGCCAGCAGCTCCCGGAAGGTGGGGTTGCCGGCGGTGTCCGTGCGCAGTACGAGGGTGTTGGTGAAGAAGCCGACCAGCTCCTCCAGCGCGTCGTCGTCGCGTACCGAGACGGGGACGCCGACGGCGATGTCGGTGCCGGCGCCCAGCCGGGTCAGCAGCGCCGCGAGCGCGGCCTGTACGACTATGAACACACTGGTGCTACTCGAACGGGCCAACTCTCCTACGTGTCGGTGGAGTTCCGGGTTGAGGTCCAGGGTGACCAGACCGGCTGGAGCGTCACCGGCCGGGGGAAGCGGATGGTCGAAGGGAAGGTCGAGGCTCTCCGGCAGGCCGTCCAGCCGCTGCGTCCAGTAGCCGAGCTGTTGGGCGGCGCGGCTGTTCGGATCCTGCTCGGAGCCGAGTACACGGTGCTGCCAGGCAGCGTAATCGGCGTACTGCACGGCCGGCGGCGGGAGGTGGAGGGGCCGTCCGGCGCGTCGCGCGTCGTAGGCAGCGAGGAGGTCGCGCAGCAGCGGCGCCAGCGAGTCGCCGTCGGCGGCGATGTGGTGCAGCAGCAGCAACAGCACGTGACGACCCGGCTCAAGGACGAACAGTACGCCCTTCAAAGGCGGTTCGGCCGACAGGTCGAAGGGGCTGGCCACGGCCGCGGCAAGCCTGCCGGACAGTTCCGCGTCGGTGACGGTCTCGGTCGTGAGCGCGGGACGGGTGCCGGGCGCGAGTATCCGCTGGACGGGGACGCCGTCGCTCTCCCGGTAGACGGTCCGCAGGGTCTCGTGCCGGTCGGCGAGGTCACCGAGTGCCGACTCCAGTGCGGCCTGGTCGAGCTCACCGGTCAGGGTGAGGACGAGGGGGATGTTGTAGGCGGCCCGGGAGGTCTCCAGCTGGTGCAGGAACCACAGCCGCCGCTGGGCGTGGGAGAGTTCGAGGACGCCGTCCCGCGGCACCGGGGCGATGGCCGGGACGTCGGCCGCCGGGTCCACGAGGAGCTCGGCCAGGCGGGCCACGGTCGGAGCCGAGAATACGGCCTCCACTCCGCACTCCACGCCGAGCGCGACGCGGATGCGCCGGCTCATGCGGGCCGCCAGCAGGGAGTGGCCGCCCAAGGCGAAGAAGTCGTCGTCGATCCCGACGGAGTCGACGCCGAGCGACTCGGCGAAGATCTCGCACAGCGTCTGCTCGCGGGGCGTGCGCGGCGCACGCCGGGCACGGTCGCCGTCCGGGGCGCCGGGGCGCGGCAGGGCCGCGCGGTCGGTCTTGCCGTTCGCCGTGACCGGTATGGCGTCCAGCACGGTGAAGGAGGCGGGGACGAGGTGGCCGGGCAGCGTCATGGCTACCTGCTCACGGAGCCCGGCCGGGTCGAGCCCACCGTCAGCGGGCACGACGTAGGCGGCCAGGGAAGGCGCGCCCGTTGCGTCCCGGTCCACGGTGGCAGCGGCCTGGCCGACGCCGGGCAGGCGCAGCAAAGCGGCTTCGACCTCTCCGAGCTCCACCCGGTAGCCGCGGATCTTGACCTGTTCGTCGGCGCGGCCGACGAACTCCAGCGTGCCGTCGGAGCGCCGCCGGACGAGGTCGCCCGTGCGGTACATGCGCTCGCCGGGCAATCCGAACGGGTCGGCGACGAATCGCTCCGCGGTCAGCGCGGAGCGGTTCAGGTATCCGCGGGCGAGCCCGCAGCCGGCCACGTACAGCTCGCCGGCGACGCCGGGCGGCACCGGGTGCAGGGCGCCGTCGAGCACGTGGACCCGGGTGCCGTCGAGCGGCCTGCCGATCGGCGGCTCCCCGTCGCCGTCGAGCGCATCGCTCATCGTGGCGCACACGGTGGTCTCGGTGGGGCCGTAGGCGTTGACGAGGAGCCTGCCGGGAGACCAGCGGGACGCGAGCTCGGCCGACGTCGCCTCGCCACCCACGAAGAGGTTCATGTCCGAGGGCAGATCCCCCTCGGCGTTCATGACGGCCAGTGAGGACGGCGGCAGGAGCGCGTGGGTGATGCGGGCTTCTCGGGTGAAGGAGGCGAGTGCGTCGCCGGGCATCAGCCGTTCCGAGGGCGCGAGCACCAGGGTGGCGCTGGCCAGCAGGGCCATGCACAGCTCCGCGATCGTCGCGTCGAACCCCATGGCGGCGAACTGCAGTACGCGGCTGCCGGGCCTGATCTCCAGCCGCCGGACGCATGCCTCGGCGAGGCCGGGGATGCCGTGGTGCGTGACGACGACCCCCTTGGGGCGGCCGGTCGAGCCCGAGGTGTAGATGACGTAGGCCGGATGGGCGACCGTCAGCGGCGCCGTCCGGTCGCGGTCCGCCGGATCGCTCTCCGGCCGTCCCGCCAGGTCCCGTACGACCGTGGGGTCGTCGAGCCGGATCGGGGGGCACCCGGCCGCCTCGGCGACGGCCGCCGTCCCGGAGTCCGCGAGCACTGCGGCGGGAGCCGCGTCCTGCAGTACGTAGGCGATGCGGTCGGCCGGATACGCCGGGTCCACGGGTACGTAGGCGGCGCCCGCCTTGGCGACCGCGAGGGTGGCGACCACGAACTGCGGCGAGCGGGGCAGCAGCAGCGCGACCCGGTCCTCGGGTCCCACGCCCCGGGCGATCAGGGCATGGGCGAGGCGGTTGGCCCGCCGGTTCAGCTCCGCGTAGTCGAGGACGGTTCCCGCGTACTCCACGGCCGGGGCCGCGGGCGAGGTCCGAACCTGCTCCTCGAAGAGTCCGGGCAGCGTGGGCCGGGATTCGGCCGGGCCCGCGGGGGCGGGCATGGCCGGCACCAGTGCGCCGGTCTCGTCGTCGCCGAGCAGGGCGAGCCGGCCGACGGGGGTGCCGGGTTCGCCGAGTGCGCGCGCAACGCGGCCGATGAACTCCAGGTAGCGCTGCTGGACGGCGGCGGCCTCGTCGTCGCGGTACAGCTCGGGGTGGATGTCGAAGTCCACCCGGATCGGGCTGCCGTCGGCCCGGTCGTACACGCAGATGGTGAGGTCTTCGATGAGCCGCAGCGACATGTTGTGGGCGTCGCTGCGGCTCCCGGCGAAGCGCAGGTCGTAGTCGAACGGCACCACGTTGACGATCGGGCCGAAGAAACGGCGGTAGTCGTGGGGCAGCCCCAGGTCCCGCCGCAGGTCCTCGCCGCGGTAGCGCTGGTGGGACACGAGGCCGCGCAGCGCGTCACGGGTTCCCGCCAGCAACTCGCCGACGCTCGTGCCGGGTGTGACCGTCACCCGCAGCGGGAGGACGTTGGCCACCATGCCCGGCGCGAGGCGTGCCTGAGCGTCGTGCCGGCCGGTGACCGGCAGGCCCAGCACCACGTCGGTGAGGCCGGTCACGCGGTGGAGGAAGGCCGCGGTCGCGGCGATCACGATGCGCGACCGGGCGACCCCGACGCGCTCCGCCACGGTGGTGAGGTCCCGCTGGACATCCTGCGGCAGATGGGCGGTGTGCCGGACGAACTCGGCCGACGCGCGCAGCGGCCTGGGCGAGAGGGCGATCGGGTCCGGCCGGTCGGCGAACCGCTCCCGCCAAAAGGCGCGGTCCCGCTGGAAGTCCTCCGAGCCGCGGTAGGCGAAGTCGGCGTCGAGGAGGGTGTGTACCGATGCGAACGGAGTGGGCTCCGGCGCGGTGCCGGCCGACAGCGCGCTGTAGACGTCCGCCACCCGGCGGACCAGCAGAGCCGCGCCGACGCCGTCGAGCAGGATGTGGTGGTACGCGTGGTACCAGAACCAGCGCTCCTCGCCGACGCGGAACAGTGCGTAGGTGAACAGTGAAGACTCGGTGAGGTCGATCCGCCGGCGCAGGTCCCGGCCCATCCACTCCTCGGCGGCGCGCCGGGGGTCCGGTTCACCGGACACGTCGACGGTCTCCAGCTGCCACGAGGGCGGCGGACCGACCACCTGGCGGGGGCCGTCCTCGGTGTCCAGGAACCTGATGTGAAGAGCGTCCGCCTCGGCGAACACCTGCCGCAGGGCCTGCTCGAAAAGCGAGGGGTCGACGGGACCGTGGATTTCCAGGTACTCGGCAGCCCTGAAGATCGGGCTGTCGGGATCGACCTGCGAAGCGAACCAGACCCCGGACTGTGCACCGGTCAGGGGAAAGTTCTGCTCGCCGTCAGCGAAAGACTGAGATCGGTCCATGACTCCTCGCCACTCACTTCACTTGCGGATGTGCGGAAACGGCGCAAGGGGGTCGTCCCACACTGCGCATTTCCGCTCAAGAAACGGATGTTGATTTCCCGGCGAGCAGCCACTCCGGATATCGCCAGGACACTATCCAGCCCGCCCGCAGGCGGGCTGGACGTGTTCTGTACGGTGAGCTGCCCCCGGGTCAGGAGACCAGTCGGCCGCGGTTCGCGTGGATCTTTTCGAGGACGTTCACCGCGGTACCGCAGCCGTCGTCGCCGCGGACTTTCTCGGCGATTTCCGCCACCGCGCGCGCGATCGCGGGGTCCGTCGTCGCCGTGCGGATCGCAGCGGTCAGTCCCTCGGTGGTGAGGTTGCGCAGCTGGATGGGCGCGGGGGCCACGCCGATCTCCTCGAGGTACTCGGCCCACATCAGCTGCTCCCTGTGGAAGGGGCAGGAGACCTGCGGGATGCCCGCCAGCAGGGCTGCGTTGTGGGTGCCCGTGCCACCGGCGTGGACGGCGGCCTTGACGCGCGGGAACAGCCAGTCGTAGGGCACGTCGGTCGCCACGTACACGTCGTCCGCCGAGTCGGTGATCTTGATCCCGCCCCAGCCTTCGACGACTACCGCCCGGTTGCCGGTGTTGCGCACCGCCTCCAGCACGGTGCGGCCCACGCCCTCCGGATCGAGCCCCCGCATGCTGCCGAATCCGACGAAGACCGGAGGTTCTCCGCCGTCGAGGAACTGCTGCAGCTCCACCGGCGGCTGCCACGAGGACTGCGCGGGAAGCGACCAGAAGCCGGTGGTGTGGACCCACTCGGGCCAGTCCTCGGAGTGCTTCAGCACGTGCGGGCTGAAGCCGTGGATGACCGGGGTCGGAGTGCCGTCCGGGAAGTGGCGCCAGTCCATCTCGTCGTGGCGGGGCGGCAGTCCGAGCGTCTCGGCGCGCCAAGCCGTCACCATGGCATGGGTGCGGGCGTCGAGCGGCTCGCGGGCGGCCCGCTCGTGGTCCGCGAGGTTGTCCGGCCCCGAGGACAGGCCCACTCCGGCCGGGTAGTCGCGTGACGGGACGAAGTGGGGGTAGAGCGGGGCCAGTACGTGGGGCACGCCCAGCCGCTCGGCGATCTGGTGGATCGCCTGGCGGGAGGAGTGCGAATAGACAATCATGTCGGCGCCGTCTGCGGCGGCCTCCCACATCTCACGCAGGATGATGGGGTAAAGGCGGGGAAGCAGTTCGTTGCCGATGGATTCCCGCAGTTTCACCTGCTCCGGCGTGGGATTGTCGTTGTTCATGAGGATCTCCTGCACGTCACGCCGGGCATGCAGATCCATCATGTCGTCGTTGAGCGGCGCGAATTGGACGCCGTACTCGGCCGCGAAGGGGCCGAAGCGGCGCGGTCCGGCCAGGACGGCGGTGTGGCCCGCCTGATTGAGGGCGTAGGCCAGTGCCAGGTAGGGCTGGATGTCCCCCCGGCTGCCGTGATTCGAATAGATGACCGCTTTCACAGTGTGCTCCCTCCCTCGTAATGGGTGGTTCAGTTGCAGAGTTCCTTGATCCGCGACACCAGTCCGGCCTCGGTCTGGCCGTCGTCGGGTACCGGCGACACCTGGACATGGGTCACACCGGCCGCCCGGTAGGCCGCCAGCCGGTCCTTGACGTATTCCTCCGAGCCGCACAGCGTGGTCGCCTCCAGCAAGCGGTCGGGTACGGCCGCCTCGGCGGCGGCGCGGTCGCCCGCTGTGTACAGCTGCTGGATCGCGTCGGCCTCCCGGCCGAATCCGTACCTGCGGATCAGGGCGTCGTAGAAGTTGTGGCCGGGTGCTCCCATAGCACCGATGAACAGGGCGAGCTGACGGCGTGCCCGCTCGCGGACCCTGTGCGCGCGGGGCCCGATGGCCAGCAGGCCGCCGGCTGAGATCCGCAGGGGGCCGAGCGAGCGATCGCGCTTCGCCAGCCCGGCGCGCAGGTCCTCGCCCCACACGCCGTCGGCCCATTCGGGTACGAAGAACATGGGCAGCCAGCCCTCCGCGATCTCCGCGGTCAACCGGACGTTGCGGGGGCCGAGCGCCGCGACCCACACGGGCACCGAGTCCCGTACGGGCGGCGTCAGCAGCCTCATCGCCGTACCCATGCCGCTGCCCTCGGGGGCGGGCAGCGGCAGCCGGTGCGCGCGTCCGTCGTGCCGGAGCGGCCCTTCGCGGCGCCACACCTTCCGCATGATCTCCACCGTTTCCCGGGTGCGGCCCAGCGGGTCGGTGAAGGGAACTCCGTGCCAGCCCTCGATCACCCCGGGACCGGAGGCACCCAGCCCCACGTGGCAGCGGCCCTGGGACAGGGCGTCCACCCCGGCCGCCGTCATGGCGAGCAGGGTCGGCGTACGGGTGAAGAGCGGCATGATGCCCGACCCGATCTGCACCCGTTCCGTGCGGGCGGCGATGTAGCCCATGAAACTGGGCGCGTCGTAGCCGTAGGCCTCAGGGACCCACACCAGGTCCAGGCCGGCCGCTTCGAGTGCGCTCACCCGCCGCGCCGACTCCACTGCGTCGACGTCGTACTGGAGCTGCATGGACACCTGCATGGGGACCTCCGTGGCTCGTCGCGGTTACGGCTGCAGGACCGGCGGGGTCTGGGTCATGAACTCCTTGACCCGGAACTTCTGCACCTTGCCAGAGGGTGTGGTGGGTAGTTCGTCGAGCAGGTACCAGAGCTGGGGCACCTTGTAAGGGGAGAGCCATTCCTGGCAGGCAGCCCGCATCTTCTCCACGTCCACGGTCCGACCGGGGGCCGGCAGCAGTCCGGCGGCGACGATCTCCCCCCAGGCCTCGTCGGGGATGCCCACCACGACTGCCTCCTGCACGGCTTCCTCGCGCAGCAGGCACTCCTCGATCTCCGCCGCCGCGATGTTCTCGCCCCCGCGGATGATCACGTCGCTCAGCCGGCCAATGATCCGCACCGCCCCCGTAGCGTCCATCGAACCAAGGTCGCCCGTGTAGAGCCAGCCGTCCTCGTCCGTCTTGGCCGCGGTGGCCTCGGGGTCGCCGAAGTAGCCCAGCATCTGCTGGTAGCCGCGGGCGCAGATCTCGCCCGGTGCGTCGAGCGGCTGGGTGTGGCCGTACTCCGGGTGTGTGATGCGGCACTCGACGTGAGGCAGGGGCCGGCCGACCGTGGCGGACTTCTCCCCTTTACTGTCCTGGGGCCGCGTCAGGGTCAGCACCGATGCCAGTTCGGTCTGCCCGTAGAGGTTGAAGACCGTGGTGGCGAAGAGCTGCTCCACCTCGCCGATGAGCCGGGAGCGGACCGGGGCCCCGCCGGTGAGCACCGCCCCGACGGCGGGGGTGTCGACGTCCTCCCGGCGCGCGGCCTCGACCAGTGCCGTCAGCACGGTGGGCACACTGGTCAGGACGGCATCGGGGGTGTCCCGCAGCACCTTCAGGAGCAGGTGCGGATCGAACCGCTCCAACAGGATGAAGGGGCCGCCGCACCACAGGGGCCCCAGACAGGAGATGACGCACCCGGCCGTGTGGAACATGGGCAGCGGGGACACGACCGGAGCCGCTTCGCGGATCCCGAGCACGTCGAAGGTGAACCGGGACACGTTGACGACGGCCTGGTGGGACAGCAGTACCGCCTTGGGCAGCCCGGTGGTCCCCGACGTGAACTGGATCTGTGCCGGTACGGCCGAAGCCGCGTCCTCGCGTTCGGCGGGCACCGGCGAACTGCCGTACAACCCCTCCCAGTCGGATAGCGGCACCGCGTGCTCCAGGAGTGGGAGCTCGCCCCGGACGCTCTCGAGGACTGCCGCCATGTCGTACGAACGGCTGCGCTCGGCGTACAGCAGCATGGTCGATGCGGACGTGCGTAGCGCGTGGACCAACTCGCGCGCGCGCAGTGCCGGGTTGAGCGCGACGAGGGTGACGCTCGCCAGTGCGGCGGCGTATTCGACGATGGGCCATTCGGCGACGTTCGGCGCCCAGAGGGCGACCCGGCCGCCCAGGGGCACGCGCTCGCTGATGCCGGCGGCGATCCGCTCGGCCTCGCCGAGCAGCTCCGCGTACGTCCAGCGGCGCGACTCCCCTTCCTCCGGTACGGACACGAGAGCAACCTGGTCCGGCCGGGCCGCGGCGACCTCGCGGAGCAGCGAGCCCACTGTGTGGGACGCGAGGGGACCGCTGGTGTCGGCGGGCCAGTGCGATGCGGTCAGCACTCTTGTGTCGCCTGGGAAGCCACGGGGTTGCGAAGGCTTCTGCAATGTCATGTGTTACTCCATGAGCGGATACGGGGGCGGCGCACGGCGGACCGCTGCGCCTCGGGCAGGCGAGGGCAGGGGAGTGCAGGGAGGGGAGGTGCGGTGAGGTGAGGGGTGGAACGAGGGGGGAAGAAGGGACAAGGGCCCTCAGGGCTGCGGTTCCATGGCGTGCAGCCGGATCAGGGGGGCGAAGTCGTACGTGCCGTCGCGGGCGTCGGTCGGCTCGATCACCTGCTGGTCGGTGAGACGTTCCAGGAGGCTGTCTGCCCGCTGGGCCGAACAGTTCAGCGCGGCCATGGCCATGGCGGTGGAGAAGCCGCCGTCCACCGCACGCGCGAGGTCGTGCAGGGCCCGCCGGTCGCCTGGTGTGAGGGCCGCGAAGCTGCCTTCCAGACGGGGACGCACGGCCAGGGCACCCTGGGAGAGCGCGTCGAGCCGGTGATCCTCGTCGCGCAGTCGCTGCGCCATGTGGGACAGCGTCCAGTGCGGGCGCATGGCCAGGCGCAGGCCGACGATCCGGACGGCGAGCGGCAGGGCCTCGCAGAGTTCGACGATCTCGTCCGCGGCGGCCGGCTCCGCGGCGGTCCGGTGCTGGCCGGTGATCCTGGCCAGCAGCTCCCGAGCCTGTTCCGTGGTGAAGCTGGGGATGCGGAAGTGCCGGGCGTCCTCCAGAGCCGCCAGCGGCTCCCGACTGGTCAGCAGGACCGCACTGTTGAAGCCGCCTGGCAACAGCGGGCGTGCGTGCTCCTCGTCCGTGACGTTGTCGAGGACGATCAGCGTGCGCCGGTCGGCGAGCAGGCTGCGGTAGAGCGCCACGCATCCGGAGAGCGTCCTGGGTACGTCCTTCTCTGCAACGCTGAGCGCCTGGAGAAAGTGGGACAGTGCAGCCTGAGCCGAGAGCGGTTCCGGGGTGTGGCCACGCAGGTCCACGTAGAGCTGGCCGTCGGGGAAGTGCGGGCGGCTCGCGTGGGCGGTGCGGATCGCCAGCACCGACTTGCCCGCGGCGGTCGGCCCGTACAGCGAGACGACGGACGCGAGCCCGAGCGGCGAGGTGGCACGGCTCTTGGTGAGCCGGCTGAGCACGGGGTGGTGCTCACTGCGGCCGACGAAGTCCTCCGGGTCGCGCGGGAGGAGGGAGGGGGACGCCGACACCTGGCGTTGCGTCAGGCGTGCGGCCGGGCCGGGCGGCCACGACGATGCGCCCTGCCCCAGTACGGACAGGTGCGCCGCGCGGAGTTCGGCGCTGGGCTCGATGCCGAACTCCTTGCGGAGCGTCGACTCCAGCTTGGTGTACACGGCCAGGGCCGCGACCTGCTGCCCGGATGCCGCGAGCGCGACCATCAGGCGGGAGTGCAGGCCCTCGTGCAGCGGGTGCCCCCGCTGGACCTGGCGCAGCCACGGGATGGCCTCGTCGTACTGGCCGGCGCAGATGGCGAGATCGGCCAGGCGCAGGGTGGCGGAGAGGTGCATGCGGTAGTAGTCGGCAACGGAAGGGTGGGCCCTCAGCCGTTCGCCGAAGCCTTCGAGGAGTTCGCCGGTGTACATCTGCACGGCGCGCGAGAGGGTCCGATGCTCGCTCGGCACGTCACCGTGCTGCCGGGCCAGAGCGGCCGCCGCGGACAGCTCCTGGAACTGGAGCAGATCGACCTGGTCCTGGTCGATGCAGAGCTGGTAGCCCTCAGAGCGACGGATGATCGAGGGCGCCCCCAGTGCGGCGGACCGGTGGCGGTCGAGGAAGCCTCGCAGGCGGGAGACATGCGTGTGTACGAGCTGCTGGAAGGAGTACGGCGGCTCCTCGCCCCAGAGCACGTCGACGATCTCGTCGCGCTGGACGGCTTGGTTGGCGTTGAGCGCGAGGAGTGCCAGCAGGTGCCGCTGCTGCGGGGTGCCGATGTCGAGCTCGACGGAGCCGCGCAGTGCGGCGAAGGGGCCGAGGAGCCGGATACCGAACTCCGAGGTCTCGTCGGGCGAGAAGGTGAGGAGTGATCCGCCGATGTGGGCGTGGGTGCGCAGCTGCGGTTCGTTCAGGACCTCGGCCAGGCGCTGGAGCGACACGGCGCGGGGTCTGAGGACCCGGTCCTGCTCGATTTCGCGTAACGTTCGCATGCTTAGGCCCGATTGCTCCGCCAGCATGCGTTGACTCATACCCACCTGCTGTCGCAGATTGCGTACGAGCCCTCCCAGCGAATGTGGGGTGCGGCCACCTACGGCCGGTTCTGTCTCCACGAAATCCCCCTTCCTGAAGACACGGTCGATCAAAAGTTGATCATGGTCGGACCGGGTGGCGGCCTCAATGATCGACACCCACGGGAATGTTCAATTCCGGCGTGATGTCCATCACTTGAGACCAATTTGCTGCCCGGCGCGGGCGTCGTCTCTGTGGATGCGGTCCGTGCATGCTCCCGTCGGGCCGCAGCCCGGTTCACCGGGGCAGTCGCGTGCCGACCCCGGCGGCGACGGCCTTGGCGTGGATCACGTCTGCCAGCGCGATGTCGTGCACGCCCATGCCGAACGGGTTGACCACGACGCGGTCGCGGTCGCCGATGGGCCGGGTGTACTCGCCGGCGAGCAGGGCAGGCAGCTCGGCGTCCACGGCCCGCCCGCCGGGCGGCGGTGTGCTGCCGGGCCCGGACACCCGGCCCGAGCGGGACAGCCGGCCGAGCAGCCGGTGGTCGTCTCCGCTGACCAGCTCCCAGTCGTCGACGAACAGATGGTCGCAGTCCGTCAGCAGGCTCTCGGAGGCGTCGTCCAGCGAGACGTTGACGAAGGTCGCGCCCTCGGGGAGCCAGTCCAGCTCGACATAGGACTCGGTCGTCGTCGTCGCCGCGATGGTGAGCCCGGCCGCAGCCACGGCCTCTCGTGGCTGCTCGACCACCCGGACGTCGACGCCGGGGGCCGTCCGGCGCCACTCCGCGGCCAGCCGCTCGCGGGAAGCGGGGTCGCGGTCGTACAGCAGCACCCGCTCCAGCCCCGGGCACTCCGCGAGCAGCAGCTCCTGGTGCGCCCGCGCTTGGCGGCCGCATCCGAGGAACGCCACGCTCGTGATCGACGTGAGGCCGCGGACGGCCTCGACGGCGGCGAGGGAGACGCCCGCGGTGCGCAGGGCGCTGATGCGGGCTCCCTCCATGACGCAGCTCGGGTGCGCGGTCTCCGGGTCGGCCAGCACGATGAGTCCGGCCGCTCGGGGGATACCCAGCTCATGGTTGCCGAGCGAGCTGTTGATGATCTTGCAGCCGTAGCCGGTTCCCGACCAGCCGGGCAGGATCAGGCTACGGGCCGCGGCGCCGGTGGGCGTGGTCCAGCGCAGTGCCGCTTCCGGGGTCAGGCCCGCCGTACCGCGCCGGAAGGCCAGGAGCGTGTCGCGGACCAGGGCGACGATCCCCAGGCCGCGGCTCAGCTCGTCGACTTCCGCACCCGTCAGATATCGGATCGTGGTGTCAAGGTTGGTAGTCACTCGGGCTCTCCGCTCTCCAGCCGGGCCGCTCCCAGGGCATCCAGGGCGGTCAGGACTCCTAGACCCGCCTCTGGCAGCGCCGGAAGGGGGTGGGCGTATATCTGTTCGTACTTGTCGCCGCCGTCGGGGCAGACGCAGACGACCTGGCTGACCGAGGGCGTGTCCTGGGCGTGGAGGAGAGCGGCCAGGACGGCGGCTCCGCCCGAGCCGCCGAGCCGGACGCCCGCGCTCGAGGCGATCCGGTGACAGGCTGTCGCCGCGTGCACGTCGTGCAGTGTGAAGGTCCTGTCCCACATGCCGCCGGTGAGGAATCGAGACCTCTGGCCCGAGCCGAAGCCGGGCAGCTTGAAGGGCCGGTCGCCAGGGGTTCCGCCCAGCGCCGCAGAACCCACGGCGTCCACGGCCAGCAGCCGCGTCTGCGGCCGGTGCTCGCGGAAGAAGCCGGCGATGCCGGCCAGGGTGCCGCCGGTGGACACCGCGACGGAGACCGCGTCGAGCTCCCCCTGCGGCACGGCCTGCGCCAGCTCGGCCGCCGTGCCCCACTGGTGCACCTGCGGGTTCGCCGGATTTTCGTACTGGTCGGTCCACACCGCCGTCGGGTCGCTCGCCAGGATGTCCCGTACGGCATCCAGCCGGGCGCTCAGGGTCCGGCCGCCGGCGACCTCGCGGACCACGACCACGTCGGCGCCGTAGGCGGCCATCTCGTCGCGGCTGTGCTGCGGCGTACTGGGCTCGACCACCAAGGTGCACCGGTACCCGCGCTCGGCGCACAGACCGGCCAGGGCCACCCCGAGGTTCCCCGAAGTCGACTCCACCACCCGGCTGCCCGGGCCGAGCCTGCCGGCCGCCTCCAGGGACTCCAGGAGGGCCTGCGCGGTGCGGGCCTTGATGGAGCCGAAGCAGTTCTCGGCCTCCACCTTCAGCCTCAGCCATACGATGCGGCCCTGGAGCGGAACCCCGAGGGACAGCAGGGGAGTCCCACCTATGGCGCGTCGGCGCGCCGCCAGCCCGCCGCTCATGCGGACGGCATTTCGCGGGCCGACGCGCAACCGGCGTCTGGGCCGATCTGCGTCAGGTCGTAGCCGACCGGGTAGCCAGGATAGGTCCTGGCCGTCGGACGGGTCAGCAGGCGGGATACGGGCTTCGGGGCGAGCCGCTCGGCCACCGCGTGGCCCCGAAGACCCAGCCGGTTCACGGTACGCGCCCAGGCCGGGGACTGCGCGATGCCGAGCATGCGCAGCGCCTGTGCGTCGAGCCGGCACGGCAGGGTGGCCGCCACGACGGAGTCGAGGGGGCGCGGGTACCAGGACGAATAGAGCTTGAGGAGCGACATGCCGACGCGGTGGTTGCTGGCCGCTGGGCGGAAGTTGCTCCGCTCGTACTCTCGGTTGAAGCGCTCGAACTGGTCGTATTCCGTGGGTAGTTCCTTGATGTTCATGCGCTTGCCCACGGCGACGAAGAAGTAGAAGGCGGCGAGCTTCTCCACCGTGCTGACCTGGCGCCAGGCCCAGCGGTCGATCCAGCGGGCCGGCTCGAAGATGAAGGTGGAGAGCACATACAGCATGTCCTCGTTCGCGATGTCGAAGTGACTGTGGGCACGATTGATCTGCCGCAGCGCTTGGCGGCCGCGCTCGGAGTCGTAGCCGCCCTTGACCATTTCGCCGAGCAGGATGCGGGTGTCGTCGTAGCGTTTCTGCGCCCGGTGGGCGAACTCCCCGGTCCCGTCGAGCATTTCGGAGATCACCGGGACGCAACAGGTACGCCAGATGGCGATCTCCAGGCCGCGCCCGTAGTCCCAGGGGAACTCGCGGTCGGAGGAGATCCGGTGGATCAGCTCGTGATCCGCTTTGGGATCGAGCGTCTGCAGATGACGCAGCGTGGCATAGCGGTCTCGCATGTCCGAAGGCCTCCGACGCGTCAGAGCGGTGTGATGCCGGAGGCGTTGACGATCTCCGGACGGGCCGGATTGAAGCGGCCCGTCTCGAAGCGCCACTGCAACTGGCCGCTCAGCCAAGTGCGCAGCCCCTCGACATGGCGTTCCAGCGCCTCGCGCACCGGCTCGCCGACCCCTGACCGCAGGGCGTTCTCGTAGCAGCCCGCGGCGAGCTCGGTGAAACGGTCCGAGCGGGCCTGGATCAGGCCGGCGACGGCGTCGGCGGCCGTCTGCAGGTCCGTGCCGTGAGCCCGCTGGTACACGAGCACCAGGTTGTGCGGGTCGCCCAGAAGCGTTTCCTTCTCGCAGGAGAAGAGATCGTTCGTCCACAGGTCCGCGTCCGAGAGCGCTTGATTCATTTCCGCGAATTCCGGAAGACCGTACACCGCTGCGGGAACTTCCCAGTGGCGTGCGACTTCGACCAGATCGAGATAAGGCATCAGTGCACAGCCGCGCATCTTCCGGTATTCGTCGAGCTCGGGAAGGCGGCCGGTCGAGCGGTTTCCGGCTTCCCAGGCGCAGGTCTCGAAGAAAGCCGCAATGTGCTCCGTGAATCTTTTTCGCCAAACCGGAGTGGTGTAGGCGCAGGTGCGTTCCCATAAATCGTGGAAAGCGGGCCGGAACGCAGCGGTAAAGGAGTCCTCCGCCGTCGTGTCCGGCAGCGGCGGCACCCCCTCGGACGGCAGCCAGCCGAGCACCGTCGCGCAGATGTGGCGCAGCCGGTCCGGCTCGGTGCCCAACCGGGTCTCGTCGAACTGGTCGTCGAGCACCAGCATGCAGCTGATCCAGTCGGTGACCAGGGCCAGTTCGTCGAACCCGGCATAGGGGTAGGCCCGGGACATCAGGGTCCCGAGCAGTGAATCCTCGTGGTGCCGCCGTGAAGCCTCGTCCGGGACCAGGCCGAACCTGCGGACGAATTCACGGGTATGCCCCTCTACGCGATCGGCGAGCGGGCTTATGTGCGGTGGAAATTCGACATTGATGTGCGGCATTCGTAGAGGGGGAGTCATTGCGCCAACCGTTGATTGGGAAATCGACGAACCTGATCGTACGTGCCGCCGAGCCGGTCCGGCTGGACACGGCCTATATGTGAAACTGCCTCTTGAATGAGCAGGGGGTCGAGGTAAGTTTTCCAGCGGTCCGCCATGGCGGACCGCCGTGCCGTATTCGCTCGGCCGGTCTCCCATACAGAGGCGTCAAATGTCTTCCTCGATTCCTGCATCCACCACGTGCGGTGGATGGATGCGCCGGTACCGGCACGTTCCCGCACCCCGGCTGCGCCTGATGTGTTTCGCCCACGCCGGTGGATCGGCCGCCGCGTTCCGCGCCTGGGCTGGGCTGCTCCCGCACGACGTGGAACTGCTCGCGGTGCAGTACCCCGGCCGGCAGGACCGGATCGGCGAACCGTGCATGGACTCCATGGAGCCCATGGCCGTCGCCATCGCCGGGGCTCTCCTGCCGTTCCTGGACCGGCCCGTGGCGTTCTTCGGCCACAGCCTCGGCGCCGCAGTCGCCTACGAGGTGGCGCTGCGCCTGGAGCAAGCGCACGGCACGGGACTCGCCCATCTGTTCGTCTCCGGCTGCTCGGCCCCCTCGCGGCCCCGGCCGTCCAAGGAGCTGCACCTGCTGGACGATGACGGCCTGTTGGAGGCACTGGGCGCCCTGGGCGGCATGGACAGGGAAGTGCTGGCCGACCACGACCTGAGGTCCTTGGTCCTTCCGGCGCTGCGGGCCGACGTCCGGATCGCCGAGACCTACCGGGCTACCCCCGGCAGCCGGACCGGCGCTCCCGTCACCGCCTACCACGGCGACACCGACGCCAGTGTCGGAGAGACGGACGTACTGGCCTGGTCCGAGCACACCGCCGCGGACTTCGCCGCCATCCCTTTCGCGGGAGGCCATTTCTATCTGAACGACCGGGCACCGGAACTCGTGGCCGACGTGGTCGCCCGGCTGGACCACGTCGGACGCCCGGGGCAGGCGGCATGAGCGGCCCGACGGTCCTCGCGGAGCACCGCGGACCCGGCGTCATGATCGTGACGCTCAACCGCCCGCACCGCAAGAACGCACTGACCGACGGCATGCTGGAGGAACTGGAGGCTTTGTGTCGCCAGTTGGCGCAGGACGACTCCGTCAGGGCACTCGTACTGACAGGCGCCGACGGGTCCTTCTGCGCCGGGTTCGACCTGGACGGCATGGAGGGCATGACATCCCTGCCTCCGCTTCGACTGCAACGTCGAGTGGAGCGGCAGGCCGCGGCGGTCAGCGCCCTGTACGAGCTGCCGCAAGCGGTGATCGCCGCCGTCGACGGCCCGTGCGTCGGCGCGGGCCTGTCGCTGGCTCTCGCCGCCGACATCCGGGTCGCCGCCTCGCGAGCCCGGTGCCGCGCGGCATTCGTGCGGGTCGGGCTCTCCGGGGGTGACTTGGGCGCCTCCTGGCTGCTGCCCCGGATCGTCGGCCTCGGTCCCGCCCTGGACCTGCTGCTCAGCGGCCGGACCGTCGACGCGGACGAGGCGTTCTCCCTGAAGTTGGTCAACCGTGTGGTGCCCTGCGACGCGCTCGTGGCCGAGGCGCTCGCCCTGGCCGCGGACATCGCGGCCAACAGCCCGATCGCCGTCGCCGTCACCAAGTCCGTCGTACACGCCAACGCCGGTGCCTCGTCCCTGGCCGAAGCCCTCAAACGAGAGTCGGCCTCACAGGTCATCACCGCGAAATCGGCGGACGTGGAAGAAGCGATGGCCGCCTTCCGTGAGGGGCGCCCACCCCGGTTCACCGAACGCTGAGACCGGCCGCACAGCCCGCCAACCATGCCCGGACCAGGGGCAGTTTTCGCCGTACAGGCCGCGTCCAGCCCCCTTGGGCCGAGCCTGCCTAGCATCGGCAACGGCTCAATGATCAAGATCGAAGCTCGGAGGAAAGCGCGTTGAACACTGCTGAGAACTGGCGGCCGCTGGAGCTCACCCCCTCGGGCACCGGTGCCGATGCGACCCCTGCCGGGCTCGTGGAGTACATCGGACAGGCCGGCCTCGCCGAACTGCTCGTGCGGGAGAAGGCGCTGGTCTTCCGAGGCTTCGGAGTCTCCTCCGGGAGCTACGACACGGTTGCCGACGCCCTGCTGCCGCAGCGCCTGGCCTACGTCCACGGCAACTCCCCACGGACCAAGGTCGCCGCTGTCGGGAAGAACGTCTACACCTCCACTGAGTACGCGCCCGAGTACCAGATCTCCCTGCACAACGAGATGTCGTACGCTCACCAGTGGCCCGGACGCCTTCTGTTCTACTGCGACCGGGCCCCGTCCACCGGCGGCGCCACCCCGGTCGTCGACGGGCAGCTCTGGCTGGAATCCATCGACCCCGCCATCCGGGAGGCCTTCGCCGGCGGCGTCCGCTACACCCAGAACCTGCACGGCGGCCACGGCTTGGGCAAGAGCTGGCAGGACACGTTCGAGACCGAGGACCGGGCCCAGGTGGAGGCCTTCCTCGCCGGCGCCGGCGCCGACTGGAAGTGGAAGTCCGACGGCACCTTGTGGATCACCCAGGTCGGCCCCGGGACCCTGCGACACCCGGTCAGCGGTACCGAGGTGTGGTTCAACCAGGCCGACCAGTTCCACGTCGCCGGCCTGGGCGAGGACGCAGCCCTGCTGATGGAGCTGATGTCCGAGGACGAGATGCCGCAGGCGGCGTCGTACGCGGACGGCACCCCGATCCCCGCCGAGCACATCATCCACATCCAGGAGGCCGGGCTCCGGCACGCAGTTGACGTGAACTGGAACGCCGGAGACCTGCTCCTCATCGACAACATCCTGGTCGGTCACGGTCGCCGCCCCTACACCGGGAACCGGCGCGTACTGGTCGCGATGTCCGACTAGTTCACCGCCCGTTGTTGGACGAGGTCGGGACAAGACCGACGAGCCCGAAGCCGACTGAGGAAAGAACATGACCACGAGTGACCGCCCCCGCAACCTCCGTACCGGGCTCGAAGACGTCCTGCCGCTTTCGCCGCTGCAGGAGGGTCTGCTCTTCCACGCCCACTACGACGGCCACGAGCGCGACGTCTACACGGTCCAGCTCGGCATCGACCTCACTGGCCCGCTCGACGCCGGCCGGCTCCAGGCGGCGGTCCACGGCCTGCTCCGACGCCACCCGCAGCTGCGCGCAGGATTCCGGATGACCGCCTCGGGCAAGTCCGTGCAGTTCATTCCCCGGCAGGCGGACCCCGCATGGCAGGAGTCCGACCTCACGGCCCTGGAGCCCGCCGACCGCGACGCGGAACTCGACCGGATCGCCGAGCGTGAGCGCCGGGGCGGCTTCGACCTCGCCAGGCCCCCGCTGATCCGCCTGACCCTCGTTCGGCTGGAGCAGGAACTGCACCGGCTCATCCTGACCAACCACCACATCCTCATGGACGGCTGGTCGGGCCCGCTGGTCCTGCGGGAGCTCCTCGCCCTGTACGAGCACGGCGCCGACAGTGCGGTGCTGCCGCGCGCCACTCCTTACCGGGCCTTCCTCACCTGGCTGGCCAGGCAGGACCGGCGCGTTTCGCTGGAGGCGTGGCGGCAGGCACTCGACGGGCTGGACGAGCCCACCCGGGTCGCGCCGGCAGGCGGCCCCGACGACGTCGCGGCACCCGCCGAGCAGATCGCGCTGGACGTCCCGGACGACCTGAGCGAGGCCCTTCGCCGGCAGGCCCGTGCCCACGGCACCACCATCAGCACCGTCCTCCAGGCGGCCTGGGCGATGCTGCTGAGCAAGCTCACCGGCCGCGAGGACGTCGCCTTCGGCTCCACAGTCTCGGTCCGCCCGCCCGAGATCCCCGGCGTCGAGAGCATGATCGGCCTGTTCATCAACACCATTCCGGTGCGGGTCCGGCTGCGGGCGCAGGAAACACTCGTCTCGCTGCTGACCCGGGTGCGCGACGAGCAGACCGCGCTGATGGACCACCAGTACCTCGGCCTCGCCGACATCCAGAGCCTCGTCGGTATCGGTGAACTCTTCGACACCTCGGTCGTCTACGAGAACTACCCCGTCGACCGCGAAACCCTCGGCACGGCGGTCCGCGGTGTCCGTGTCACCGGCGCCGAAGGCCGGGACGCCACGCACTACGCGCTCGGCCTCATCGCCGCTTCCTACGGAGACCGACTGGAACTGCGGCTCGAACACCGCCCGGACCTCTTCGACCGGGCTGCCGCCGACACCGTCCTGGCCCGCTACCGCCGGATCCTCGAAGCCTTCGCCGCCTCCCCCGAGCTCCCCTCGGGGCGGGTGGACGCCCTCGGCGACGCCGAGCGCCGGATGCTCCTCGAAACCTTCAACGACACCGGCCAGGGAGCCACGGATGCCACCGTGGTCGGCATCCTCCAGGAGCAGGCCGACCGCACCCCCGACCGCACCGCCGTCGTCTTCGCCGGCGCCGCCGTCAGCTTCGCCGAGTTCAACGCCGAGACCAACAGGCTGGCCCACCACCTGCTCGCCCAGCACATCAGCGCCGAGGACGTGGTCGCCCTCGCCCTGCCGCGCTCGACGCAGGCCCTCGCCGCCCTGTTCGCCGTACTGAAGACCGGCGCCGCCTACCTGCCGCTCGACCCCGACGACCCCGCGGACCGCGTCGCCACCCTCCTCGACGACGCCCGGCCCGTCCTGGTGCTCACGACACGGGAGCGCGCCGCCACGCTGCCCCGCACCGCCGTTCCCACCATCACCCTGAACGATCCGGCCGTCATGCGGGACCTGGCGCAGCGCCCCGCCACGAACCCGGTGGACGCCGACCGGGCATGCCCACTGCTCCCCGAGCACATGGCCTACGTGCACTACACCTCGGGCTCCACCGGCAAGCCCAAGGGAGTGGCCGTGCCTCACCGCGGGCTCGCGAGCCTCTTCGCCAGCCATCTGGCCCAGGTGTACGTCCCGGCGACCGAGGCGCTGGGCACGGAGTGCGTCCGTGTCGCGCACACCGCCGCGATGTCCTCCGACGCGCTCTGGCCGCCCCTGCTGTGGATGCTCGCCGGGCACGAACTGCACCTCGTCGAGGACGTGGTACGCCGGGACGCCGAGGCGCTCGTCGGCTACGTCACCGGCCACGGCATCGACGTCGTCGACGTCACCCCCTCCTACGGCCGACTCCTGCTCGCCCAGGACCTGCTGAACGACGCCGCGGAGACAGGCGGCACCACCCCGGCCGCAGTCATGGTCGGCGGCGAAGCCGTTCCCCCGTCCCTCTGGGAGCAGTTGCGGGCCTCGGCACCGCTGAGCCACAACTTCTACGGGCCGACCGAGACCACGGTGGACTCCGTCGTGGCATCCGTCAACGACAGCGAGCAGCCGGTCATCGGACGCCCCGTCGGGGACACGCGGGTGTATGTCCTGGATGGTGGGTTGCGGCCGGTGCCGGTGGGGACGCCGGGTGAGTTGTTCATCGCGGGTTCTGGTGTGGCGCGCGGGTATGTGGGTCGTCCGGATCTGACGGCGGAGCGGTTCGTGGCGGATCCGTTCGGTGGTCGTGGTGGCCGGATGTACCGGACGGGTGATGTGGTGCGGTGGCGTGCGGATGGGAACCTTGAGTTCCTGGGGCGTGCCGACGACCAGGTGAAGATCCGCGGCTATCGCATCGAGCCGGGCGAGATCGAGTCGGCGGTGTGCAGGATCGGCGATCTCGCACAGGCCGCCGTCATCGTCCACGAGGACGAGGCCACCGGCGCCCCGCGCCTGGCCGCCTACGTCGTGCCGCGCCCCGGACAGCGGACCGACGTGCACGCCCTCCGGCGTGCGGCCGCCGCGGAACTGCCGAGCCACATGGTCCCGACCGCGATGGTGGTGCTGGACGTGCTGCCGTTGTCGGTGAACGGCAAGGTCGATCGTGCTGCGCTGCCGGTGCCGGAGTTCGGTGTGGGTGGGGTGGGTCGTGGTCCGCGTAGTCCGCAGGAGGAGATCTTGTGCGGGCTGTTTGCGGAGGTGCTGGGTGTTGGGCGGGTCGGTATCGATGACGGGTTCTTCGAGCTGGGTGGTCATTCGCTGTCGGCGACGCGTCTGGTGAGCCGGGTGCGTTCGGTGTTGGGTGTGGAGTTGCCGGTGCGGGCGCTGTTCGAGGCGCCTACGGTGGCGGGTCTGTCGGTGTGGGTGCGGGAGTCGGGTGCGGTGGCGCGGGCGCCGCTTGCGCCGGTGGCCCGTCCCGAGGTGCTGCCTTTGTCTTTCGCTCAGCGCCGGCTGTGGTTCCTCAACCGGCTGGAGCACGGCGAGGCCCGGTACAACATGACGTTGTCCCTGCGGCTTTCGGGGGTGTTGGACCGTGCTGCGCTGGGTGTCGCTCTGCAGGACGTGATGGGCCGTCATGAGAGTCTGCGGACGGTGTTTCCCGAGGTGGACGGGGTGCCGCAGCAGGTGGTGCTGGACGCTGCGTCGGTCTCGTCGGAATTCGATGTGGTCGAGGTCGACGAGGCCGGCCTGGCCGATGCGCTCACGGGCGTGACGGTGGCCGACTTCGACCTGACCTCGGAAATCCCGTTGCGGGCACGGTTGTTCGCGCTGGGGGCGGATGAGCATGTGCTGGCGGTGGTGATGCATCACATTGCTGGTGACGGCTGGTCGGTGGGTCCGTTGGCGCGTGATCTGGCGGCGGCGTACGCGGCGCGGTGCGAGGGCGAGGCGCCGGTGTGGTCGGCGCTGCCCGTGCAGTACGCGGACTATGCGCTGTGGCAGCGGGAAGTCCTTGGCAGTGAGGATGATCCGGAGAGCGCGGTCTCGCGGCAGCTCGCGTTCTGGAAGAGCAGCCTTGAAGGCCTCCCGGAAGAGATCTCCCTACCCGTCGACCGGCCCAGGGACGAGCTGCAGAGCGCACAGCCCGGCCGCGTCATCCGGTTCACCCTCGACCCCGAGCTCCACCGGGCCATGACGGCCCTCGCCCGCACCCGTGGCGCCACCATCTTCATGGTGCTCCAGGCCGGACTCGCCGGTCTGCTGAGCCGGCTGGGCGCAGGCACCGACATCCCGATCGGCGCTCCGATCGCGGGCCGCACCGACGACGCGCTCGACGACCTGGTCGGGTTCTTCGTGAACACCCTTGTCCTGCGGACCGACACCAGCGGCGACCCCTCCTTCCGTGAGCTGCTCGGACGGGTGCGCGCCGCGGATCTGGCGGCGTACGAGAACCAGGACCTGCCGTTCGAGCGGCTGGTGGAGGTCCTCAACCCGGCCCGGTCATTGACCCGCCACCCGCTGTTCCAAGTCTGGTTGGCCCTGGACAACACCCCCGACGGGACCCTGAACCTCCCCGGGCTGAGCATCGCGATCGAGCCGACCGCCGACACGCTCTCGAAGTTCGACCTTCTCCTCAGCCTGCGTGAGCGCCACGACGCTGACGGCGTACCCGCCGGTATCGAAGGCATCGCGCGGTACAACGCCGGCCTCTTCGACCACACCACCGTGGAATCGGCTCTGAAACGTCTGGCGCGTCTGCTGCGGGCCTCCGTCACCGACCCCGGCACCCCGATCAGCCGGGCGGACCTGCTCTCCGCCGAGGAGCGCGATCTGCTTCTGCGCGAGTGGAACGACACGGACCGCCCGGCTCCGGCAGAGCTGCTGCCCCGCATGTTCGAGGTGCAGGCCGCTCTCACCCCCGAGGCCCCCGCGGTATCGTACGACGACACCGTCCTGACCTACGCCGACCTGGAAACCCGCGCCAACCGGCTCGCGCACCACCTGATCGGGCTCGGCGCGGGCCCCGAGCAGGTCGTGGCCGTCGCCCTGCCGCGCTCCCCGGAACTCATGGTGGCCCTGCTCGCCGTCGCGAAGACCGGGGCCGCCTACCTGCCGCTCGACACGGAGTACCCGGCCGAGCGCCTCACCCTCATGCAGGCCGACACCGCACCGCGGGTTCTCGTCACGACCAAGGACGCACCGGCCGGGCCGGCCGCACCGGGAACCATCACGCTGGTGATCGACGCCCCTGAAGTCGCCGCCCACGTGGAGCGGCAGCCGGCGACTCCTCCCTCGGACGCCGAACGCGTGCAGCCTCTGCACCCGCGTAACGCGGCCTACGTGATCTATACCTCCGGGTCCACGGGTACCCCGAAGGGCGTCATGGTCGAGCACGGAGCGCTCGCCGACTATCTGGCGGGCGCACGTGCCGGATACCCGAGCACCCGCGGCGCAGCCCTGCTGCACTCCTCCGTCTCGTTCGACATGACGGTCACCGCCCTCTACGTCCCGCTGATCTCCGGCGGATGCGTGGTCATCGGCTCCCTCCGGGACGCCGACACTGGGCGGGCGCCGCAGACCGGGCCGTACACCTTCCTGAAGGCCACCCCCAGCCATCTGTCGTTGCTCATGGAGCTGCCCGCGGAGTACGCCCCGACGAGCGAACTGCTCCTGGCCGGCGAGCCCGTCAATGCCGCCGCCCTCGAAGCCTGGCGGCGCCGCCACCCGGAAGTCGCCGTGCGCAATGTCTACGGCCCGACCGAAACCACCGTCAGCGCCACCGAGTACGTGCTTGCTCCCGGGCAGCCGTTCGACGAGCACAACCTGCCGATCGGACGCCCCCTGGAGAACATGCGGGTGTATGTCCTGGATGGTGGGTTGCGGCCGGTGCCGGTGGGGACGCCGGGTGAGTTGTTCATCGCGGGTTCTGGTGTGGCGCGCGGGTATGTGGGTCGTCCGGGTCTGACGGCGGAGCGGTTCGTGGCGGATCCGTTCGGTGGTCGTGGTGGCCGGATGTACCGGACGGGTGATGTGGTGCGGTGGCGTGCGGATGGGAACCTTGAGTTCCTGGGGCGTGCCGACGACCAGGTGAAGATCCGCGGCTATCGCATCGAGCCGGGCGAGATCGAGTCGGCGCTGCTGTCCTGCCCGGGTGTCGCCCAGGCCGTCGCGGTGGTCCGTGAGGACCGGCCCGGAGACCGGCGGCTCGTCTCCTATGTCACCGGAGACGCGGGCGCCAAGGCCCTGCACGGCCAACGCGTGCGGGCGTCCGCGGCCACCCTCCTGCCGGAGTTCATGGTGCCGGCGGTGGTGGTGGTGCTGGACGTGCTGCCGTTGTCGGTGAACGGCAAGGTCGATCGTGCTGCGCTGCCGGTGCCGGAGTTCGGTGTGGGTGGGGTGGGTCGTGGTCCGCGTAGTCCGCAGGAGGAGATCTTGTGCGGGCTGTTTGCGGAGGTGCTGGGTGTTGGGCGGGTCGGTATCGATGACGGGTTCTTCGAGCTGGGTGGTCATTCGCTGTCGGCGACGCGTCTGGTGAGCCGGGTGCGTTCGGTGTTGGGTGTGGAGTTGCCGGTGCGGGCGCTGTTCGAGGCGCCTACGGTGGCGGGTCTGTCGGTGTGGGTGCGGGAGTCGGGTGCGGTGGCGCGGGCGCCGCTTGCGCCGGTGGCCCGTCCCGAGGTGCTGCCTTTGTCTTTCGCTCAGCGCCGGCTGTGGTTCCTCAACCGGCTGGACGGTCTGAACCCCGCCTACCACGTGCCTCTGGTGGTGCGCATGTCCGGTGTGCTGGACCGGGATGCGCTGCGGCGTGCACTGGATGACGTGGTGGGGCGCCACGAGAGTCTGCGGACGGTGTTTCCCGAGGTGGACGGGGTGCCGCAGCAGGTGGTCCTGGATGCCGCCTCGGTCTCCCTCGGCTTCGAGGCCGTCGATGTCGACGAGGTGGGTCTGGCTGCCGCTTTGGCGGACGTGACGTCGGCCGGGTTCGATCTCCGTGTCGATGTGCCGTTGCGGGCACGGTTGTTCGCGCTGGGGGCGGATGAGCATGTGCTGGCGGTGGTGATGCATCACATTGCTGGTGACGGCTGGTCGGTGGGTCCGTTGGCGCGTGATCTGGCGGCGGCGTACGCGGCGCGGTGCGAGGGCGAGGCGCCGGTGTGGTCGGCGCTGCCCGTGCAGTACGCGGACTATGCGCTGTGGCAGCGGGAAGTCCTTGGCAGTGAGGATGATCCGGAGAGCGCGGTCTCGCGGCAGCTCGCGTTCTGGAAGAGCAGCCTTGAAGGCCTCCCCGAGGAGATCTCCCTACCGGTGGACCGGGTGCGGCCGCTGGAGCCGAGTCACCGTGGTGGTTCGGTGCCGCTGGCGCTGGGTGCCGGGAGTCATCGTGCGCTGCGTGCGTTGGCCCGTGAGGGCGGGGCGAGCATGTTCATGGTGGTGCAGGCGGCTGTGGCGGGACTGCTGAGCCGGCTGGGGTCGGGTACCGACATTCCGATCGGTGCTCCGATCGCGGGCCGCACCGATGACGCGCTGGAGGACCTGGTCGGGTTCTTCGTGAACACCCTTGTCCTGCGGACCGACACCAGCGGGGATCCTTCCTTCCGTGAGTTGGTGGGCCGGGTGCGCGCCGCGGATCTGGCGGCGTACGAGAACCAGGACCTGCCGTTCGAGCGGCTGGTGGAGGTCCTCAACCCAGCCCGGTCGCTGGCCCGCAATCCGCTGTTCCAGGTGATGGTGGCGTTGCAGAACCTGGACCGGCCGGTGGCGGAGTTCGCGGGTCTGCGGGTGCGTGGTGCGGATGCCGGCGGGGTGACCGCCAAGTTCGATCTCTCGTTCCACATGGCGGAGCGTTTCGGTGCGGACGGCAGTGCTGCGGGCATCGAGGGGGTTGTCGAGTACTCCGAGGACCTGTTCGACCGGTCCACGGTGGAGTCGCTGGCGGCCCGGCTGATACGGCTGTTCGAAGCGGCGGTCGCCGATCCGGACCGGTCGCTGACCGGGCTGGACATCCTCACGCCCGCCGAACGCCACCAGCTCCTCACCACCTGGAACGACACCGACGCCCCGGCCGAGTTCGAGGATGTCGTCGGACGGATCCGCACGGTCGCCGAGCGCATGCCCGACACCGTCGGAATCACCGACGACCACGCCACCCTCACCTACCGGGAACTGCTGGCCCGGGCGGACGCGGTCGCCCGCTGGCTGCGGTCCCGAGGAGCCGGAGCGGAGACGCGGGTCGCACTCCTGGCCGAGGCCGGCATCGATGCCGTCGTCGCCTTCCTCGGTGTCCTGGCAGCCGGAGCCACGTACGTACCGCTCGACCCCCGTTCACCCGCCGCCCGCCTGTCGGAACTGCTCTCCGACGCCGGCGTCCGCTGGATCCTGGCCGACCGCGGCGAAGGAGCGACGGCCCGGGAGCTCGCCGCCGGCACGGGCGGCGCGGTCGAGGCTGTCCTCGTGGAGGACGCGCAGGCGGACCGGCCGGAGTCGGAGCCCCCGCGCCGGCCGCACCGGGAGGACCTCGCCTACGTGATCTACACCTCCGGTTCCACCGGCCGGCCCAAGGGCGCCATGGTGCACCGCGCGGGCATGACCAACCACCTCCTCGCCAAGATCGAGGACCTCGGGCTCACGCACGAGGACTCCCTCGTCCAGAACGCCCCGCTCACCTTCGACGTCTCCGTCTGGCAGATGCTCGCGCCCCTGGTCGTCGGCGGCCGCGTCCGCGCCGTCGGCTCCGGCACGGCTGCCGACCCCGCGGCACTCTTCGCGATGGTCGACAGCGAGGACATCTCCGTCCTGGAGGTCGTCCCCTCGCTGCTGCGGGCGACGCTGGACCAGTGGGACGACGGGCTTCCCGTGCCCGGCCTGCGGAACCTGCGGCACCTGGTGGCCACCGGTGAGGACCTGCCGGCCGACCTCTGCCGACGCTGGTTCGAGCGCTTCCCGCACATCCCGATCACCAATGCCTACGGTCCGGCCGAGTGCTCCGACGACGTCGCGCACGCCGTGATCACCTCTGCTCCCCTCCGGGATGGACGGCCGGTCCCGATCGGATCGCCAGTCCGCAACACCCGGCTCCATGTGCTGGGCAACGGGCTGGAGCTCTTGCCGGTCGGCGTCGAGGGCGACCTCTACGTGGGCGGCGCCGGCGTCGGCCGCGGCTACCTCGGCGACCCGGCGAAGACGGCGGCCGCGTTCCCGCCGGACCCGTTCTCCGCAACCCCCGGCAGCCGCATGTACCGCACGGGAGACCGTGTCCGGCGCCGCGCGGACGGCCAGCTCGAGTTCCTCGGACGCCAGGACCACCAGGTCAAGATTCGCGGACGCCGTGTCGAACTCGGAGAGATCCAGGCCGCCCTGCGTACCGCCGCCGGTGTTTCCGATGCCGTGGTCGTGCTCGTCCCGGCTCCCGAGGGACAGCCGCAGCTCGTCGGCTACGTGGCGGGAACCGCAGATCCGCAGGCGGTACGCGCACGGGCCATGCGTCTCCTGCCGGAGTTCATGGTGCCGGCGGTGGTGGTGGTGCTGGACGTGCTGCCGTTGTCGGTGAACGGCAAGGTCGATCGTGCTGCGCTGCCGGTGCCGGAGTTCGGTGTGGGTGGGGTGGGTCGTGGTCCGCGTAGTCCGCAGGAGGAGATCTTGTGCGGGCTGTTTGCGGAGGTGCTGGGTGTTGGGCGGGTCGGTATCGATGACGGGTTCTTCGAGCTGGGTGGTCATTCGCTGTCGGCGACGCGTCTGGTGAGCCGGGTGCGTTCGGTGTTGGGTGTGGAGTTGCCGGTGCGGGCGCTGTTCGAGGCGCCTACGGTGGCGGGTCTGTCGGTGTGGGTGCGGGAGTCGGGTGCGGTGGCGCGGGCGCCGCTTGCGCCGGTGGCCCGTCCCGAGGTGCTGCCTTTGTCTTTCGCTCAGCGCCGGCTGTGGTTCCTCAACCGGCTGGAGCACGGCGAGGCCCGGTACAACATGACGTTGTCCCTGCGGCTTTCGGGGGTGTTGGACCGTGCTGCGCTGGGTGTCGCTCTGCAGGACGTGATGGGCCGTCATGAGAGTCTGCGGACGGTGTTTCCCGAGGTGGACGGGGTGCCGCAGCAGGTGGTGCTGGACGCTGCGTCGGTCTCGTCGGAATTCGATGTGGTCGAGGTCGACGAGGCCGGCCTGGCCGATGCGCTCACGGGCGTGACGGTGGCCGACTTCGACCTGACCTCGGAAATCCCGTTGCGGGCACGGTTGTTCGCGCTGGGGGCGGATGAGCATGTGCTGGCGGTGGTGATGCATCACATTGCTGGTGACGGCTGGTCGGTGGGTCCGTTGGCGCGTGATCTGGCGGCGGCGTACGCGGCGCGGTGCGAGGGCGAGGCGCCGGTGTGGTCGGCGCTGCCCGTGCAGTACGCGGACTATGCGCTGTGGCAGCGGGAAGTCCTTGGCAGTGAGGATGATCCGGAGAGCGCGGTCTCGCGGCAGCTCGCGTTCTGGAAGAGCAGCCTTGAAGGCCTCCCCGAGGAGATCTCCCTACCGGTGGACCGGGTGCGGCCGCTGGAGCCGAGTCACCGTGGTGGTTCGGTGCCGCTGGCGCTGGGTGCCGGGAGTCATCGTGCGCTGCGTGCGTTGGCCCGTGAGGGCGGGGCGAGCATGTTCATGGTGGTGCAGGCGGCTGTGGCGGGACTGCTGAGCCGGCTGGGGTCGGGTACCGACATTCCGATCGGTGCTCCGATCGCGGGCCGCACCGATGACGCGCTGGAGGACCTGGTCGGGTTCTTCGTGAACACCCTTGTCCTGCGGACCGACACCAGCGGGGATCCTTCCTTCCGTGAGTTGGTGGGCCGGGTGCGCGCCGCGGATCTGGCGGCGTACGAGAACCAGGACCTGCCGTTCGAGCGGCTGGTGGAGGTCCTCAACCCAGCCCGGTCGCTGGCCCGCAATCCGCTGTTCCAGGTGATGGTGGCGTTGCAGAACCTGGACCGGCCGGTGGCGGAGTTCGCGGGTCTGCGGGTGCGTGGTGCGGATGCCGGCGGGGTGACCGCCAAGTTCGATCTCTCGTTCCACATGGCGGAGCGTTTCGGTGCGGACGGCAGTGCTGCGGGCATCGAGGGGGTTGTCGAGTACTCCGAGGACCTGTTCGACCGGTCCACGGTGGAGTCGCTGGCGGCCCGGCTGATACGGCTGTTCGAAGCGGCGGTCGCCGATCCGGACCGGTCGCTGACCGGGCTGGACATCCTCACGCCCGCCGAACGCCACCAGCTCCTCACCACCTGGAACGACACCGACCAGGAGGTGTCCGCCGCCACCCTCCCCGTTCTCTTCGAAGCGCAGGCAGCCCGTAACCCGAAGCACCCGGCGGTCGTGTTCGGCGACACCGTACTGTCGTACGCCGACTTCAACGCCGCCGCCAACCGTCTCGCCCGGCTCCTGGCCGCCCGCGGTGCCGGTCCCGAGCGGATCGTCGCCCTCGCGCTGCCGCGGTCCGCGGACCTCGTGATCGCGATGTACGCCGTGGCGAAGACCGGCGCCGCCTACCTGCCCGTCGATCCGCAGCAGCCCGCGGCCCGTACCCTGGCCGTGCTCGACGAGGCCCGGGTGGTGCTCGCGGTCGCTGACCGGGGCTTCAGCGACACCCTGTCGGGCGAGGGCGCCACCCCGTGGCTCGTGCTCGACGACCAAGACGTACAGCGGGAGCTGGCCGAGCAGGCAGCGGCGGACCTGACGGACGAGGAGCGCACCACGCCCCTGCTGTCACAGCACCCGGCCTACGTCATCTACACCTCCGGCTCCACCGGTCGGCCGAAGGGCGTCGTGGTCTCGCACGAGGCCATCGTCAACCGGCTGCACTGGATGCAGGACACCTATCCGCAGGGCCCGCAGGACCGGGTCCTGCAGAAGACGCCGGCGGGCTTCGACGTCTCCGTCTGGGAGTTCTTCTGGCCGCTCCAGGTAGGCGCGACCCTCGTGGTCGCCAAGCCGGACGGACACCGGGACCCTGCCTACCTCGCCGGTCTCATCCAGGACCGGCAGATCACCACGGCGCACTTCGTGCCGTCCATGCTGAGCGCCTTCCTCTCGGAGGAGACCGCGAGACGGTGCGACAGTCTGCGCACGGTCTTCAGCAGCGGCGAGGCCCTCCCGCCGGAGACGGCCGAGGCGTTCCGTTCCCTCCTCGGTGCCCGGCTGCACAACCTCTACGGCCCCACGGAGACGGCGGTTGACGTCACGCGGTGGGAATACCGGGCCGAGCCGGGCACCACCCGCGTGCCCATCGGCGCACCGGTCCGCAACACCCGCGCTTACGTCCTCGACGACGGCCTGGGCCCGGTTCCCCTCGGAATCGCCGGTGAGCTGTACGTCGCGGGCACGCAGCTGGCGCGCGGGTATGTGGGTCGTCCGGGTCTGACGGCGGAGCGGTTCGTGGCGGATCCGTTCGGTGGTCGTGGTGGCCGGATGTACCGGACGGGTGATGTGGTGCGGTGGCGTGCGGATGGGAACCTTGAGTTCCTGGGGCGTGCCGACGACCAGGTGAAGATCCGCGGCTATCGCATCGAGCCGGGCGAGATCGAGTCGGCGCTGCTGTCCTGCCCGGGTGTCGCCCAGGCCGTCGCGGTGGTCCGTGAGGACCGGCCCGGAGACCGGCGGCTCGTCTCCTACGTCACCGCGGACACGGACGCCGCACTCGACGGCGAGCACCTGCGTACCACCGTTGCGGACGTGTTGCCCGACTACATGACGCCGGCCGCCGTCGTGGTCCTGACCGAGCTGCCCCTTACCGCCAACGGAAAGCTGGACCGGAAGTCGCTGCCCGCCCCGGAGCAGCGGGCCTCGGTCTCCCGCGCACCCAGCGGCCGCCGCGAAGAGGTGCTGTGCGCCTTGTTCGCCGAGGTCTTGGGCCTGCCCCGGGTGGGCGTCGACGACGGGTTCTTCGCACTCGGCGGCGACAGCATCGTAGCCATCCAGCTCGTGAGCAGGGCCCGCCGGGCAGGCGTGATCATCTCCCCGAGGGATGTCTTCCGCCACCAGACCGTCGCCCAGCTGGCCCTGTTCGCCACGGACGAGGAGGAGCTCGGCTGGGCGCACGAGGTGGAAGACCCAACCGACGCAGGCGGGCAGGCGTTCCCCACCCCGATCGCCGAGTGGCTGCGGGAGACCGGCGGACCGGTGTCCGGATTCAACCAGTCGACCCTGCTGGCGGTCCCCGCGGCATCCGGCGAGGACGTATGGCTGACCGCCCTGCGCGCGGTCGCGGACCGGCACGAAGTACTGCGTGCCCGACTGCACCGGTCCAGCGAGGACTGGCGCCTGGACATCGCACCCGCCGCCGCGTTCGACGTCCGGTCCTGGCTGCACCGGGTGGACATCACCTCCGTACCGCCGGCCGAACTGAACCAGGTCGTGCGCGCCGAGGCCGTCGCAGCCGTCGGCCGGTTGGACCCCGACGCGGGGACCATGACCCAGCTGGTGTGGTTCGACGCGGGAACCGCGTCCCCCGGCCGGCTGCTGTGGATCGTGCACCACCTGGCCGTGGACGTGGTGTCCTGGCAGATCCTGGTGCCGGACCTGCGGGCCGCGTTCGAAGCCGTATCGGCTGGCGAGCCGGCGCGGCTGGCCCCCGTGGGCACCTCCTTCCGGCGCTGGTCGCAGGAGTTGTACGAGGAGGCCCGCCGCAGCACGCGTACCGCGGAACTGGAGCGGTGGGCGGCGCGGCTCGCACCCGGCGAGCCGAGGCTCGGCGTCGCACCCGACCCCGCGCGTGACACGTACGACACGGCGCTCACCTTCACCCTGGAGCTTCCGGAAGAGGAGACCGCGCGGCTGCTGTCCGCCGTGCCGGTCGGCTTCCGCGCCGGCATCGACGAGGCGCTGCTCGCCACGCTCGCGCTGGCCGTCGCCGAATGGCGGGAACGTCGCGGCCATGGCCGGGGCACCGCCGTGCTGGTGGACGTCGAGGGGCACGGGCGGGAGGACGTCGTCCCCGGCGCGGACCTCTCGCGGACGGTCGGGTGGTTCACCAGCCTGTACCCGGTCCGCCTCGACCCGGCCGTCGACACCGCCGACGCATGGGCGGGCGGCCCCGCCGTCGGACAGGCACTGAAGCAGGTCAAGGAGCAACTGCGCGCCATGCCCGACCACGGCATAGGCTTCGGCCTGCTCCGGTACCTGAACCCCGGCACCGCGTCCGCGCTGGCCGGACTCGCCCGGCCCGCCATCGGCTTCAACTACCTGGGTGCCCGCGGTGCCGGGTCCGGCGGGGAATCCGTCTGGACCACGGCCGCGGACCTCCGGGTGGAAGTTCCCGCCCGGGACGCCAAGGCGCCGTTCGCGCACAGCCTGGAGATCAACGCCGCCACGCGGGCGACCTCTGACGGCGTGCGGCTGGGCGCCGCGCTGTCCTGGCCGCAGGCACTGTTCACCGCGGAAGAGATAGCCGACCTGGCTGACTTGTGGCTGAAGGCGCTCATCAGTCTGGCGGCGCACGCGGCCACCCCGACCGCCGGCGGCCTCACCCCGTCCGACCTCCCCCTCGTCGACCTCGGCCAGGCGGAGATCGACGCACTCGAGGCCGGCGAGCCGGGCGTGGAGGACGTCCTGCCGCTGTCCCCCCTCCAGGAGGGACTGCTGTTCCACTCTCTGTTCGCACAGGACGAGGACGACGTCTACGCGGTGCAGCTGTCCGCCGACGTGGAAGGGGCCTTCGACAGCGAGGCATTGCAGGCCGCCGCCCGTACGCTGCTGCGCCGCCACCCGAACCTCCGGGCCGGCTTCCGGCACCAGGCATCCGGCCGTGCCGTGCAGGTCGTACCGCGCCATGCCGAAGCGGAGTGGCACGAGCGGGACCTCACCGGCCTCCACGGCGAGGAAGCGCGCACGGAGCTGGAGGAGTTGCTGGAGGAGGAGCGCACCCGCAGGTTCGACCTCGCGGTGCCCCCGCTGCTGCGGTTCATGGTGATCCGTCTGGGCGAGGACCGCCACCGTGTGGTGATCACCCACCACCACATCCTCCTCGACGGCTGGTCCATGCCGTTGTTCCTGGCCGAGCTGCGCAAGCTGTACGAGCTGGCCGGCGACGACTCGACCCTGCCGCTCGTGACCCCGTACCGCTACTACCTGGAATGGCTGTCCGGCCGGGGACAGGAGGAGAGCCTTGAGGCATGGCGGAAGGAACTCGCCAGCCTCGACGAGCCGACCCGCCTGAGCGCCGCCGAACTGCGCCGGGTTCCGGTGATGCCGCAGTGGCTCAAGGCGGACCTTCCCGCCGGCCTGTACGGCGCCCTGCGGAAGCGGGCGGCGGAACACGGCGTGACGCTGAACAGCGTGGTCCAGCTGGCCTGGGCGGTCCTCCTTGGCAAGCTCACCGGCCGTGACGACGTCGTCTTCGGCACGACCGTCAGCGGCCGGCCGCCGGAGATCCCCGGCATCGAGTCGATGATCGGACTGTTCATCAACACCATCCCCGTACGGGTCCGGCTCGACCCCGCGGAGAGCTGGGCGCACGCACTGACCCGGGTGCAGGACGAGCAGGCCGCGATGACCGGCCACCACCACGTCGGCCTGCCGGAGATTCACAAACTGGTCGGTCTCGGAGAACTCTTCGACTCCATCGTGGTGTTCGAGAACTATCCGGTCGACGTCACCCGCAAGGACAACGCCGACGGCGCCCACACCGTGGGCTCCCTGGGCAAGGACGCCGGCCACTACCCGCTGACTCTGGTGGCCGCACTGACCGGCGACGGACTGAGGCTGCGTCTCAACCACCGCCCCGACGTGATCGAACCCGCTTTCGCGGAGCGCCTTCTCGGCTGGTTCCAGCAGGTACTGCACACGCTCGCCGATGATCCCCGTCGGCCGGTCGGCCGGGGGGAGCTGGCCGGGCCCGCCGAGCGCCGGCAGCTCCTCACCGCCTGGGGGACCGGCGCCGAGCACCACAGCTCGGACGATGACACGCTCGTCGAAGGCTTCGCGCGCAGGGTGGAACAGCAGCCAGGCGCGGTAGCCGTGCGCATCGGCACGCGGGAGGTGTCCTACGCGGAACTGGACGCCCTCGCGAACCGGGTGGCCCATGACCTGATCGCCGCCGGGGCCGACCCCGAGAGCAGGGTCGCGGTGCTGTTCGACCGCTCCCTCGACCTGCTGGCCGCTGCCCTCGGGACGCTCAAGGCGGGCGCGGCCTACGTGCCCCTGGACCCGGAGAGCCCCGCGGTTCGGTGGACGGCCGTGACCGGCCACAGCGGCGCCACCGTGCTGCTCACCGGGCCGGACCGCGCGGACCGTCTCCGGAGCCTGCCGGACCTTCCGGCCAAGGTGCTGGTCGTGGACACCGGACGCGGCGGCGATGCGCTGTCCGCGACGGCCCCCGTCGTGCCCGTGGCACCGGAGCAGCTCGCCTACATGATGTTCACTTCCGGCTCCACGGGAACCCCGAAGGGCGTCGCGGTGACTCACCGCAACGTCGTGAACCTCGTGGCCGACGCGGGATGGGACGAACCTGCCACGGAGCGGGTCCTGTTCCACTCGCTGCACGCCTGGGACGCGGCGACCATGGAGTGGTGGGTTCCGCTGCTCCGCGGCGGTTCCGTCGTCGTCGCACCCCCCGGCCGACTGGACCTCGCGCAGCTCCGTGAGCTGATTGTGCGCGAGCGGATCACCGGGCTGTGGCTGTCCGCCGGACTCTTCCGGCTGTTCGCGGAGGAGGACCCGGCATGCCTGGCGGGCGTCCGCGCGATCCGCACCGGCGGCGACGTGGTGTCCGCGACCGCGGTCCGCAGGGTGCTCGACGCCTGCCCGCGGACCCTGGTGATCAACGGCTACGGGCCCACGGAGACGACCGTGCTCACGGCCCGGCACCCGATGCGCAGCGGGGACCCGGTTCCCGACTCCGTGCCGATCGGACGGCCGTGGGGCGGATCCCGGCTGTACGTCCTCGACGGACAGCTGCGGCCGGCTCCGGCCGAGGTCACCGGCGAGTTGTACGTCGCCGGAGCCGGCGTGGCCCGCGGCTACCACGGCGACGCCTCGCACTCGGCCGTACGGTTCGTGGCCGACCCGTACGGACCCGCCGGAGCACGGATGTACCGCACCGGCGACCTGGTGAAGTGGCGGTCCGACGGCACGCTGGAGTTCATCGGCCGCAGCGACTCCCAGTTCAAGCTGCGGGGCTTCCGTATCGAACCCGCGGAGATCGAGACGGCGCTTGCCGCGCTGCCCGGAATCGGCACGGCCCTGGTCACCGTCCGCGAGGACAGGCCGGGCGGCCGGATGCTGGTGGCCTACGTCACGGCTCAGTCGGGAGCCACGGCCCCGGCACCCGAGAGGCTGTCGGCGGCGCTGGCACAGACTCTGCCGGCGCACATGCTGCCCTCGGCCTACGTGACGCTGGGCACCATCCCGCTGACGGCCGCCGGAAAGGTGGACAAGGCAGCCCTGCCTGCTCCCCGCCACGGGGACCCGGCAGGCGGGGAAGGCCGCGGACCCCGGTCCGAACGCGAAGCCCTGGTCTGCCGGATGTTCGCCGAGACACTCGGGGTGTCCCGGGTCGGCATCGACGACAACTTCTTCGAGCTGGGCGGGGACTCGCTCCTCGCCGCGTCCCTCCTGGCCCGCCTGCGGGACCGGATCGACTCCCGGCTCACCATCGCGATGCTCTTCGAGGCCCCCACGGTCGCACGGCTCCTGGACCGGGCCACGGGCCCGGACGTCGGTGACGGCCTCGGGATCGTCCTCCCGCTGCGTACCGGCGGTGACGAGCCGCCGCTGTTCTGCTTCCACGCCGGAGGCGGCCTCGGCTGGCGGTACACGGAGCTCCTGCACCACATCCCGGACGGGCGGCCGCTGTACGCACTGCAGGCACCGGCCTTCAGCCGGCCCGGTGAGCACGCCTCTTCCGTCGCCGAGCTGGCGGACCTGTACCTGCGGCACATCCGAACGGTGCAGCCGGAAGGGCCGTACCACCTGCTCGGCTGGTCCTTCGGCGGGCTCCTCGCCCACGCGGTGGCCGGCCTGATCAGGGCTGACGGCCAGGACGTGGCACTGCTCGCCGTGCTCGACTCCTACCCGGCCGGGAAACCCAGACCGGCGGAGCAGCCCGCGGAACACGATGTGCTGCACGCCCTGCTCGAAGCCGTGACCGGGGAACCGACCCGGACGGCAGCGGCCGACGGGGCGTCCGCCGGCGGTCCGCTCACCATCGAGACGGCCACCGCACTGCTGCGCCGGAGCGAACTGCCCGCGGCCCGGCTGGTGGAGCGCAACCTGGCCACCCTCGTCCAGACCTATCGGAACAACGTGGCGCTCCAGGGCGCGCACGCGCCGGCCTTCTACGACGGGGACATGCTCCTCTTCGTCGCCGCCGGCGAGGAGCACCCCGGCACCTGTGAGGACTGGAGGCCGTACATCGGCGGGACCGTCACGGTCCACTCTGTTCCCTGCGAGCACCGCGACATGCTGCGGCGGGAAGCCCTCAGGCAGATCGCTGCCCCACTCAACGCCGAACTGCGGCCGCGGCCGGCCCGCGCATGACCACCGAGGAGAACACGGTGAAGGAGCTGTACGAACCCGGGGAGATCCCTCCCCTGGGGCATGTCCCCAGCCACATGTATGCCGCTGTCATCCGCCCCGAGCGGTACGGACAGCCTTCTCAGGCCATGCAGGTGGAGACCGTACCGGTCCCCAAGGCGGGCCGCGGCCAGGTCGTGATCATGATGATGGCGGCCGGTGTGAACTACAATGGCGTGTGGGCGGGACTCGGCACACCGGCCGATGTCATCGCGGCCCGGCGCAAGCAGGGCGATCCGGACGACTTCCACATCGCGGGCTCCGAGGGGTCCGGGGTGATCTGGGCCGTGGGCGAGGGAGTCCGCCAGTACAAGGTGGGCGACCACGTCATCGTCGGCGGTGTCTGCTGGGACGAGTCGGCGCCCGACATCCGCCTCGGAGTCGACCCCATCGCCTCGCGCTCGCAGCGCGCCTGGGGGTACGAGCTGAACTACGGCTCCTTCGCCCAGTTCACGGTCGCCGACGAGTACCAGTGCCACCTCAAACCGGCACACCTGACCTGGGAGGAAGCCGGTTGCTTCCTCGCCGGGGGATCGACCTCGTACCGCCAGCTATGCGGCTGGGCGCCGAACGTGGTGCGCCCCGGTGATCCGGTGCTGATCTGGGGCGGCTCGGGCGGTCTCGGCTCCATGGCGATCCAGATCGTCAAGCACTTCGCGGGCAGGCCCATCGCCGTGGTCTCCGACGAGGCAAAGGCGGAGTACTGTCTCAAGCTCGGCGCCGAAGGCGTCATCAACCGCAGCGACTTCGCCCACTGGGGTCGGCTGCCGGACTCCGACGACACCGAGGCGTACGCGACCTGGCTGAAGGGCGCCCGCGCCTTCGGCCGCGCCTTCTGGGACGCGCTCGGGGAACGCCGCTCGCCCCGCATCGTCTTGGAACACCCGGGCGCGGACACGTTGCCGACCTCCGTCTACCTGTGCGACCACGCCGGAATGGTCGTGACCTGCGCGGGCACCAGCGGCTACAACGGCGACCTGGACCTCCGCTACCTGTGGATGTTCCAGAAGCGGCTTCAGGGTTCGCATGCCGCGAACGTCCAGGAGACGAAGGCGATCATCGACCTCGTCGGTTCGGGCCGGATCGATCCCTGCCTGAGCAGCACTCTCCCGTTCCGGGACATCGCCCACGCACACCAACTCGTCTACGAGAACCGCCACCCGGCCGGAAACATGGCCGTCTTCGTCAACGCGCCCGCCGCCGGCCTGACCGGCCTGCCGGCCTGACACGCGCGCATCCGCCATCCGCTCCCAAGAAGGAGAAATGTCATGAGTAACCCGTTCGAGAACCCCGAGGGCACCTACCTGGTCCTGGTCAATGACGAAGGCCAGCACTCCCTGTGGCCGGACTTCGCCGAGATCCCCGACGGATGGGACGTGGCCAAGACCGCCGACACGCGCCAGGCCTGCCTCGACCACATTGAGCAGAACTGGACCGACATGCGGCCCAAGAGTCTCATCGCCGCGATGGGAGGCTGACAGGGATGTCGGCCGACATCCTGACGAAGTTCCTCCTGTGCGCCGCCACGATGATCGCCGTGTGCAGGCTGCTCACCGCTGTCATGGCCCGGCTGAACCAGCCGCCCGTGATCGCGGAGATGCTCACGGGCATCGCTCTCGGCCCGTCCTTGTTCGGCCTGCTGCTGTCGGACGTGCAGAAGTGGATGTTCCCGGACCAGTCGCGACCCGTTCTGTACGCTCTGGGCCAGCTGGGCATCGCCGTCTACATGTTCCTCGTGGGGCTGGAGTTCAGCAGCTCGCTGACCCGGGGCAGTGGACTGCTCCGACGCTGCCTCTCCGTCTCCCTGGCGGGCATCTCCGCGCCCTTCCTCCTCGGAGTCGGCGTCACCGCCTGGCTCTTCAGTAGCCGGCCGGATTTGGTCCCCGACGTCGGCAGCACTTCAGGTGCCCTCTACATCGGCATCGTCGTCTCCATCACGGCGCTGCCCATGCTGGCCCGCATCATCGAGGAGCGCGGACTGCTCGGCTCCCGGACGGGTACGATCGCACTCGGCGCAGGCGCCCTCGACGATGTCATCGCCTGGCTGGGCATCGGCCTGATGCTCACCTTCACGGCCACTGGCGAGGTCAGCCCCGTCGTCACCGCCCTCGGCTTCGCGGCTTTCGTGGCGGTCCTGTTCGGTGCGGTCCGCCCCGGCGTTCGGTGGTACATGGCCCGGACGGACGACGAGCAGGGCACCGGCTTCCTCGCACTCCTCTGCGCCCTGCTGTTCGCGGCGTGCGCGACAACGGAGTTCCTCGGACTCCATGTGGTGATCGGTGCCTTCGCCCTGGGGCTGGCGTTCCCCAAGAGCGAGGCGCTGTCCCGGTGGTCGGCGACCGTCCGCCCCTTCGCCGTGGGCGTGCTTCTGCCCTTCTACTTCGTCTACACCGGCCTGCGGACCGACATCCAACTGCTCGGCTCCGCAGCCATGGTGACCGGAGTGCTCCTCTTCCTGGCCGCGTCCGTGCTGGGGAAGCTCGGCGCGTGCACGGCCGCCCAGCTGTGGCACGACCGGGACTGGGTGCAGGCCGCCCAGGTCGGGGTGCTGATGAACACGCGCGGTCTGATCCAGCTCGTCGCCCTGAACATCGGCCTGGAAGCGGGCCTCATAACCAGAACCGTGTTCGCACAGTTGGTCGTCGTGGCCGTCATCACCACGGTCATGACGAGTCCGGGCCTGAGCCTGCTCGAGAAGTGGCAGCGGAAGCGGCGAGTCAACGCGTCGCCACCCGCGGAGCTCGCCCGCGTTTCCTGACCGACTTTCAAGATAGATTCAATGTGAAAGGCATGAGGATGACGACCGAAATGTCCCCCCGCGACGCCCTGGAGAAGAACGGATTCGTGGGACCGTTCCCGCGATTCGCCTCGGAGGACACCATCGGGGAACTTCGCGAGTTCTTCCGCGACGTGCTCGACAACCAGCCCGTCCACCCGCTGTACAACCGGTACTCGGTTCGTGACTGGCACCTGATCAACGAGAAGGTGCGTGAACTCCTGACCGCCCCCGAGCTCATCAAGTCGCTGGAGCAGGCGACCGGCGCGGACTCGCTGGTCCTCTGGCGCAGCAAGCTCTTCGAGAAGTTCCCCGGCGACGGCGCCATCGACTGGCACCAGGAATACGGGTACTTCGACGGCGAGGAAGTGGGCGGCCACCGGCCGGCGCTCTTCCCGATGAACCCGTCGAGCCAGTGGAGCTGGACGCTCTGGCTCCCGCTGACGGACGTCTCCGAGGACGACGGCGTGATGGAGTTCGTCAAGGGGTCGCAGAGGTCGGCGTACCCCAAGCGGATGGTCACGCTCACCGAGTCCGGGGCCTATGTTGATCCGCGGAACCGGATCAAGACCAAGGAAGAGCTGCTGACCCGGGCGAAGAACAACAGCCTGATCCTCGACATCGACACCCGCCGGGTGTTCGACGGTGTGGACCCCGCCCAGCACTCGCTCGACGACCTCTTCGACCTCCTCAGCGAGCGCTGCGCCGGCCTGCTGGCCGTAGTCACGGAGCCCTTCGAACTGGCACCCGGGGCCACCGAGACCATGCCGATGAACGCGGGTGAGTACATCATCTTCACCGAACGGTGCATGCACCGCTCCCGCGCCTCCAAGCCGGACGCCCGGCTCCGCCTGGCCGTGAACGCGCGCTACACGCTCGGCGACACCTGGGTCTACCCGCAGCGCACCACCGGCGACACATTCGACGGCTCGAACCTCGATATCAAGCAGCACAAGTGCATACCGGTGCTGGGCGACGGCTTCAACCCTGCCAACGCGTACCTCTGACGGAACTCCGTCCCTGCCACGGCCCGTCCCGCCCGGTACAACCGGGACGGGGCGGGCCGCAGCCGTACCCCGGTGCCGGGAGTCGGGAACACCACGAAGGCGTGTCCGAGGTATCGGACACGCCTTGTTCAGGAGGGGTGGTCAGTACGACTTCGGTAGGCCGAGGGTGTGGTGCGCCACGAAGTTGAGGATCATCTCGCGGCTGACCGGCGCGATCCGGGTCACCCTGGAGAGGGGCAGCAGCGCGGCGAGGCCGTACTCGGTGGTGAGCCCGTTGCCGCCCAGCGTCTGGACCGCCTGGTCGACGGCTCGTACCGCAGCTTCGGCTGCGGCGTACTTGGCGATGTTGGCGGCTTCGGCGGCCGCCTGGTCGTGCTGCTGGTCGTACAGATGGGCGGCCTTGCGCATCATCAGACCCGCGAGTTCCAGTTCGATGTGGATCTGGGCGAGCGGATGGGCGATGGCCTGATGGGCGCCGATCGGAACCGACCAGACCTGGCGGGTACGGGAGTACTCCACCGCCGTGTTCAGGGCGCGCCGGCCCATGCCGACCGCGAACGCGGCCATCATGACCCTCTCGGGGTTCAGGCCGGCGAACAACTGCGGCAGACCCGCGACCTCATTTCCCACCAGGGCTTCGGCGGGCAGCCGAACGTCATCCAGGAAGAGCTGGAACTGTCGTTCGAGAGCGGAGAGTTCTATCTCCACCTCCCGGTATTCGAATCCCGGTGTGTCGTGCTCCACGATGAACAGGCAGGGCTTCAGCCTGCCGTCGGTGCCGCCGCTCGCGCGGCCGACGACGAGGGTGGCATCGGCCGTGTCCACGCCGGAGACGAACACCTTGCGGCCGGTCAGGACCCAGCCTGTGCCGTCCCGGCGCGCGGTCGTCGTGATCCGGTGGCTGTTGGACCCCGCGTCGGGTTCGGTGATCCCGAATGCCATCCGGACCGTTCCGTCGGCCAGACCGGGCAGCCACCGCCGCTTTTGCTCAGCGGTACCGAACCGGCTGATGATCGTGCCGCAGATGGCCGGTGACACGGCGAGCATCAGCAGGGGGCAGCCCGCCGCGCTCAGTTCCTCCAGCACGATGGACAGTTCGGTGATACCACCGCCACCGCCGCCGAACTCCTCGGGGAGATTGACGCCGAGGTAGCCGAGCTGCCCGGCCTCGGCCCACAGCTCCTCGGCCCACAGCCCGTCGGCGGACCGGTCGTGGCGGCCGGCGAGGCCCGCGATGGCTGCGCGCAGTGCCCGTTGTTCGGCGGTTTCCAGGAACACGCTGCCCACCGGGCCGGTCTGGGTCATCGGGTCGGTGCTCATCTCGTCAGGATCCCTTCGGGGGCCCGGGCGGTAGCCCGCTTCGTCACAGGTTCAGCTCGGCGAGGACCTCGGCGGTGTGATCACCGTGTCCGGGAGCGGCGCCGCGCAGGGAATGGAGCCCGGATCCGAACAGGACAGGGAAGCGCACCTGCTGCCTGGGTCGTTCGGTGGCCGAACCGGGCAGGGTGCCCACCAGCCCGCGGGCGGCGACGTGTTCGTCTGCGAAGACTTCGGCGGAGGTCTCGTAGACAGGCGCCCACGGCAGGTCCAGTTCGGACAGTGCCGTGGACCACCAGGCGAGATCACGCTGTGCGAAGACCTCTTCGAGCAGCGCCCGCACCTCCCGCTTGGCGCGCGTCCGGTCCGCGCGGCAGTCGTACCTGCCGTCGGCGAGAACCGGGAACTCCCGGGCGAGGGACAGCCGGAAAGTGAGCCAGAACTTGTCCTCAAAGGTCGCGAAGGCTATCCGGCGCCCGTCGGCCAGTAGGAACACGTCGTTGTCCCCTGTGACGAGCGGACTGTCGGTCGGGCTCCTGCTTTCCTTCAACGGCGGGGCGAGCGCACCCGACCAGGCAGCGGCCGCTTCGTGTAGCGACACGTCCAGGTGCTGACCCTCGCCCGAGAGCCGGGCTGATGAGACCGCCACCGAGGTGGCGAGCGCGGCGTACATGGCCCCCGCCATGTCCGCCACCCGGACGCCGACCCGGTCGACGATCGCGTCCACGCGGTGCGGCACCGCGAAGAAGCCCGCCAGGGCCAGGAAGTTCAGGTCGTGGCCGGGCCGCCCGGCGTAGGGTCCGGTCTGGCCGTAGCCGGTGATCGAACAGAGCACGATGCGGCGATTGGCGGCGCGCAGCTGCTGGTAGCCGAGTTCCATGCTCTCCAGCACGCCGGGGCGGTGGCTCTCCACGACCGCGTCGCTGCGCTCCACGAGACGCAGCAAGGTTTCCCGACCGGCTGCCTCGCGTAGGTCCAGCACGACCGACCGCTTGTTGCGGTTCAGCGCAGCGAAGGCATCGGGGTCCACGGCCCTGCCGTAGTCGCCCCCATTCGGGCTCTCGATCTTGATGACGTCAGCGCCGAGGTCCGCCAACATGAGGGTGGCAAATCCGCCCGGCAGCAGTCGGGAAAGGTCAAGGACGCGCAGCCCGCGCAGACCCGGCCAACCAGCCGTGGGTTCGACCGGCATGGGAACCTCCTCGCAAACGCCGCCCTCCCTGCGATTGCGGCCTCCGTGACAGCACCGTACGGGCGGGACTGTGTAGCAGACTTGATGGTTCCTGCACGGCCGTCTGCCGGTGCTGCCCCGCCCTATGCGTAGCCCAAGGCCTTGCATTGGCCGGCCAGGTCTGCGGGGACCTCATCGATGGCCGGCAGGCGGCGGTGGGGTTGGATGACTCCGGAGGAGATCCTCTCGCGCCAGTCTCCGAGGAACATCCGGAACGATCCATGGTCGTGACTTCCGTAATTCAGCATCTCGGCCTCCCACGGAACCCCGAGGTAATCGCAGATGGTCTTCGTGACGACGTCCGGGGAGGTCGTCAGGTCCTCGTACCGGACGGTGATGCCGTCCAGGTGGGCGCGGGCCTCCGCGACCGCTTCGAGCATCGGGGATATCTGCGCGACGGCGCTGCTCCGCACCTTTGCCTCCACTTCCTCGGGGGTTTGGGAAAGTGATATGTCGGCCAACTGGTCGCGGAAGATCTCGGAGAGCGATTCCAGGACGTGCACGGGATGGCGGAGCAGGAATATGTACCTGGCGTGAGGCCAGCACTCGGCCAGCCTCTTCCACATGGCGACGTTCCCCGGCGTCTTCTCCACCAGGACGCTCTTTCCGCTGGCCTTCAGCTGGTGATCGAGAAGGCGATCCCAGAGCATATGCTCCAGTTCGGTCGCGGTGAGCCCCATTTCATCCGTCGCCGCAGCCGCGGGCTTGGTGTCGATCTCGACCCGCAGGCCGCCCAGGTGCATCTCGTGGTCGGCGTGCAGCTGGGAATGCGAATTGAGTACGCACCGGAGCAGTGTCGATCCCGACCGCACGGTCGAAATGACGAAGACCGGAGATTCCACGAGTCTGGAGGAAGGGGCCTTGCGTGCGTCCGCGGGCGTGTTCACAAGAAACTCCTTGGCAATCGATGGCGATCAATGAGAGTGAGCAGGACTCGATCCGGACACCGTGATGGAAGGGGACTCTCGGTTGCCCGAAGGACGCTCCAAGACGCTACAAGGGAGGGGCAGGCCATGGCTGGACCTGCTCTGTACCCGAAGCTGCCTCTTTCGGGAGCGCGTGCCGCATGCGAGAAATACCTGTACTCCTCTGCCGTGCACCGCATCAAGGAGCTCAAGTGCCCTCGACCCTTTCACCGCGCCACACGACCAACGCCCCATCTCGCCGATGGCGTGACCGACTCCTGACTCGAGTGGACGAGCGGATCGAGCAGTTCCTCGCCACGGAGCGGCAACGGTGGGCAGCATTCGACCCGGACTCGGTCGAAGTACTCGACTGCGTGGTCGGCATGTTCGGCAGCGGGGGGAAACGGCTGCGCCCCGCGTTCTGCATCGCCGGCTACCTGGCGGCCGGTGGTGACCCGGACGACCCGGCGATCGTCGACGTGGCGGCGGCGCTAGAACTGCTGCACAGCTTTGCCCTGCTGCACGACGACGTAATGGACGCCTCGGAGCGACGTAGGAACAGGCCCACGGCCCACGTGCTCCACGAGGAGCTGCATGGGCAGCGCGGCTGGCGAGGCGAGGGCCGCCGGTACGGCGAAGCGGTCGCAGTCCTCGGCGGCGATCTCGCCCTGGTGTACGCGGAGCGCCTGCTGGCGGACTGTCCGCCCGGCGTGCGCCGGATCTGGGGAGAGCTGTGTACCGAACTCGTGGTCGGGCAGTTCCTCGACCTCCGCAGTGCGGCCCAGTTCGAGGCCGATCCGGAGCGGGCCCGCTGCATCGCCCTGTTGAAGTCCGGCCACTATACGGTCTCCCGGCCCTTGACACTCGGAGCCGCGCTGGCAGGTGAGGAGAGGCTCCTGGCGCCGTTCGAGGAGTACGGCATGGCGGTGGGCGAGGCGTTCCAGCTCAGGGACGACCTGCTGGACTTCTTCGGTGACGCGGTGCTGACTGGCAAGCCCGGCCAGCTGGACCTCCAACAGCACAAAATGACGCTGCTGATGTCACTAGCCCTGCGAGATCAGCCAGTGGTCCAGGCGCTATTCGCCGGTGACGGCACGACCCCAGATCCGGACGTCCTGCGCCATCTGCTCAACGCCACCGGAGTACGGGATCGAGTGGAGGAGGTGATCGAGGAACGAGTGATCGCGGCCGGCCGTGCCATCGATGGCACTCTCACCCCTGAATGGGTGGCCGAATTCCTCGCCATGGCTAACGAAGCCGCGTACCGCAACGGCTAGGTGTGTTGTCCGGAGTGGTTGGTGGCGCGGCTGGCGGGTGTTTGGCCTGCGACGCCGGTGTGGGGCCGGTGGTAGTTGTGCCAGTCGATCCAGTCGGTGAACGCTTCCTGGCGTTGCCGGTCTGAGGTGTAGGGGCGCTGGTAGGCCCATTCGTGCGTGAAAGAAAGGGGGCGCCGACACCAGCCCGTCGCCAGTCGACCGGCGGAAGGCGGGCAGCAAACACCACCTCCAACGCTCCGGTGCTTGCTTATTGTCCGGGACCTCTCGTACAGCAAGTCGAGATACTCGCGCTCCGCCCGTCCGAGCATGATCAGCAGGGGCATGCCAGGGGTGGCGAGGCTGGCAGCCTTCGGCCGAAGGAGTTTAGGCCAGTTCTGCACGCCAGCGCGACGCTGGAAGTCCGCGGGGTGCACGCTGCAGGGACGCACGTCGCCGTGCGGCATGTCCACGCCATCCGCGAGCGGAGGTGTGTCGCGCATCGGGTCCTTGATGTGCCTGCCCGTGGGCGTGTGCGGCCGTTTTCCGGCGGCGCGAGCTCGCCGCTGGATGGCCAGATTACAACTCTCCCCGCCTATAAGGATGCCGTCACCCGCAGGCTGGGTGTGCCGAGTGAGGAGTGCCGCTGCGCCGATCCCGCAATGCGCCGCATTTTGAGCGGGGCCCGTCTGCTGTCGGTAGGGCGTGCCCGATCGAGTCGTGTAGCTTCCGCGCGATGCGGGTGCGCTCCAACGGCTGCTCGGTGCGGGCTTTGAGGACGGTGAGCAGCTCGGCGGGCGAAGGTCCCGGCCGCCGGCGCGCGATCGCGCTGACCAGCTCTCCCGACAGCACCACTATGAGGATGAGGGGGACCAACGGCACAGGCACGAGGAAAGCGGCGGCCCGACGGGGGGGCCATGAGGTCCGAATTGAGTGGTTCGACCGTGCCGCTGTCGGTCGGATCCGGTCCGCCTCCGGGCGGCCCTCGCACGGGACGGATTCGAGCTGGCCGCCGCCGAAGGCGATCGCTGGACCGTGGAGGGCATACGGGCCGAGCGGCTCGGCGGCATGGCCGCCCGCGAGGGCATCCCCGTGCTGGAGCTCTCCGACGAACGCGCCTCGCTGGAGCAGGCGTACCTCGACCTGACCGCCGACCACGCCCAGTTCGCCGCCACCCACTGACTTCCGCCTACCCCAAGGAGGCTCGCCATGAGCGCCGCTCTGCCCACCGTCCCCGTCGTGCACTCGGAATGGATCAAGATACGGTCCCTGCGCGGCACCTTCGGGGCGTTGATCGCCATTCTCGTGGCCACCGCCGGGATACAGGCACTGGCGGCCGCCGCCATAGGCCGACAGGAGGCGGGCAGCCTGGGGGAGGACCCACTGCTCGGAGCCTTCTACGGCATCAACTTCGGCCAGATAGCGGCCTTCACCTTCGGGGCGAGCGCGCTGGCCGCCGAGTTCCACAACGGAGCGCTGCGGACGACGCTGACCGCGGTGCCGAACCGGACCCGCTTCTACCTGTCGAAGGTCGCCGTGGTGGGCGGGCTCGCCTTCCTGGTGGGCCAGGTCGCCGGACTGCTCACCTTCGTCCTGGGCCAGGCGTTCATGGGGCGGCACGCATTGTCGCTGGGGGACCCGGGCACCTTGCGGGCCGTTTTCGGCAGCGGCGTGTACCTGACGCTCATGGCCCTGTTCGCGGCCGGACTGACGGCGGTGCTGCGCAGTGCGGCGATCGTGCTGAGCGTGCTCATACCCTTCGTCGTCATGGTGCCGTTCATCATCGGCCAGGCAGCGGGCGGTGTCGCGGAGTTCCTGCCGGACCAGGCGGGACAGCTCGTGCTGCACGGGGCGTCCACCGGTCGGCTCGGTCCCTGGAGCGGCCTCGCGGTGCTGGCGCTGTGGGCGGCGGCCGCGCTGGCCGGCGGCTGGCTGGCGGTGCGTCGGCGCGACGCGTGACGCCGGGCCAGTTGTCAGACCCCGGCGCGATACTGACGGCATGACCACGGCAGAGCATCTCGACACGATCGACCGGCTCCGGGCGCGGGCTTTCCCCGACGTCCGGGGCAGGTCCGAAGTGGGCACCAGCGGGCCCGGTTACCACCTCGCCGAGCTCGGCGGGAGCCGGTGGTACGGGGACGAGGACGCGGCCGACCGCCTGGCGCACGAGGACCAGGTGTCCGCCGAGTTCGAGGCTCTGGCCCAGCGGCTGGAGGAACGCTGGGGCGAGCCGGACCGGCTCACGCTCGCCGGTCTGCGGCTGCGGACGGAGGCCGGGGAGGCGGCGCAGCCGTGGCAGGAGATCGGCGACACCAGCGACCACCTCCACCTCTGGCGGGTCGGGGACCGCTGGGTCGCCGTCTACGAGGCCCGGTGGGGAGCCGACCACTCGCCGCAGCTGATGGCCGCGGTGACCGTGATCGACCCGCCCTAGGGGGTGTCCGGCTCCGCTTCGGGGGTGTGCTCGGCGGCCGTGCGGAGGCGGGCGTACTCCTGGGCCATGGACTCCGCGGTCCAGTGGGCGTTGAGGCCGCTGGGGTTGGGGAGGGCCCAGATGCGGGTGGAGCCGATGGTCCGCTCCTGGGGGCCGATCTTGGCCTTCGGCTCCCCGAAGGCCGTGCGGTAGGCGGTGACTCCGACGACCGCCAGCCAGTGCGGGCGCAGCAGTTCCACCTTGGCGGTCAGGATGCGGCCGCCCTCGCGGAACTCCTCGGCGCTCAGCTCGTCGGCCCGGGCCGTGGCGCGGGCAACGACGTTGGTGATGCCCAGCCGGTAGGACAGCAGCTCCTCCTGCTCCGCGGGTTGCAGGCGGCGCGGGGTGAAGCCGGACAGATGCAGGACCGGCCAGAAACGGTTGCCGGGGCGGGCGAAGTGATGGCCCGTCGCGGCGGAGAGGAGACCGGGGTTGATCCCGCAGAACAGCACACGCAGACCGCCCGCGACCACGTCCGGGAGGACGCGGTCACGGGCGGCGTCGAGCTCCTCGGGGGTCAGAGGATCGACCCCGGCGCGTACCCGGCGGCCTCCGGGTGCTGCTTGGCGATCGCCTCGATACGAGAGATCACCGCGGCGACCTGGTCACCGGCCGCGCCGGTGAAGGACAGCTTGTCGGCCATCAGGGCGTCGAGCTGGGCCCGGTCCAGCGGCATCCGCTCGTCGGCGGCCAGCTTGTCCAGCAGCTCGTTGCGCTCGGCACCCTGCTCGCGCATGGCGAGCGCGGAGGCCACGGCGTGCTCCTTGATGACCTCGTGGGCGGCCTCGCGGCCGACACCCGCCCGCACAGCGCCCATCAGGACCTTGGTGGTCGCGAGGAACGGCAGGTAGCGGTCCAGCTCGCGGGCCACGACGGCCGGGAAGGCGCCGAACTCGTCGAGGACCGTCAGGAAGGTCTCCAGCAGTCCGTCGAACGCGAAGAACGCGTCGGGCAGGGCCACCCGGCGGACCACGGAGCAGGACACGTCGCCCTCGTTCCACTGGTCGCCGGCCAGCTCGCCGGTCATCGAGGCGTAGCCGCGCAGGATGACCATCAGGCCGTTGACGCGCTCGCAGGAGCGGGTGTTCATCTTGTGGGGCATCGCGGAGGAGCCGACCTGGCCGGGCTTGAAGCCCTCGGTGACCAGTTCGTGGCCGGCCATCAGGCGGATGGTCTTCGCGATCGAGGAGGGGGCGGCGGCCAGCTGCACCAGGGCGGTGACCACGTCGTAGTCGAGCGAGCGCGGGTAGACCTGGCCGACGGAGGTGAAGGCCTGGGCGAAGCCGAGGTGGGCGGCGATCCGCTGCTCCAGGTCGGCCAGCTTGGCGGCGTCGCCGCCCAGCAGGTCGAGCATGTCCTGGGCGGTGCCGACCGGGCCCTTGATCCCGCGCAGCGGGTAGCGGCCGAGCAGGTCCTCCAGCCGGGCGTAGGCGACCAGCAGCTCGTCGGCCGCCGTCGCGAAGCGCTTGCCCAGGGTGGTCGCCTGCGCGGCGACGTTGTGGGAGCGGCCGGCCATGACCAGCTCGGCGTGCTCGCCGGCCAGCTTGCCGAGGCGGGCGAGGACGGCGACCGTACGGTCGCGGGCCAGCTCCAGCGAGAGCCGGATCTGGAGCTGCTCGACGTTCTCGGTGAGGTCGCGCGAGGTCATGCCCTTGTGGACGTGCTCGTGGCCGGCGAGGGCGTTGAACTCCTCGATGCGGGCCTTCACGTCGTGCCGGGTGACCTTCTCGCGCTCGGCGATGGAGGCGAGGTCGACGGTCTCCAGGACGCGCTCGTAGTCGGCGAGGGCGGCGTCCGGGACCTCGATGCCGAGGTCCTTCTGGGCGCGGAGAACGGCGAGCCACAGCCGCCGCTCCAGCGTCACCTTGTACTCGGGGGACCACAGGACGGCGAGCTCCGCGGAGGCGTAGCGGCCGGCCAGGACATTGGGGATGCGGGGCTTGGCTGTCACGTGTAGGGATTCTACTTGGGCCGCAGCTGTGTGTTTACGCAGGTGGGGACCCCGCCTCGGATTGTGCCTTGCTACGAGAGCCGCTCGGCGGCGACGGCCTCGTACGGCAGCAGTTCCGGGCGCTTGGCCGGGCGGCCGTCCCCGGAGGAGCGGCCCGTCAGCCGTCGGCCGATCCACGGCAGCAGGTGCTGCCGGGCGAAGCTGAGGTCCTGGGTCCGGCGCACGGCCCAGCCCGGCGCCACCGCCGGCGCCAGTTCGGCGCGCCAGTCCTGCTCGGGCGGCAGGCCGAGCGTCTGCCAGACCGCCTCGGCCACCCGGCGGTGGCCCTCGGCCGTCAGGTGCAGCCGGTCCACGTCCCACATCCGGGGGTCGGCCAGCACACCGGCCCCGTACAGGTCGACGACGAGGGCCCCGTGCCGGGCGGCCAGCTCTTCGATGATCCCGAAGAGCTCCTCCATGCGCGGACGGAAGCGGTCCATCACCGGCCCGTTGCGCCCCGGTGAGCGCATCAGCACCAGCGTCTTGCAGGTGGGGGCCAGCAGCCCCACGGCCTCCTCCAGGTGCCCGCGCACCCTGCCCATGTCGACCTTCGGTCGCAGCGCGTCGTTCAGGCCGCCGACCAGCGTCACCACGTCCGCGCCCATCGCCGCCGCGACCGGGGCCTGGTCCTCGGCGATCTGCCCGATCAGCTTCCCGCGCACCGCGAGGTTGGCGTAGCGGAAACCGGGCTCGCGCGCCGCGAGCCGGGCGGCCAGCAGATCGGCCCAGCCGCGGTAGGAGCCGTCGGGCAGCAGGTCGGACATGCCCTCGGTGAAGGAGTCGCCGACCGCGACGAAACTGGTGTAAGAGGCATTCATCTCCATGGCGCAGCGATGCTACCGCGCGGTACCCCGGCCGTGCGGGGCCGGGGCACCGCCGCGGTGGCGGCCGCGTCAGGCGGAGGCCGGCCTGCCGAACAGCTCCCGCAGTACGTCCTCCATCGTGACCAGGCCCGTCATGGCTCCGCCCGAGCCCATGACCGCCGCCAGGTGCGTCCGGCTGCGCCGCATCGCGGTCAACACGTCGTCCAGCGGGGTTTCCGCACGTACCTGGGCGATCGGGCGCAGCGCAGACACCGGGAACGGCTGGTCCCGCTCCGCCCCGTCCGCGTCGAGCGCGTCCTTGACGTGCAGGTATCCGAGGATCCCGGCCTGCGCGTCGATCACGGGGAAGCGGGAGTACCCGGACTCGGCCGACAGGCGCTGCAGGGCCGTAGGCGTCACGCCCTCGCGCGCCACGACGACCCGGTCCAGCGGCAGCACCACATCGGTGACCGGCCGCCGGCCCAGCTCCAAGGCGTCGTGCAGCCGCTCGCTCGCCCGGTCGTCGATCAGACCCGCGTCACTGGAGTCCTTCACGATCCGGGCCAGCTCGTCGTCCGAGAACGTCGCCGCGACCTCGTCCTTCACGTCCACCCGCAGCAGCCGCAGCAGGAGGTTGGCGAAGGCGTTGATCGCGAAGATCACCGGCCGCAGCGCCCGGGCCAGGGTCACCAGCGGCGGACCGAGCAGCAGCGCGGTGCGCACCGGCTCGGACAGCGCCACGTTCTTCGGCAGCATCTCCCCGAAGAGCATGTGCAGGTACGTGGCCAGCGCCAGCGCCACGACGAACGAGATCGCGTGGGTCAGCCCCGAGGGCACCCCGACGAGGTCGAACAGCGGGGTCAGCAGGTGCGCGATGGCCGGTTCGGCCACCACACCCAGCACCAGGGTGCACAGGGTGATGCCCAGCTGGGCCGCCGCCATCAGCGCCGACACGTGCTCCAGCGCCCACAGCACGGCGCGGGCCCGCCGGTCGCCCTGCTCGGCGTACGGCTCGATCTGGCTGCGACGCACCGAGATCAGCGCGAACTCCGCGCCGACGAAGAAGGCGTTGACGACCAGGGTCGCCAGGCCGATCAGCAGTTGGATGACCGTCATCGGTCCCCCTCCCCACCCGTGTCGGAGGACTCCTGCGCCGGGTCGGCCGGGGCGTGCAGCAGCACCCGCGCGGCCCGCCGGCCGCTCGCGTCGACCACGTCGAGCCGCCAGCCGGCCAGCTCCATGCTGTCTCCGACGGCCGGGATCCGGCCGAGCTCGGTCGCTATCAGCCCGGCCAGGGTTTCGTACGGGCCGTCCGGCACGCGCAGTCCGATCCGTTCCAGCTGGTCGGTGCGCACGGCGCCCTCGGCGGAGTACAGGCGGCGCCCGGAGGCGTCCGTACCGGCCGGGGCCAGGTCGGAGGTCTCGTGCGGGTCGTGTTCGTCGCGCACCTCGCCGACGACCTCCTCGACGATGTCCTCCAGGGTGACCACGCCGGCCGTTCCGCCGTACTCGTCGATCACCACGGCCATCGTCTGGCGGCCGGACAGCAGGTCCAGCAGCCGGTCGACCGTCAGCGACTCCGGTACGAGCAGCGGATCGCGCAGCAGCCGGGAGACGGGGTGGCGGTGGCGTTCCTCGGCGGGCAGCGCGAGCACGTCCTTGATGTGGACGGTGCCGACGACGGTGTCGAGGCTGCCCCGGTAGACGGGGAAACGGGACAGGCCGGTCGCGAGCGTCGCGTTGGCCACGTCCTCGGCGGTGGTCTGCACGTCGAGGGCCGTGACCTGGACCCGCGGGGTCATGACGTTCTCCGCGGTCAGGTCGGCCAGGTTCAGGGTCCGTACGAAGAGCTCGGCGGTGTCCTTCTCCAGTGCGCCCGCCTTCGCGGAGTGCCGGGCCAGCGCCACCAGCTCCTGCGGGGTGCGTGCGGAGGCCAGCTCCTCGGCCGGCTCCATGCCGAGCCGGCGGACCATGTGGTTCGCCGTGGTGTTCAGGTGGCTGATGAACGGCCGGAAGGCGCGGGTGAAGACCCGCTGCGTGGTGGCCACGCGCTTGGCGATGGCCAGCGGGGAGGAGATCGCCCAGTTCTTGGGCACCAGTTCGCCGACGACCATCAGGACGACGGTCGACAGCACGGTGCCCAGGACCAGGGCGGTGGAGGAGGCGGCGCCGGCCGACAGCCCCAGGGCCTCGAAGGGGCCCTGGAGCAGGGCGGCGATCGAGGGCTTGGAGATCATGCCGATGACCAGGCCGGTCACCGTGATGCCGAGCTGGGCTCCCGAGAGCTGGAACGTCAGGCTCCGGACGGCTGCGAGGGCGCTCTCGGCTCCGCGTTCGCCGCGCTCGGCGGCCTGTTCGAGCTCACTGCGCTCGACGGTGGTCAGCGAGAACTCGGCCGCGACGAAGGCCCCGCAGGCGAGGCAGAGCAGCAGCGCCACGAGGAGCAGGAGCACTTCGGTCATCGGTCGGTCACCTCCGTCCCATGATCAGCCAGGAGGAGGGGTGTCGCGCGATGTCGGGTACTGGGGGGCTCGCCCATGGGCGGACGCTCACACCTTTCGCTCGGGTCGGCTCTGGAGCGGCCGACTGCTGGTCACCATGGTAAAGGAAAGGCAAAGCGGTCGGACCGTCCTTTCGGCGGAGCGCGACCGGATGATGGGATCCGGCCATGAGTGATCTTCACATCGGCCCCGCGTCCGCCGCGGATCTCACCGCCGTGCTCGACTTCTGGAAGACGGCCGCCGAGGGAACGAGTATCAGTGACGACCTCGCCGGGGTCGAGCGCCTCCACGCCCGCGATCCGCACGCCCTGCTGCTGGCCCGGCGCGAGGGCGAACTCGTGGGCACCGTGATCGCCGGCTTCGACGGCTGGCGCTGCCACCTGTACCGGCTCGCGGTGCACCCCGGCCACCGCCGCCGGGGCATCGGTTCCGCGCTGCTGGCCGCCGCGGAGGAACGGTTCCGCGAGCTCGGCGGACGCCGCGCCGACGCGATGGTGCTGGACCGCAACGAGCGGGCGCAGGGGGCGTGGGCGGCAGGCGGTTACCACCCCGAGGACCACTGGACCCGCTGGGTCAAGCCGCTGGCCTGAACCTCCGCCGGAAGGGTCGTGCGAGACCTCCGGGGCTCGTGGGGCTACGCGGGACCCCGGCGGGCCGTCCCGATCACGCAGTACGAGGTCGGAAGCGCGGGTCCGCGCTCCGGAAGGCGGAAGGCGCGGCACGAGGTGATCCGGAAGCCGGCGTCCTCGATCGCGGCGGCGGGCTCACGGGCGGTGTGGCACCCGCCGAAGAGGCGCGGCCAGACGGTCCGGTCCAGCGTCCGCTGGACGGCGGCCATGCCGGCGGTGGGCGCGCGGCCGTGCTCGAAGAAGCGCAGCTCGGCGTCCGGGCGCAGCACCCGGTGGAGCTCCGAGAGCGCGCGCGGCAGATCCCGTACGGTGCACAGCACCAGGGAGGCCACGGCGGCGTCGAAGGCCTCGCTCTTGACGGGAAGGGCCTCGGCGACCCCCGGCACGACATCCACCGGGACCTCGGCGCGGAGCGCGGCGTCGGCCGCCAGCCTGCGCAGGCTGCGCTCCGGTTCGACGGCGACGACCTCGGAGACGGCGCGCGGGTAGTGGGCGAAGTTCAGGCCGTTGCCCGCCCCGATCTCGATGACCCGGCCCGACACCCCGTGCAGGAGTTCGCCGCGAAGATCGCGTACGCCGCCGCGGGCGTCGGCGGTGGTGCTGAGCCGGGCGTAGAACCGGGCGAACAACGGATGGTCGACGGAGTCCGGAACACGGTGCGGTGAGGGCATGGCGGACCTCCGGCTTGGGCGGGACGGGCGGGCGGACGGCGGGTCACGACGGGTGGCGGCGGGCTGACGGCGGGTCGCGGCCGGCTTTCCGGGCGTGTTCCCCGCCCGCACGCCCCGTAATCGGTGCCCACGGGTGACGGGTGTCCGGCCACCCACTGAGTACCCGTACTCATGTGCCCCGCCCCGTGCGGTGACGACAATCGGCTGATCGCAGGATTCGAGAGCGGAGCCCCCGTGACCTCCCGCAGGACCCCCGCCGGTGCGGTGCTGCTCGCCGCAGGACTGCTCGTACTGACCGCCTGCGGCACCGAGGTGCCCGGGAACGGCAAGGCCGCGGGCCCGTCCCCGCTGCCGTCCCTGAGCCCGACCCCCGACCCCGCCGCCCGGGCGGCCGCCGCGGTCGCCCGCCACGACAGGCTCTTCCCCGAGGTGGCCGCGGCGTGCGCGGGGAAGCCGACCGCCGTCCCGAGCCGGCCGGCCACGCCGGACGACCTGCCCACGGACCCCGAGGCGCGCAAGTACGCCGAGAACCACGGGTACAAGCAGCAGGGCACGCTCACGCCCGCGGCCCAGTGCCGGGGCGACGCGCACGCCGCCCGGATCAGGGCCGCGCTCGGCGGCTCCGACGGGAAGGGCGCACCGCGGACGGCGCAGGAGCTCAGCGCGCTGCTGGCCGGGATGGGCTACGCGGCGCAGACCGTGGACGTGTACGCGTCGAGCGCCGGCAGCCTCTCGTTCGTCCTGTCCGTCCCGGAGAGCGGGCCGTGCGTGACGGGTCGTCTGACCCCGCCGGTGAGCGTGCAGGCGCACGCCGTCTACGTGGAGGGCGGGTGCGCCGAGCCCCGCGGCGGCCACTGACCCCCACCGCCGGGCCCGGTGCTCAGGCCTGCCAGGCCGTCAGGAAGGCCGCCGGAGACCACGATCCCGCGAGGTCGGCGGAGAGCCACGTCGGGGCGGCCTCGCGGAAGGACTCCGGCGACAGGGATCCCGAGGATTCGGGTACGACGCCCACCAGCGGGAGCCCCGAGGACGAGGGGAGGTCGGCCAGGTTGCAGCGGCAGGCCAGGTCCGGCTCCGCCGGCCAGCTGCCGATGACCACGCCCGGCGACGACAGGCCCCGCGCCCGGAGGGCCTCCGCAGTCAGGGTCGTGGAGTTGAGGGTGCCGAGGGCCGGCGGGGTGACCACCAGGACCGGGGCGTCGAGCAGGCGGGCCGCGTCGGCCAGGGTGTGGCCGGCCTCGTCGAAGCGGACCAGCAGCCCGCCCGCCCCCTCCACCAGGACCAGGTCGTGGGAGCGGGACAGCTCCCGGGCCGCGTCCGCGATCTGCGCGGGGGAGAGCGTCGGCAGCCCGGCCCGCCGGGCCGCCGTGTCCGGGGCCAGCGGTTCCGGATAGCGGGCCAGTTCCACCGCCGTGACCGAAGGACCGGCGAGGCGGACCACCTCCGCCGCGTCGCCCGGAGCGCCGGGTTCCATACCCGTCTGAGCCGGCTTCAGGACGGCCACCGAGCGGCCCGCCGCCACCGCGGCGGCCGCGACCGCCGCCGTGACCACCGTCTTTCCGATCTCCGTGCCCGTGCCCGAGACCATCAGTACCGTCATGTCAGCCCTCCTGTGCCGCCGCGCACACCGCGCGGCAGATGCGGGCCACGTCGGCGTCGCCCGTGACGAACGGCGGCATCACGTAGATCAGATCCCGGAAGGGGCGCACCCACACGCCCTCGCGGACCGCGGCCCGCGTCGCCGCGGCCACGTCGACCTGGTGCGTCAGCTGGACCACGCCGATCGCGCCCAGGACCCGAACGTCCCGTACGCCGGGCAGCTCCCGTGCCGGGGCCAGCCCCTCCCACAGGCCCGCCTCGATGCGCTTGACCTCGCGCTGCCAGTCCTGCCCGAGGAGCAGGTCGATCGAGGCCAGCGCCACGGCCGTGGCGAGCGGATTGCCCATGAACGTCGGCCCGTGGGCGAGGATCGGGACGGCGCCCTGCGAGATCCCGTTCGCCACCCGCTCCGTGCACAAGGTGGCGGCCAGCGTGAGGTAGCCGCCGGTCAGCGACTTGCCGAGGCACATCACGTCCGGGGTGATCCCGGCGTGGTCGGCCGCGAACAGGGCGCCGGTGCGGCCGAAGCCCGTCGCGATCTCGTCCAGGACGAGCAGTACGTCGTACTCGTCGCACAGCTCGCGCAGCACCCGCAGGTACCCCGGGTGGTGGAAGCGCATGCCGCCCGCGCCCTGCACCACCGGTTCCACGATCACCGCGGCCAGCTCGTCCGCGTGGGCGCGGACCAGGGAGCGCAGGTGGTCGGCGTACGCGGGGTCCACGGGCGCGTCGAACCCGCTCGGCGGGGTGTCGGCGAAGAGCTGCTGCGGGAGGATCCCCGACCAGAGCTCGTGCATGCCGCCCTCGGGGTCGCAGACGCCCATCGGCGTCCAGGTGTCCCCGTGGTAGCCGCCCCGCCAGGTCAGCAGCCGGGTCTTGCCGGACCGGCCGACGGAACGCCAGTACTGGAGGCACATCTTCACCGCGACCTCGACCGAGACCGATCCCGAGTCGGCCAGGAAGACGTGCTCCAGGCCGGGCGGGGTGATCTCCACCAGCCGGGCGGCGAGGCGGACGGCGGGCTCGTGGGTGAGCCCGCCGAACATCACGTGTGACATCCGGCCGAGTTGGCCGGTCACGGCCTCGTTCAGCACCGGGTGGTTGTACCCGTGGATCGCCGACCACCAGGAGGACATGCCGTCGACCAGCTCGTCCTGCCCCTGCGCGGGCTCGGCCAGCCGCAGCCGGACCCCCGAGGCGGAGGAGACCACCAGCGGTTCCTGCCGCCCGGGCATCGGACCGTACGGGTGCCAGACGTGCTGCCGGTCCAGCGCGAGCAGCTCGGCGGCCGGCAGCGGGTGGTGCTGATCAGGCATTGGGGGCGAGGTCCGTTCCCGCGCCCCGGCGGCGGACCGCCACCAGGTCCGAGCGGACCTCCCCGGCCGGAGCCTGGGCCGGCGCCCCGGCGGGCACGGGCGCCGGCGCTTCGGCCGCGGCCCGGGCGGGAACGGCCTCGTGGCCCGAGCAGCCGCCGCACGCCGAACCGCAGCCCGCCTCGGCCGCCGAGGAGCCGCACGGGCCCTGGGCCGCCGCCGCCCGGGCCGCGGCCAGCGCGTCCGCGCGGTGCGCCGGCAGGGTCGTCGTACCGGCGCCCTCCACCTCGAAACCGGCGTCCGCGATCATGTCGAGGTCGGCCTGGCCGGCCTGGCCCTCACTGGTGAGGTAGTCGCCGAGGAAGATCGAGTTGGCGATGTTCAGCGCGAGCGGCTGCATCGAGCGCAGGTGCACCTCGCGGCCGCCGGCGATCCGGACCTCCACGTCGGGGCAGACGAACCGGACCATCGCCAGGATGCGCAGGCAGCGCTGCGGGGTGAGGTTCCACTCCTTGGCCAGCGGAGTGCCCTCGAAGGGGATCAGGAAGTTGACCGGCACCGAGTCCGAGTCCAGCTCGCGCAGCGAGTAGACGACGTCGACCAGGTCCTCGTCGCTCTCGCCCATGCCCGCGATCAGGCCGGAGCAGGCCGACAGGCCCGCCGCATGCGCCTTTTGCACCGTGTCGACCCGGTCCGCGTAGGTGTGGGTCTTGGTGATCTGGCCGTACGTGGCCTCGGACGTGTTGAGGTTGTGGTTGTAGGCATCGGCACCCGCGTCCTTCAGACGCTCGGCCTGGCCGTCCGAGAGCAGACCGAGGCAGGCACAGACCTCGACGCCCTCGTTCTGCTCCTTGATGGCCTCGATGGTCTTGCCGACCCGGTCCACGTCGCGGTCCGTCGGGCCGCGTCCGCTCGCCACCAGGCACACGCGCTTGGCGCCGCCCGCGACGCCCGCCGCGGCCGCCTGGGAGGCCTCCTCTGGCTTCAGCCACGTGTACTTGAGGATCTCGGCCTTCGAGCCCAGCCGCTGCGAGCAGTACGAGCAGTCCTCGGGGCAGAGGCCCGACTTCAGGTTGACCAGGTAGTTCAGCTTGACCCGACGCCCGAACCACTGGCGGCGCACCTTGCCGGCCGCGGCCACCACGTCGAGCAGTTCGTCGTCAGAGGTCGCCAGTACGGCGAGCGCCTCTTCGCGGGTCGGCAGCTCGCGCCGCAGCCCCTTGTCCACCAGGGTGTTCAGCAGGTCCATGGTGCCGATCCTGGACCACACCACCACTCCCGGCCAAGGAGAGATCACACAACATGGCCGGAACGGAGTGTGTGGATCGCCACACCTGGCACTCAAGTGGCGGCCGTTAGGGTCAGGCAGGTCTGTGGACTGCCGACAAAAAACGAGGACCCGCCGATGAGCCAGCACAGCCCCGAGCCCGATGACGTGTTCGCCTGGATCGACGACGCGGAGCGGGCCCGTGAGCAGGCCGGACTCGTCCGGACGCTGCGCCCCCGCCCGGCTTCCTCGCCTCTGCTGGACCTCGCGAGCAACGACTACCTCGGCCTGTCCCGGCACCCGGAGACCGTACGCGGCGCCCGTGAGGCGGCCGAGCGCTGGGGGGCCGGGGCCACCGGATCACGTCTGGTGACCGGTACGACCGAGCTTCATGCGGAGCTTGAGCGGGAGCTCGCAGCGTTCTGCGGATTCGAGGCCGCGCTCGTCCTGTCCTCGGGGTACGCGGCCAACCTGGCGGCCGTGACCGCGCTCGGCGACCGCGGCACCCTCGTCGTCTCCGACGCCGGCAACCACGCCTCGATCGTCGACGGCTGCCGGCTCTCGCGCGCCGCGGTCGAAGTCATCCCGCACTCCGATCCGGAGGCCGCGCGCAAGACGCTGGCCACGCACGGGGGCCGCGCGCTGCTGGTCAGCGACTCGGTCTTCTCCGTGGACGGGGACGCGGCCCCGCTCGCCGCGTACGCCGCCGCCTGCCGGGAGCGGGGCGCGGCCCTGGTCGTGGACGACGCGCACGGGCTGGGCGTCCTGGGCGAGGGCGGCCGCGGGGCCCTGCACGCCGCCGGGCTCGCGGGCGCCCCCGGGGTGGTCGCCACCCTCACGCTCTCGAAGTCCCTGGGCAGCCAGGGCGGGGCCGTGCTCGGCCCGGCCAAGGTGATCCGGCACCTGGTCAACACGGCGCGGACCTTCATCTTCGACACCGGGCTGGCGCCGGCCGCCGCGGGTGCGGCGCTGGCGAGCCTGCGCCTGCTCCGGCGGGAGCCGGAGCGCGCCGGCCGGGCCCGCGAGGTGGCCGACCGGCTGTACGGGCGGCTCACCGCGTCCGGCCTGACCGCGGCCCGGCCGGACGCGGCCGTGGTGTCGGTACGGGCCCCGTCGGCCGCGGCGGCACTGCGCTGGGCCGCCGACTGCCGCGAGGCAGGTCTGTCCGTCGGGTGTTTCCGTCCGCCGTCGGTGCCGGACGGCATCTCCCGGCTGCGGCTGACCGCGCGGGCCGATCTCACGGGGGACGAGATCGACCGGGCCGTCGAGACGATCCTGGGGACCGCCCCCGCCGGAGCCACGGACCACTAGGGCGTCACGCGAGCACGTCCACGTCCGCCCGTACGGATGCGAGGAAGCCGTTCCAGGCCGGCCGGGTGAAGAGCACGGCCGGGCCGTCCGTCCGCTTCGAGTCGCGGACGGCCAGCAGGCCGCCGCCACCGAGCGCGGCGGTTTCCACGCAGTTGTTCATTCCGGTGCTGCGGCTGCTCCGCCGCCACCGCGCGCTGTTCAGAAGTCCGCTGGTGGAGAGGGGGGTTGCGGACACGGGGGTGCCTCCTTACGCGTCGTCAGCGAGTGAGCTGATGAGATCCGACGAGTCCTGGGGCGGTAGGGCGTGCGCCTGGATGGTGCGGAATGCGGCGCTGTACGCCTCAAGGTCTTCCTTCCGCTCCAGGTAGAGGCTACTCGTCAAATGGTCGAGTACCACCACATCCAGATCGGCGATGTTCGGAAATGAGAAAATTACGAACGGTCCTGTAAGGCCGAGATGGCCCCCCACGCTGAACGGCAGTACCTGCAGGCTCACTTGGGGCAACCGGGCCACCTGTACCAGATGCCGCAATTGCGCCGCCATCACCCCGGGCCCGCCGATCTGCCGCCGCAGCACCGCCTCGTCCAGCACGGCGCTCAGCTCCAGCGGCGGAGCCGCCCGCAGCACCGACTGACGGGCCAGCCGTACGTCGACCAGCGCGTCCACCTTGGGCTCCGGCAGCCCGCCCAGCGCAGCCCGGGTCACCGCCCGCGCGTACTCCGGGGTCTGCAACAGCCCCGGCACCACCGAGAGCTCGACCGTACGGGCCGAACGGGCGCTCGCCTCCAGGCTGATGAAGTCCCGGTACTCCTGGGGCAGCAGGCCCCGGTAGTCGTGCCACCACTGGCGCCCGCGCCCGGCCTCGCCGACGCCCGGCCCGGGCCCCGCCGCCGAGGCCGACAGGGCCTCCAGCAGCGCCCGCTGCTCGGGGCTGACCACCTCCGCGTACACATCGAGGAGGAGCCGGATGTCCTCCGGTTTCACGCCACTGCGCCCCGTCTCGATGCGGCTGATTTTCGACTGGTGCCATCCCGCGATCCGGGCGGCCTCACCACTGGTGAGCCCGGTCCGGTCGCGCAGGGCGCGCAGTTCCTCGCCGAGCTTGCGCCGACGCACCGCGGGACCGTGCTGCATACCCGCCTCCTTCCACCGGCACAGCTCGCACCAGTCTGCCGTCCAAATACGCTCTTCCGTAGCAGAGTTCACTGCATTGAGCGACAGATATATGCATATCTTGGGGGAACGGCCGCGCCGACGGGACGATGGGTGGCACTCTGGCGTCCAGCACAGATCCGGGGCGGTTCGCCCCGGTGGGAAAGGGACCGTCGCCATGGCAGACCACCAGGAAGCATCCGTCACTCTGCCGAGCGATCCCGCCTCGGTCGCCACCGCCCGCCGCTACGTCGCGGAGGTGCTCGGTGAATGGGGACTGCCCGACGAGGCCGACACCGCCGACAGCGTCCGGCTGATCGTCTCGGAGCTGGCCACCAATGCCGTCCAGCACACCTTCGGCCAGTCGCCCACCTTCACCGTCGACGTCCGCCTGGAGCGCGGGGAGTGGCTGCGCGTCGGGGTGACTGACAGTCACCCGCGCTGGCCCAGGCGCCTCCCGGCCGCCGTCCAGCAGGACAACGGCCGGGGAATGGTCATCATCCGCTGGCTCACGGCCGAAGCCGGCGGCCGGCTCTCCGTCAGCCCCACCGAAGACGGCGGCAAGACCGTCTGGATCGCCCTGCCCTGGCCCGTCGGGGCTCCCGCGAAGAGCGTCTCCGGCTGTTGACGCGGACGCGGACGCGGACGCGGGCTCAGCCCTCCCCGCGCTCCGCGGCGCCGCGCTCGATGCACAGCTCGTTGCCCTCCGGGTCGGCGAGGACCACCCAGCCGAGGCCGTCCTCCCGGCGCCGGTCGTCCACCAGCTTCGCCCCGAGCCCGATCAGCCGCTCGACCATCTCGTCCCGCGTGCCGCTCGGCGGCTGGATGTCCAGGTGGACGCGGTTCTTCAGGGACTTGGCGTCCGGTACCCGGATGAACAGCAGGCCCGGAACCCCGGGCTGCCCCGGGTCGAGCAGGATCTCCTCGTCCCCCTCCACGTCGTTCGGATGGATCGGGAAGCCGGTCACCTCGGACCAGAACCCGGCCGTCCTGTACGGGTCGAGGGCGTCGAAGGTGATGTGCCGTACGGGATTGGCGAACATGCGTCTCCTCATGGGTGGCCGTATACGGAACCGCGCCCGGGCGGCCCGCGGGTCGACGCCCCGGAGTTGAACCGGGTGCCTCCCCGAAACGTGGGTTAACGCGGCGGAAAAGCGCGGCGCCTAGCGTGGCGGGCACGACCTTCCGTCAATGATCACCCATCCTTCGGCAAAGAGGCGGTGGTCGGGGCGGAAAGCCTTCCCCTGCATTGGGCAAGAGACGCTTGGCTCGGATATGTGCAGGTCAACAAAGTGTTGAAGGCCGTTAGGGTCGGCCCGGCGCGACGCTGATCTGGTCCCGGAAACTTGGTGATACGAGTGCAACTGACACCGCACGAGCAGGAACGGCTGCTCATCCACGTGGCCGCGGACGTGGCCGAGAAGCGCAAGGCGCGCGGCGTCCTGCTCAACCACCCCGAGGCGGTCGCCCTGATCACCTCGCACATCCTCGAAGGAGCCCGCGACGGGCGGACCGTGGCCGAACTCATGGCTTCGGGCCGCACCGTGCTCCGCCGCGCCGACGTGATGGACGGGATCCCGGAGATGATCCACGACGTCCAGGTCGAGGCGACCTTCCCGGACGGAACCAAGCTCGTCACCGTCCACGACCCGATCGTCTGAAGGGGGGAACCCGCATGATCCCCGGCGAAATCGTCCACGGGGACGGCCCGGTGCGCCTCAACGAGGGCCGGCCCGTCACCCGCCTCACCGTGCTCAACGCCGCCGACCGGCCCGTCCAGGTCGGCTCCCACTACCACTTCGCCGAGGCCAACCCCGGCCTCGACTTCGACCGCGCGGCCGCCCGCGGGCTGCGGCTGAACATCGCCGCCGGCACCGCCGTGCGCTTCGAGCCGGGCATCCCGGTCGCGGTGGAACTCGTACCGCTGGGCGGGCTGCGCACCGTACCGGGCCTGCGCGGGGAGACCGGGGGGCCGCTCGATGGCTGAGCTCGACCGGCGCGCGTACGCCGACCTCTTCGGGCCGACCGCGGGCGACCGCATCCGGCTCGCCGACACCGACCTCTTCGTCGAGATCGAGCAGGACCTCAGCGGTGGACCCGGACGCTCCGGCGACGAGGCCGTGTTCGGCGGCGGCAAGGTGATCCGCGAATCGATGGGCCAGGCCCGCACCACGCGCGCGGAGGGCGCTCCCGACACCGTGATCACCGGGGTCGTCGTCCTCGACCACTGGGGCATCGTCAAGGCCGACCTCGGCATCCGCGACGGCCGCATCTGCGGCATCGGGAAGGCCGGCAACCCCGACACCATGGACGGGGTGGATCCCGCGCTCGTGATCGGCCCCGAGACCGAGATCATCGCGGGCAACGGGAAGATCGTCACGGCGGGCGCCATCGACGCCCACGTGCACTTCATCTCGCCGACCGTCATCGACGAGGCCCTCGCCTCCGGCATCACCACCCTCGTGGGAGGCGGCACCGGTCCCGCCGAGGGCACCAAGGCCACCACCGTCACCCCCGGACCCTGGCACCTCGCCCGGATGTTCGCGGCCCTGGAGTCCTACCCCGTCAACATCGGCCTGCTGGGCAAGGGCAACACCATGTCCCGCGAGGCCATGTACTCACAGCTGCGCGGCGGCGCCCTCGGTTTCAAGATCCACGAGGACTGGGGGGCCACCCCCGCCGTCATCGACGCCTGTCTCGGCGTCTGCGAGGAGACCGGCGCCCAGGTGGCCATCCACACCGACACCCTCAACGAGGCCGGATTCGTCGACGACACCCTCGCCGCCATCGCCGGGCGGACGATCCACTCGTACCACACCGAGGGCGCGGGCGGCGGGCACGCACCCGACATCATCACCGTGGTCTCCGAGCCGAACATCCTGCCCAGCTCCACCAACCCGACCCGGCCGCACACCGTCAACACCATCGAGGAACACCTCGACATGCTGATGGTCTGCCACCACCTGAACCCGGCCGTCCCCGAGGACCTGGCCTTCGCCGAATCCCGGATCAGGCCCTCGACCATCGCCGCCGAGGACGTCCTGCACGACCTCGGCGCGATCTCCATCATCTCCTCCGACTCCCAGGCCATGGGCCGCGTGGGCGAGGTCGTGATGCGCACCTGGCAGACGGCCCACGTGATGAAGAAGCGGCGCGGCTTCCTGCCCGGCGACGGACCGGCCGACAACCAGCGCGCCCGCCGCTACGTCGCCAAGTACACGATCAACCCCGCCGTGGCCCAGGGCCTCGCGCGGGAGATCGGCTCGGTGGAGACCGGGAAGCTGGCCGACCTCGTGCTCTGGACGCCCGCCTTCTTCGGGGTCAAGCCTGAAGTGGTCATCAAGGGCGGCCAGATCGCCTACGCGCAGATGGGCGACGCGAACGCCTCCATCCCGACCCCGCAACCGGTGCTGCCCCGCCCGATGTTCGGCAGCCACGGCCGGGCGCCCGCACTGAACTCGGTCAACTTCACGGCGCAGGCGGCGCTCGACGACGCGCTGCCCGAACGGCTCGGCCTCGGCAAGCAGTTCGTCGCGATCGAGAGCACCCGCAAGGTGACCAAGGACGACATGCGCAACAACGACGCCATGCCAAGGGTCAAGGTCGACGCCGACACCTTCACCGTCACCATCGACGGCGAGGTGGTGGAGCCCGCGCCCGCCGCGGAGCTGCCCATGGCCCAGAGATACTTCCTCTTCTGACATGGGGTCGCCGACGACGGGCGTAGCCCCGTGAGCCTCGCCGCCCTGCTCGTACTCGCCGACGGGCGCTTCCCCGCCGGGGGGCACGCCCACTCCGGCGGGGCCGAGGCCGCCTGCAAGGCCGGCCGCATCCACGACGCCTCCACCCTGGAGGAGTTCTGCCGCGGCCGCCTCCACACCGCCGGACTCACCGCCGCCGCCCTGGCCGCCGCCGCTGCCCTCGGGCTGGACCCGGCGGTCCTCGACGCCGCGGCCGACGCCCGCACGCCGTCGCCCGCGCTGCGAGCCGCGGCCCGGAGGCTGGGCCGGCAGCTGCTGCGCGCCGCCCGGGCCACCTGGCCCGCCGCCGAACTCGACGCGCTCGCCGCGGCCTTCCCGCGCGGCGCGCACCAGCCGGTGGTGCTCGGGCTCACCGCCCGGGCGGCCGGGCTCGGGCCGCTGGAGGCCGCGCACGTGGCGGCGTACGAGAGCGTGAGCGGACCGGCGACGGCGACGGTACGCCTCCTCGGCCTGGACCCCTTCGAGGCCAGCGGGGTCCTGGCCCGCCTCGGCCCCGAGCTCGACGCCCTCTCGGCCCGGGCCGCGCGGGCGGCGGACCGGGCCCGCCGGGACGGCCCGGACGCCCTGCCCGCGGCCTCCTCACCGCTGCTCGACATCACGGCGGAGATCCATGCCGACTGGCCGGTACGGCTGTTCGCCTCCTGACCGGCCCTCCCACGGCCCTTCGACCACCTCCACGACTTGGAGATCCCCATGCACCTCGACCACGGCGTGACCTACCCCCAGCGCCACACCCACAGCGCCGAGCCGGTGCGGGCGGACGGCTCGCGCCGCGCCCTGCGCATCGGACTCGGCGGACCCGTCGGCTCCGGCAAGACCGCCACCGTCGCCGCGCTCTGCCGCGCCCTGCGCGCCGAGTTGTCCATGGCCGTCGTCACCAACGACATCTACACCCGCGAGGACGCCGAGTTCCTGCTCCGCGAGGCCGTCCTGCCGCCCGAGCGGATCAGCGCGGTCGAGACCGGCGCCTGCCCGCACACCGCCATCCGGGACGACATCTCCGCCAACCTGGAGGCGGTGGAGGAGCTGGAGGAGACGGTCGGTCCGCTCGACCTGATCCTCGTCGAGTCCGGCGGCGACAACCTCACCGCGACGTTCTCCCGCGGCCTCGTCGACGCCCAGATCTTCGTCATCGACGTGGCGGGGGGCGACGACATCCCGCGCAAGGGCGGTCCCGGGGTCACCACCGCCGACCTGCTCGTCGTCAACAAGACCGACCTCGCCCCCTATGTGGGCTCCGACCTGGACCGGATGGCGCGCGACGCCGCCGCGCAGCGCGGCGAACTCCCGGTGGCCTTCCAGTCGCTGCGCGGTGCGCAGGGCGTGGCCCCGGTGGCCGCGTGGGTGCGCGAGCGGATCGCCGTCTGGGCCGCCCGGTGAGTCCTACGGTGGCCGCCGCGCCCCCCGCCGCCCTGCCGGCCCCGGCTCCGCCCGGCCCGGTTCCGCCGGCTCCGCCCGGCCCCGCCACGACGCCGGCCGGGGTCCGGGCCACCGCCCGGATCGCCGCCGTCGCCGACGGCCGCGGCGGCACCGCCCTGCCCCTGCTGGCCGGGGAGGGACCGCTCGCGCTGCGCCGCACCCGGGGCGCGGGAGCCGAGGCCGGCGTGATGCTGGTCGGCGCGATGAGCGCCCCGCTCGGCGGGGACCACCTCACGGTGGAGGCCGCCGCCGGGCCCGGGGCCCGGCTCGCCCTGGGCTCCGCGGCCGCCACCCTCGCGCTGCCCGGCCGCGGCGGGGAGCCCGCGCGGTACGACGTACGGCTGACCCTGGCTGAGGACTCGGCGCTGCGGTGGCTGCCGGAGCCGCTGGTCTCCGTAAGCGGCAGCGACCTGCGGGTCCGCACGCGCGCCGAACTCGCGCCCACGGCCCGGCTGCTGCTGCGCGAGGAGCAGGTGCTGGGCCGTTGGGGGGAGGAGCCGGGACTGCTGCGCAGCCGGCTCACCGTGACCCGGGGCGGGGGCCCGCTGCTGGACCAGGAGCTGGCCTGCGGGCCGGGGGCGCCCGGTGGCTGGGACGGTCCGGCGGGGCTCGCGGGCCACCGGGCGCTCGGTCAGCTCCTGGTCGTCGACCCGGCGTTCGCCGGATCGGCGCCGGCCGCCGCCGTACTCGGGGAGTTCGCGGCCGTCACCCCGCTGGCCGGTCCCGCCGTCCTGGTGACGGCTCTTGCGCCGGACGCCCTGCGGCTGCGCGAGGTACTCGACGCGGCGTGTCGCACCTATGGCTGGTAACGGCTGCGCGAACCTGGGACGAATGGGACACCGCTCAGCGGTACACGCCTCCCCGGTTATCGGGTTGGCAAAGAACAGGACCTCGCTCTGTTGTCAGGTGTAGGTCAGGCGAAAGGATCGCCCCTGTTCGACCGACCGACCGACCCGACCAACCCGGCCCTCTCCGGCCGGGTCTGACGCAGGGGGAACAACCACGTGATACGTACTGCGGCGCTGGGGAGCGCTGCCACTCTGATCACCGGAGCACTGGCCGCGGGCCTGCTGCTGGCCACGCCGGCCGCCGCCGCCCCGACCGGCCAGAACAGCGGGTTCCCGGAGGCGCTGGGTGTCCAGCTCGCCGCCGCCCGCGCCGCCGCCACCGGAGTCGAGTGGAAGGACTGCCCCGCCGACTGGGGCTTCGAGGCCCCGATCCAGTGCGGCTGGGTCAAGGTCCCGCTGGACTACTCCAAGCCGTTCGGCAAGACCATCGACCTCGCCGTCGACCGGATCGGCAGCACCGGCACCAAGGAGGAGCGCCAGGGCGCGCTCGTCTACAACCCGGGCGGCCCCGGCGGCTCCGGCATGCGCTTCCCGCGCCGGGTCACCACCAAGAGCCCGCTGTGGGTCAACACCTCCAAGGCCTACGACTTCGTGGGCTTCGACCCCCGCGGTGTCGGCCACTCCGCCCCGATCTCCTGCATCGACCCGCAGGAGTTCGTCAAGGCGCCCAAGGCCGACCCGGTCCCGTCGGGCGAGGCGGACAAGCGCGCCCAGCGCAAGCTGGCCGCCGAGTACGCGGACGGCTGCAAGGAGCGCAGCGGCGAGATGCTGCCGCACATGACCACGCCGAACACCGCGCGCGACCTGGACGTCATCCGGGCCGCCCTCGGTGAGAAGAAGCTGAACTACCTCGGCGTCTCCTACGGCACCTACCTGGGCGGCGTCTACGCGACGCTCTTCCCGACCCACGTGCGCCGCATGATCGTCGACAGCGTGGTCAACCCGGACACGGACAACATCTGGTACCAGGCCAACCTGGACCAGGACGTCGCCTTCCAGACGCGCTGGAACGACTGGCAGGACTGGGTCGCCAAGTACGACTCCGTCTTCCACCTCGGCGACACCCGCGCCAAGGTCGAGGCCAAGTACCAGCAGCTGCGCGCTCAGGCCAAGGCCAACCCGCTCGGCGGCGTCGTCGGCCCGAACGAGCTCATCGGCTTCTTCCAGGGCGCCCCGTACTACGACTCCTCGTGGGTCCCGGTCGCGCAGGCGTTCAGCGCCTGGGCCGCCGGTGACGAGAAGCCGCTGATCGAGGCCATCGCCCCGGACATGTCGGACACCAAGGGCAACGCGGCGTCCGAGAACAGCAACGCCGTCTACACCGCGGTCGAGTGCGCCGATGCCAAGTGGCCCACCAGCTGGGCCAAGTGGGACCGGGACAACACGAAGCTGAACGAGAAGTACCCCTTCCTCACCTGGTCCAACGCGTGGATGAACCTGCCCTGCGCGACCTGGAAGTCCAAGCAGAGCAACCCGATCGAGGTCGGTGCCAAGCGCGGTCTGCCGCCGGTCCTGATCGTCCAGTCCGAGCGTGACGCCGCCACGCCGTACGAGGGTGGCGTCGAGCTGCACCGCCGCCTCGCCGGTTCGCGTCTGATCACCGAGCAGAACGCCGGCTCGCACGGTGTCACCAGCCTGGTGAACCCCTGCATCAACACCCGGGTGGACGCCTACCTGCTGACCGGCAAGGTCGACGCCAAGGACGTGAAGTGCGGCCCGCACGCCACACCGGTTCCCCCGGCCCCGGCCGCGGCCCGCTCGCTGGAGAAGGCTCCGGCCTCGGCGCTCCCGGCGCTGGAGGAGCTGCCGGCCGTCCGCTAGCGGACGGCGCCGGCGGAGCGGCACCGTAGGAGAATCAGCACGGGAGAAGGCTCAGCGCGTCCTGCGCCGGGCCTTCTTCCGCGCTTCCTCCTCCTCCGCCTTGACCTCGGCGGCGTACCGGTCGACGTACTCCTGGCCGGACAGGCCGAGGACCGCGTACATGATCTCGTCGGTCACGGCCCGCAGAACGGCCCGCTCGCCCTCCAGCCCGGCGTACCGGGAGAAGTCCAGCGGCTCGCCGAAGCGGATGGTGACGCGCCGGATGTTCGGGATCTTCTGCCCGGGCGGCTGGATCTCGAAGGTCCCGACCATCGCGCACGGTACGACGGGCACCCCGGCCCCGAGCGCCATCGCGGCCACGCCCACCTTGCCCTTGTAGAGCCGCCCGTCGTGGGAGCGGGTGCCCTCCGGGTAGATGCCGAGCAGCTCGCCCCTGGCCAGCACGCCGAGCCCCTCGCGCAGCGCGGCCTGCCCGGCGTCCTTGCCCGAGCGGTCCACCGGGATCTGCCCGGCGCTGCGGAAGAAGAACGCGGTCAGCTTCCCCTTCACGCCGGGTCCGGTGAAGTACTCGGCCTTCGCGAGGAAGGTGATCCGGCGTTTCAGGATGGCGGGCATCAGGAAGTGGTCGGAGAACGACAGGTGGTTGCCCGCGACGATCGCGGCCCCCTCCTCGGGGATGTTCTCCAGTCCCTCGATGCGCGGCCGGAACAGCAGCCGGAGCAGCGGACCGAGCAGCACGTGCTTGAGCAAGCTGTAGAACACCGGGGCGTTTTCCCTTCACCTGGGGTCAGGTCAGTGTGCCGGACACGGTGCCGGATGGGCATGGCGAACCAGAATCCCACCGGCCGGCACAGGACGACCGCGGTCGGCGGACCGGCCCGGGGCGGGCTCAGGACCAGCCGGGGAGCCTGACTTCCTTCGCCTCATAGCACGGACGGCGTCGCCGGGGGTTCATGTGAGGACCGATCGGAATCGGCCGAAGGAGCCGGGCCTGGCAAGGGGGGCGCCCGCGGCGGGAGGGGCGGAGGGATCGGACGGGGCGCGCAGGCGCCGGTTCAGGTCTTGCGGGAGGCTGCCATGCCGGCGGTCAGCAGGCCGAGGACGACCCAGCCGAACCACAGCCAGCCATTGCTGCCGAGGGCCACGGAGTACGTGGCGACGGCCACCAGAGCGGCGAAGGTCATGACGGCCATCGCCTTAACGGATCCGGTCATGCCCCATGGTCGCGCGCGAAGGTGCCGGCGCGCTACTGGCCACGCGCTTGGAGCGAGGCGAGATAGGAGTTGTACGCCTCCAGCTCCTGGTCGCCGTCACGGTCCGCGGCCCGGTCCGCGCGCTTCGCGGCCCGCTGCTCGGAGTGGTACCACTGGTAGACCAGCGCGATCAGGACCAGCACGGACGGGATCTCGCTGAAGGCCCAGGCGATGCCGCCGCCCCACTGCTGGTCGAGCAGCGGGTCGATGCCGAGGGAGGCCGGCGGGTTCGCGTACGTCTTGATCATCGGCTCGCTCGCCATCATCAGGGCGATGCCGAAGAAGGCGTGGAACGGCATGCCGGCGAAGAGCTCCAGCATCCGCATCACGTAGCCGGGACGGTGCGGGCCCGGGTCCACGCCCATGATCGGCCAGAAGAAGACCAGGCCGACGGCCAGGAAGTGCACCATCATGCCGATGTGCCCGGCCTTGCTCTCCATCAGGAAGTCGAAGATCGGGGTGAAGTAGAGGGCGTAGAGGCTGGCGATGAACAGGGGGATCGTGAACACCGGGTGGGTGATCACCTTCATGTACCGGCTGTGCAGCAGCATCAGCAGCAGCTCACGGGGGCCCTTGTGGCCGCGGGCGGCGGGCGGCAGCGCGCGCAGCGCCAGGGTCACCGGCGCGCCCAGCAGGAGCAGGATCGGGGAGAGCATGCTGATGACCATGTGCTGGACCATGTGCACGCTGAACATGACCATGCCGTAGTCGTTCAGCTTGGTGCACATCACCAGGGCGACGCTCAGCACTCCGGCGGTGAAGGCGATGGTCCGGCCCGGCGGCCAGGCGTCCCCGCGGCGGCGCAGCCGCACCACGCCCCACAGGTACAGGCCGAGGCCGACCAGCGAGCCGATCAGGAAGAACGCGTCGAAGGAGAACTCCAGCCCGCGCCCGAGAGTGAACGGCGGCAGGTCCATGTTCATGTCCATGTCCATGCCGTGACCGCTGTGATCCATCTGTTCACTCCCTTGACCTGTGGTGCCCCACCACAGTAGTGCCGCCCCCGGGCGCGAACGCGTCCGGGGGCGGCACTACGGGATATCGCAGCAGAAGGGGGGAAACATCACAGAACGTTCTGCGCCTCGGAGTAGCGCTCCGCCGGGACCGTCTTCAGGGTCTGCACGGCGTCGGCGAGCGGGACCATCTCGATGTCGGTGCCGCGCAGCGCGGTCAGCATCCCGAACTCACCGCGGTGCGCCGCCTCGACCGCATGCCAGCCGAAGCGGGTGGCCAGGACCCGGTCGTACGCGGTCGGCGTACCGCCGCGCTGGACGTGGCCCAGGATGACCGGACGGGCCTCCTTGCCCAGGCGCCGCTCCAGCTCGACGGCGAGCAGGTTGCCGATGCCGGCGAAGCGCTCGTGCCCGTACTGGTCGGTGCCGCCCTCCTGGAAGTCCATGGAGCCGGCGCGCGGCTTGGCGCCCTCGGCGACCACGACGATCGCGAACCGCTTGCCCGCCGAGAAGCGCTCGCCGACGATCGCCGTCAGCTCGTCGATGTCGAAGGGGCGCTCCGGGACGATGATGGCGTGTGCGCCGGCGGCCATGCCCGAGTGCAGTGCGATCCAGCCGGTGTGGCGGCCCATGACCTCGACGACCATCACGCGCTGGTGGGACTCGGCGGTGGTCTTCAGCCGGTCCAGGGCCTCGGTGGCGACCCCGACGGCGGTGTCGAAGCCGAACGTGACGTCCGTCGAGGCGATGTCGTTGTCGATGGTCTTCGGGACGCCCACGATCGGCAGACCGGCCTGCGAGAGCAGGTTGGCCGCCTTCAGGGTGCCCTCGCCGCCGATCGGGATGATGGCGTCCAGGCCGAGGTCGGCGACGTGCCCGCGGGCCCGCTCCACGCCGTCGCGCAGGTGCGCGGGCTGCACCCGCGAGGAACCCAGGATGGTGCCGCCGCGGGCCAGGATGCCGGCCACGGCGTCGAGGTCCAGCTTGCGGTAGTCGCACTCCAGCAGGCCGCGCCAGCCGTCGTGGAAGCCGATGACCTCGTCGCCGTGGTCGACGACGGCGCGGTGGACGACGGAACGGATGACGGCATTGAGGCCGGGGCAGTCGCCGCCGGAAGTGAGCACACCAATGCGCATGGCAGGAAGACCTTTGCAACGTGGGCCGACGACCGGACCACGTCGTCCGGTTGGAACTACGGCCACCCTACAAGTGGTGGAGAGGTGGGCTGAACCATCCTCCACATGCTGGTCGTACTCGTCGTACGAAACCACGTCGGCCCGGTTCCCCCAAGGGAAAACCGGGCCGAACACATGATGGCGGGGCCGCCCCGATGAGCGGTCCGCGCGGTGCTACGCGGGCTGGGTCGCCGCCGCGATGCGCTCGGCGCGCAGCGCCTCGTACCAGCGGTCGTCGATGGGCGGCAGCGCGTTCACGTCGAGGGCCAGCTTCAGCAGCAGGTCCGCGATCTGCGGGTTGCGGGCCATCACGGGACCGTGCATGTAGGTGCCGAAGACCGTGTCGTTGTACGCGCCCTCGGTGCCGTCGCCGGTGCCGTTGCCCCGGCCCATCGTGACCCGGGCGAACGGGCGGGCCGTCGGGCCGAGCTGGGTGACGCCCTGGTGGTTCTCGAAGCCCGTCAGCTGCGGCAGGTTCAGGCGCGGGTCGATGTCCGCGAGGACGTCGCCGACGCACCGCTCGCCCGTGCCGCGCACGGTGACCACGTCCAGCAGGCCGAGGCCCTCCTGGCGTTCGCCCATGTCGTTGACGAACTCGTTGCCGAGGATCTGGTAGCCGGCGCAGACGGAGAAGACGATCGCCCCGTTCGAGACGGCCCGCTCCAGACCGCCGTCGCGCAGCAGGCGCTCCGCGGCGAGCCGCTGCGGGCGGTCCTCACCGCCGCCGATCAGGTAGATGTCGCCCGACGTGGGGATGGGCTGGTCGCTGCGCACGTCCACGCGCTGCACGTCCAAGCCGCGCTGGCGGGCCCGGCGCTCCACCACGAGGGCGTTGCCCTGGTCTCCGTACGTGCTCAGCAGGTCCGGGTAGACCCACACCAGACGCAGGCTGTTGTCGCTCATGCTCTTTTCCTCTGCGGTTCAGGTGAGAGTTCTAGTTGCCGACGCGGCGGCGCACGTCCTGGAAGGCGGTGTAGTTGGCGATCAGCTCGATCTGCCCGGGCGGCGCCAGCTGCACGGCCTCGTCGAGGGTCTCGCACACGCGGAAGTCCAGGCCCGCGACCTCCAGGCGGACCGCGAGGTCCAGCTTGCGGTCGCCGATCACGAAGATCGGGTGCCCGGCCAGCCGCGGGTAGTCCACGTCCCACAGCCAGGAGGTGTCCGTGCCGTCGGCGCCGCGCGCGTTCACCGAGAGGATCACCGGGGTCGGCGGCGGGTCGATCAGCGAAAACGTTTCGAGCCAGCCCGCCGGGTTCTTCGCGAGCAGCAGGCGCAGCTCACGGCCCTGGAAGGTGATCACGTCGTAGCGGCCGGCGACGGCCTGCACCTGGTACATGCGCTCCAGCGCCACCTGCGGCGGGACGCCGAAGACGGCGGCCACGGCGGCCGAGGTGGCGGCGTTCGCCTTGTTGGCGCGGCCGGGCAGCTGGAGGTGGATCGGCCAGGCCGAGCCGTGCGGGTCCAGTACGTGGTCCCCGGACAGCACCCAGCTCGGGGTGGGGCGCCGGAACCCGCACTCGCCGCAGAACCAGTCGTCCCCGGGGCGCTGCATGACGCCACCGCAGGAGGGGCACGACCAGGCGTCGTCCTTCCACTCCTGGCCGGCGGCGACCCACACCACGTTCTGCGAGGAGGAGGCCGACCACACGATGAGCGGGTCGTCGCAGTTGGCGACGATGACGGCCTTGGAGCCCTGGAGGCCCTCGCGCCACTTCTCCGCGAGCATGCGGGTCTCGGCGGCGCGGTCCAGCTGGTCGCGGGAGAGGTTCAGCAGGGCGATCACCTTGGGGGTGACGTCCCGGGCCACTCCGGCGAGGTACTTCTCGTCCACCTCGATGACGCCGTACTTGGCGTCCGAGCCGCCCGCGAGGGCGGAGGTGATGCCGGCCGGCATGTTCGCGCCGAGGGCGTTGGAGACGACCGGACCGCTGGCCCGCAGGGCCTCGGCGATCAGCCGGGTCGTCGTGGTCTTGCCGTTCGTCGCGGAGACGAGGACGACGTCGAGATGCTGCGCGAGCGCTCCGAGGAGATCGGGGTCGAGTTTGAGTGCGACCTTCCCGCCGATCACCGATCCGCTTCCGCGTCCCGCGGCCCGCGACACCGCCGCCGCGGCCTTGCCCGCCGTCACGGCCAGCTTGGCCCGCGGCGAAAGCGGCTCTGTGTTGCCTGCCATCGTCCCTTGTCCTCCTTGCGTCGGTCGGCCCCAGCCTATCCAGTACCGGCCGGGGCCTTGACCGCGGCGCCCCAGGGCGCCGCAGATCTCCTCATATATTCGCCCGTCGTACCCTTACGGCCATGCGACAGCGCCCCATCCCCGGTACCACCGGCCTCGTCCGCACCATGAGCCTGCTGGGCGACCCGGTGCTCCACTCGCCGTGCGAGGAGGTCACCGCGTTCGGTCCGGCCCTCGGCCGGCTCGTCGAGGACATGTTCGCGACGATGTACGCCGCCGAGGGCGTCGGCCTCGCCGCGAACCAGATCGGCGTCGGGCAGCGGGTGTTCGTGTACGACTGCCCCGACGACGAGGACGTGCGCCACGTCGGGCACATCGTCAACCCCCGCCTCGTGGCGGCCGACGGGGACGAGTTCCGCGGCCCCGAGGGGTGCCTGTCGCTGCCCGGTCTGGAGGCGGGCACCGTCCGGTTCGACCGCGCGGTCGTCGAGGGGGTCACCTCCGACGGCGCGCCCGTACGGATCGAGGGGACCGGCTTCTTCGCGCGCTGCCTCCAGCACGAGTGCGACCACCTCGACGGCACGGTCTACGCGGACCGGGTCACGGGTCTGCGTGCCCGGCGGCTGCGGCGGGCGATCCGCAAGACGCCGTGGGGCGCGCGGGCCGCGGCGGCCGCTCGGAGCTGAGCGGCGGTTCCCGCCCGGGAGCCCCTAGAACCCCGGGCCGTCCACGCGGTTGCCGGCCGTGGCCAGCCGGCCCCACAGCAGGTCGGTGAGTCCGGTGACCAACTCCGCGCGCTCGCAGGGGCGCTCGCCGAGCCACCAGTCGCCGGCGGCGTGCATCATGCCGACGATCCCGTGGCCCCAGATCCGGGCCAGGCGCTCGCCGCCGGGGCCGAGGTCCACCCGCTCGCCGATGACGTCGGCGAGCTCCTCGCCGAGCCGGCGCAGCAGCGGGGCCGAGTGCACGCCCACGTCGAAGCCCTTCTCGGCGGCCTGGGAGTCCTCGGCGGGATGCATGAGGAACCGGTAGACCTGCGGCCGGGCCTCGATGGCCGCGAGGTAGGTGTCGAGGGTGGACTCCACGCGGCTGCGGCGCTCGGCGGGGGCGTCGAGCGCGGCCCGCAGCGAGTCGAGCAGCGCGTCGGTGTGCCGGACGGCGAGGGCCTGGTAGAGCCCGGCCTTGTCGCCGAAGTGCCGGTAGAGGATCGGCTTGGTGATGCCGGCCTCCGCCGCGATGGCGTTCATGGACGCCTTGGGCCCGTCCCTGAGGACGACCCGGTCGGCCGCTTCGAGCAGCTCCCGCCTGCGGCGCTCGGCCGTTCCCGGTTCGCCGGCCTGCTGAGTGGTCTCCATGACGTGTTTCTCTCCCCGCCCTTGCGATGGTGCGTGACGCCCACGCAACGTAACACCCCGCACACCCTCGCGATCGAATCGGCCGCCGCGCCCCCGGCTCGGCCGTGACGCTGCTTGACAGTGGCTACTCACCGGTAACACACTGTGGCCACCGTATGGGTTACCGCTAGTAACACACTGGTGGACGCACAGCTGGAGGGGAACATGGCGGAGTTCACCATGGAGCTCAATGACGACCAGAAGCAGGTACGCGACTGGATCCACGGCTTCGCGGCCGAGGTGATCCGGCCCGCCGCCGCGGAATGGGACGAGCGCGAAGAGACTCCGTGGCCCGTCATCCAGGAGGCCGCGAAGGTCGGGATCTACTCGCTCGACTTCTACGCCCAGCAGTTCTTCGACCCTACCGGCCTGGGCATCCCGATGGCCATGGAGGAGCTGTTCTGGGGCGACGCGGGCATCGCCCTGTCGATCGTCGGTACCGGGCTCGCGGCCATCGGCGTCGTCGCCAACGGCACCGAGGAGCAGATCGGGACCTGGATCCCGCAGATGTACGGCACCCCCGACGACGTGAAGGTCGCCGCCTTCTGCTCCTCCGAGCCGGACGCCGGATCCGACGTCGGCTCGATGCGCACCCGCGCCGTCTACGACCAGGCCAAGGACGAGTGGGTGCTCAACGGCACCAAGACCTGGGCGACCAACGGCGGCATCGCCAACGTCCACATCGTCGTCGCCGTGGTCGACCCCGACCTCGGCACCAAGGGCCACGCCTCCTTCATCGTGCCGCCGAACACCCCGGGCCTGTCCCAGGGCCAGAAGTTCAAGAAGCACGGCATCCGCGCCTCGCACACCGCCGAGGTGGTCCTGGAGGACGTCCGCGTCCCCGGCTCCTGCCTGCTCGGCGGCAAGGAGAAGCTGGACGAGCGGCTCGCGCGGGCCCACGAACGGGCCAGGGCCGGCGGCGCCGGCGAGCGTGTGAAGAACGCGGCCATGGCCACCTTCGAGGCCTCCCGCCCGGCCGTCGGCGCCATGGCCGTCGGCACGGCGCGCGCCGCGTACGAGGTCGCCCTCGACTACGCCAAGACCCGTACGCAGTTCGGCCGTCCGATCATCGACAACCAGGGGGTGGCCTTCCAGCTCGCCGACATGCGGACCTCCATCGACGCGGCGCGGCTGCTCGTGTGGCGGGCCTCCTGGATGGCCGTCGCGGGCAAGCCCTTCACCTCCGCCGAGGGCTCCATGTCGAAGCTGTTCGCGAGCGAGGTCGCCAAGAAGGTGACCGCGCAGGCGGTCCAGATCCTCGGCGGCAACGGCTTCACCCGCGAGTACCCGGTGGAGCGCATGCACCGCGACAGCGCCATTTACACCATCTTCGAGGGCACCAGCGAGATCCAGCGCCTCGTGATCGCCCGCACGATCTCGCAGATGCCGATCCGCTAGCGGCCCGGCGCCGACCCGCCGTGCCTCACGACCGGGTCCGCCCGTGCACGGGCGTGAGGCACAGCGAGTGCGGGTCCTCGACCCACTGGTCGGGGACGCTGATCAGGTCGCCGTCGGCGCAGTCCGCGCCGCCGGTGCCGCGCTCCTTGGTGACCAGGTACGCGGCCAGCGGGGAACCGCAGGGCTCCGGAATCAGCTTCTCGTTGCGCAGTTGGTCCGCGTCGCGCACGCACGTCCCGATGGCCGGCCCGGTCGGCGGCCCGTCGTCCCCGGCCGCCAGGCCCAGCAGTACGAGGAGGGGCGGCGCCAAGGCGATCAGCACGGCCGCCGTCAGGAAGACCAGCGCCGGCGGCCGGCGCCACAGCGGCCTGCCGGGGCTCAGTGAGGGCACGATGGCGCCGGCGGGGGGAGCGAGCCTGAGGAACCGCGACCGTGCGCCGAGGTTCATCAGCAGGGTGACGGGCGTGATGAACACGGAGAGCGGGCCCCACCAGCCCTGCCACAGCGTGTCCGCGGACATCTTCCGGTAGGTGGCGAGCCCGCAGTCGCGGCAGAACGGCCCCTCCTGGCGCAGGAACCGCATCAGCACCAGCATGCCCTGATGCCCGCGCACGGTGGCCCGCGCGGCCGGCTGGGCCCCGCACACGCGGCAGCCGTACGGGGCCTGCGGCACCGGCCCGTGGCCGTACGGGACCGCCTGCGGCGGCACCCCGTACGGGAGGTGGGGGCCGCCCTGCTGCGGGCCGTACGGGTGGTAGGGGCCGGCGCCGTGCTGCGGTGGCGGAGTGGCCACGGATCTCTCCTCGGGTCTCGCGGTGATCAAAGGGTGCTCGGTGATCACGGCACCCTAGCCCGCGCCGTCATGCCCGCAGCAGCCGGGCGAGGGCCCGTGAGAAGAGCAGCCGGCCGGCCGCCGCGACCAGGGGGTCGAAGCGGCGGCCCAGGCCGCGTACGCGCAGCTCCTCGCGCCACTCCACCACCGATCCGCCGGCCGGACCGGGGCGGACCTCGATCTCCGCCCAGCCCGTGACCGCGCGGCCGCGCTTCTCCAGCCGGACCAGTCCCGGCGAGGCGTCGGCCGGGGGCCGCCAGAGCACGACTTCCATGGGGTCGTCGAACGTGATCCTGCCCACTCCCGTGCGCGCCGTGAAGCGCGTTCCGGCGCGCGTGGGCGGCGCCGTCCCGATGATCGTCCGCGTGAGCGGAACCTGGGCGCCGTGGCGTTCCCAGTCCGTGACCCGCAGCCACGCGGCGGCGGGCCGGAGAGGGGTTCGGTGAACGATCCGAATACCGGGCATGAGCGCATGGTAAGCGGGCATACACACCCTGAACTGGATCCCCGATATGGGTTCCGTCCGGGGGCGGCGATCAGCAATACTCACCGCCACCGTGGATCGCGGATTCGACCGGGTGACCACCGGCCCTCCCGCCCCACACTGCGAGGAGGTGCGCCATGTGCTCCCACCAGCCCCCCTGCCCGTCCGCCGACAGCGCCGACCACGACGCCGCCCGCACCGTGGCCTTCCGCCCAGAACAGGGCTGGAGCCTGCTCTGCAACGGCCTGGTGGTCTTCGACGACACCGGTGAGCTGCTCCCCGACGGCCGTGCGGTGGAACCCCGCCGCCCGGCCCTGGTCTGAGCGAGGAGGCCGCATGCGCCAGCAGCTGATCCGCAAGCCCGTCCCCAAGCCCGCCCCACGAGACCTGGACCTGCGCACACCGTCGGGCAGACCCCTCCCGTACTGACGGGAGCCCCGGCGTTACGCGGCCCCACCGGCTGGAGTTCAGCCGGTGGACGCCGCCGCGCCCCCCAGGAACGCGGCCTCGAAGGCCTCGTCGCCGATCGCCGCGCGGGCCTGCCGCTCGCCCAGGTCCCGCAGGGCCGTCAGCGAGGGTGACCCCATCTGCGGCCGGCCGACCGTGCGCCACCAGGCGTGTCCGGTGCCCAGCAGCCGCGCCGCGAGTTCCCCGTCGCCCAGGGCCGCCACCGCCGCCGCGAGCACGTCCAGGCCGAGCGCGATGCCGAAGCGGTCGCCGAGCAGCCGCTTCCCCGAGAGCATCGCCCGTACGTGGCGCGCCGCCTCCCCGTGGCGGCCGAGCCCGAGCGCGGCGACCGCCAGGATGTAGTCCGCGTACGCCCGCAGCCAGCGCTCGCCCAGCTCCGCGCAGGCCTCGCGCAGCCCCCGGGCCTCCTCGGCGGCCTCCTCGAAGCGCTCCAGGTCGCACAGGGCGTAGCCGGTGGCCAGCCGGCACAGCAGCCAGCCCGGGCCGCTGGTCCGCCCGCCGTGGCCGGCCCGCGCCCGCGGCCCCGCCAGCTCCAGCGCCCGTACGGGGTCACCGGGCATCAGCACCGAGACCCCGTGCAAGTAGGCGGCGCGCAGCTCCGGCTCGGGATCCGCCAGCCGGCCCGCCGCGCGGGTGCACTCCGCGCCCAGCTGCCGGGCCGCCTCCATGTCCCCTTGGAGCAGGGCGGTCAGTCCGAGGGCCCACACGGCCTGGGCGTAGGCGGCTCCCGTGCCGGGGGCCGTGCGCAGCGCCCGCTCCAGGAAGCCGCGGCCCTCGTGGACGTGCCCGCACGAGAACCAGAAGAACCACAGGGCTCCGGCCATCTCCAGCGCCGCCGCCGGATCCGCGCCGAGGAGGTGCTCCAGCGCCGTGCGCAGCTGTGCGTGCTCGGCCGTCATCCTGCGGTACCAGTCGACCTGTTCGGGGCTCATCCAGCCCCGGTCGGCGGCCTGGCAGAGCGCCGCGTACCAGTGGGCGTGCCGGTCGGCGACGGTCTGCACCTCGCCGAGCTCGGCCAGCCAGTCGTGCCCGTACTCGCGGATGGTGTCCAGCATCCGGTAGCGGGCGCCCGCCCCCCGCTCCCGGGTGCGCCGTACGACGGACTTGGCGACCAGGCCCGCCAGGACCTGCTCCACCCGGGAGGCCGGCAGCGGTCCGCCCGAGCACACGGCCCGGGCGGCGGCGATGTCGAAGTCCCCGCTGAAGACGGACAGCCGGGCCCACAAGAGCCGTTCGACCGGCTCGCACAGTTCGTGGCTCCAGCCGATCGCGGTCCGCATCGTGCGGTGCCGGGGCTGGAGCACGCGCCCGCTGTCGGAGAGCACGGCGAAGCGGGTGCCGAGGCGCTGAGCCATCTGCTCCAGGGTCCACAGCCGCAGCCGGGCGCCCGCGAGTTCGAGGGCGAGCGGGATCCCGTCGAGGCGGCGGCACACCTCGGCCGCGAGCCGCGCCCGTTCGGGGTCGTCGAAGGCCGCGGCGGCTTCCGGGGTCGCGGCCACGGCCCGGGCGCGGAACAGGGCGAGGGCGTCGCTGTCGGGGCCCTCGCAGGGCAGCGGGCAGACTTCGAGGACCTGCTCGCACGGGCTGTCGAGGGGTTCGCGGGAGGTGACCAGGATCGTCAGCCCCGGGGCGGACTGCAGGAGTTCACCCACGAGGTGACGGCATTCGGCGACCATGTGCTCGCAGGTGTCGAGGACGAGGAGCAGGTCCTTGTCGGCCATCCACGCGCACAGCTCCTCGTCGAGGGGGCGGGCGGAGTGGTCGGCCAGGCCCACCGCGTGGGCGACGGTCATGGTGAGCAGGGCGGGGTCGCGCAGCGGCGAGAGCTCCACCCACCAGACCCCGTCGGGACGGGCCTGTACGCGATCGCTGACGGCGCGCAGGGCGAGGCGGGACTTGCCGACGCCGCCGACGCCGGTGAGGGTGGTCAGCCTGCGGGAGCGCAACAGGCCGTGGAGCTCGGCGAGTTCGCTCTCCCGGCCGACGAAGCCCGGGGGGTCGGGCGGCAGGTTTCCCGGCGAGGGGCACGGAGCCGACTCGGGATCGCCGTCGGCCTCCGGGGAATCCGGCCGTTTTCTGTTGAACGCGCACTCACCGAACACGGGTGTATTGTGCGCGATCTTATGGCCCGGCCGTGCCGTTCCGTCCGGATTGCCGTCACCTCGCCGACGGGCTGCCGCGTGGCTCACGCCACGAGTACGATGCTCCGCTCCGCCGAGAAGGCGCCCCAGTTGCCGTCGGGCAGGCGGGCGCGCAGTTTGAGCGTCCACCGGGTGCCGGCCGGTTCGGTCACGGTGAGCCGGTGCTCCACCCCTGCGGCTCCTGAGGCGGGCACGGCGCCGGCGCCGAACTGGATGACGGTGACGGGCTTTCCGTTGACGTGGAGTTCGTACGCGGTGGTCGGGCGGCCGGTGTCCGGGGCGGTCCACGTCAGCGTGACGGCGCCGGGGGAGGCGGTCGCGGTGAACTCGGCGGGCGCGGTGCCCGGGCCCTGCCCGGCGGAGGGCGTGGTGGTCACGTCCACCGGCGGTCCGTCGGGGGAGGAGTTGTCCGCTCCGTCGCGGGCCCGGACGGTGAAGGTGTAGGCGGTGTCGGGCTGGAGGCCGGTCAGGGTGGTGGAGGTCTCGCCGGGGCCGGTCGTGTGGATCCGGACGCCGCCCTGGTAGACGTCGTACGCGGTCACGCCGGTGTCGTCGCTCGCCGGGGCCCAGGAGAGCGTGGCGGACCGGGGCCCGTCGGCCCGGCCCGTGGTGCGGGCGGGGGCGGTGGGGGCCTGGCGGTCCTCGGGCTTGTCGGCCGGGGTGGTGGCCCGGGCGGAGGCGCTGGGGGCGGAGGTGTTCCCGGCGGCGTCGCGGGCCCGGACCGTGAAGGCGTAGGCGGTCTGCGGGGTCAGGCCGGTGACGTCCACCATCGTCTTGTCGGCCGGGAGTTCGCGCACCAGCCGGTCCGCCTGGAAGACCTGGTAGTTGGTCACGGCGTCGGCCGGGTCCGCCGCCTGCCACATGACGTGGACGGAGGTGGCGCTGCCGGCCTGGGCGGTGATCCCGGCGGGGGCCGCCGGGGGCGTCGTGTCGGCGGAGGAGCAGGAGGTGAGCCCGGTGGCGGCCAGGCAGAGGGCGAGCAGGGGCGCGGTGCGTCGCACGGGGGGCCTTCCTCGGCTTCCGCTTCCTGGTAAAGGTCTAGACATATATGGCACGGGTGCGGGTGGCGCGGCAAGCCCCGTGCGCGGCGGACCCCGGCCGCGGGCCGATGTGACCGGGTTCGTGTTCTTCTGATCCCGTCTGGCATTATTGCGATCTCTTTGCAATAGCGGTCGATCACGAACTGCTCGAAAACGGCAATACGAGAACGGCAATACAGGATGTGCACAGCATGACGGCCCGGACAGCACGGGGAGGGGCCAGGGCGACGCTGGCCGCCGCACTCATCACGGGCGTGGCGGCCTGCTCCGCCCCCGGCTCCGCTGCCGGCGGGGGCGCCGACGCGGCCGTGGTCGGCATCGCGAACGAGCCCGAGACCCTCAGCCCGTTGCTGGGCTACGGCAAGGACGGCAACTCCAAGATCTTCGACGGGCTGCTCACGCACGACGCGGACATGAAGCTGAAGCCCGCGCTGGCCGAAGCCCTGCCCGAGGTCTCCGCCGACGGGCTCACGTACACGTACAGGCTGCGCCGGGGCGTGAAGTTCAGCGACGGGGCGCCCTTCACGGCCAAGGACGTCGTCTTCACGTACCGCACGATCCTCGACGCGAAGACGAACAACGCCTCGAAGACCGAGCTCGACGCGATCGCCGAGGTCGAGGAACAGGGCCCCGACGCCGTCGTCTTCACGCTGAAGTACCCGTACGCGCCGTTCGCCGAGCGCACCGTGCTGCCGATCGCTCCCGAGCACATCGCGGGCCGCCAGGACGTCAACAGCGGCGAGTTCACCGCCAAACCGGTCGGTACCGGACCGTACGTGCTCGCCGCCTGGTCAAGGGGCGAGAAGCTCAGCTTCACGGCGAATCCGGCGTACTGGGGCGGCGAGCCCGCGGTGAAGAAGTTCACCATGGCCGTCATCAAGGACGACGACGTACGCGCCACCCGGCTGCGCTCCGGCGAGCTCGACGCGGCGATCCTGCCGCCGGACCTCGCCAAGGGCTTCAAGGACGACAAGGCGCGCACCACGTACGCCGCGAAGTCCTTCGACTACCGCAACGTGACCCTGCCGACCCACCACCCGGTCACCGGCGACCCGGCCGTCCGCCAGGCGCTGGACATCGCCGTGGACCGGACCACCATGGTCGACAAGCTGCTGGCGGGCGCGGGCAAGCCCGCCTACGGGCCCGTCCCCACCGGCAGCCCCTGGTTCACCGCCGGCACCGAGCGCGCGTACGACCTCGACCGGGCGAAGAGGATCCTCGACGACGCCGGCTGGAAGGCGGGCGAGGACGGCATCCGCGCCAGGGACGGGGTCCGCGCCTCCTTCCCCCTCTGGTACACCTCCGGCGACAAGATCCGCCAGGACCACGCGCTGGCCTTCGCCTCCGACGCCAAGAAGGCCGGCATCGAGGTCAAGACCGAGTCCGGGACCTGGGAGGTCATCGAGCCCCGGATGAAGACCGACGCCGTCCTCGCGGGCGGCGGCTCCCCGGCCGACCCCGACTTCGACCAGTACCTGCTGCTCCAGTCCTCCCTCGGCGGCGACGGCTTCAACAACATGGCCCGGTACGACAACCGGACCGTCGACCGCGCCCTGGACGACGCCCGCCGCAGCGGCGACCCGGCCGTCCGCAAGGCCGCGTACGACACCGTCCAGCGCGAGCTGGTCAAGAACCCCGGCTACGTCTTCCTCACCCACATCGACCACCTGTACGTCGTGAACGACAAGTGGGTCGGGCTCACCACCCAGGTCGAACCGCACGACCACGGCCTGGGCGCCGGCCCCTGGTGGAACGTCGAGTCCTGGAAGCCCGAGCAGAAGTGAGCCGCCCCCGATGAACACCCGGCCCGCGCGCTCCCCGCGGCTGCCCTGGGGGCCGATGGCGCGGATGGCCGGGCGGCGCACCCTGCTCGCCCTCCCGGTCCTGCTCGCCGTGACCTTCGGGGTCTTCGCCGTCGCCGAGCTGTCCCCCTTCGATCCGGTCAAGGCGTACGCCGGCACGGCGGGCCTCACGGCCTCGCAGGCCGAACTCGACCAGCTGCGGGCCAACCTGGGCGTGGACCGGCCGCTCTCGGGGCGCTGGTGGGACTGGCTGACCTCGGCGCTGACCGGCGACCTCGGGACCTCCTCCGTCATGCGCCGTCCGGTGGCCGAGGTCATCGCCGAGCGGCTCGGCTGGTCGGCGCTGCTCGCCGCCACTGCATTCGCGGTTGCGGTGCTCGCCGGGACGGCGCTCGGCGTCCTCGCGGCCCGGCGCCGCGGGGGCCCGCTGGACCGGGTGGTGTCCTCGCTCGCCTACACGCTGGAGGCGGCCCCCGCCTTCTGGCTCGGCCTGCTCGCCATCTGGTTCTTCTCCGTACACCTCGGCGTGCTGCCGTCGGGCGGGCTGAGCGACGCGGGCAGTGACGCGGTCACCGCGGACCAGGTGGTCCGCCACCTGGTCCTGCCCGCCCTGGTGCTGGGCCTCTCCCAACTGCCCTGGTTCTTCCTGTACGTCCGCCAAGGCGTGGCAGACGCCCTGGACGAGGACCCCGTACGGGGGGCCCGGGCGCGGGGCATCGGCGAGCGGAGGGTGCTGCTGGGCCACGGGCTGCGCGCCGGCATGCTCCCGATGCTGACGCTGATCGGCTCGCGCGTGCCCGAGCTGATCACCGGCGCGCTGCTCGTGGAGACCGTGTTCAGCTGGCCCGGCATCGCGGCGGCCACCGTGCAGGCGGCGACCTCGGTGGACTTCCCGCTGCTGGCGGCGCTGACCGTACTGGCGACGGCCGCCGTCCTCGCCGGGAACCTCCTCTCCGACCTGCTGTACGGCCTTGCGGACCCGCGGGTGGGCTTCGATGGCTGAGCTCGTGTGGAAGTCCGCCGGCCGGGCGGGGCGTTCGACGCGGACCCTGCGGGTGCGCACCTCGGCGGTGGCGGTGGCCGTGATCGCCCTGGCGGTGCTGCTGGTTCCGCCCCTCGCGCAGCTGGACCAGCAGGCGGTCGATTTGTCGATGAAACTCCAACCACCTTCGTGGGCGCACCCCTTCGGCACCGACGACGTGGGCCGCGACCTGCTCCTGCGCTGCGTCTACGGACTGCGGGTCTCGCTCCTGGTCGGCCTCGTCGCCGCGCTGGTCGCCACCGTGATCGGCACGGCCGTGGGCGCGGCCGCGGGGGTGCTCGGCGGGTGGACGGACCGGCTGGTGATGCGGGCCGTCGATACCCTGGCGTCCATACCGCACCTGCTGCTGGGCGTCTTCATCGTGGCGATGTTCCGGCCGGGGGTGTGGCCGGTCGTCGTGTCCGTGGCGCTCACCCACTGGCTGTCGACGGCGCGGATCGTCCGGGCCGAGGTGCTGTCGCTGCGCTCCCGTCCGTATCTCGACGCGGCGATCTCGGGCGGGGCCTCGCGCCTGCGCGTGACCCTGCGCCACCTGGTCCCGGCCGTGCTGCCGCAGGCGGGGCTGGCCGCGGTGCTGATGATCCCGCACGCGATGTGGCACGAGTCGGCGCTCTCCTTCCTCGGCCTCGGGCTCCCCGCCCACCAGGCCAGCCTGGGCAACCTCGTCCAGACGGCGCGCGGCTCGCTGCTCGCCGGGGACTGGTGGCCCACCCTTTTCCCCGGCCTCCTCCTGGTCCTCCCGACCCTGGCCGTCGCCGGACTCGCGGGCGCCTGGCGCGACCACCTGAACCCCCGCCGCCGCTCGGAGCCGACCCTGTGACCACCGCTCTGCCGACACCGCCCGTCCTCGGCGTGGACCGGCTGTCCGTGCGCTTCCGGATGGAGGGCGGGCGGTACGTCGAGGCCGTCAGCGACGCCACCTTCACGCTCGCCGCCGGCGAGTGCCTCGCCCTCGTCGGGGAGAGCGGCTGCGGCAAGTCCGTCCTCGCCTCCGCCCTGCTCGGCCTGCTCCCCGCCAACGCCGAGACCGCCGGATCGGCCCGCCTCGCCGACGGTCTGGACGTGCTCGCCGCCGACGAGCGCACGCTCGCCCGCACCGTACGGGGCCGCCGCGTCGGCCTGGTCCCGCAGAGCCCCGCCGCGCACCTCACCCCGGTCCGCACGATCCGCTCCCACCTGGAGGAGACCGTCCGGGAGCTGGCCGGCCGGACGCGGGCGCGGACGCGGGCCCGGACGCGGGGCGGGGCCGCGCTGCGCGACGCTGCCCGGGCCGCGGCCGAGCGGGCCGCGTTTCCCGCCACCCACCTCGACCGGTACCCCCACGAACTCTCCGGCGGACTCGCCCAGCGGGCCGCCACCGCCCTCGCGCTCGTCGGCGACGCCCCGCTGTTGCTCGCCGACGAGCCGACCACCGGCCTCGACCGGGACCTCGTCCACCGCACCGTGGACGAACTGCGCTCCCACACCCGGGAGGCCGGGCGCGCGCTGCTGATGATCACGCACGATCTGGCGGCCGCCGAACGGATCGCCGACACCGTCGCCGTCATGTACGCCGGCCGGATCGTGGAGATCACCCCCGCCGCCGCCTTCTTCGGCGCGTCCGGCCCCCGCCACCCCTACGCGCGCGGCCTCCTCGACGCCCTGCCCGAGCGGGCCTTCACCCCCGTCCCCGGCGCCCCGCCCGAGCTCGGCGCGCTCCCGCCCGGCTGCGCCTTCGCCGCCCGCTGCGCCCGCGCCGACGCGACCTGCCGCGCGCAGCGGCCCCCGCTCCTCGAAGGGGTGGCCTGTCACCATGCTTGAGCTCCACCACATCACCGCCGGCTACGACCACCGCCGCCCCGTCGTGCGCGACGCGCACCTCACGCTCCGGCCCGGCGAATCCGTCGGCCTCCTCGGGCCCAGCGGCTGCGGCAAGTCCACCCTCGCCCGGGTCGCCGCCCTGCTGCACCGCCCCGACCGGGGGACCGTGACCTTCGACGGCGCACCCGTGACCGGCTTCCGGCACCGGGCCCCGCGCTCCCTGCGCGCCCAGGTCGGCGTCGTCTTCCAGCAGCCCCGGCTCTCCGCCGACCCCCGCCTGCGGCTGCGCGACCTCGTCGCGGAACCGCTCCGGGCGACGGGCCGGCGCGGGGAAGTGGACCGGGCGGTCCCCGAGTTGGCCGCGCGTGTCGGACTGGGCGCCGATCTGCTCGGCCGGCGCCCCCACGAGGTCAGCGACGGCCAGCTGCAACGGGCCTGTCTGGCCCGCGCCCTGGTGCTGCGTCCGCGCTGGCTCGTCTGCGACGAGATGACCGCGATGCTGGACGCCTCCACCACGGCCGCCCTGGTGGGAGTGGTCGAGGAGTACCGCGCCGATACCGGGGCCGGACTCCTGGCGGTGGGCCACGATCCGGTCCTGCTCGACCGCTGGTGCGACCGTACGACCCTCTGGAACGAGATCGTCAAGCACTGATCGCCCGTCACGGACGGTCAACACCCGTACGGCGGACACGGGTTTCGCCCGAAGGCACCCCCTGCTGCGCCACGATGGGCGCCGCTCTCAGGAGGTAACGATGGTGATCTCGCTCTCCGTGGTCGTGCTGCTCCTCGTCCTCGCGTGGATCTTCATGCGCAGCGGCGGCCTCAAGTTCTCCCACGCCCTCGTCTGCGCCCTGCTCGGCTTCTACCTGGCGAGCAGCAGCATGGCGGCGACCATCCACGACGGCCTGTCGGCCACCGCCGAGGTGGTCTCCGGCCTGCGCCCGTAAGCCGCTCCGTCCGGCGCGAAACGATCAACTGTTGCGCCTTCATGAATCATCCGACACCTCCATGGACTCCTCAGGCCGGGCGATCTAGCGTCTGGCGGCGGCGCGATGTCATACGCACTGTCAATAACACTGAAGAGAACGGAGGAGGTTCGGATGTTCCGAAGAGCGCTGAACTGCGCCGTGGTCCCGGCCCTCATCGTGTTCACCGCGATGTACGGGATCTCCCCGGCGCAGGCCGCGGAGATACCCCAGGCCCCCGGCCACCGCCTGGTCAGCCACTACGACGGCGCCCCCGCGGGCGCCGTCCCGCTGCCGGGCGAGGCCCCGCCCCAGCACCCCTTCCTCGCGCCCAACGGCCGCAGCGGCATGCATTCCGACGCGGCCGGCAGCGCCACCTCGCCGTGGTCCGGCCCGCTCGGCAGGAACCCGCAGGTCACCAGCGAGAAGATCGCGGCCCTCGGCGGCGAGTGCGCCACCGCCACCTTCGACGCGGGCGGCCGCCTGGTCACCGTCTGCGGCACCTTCACCGGGTTCAAGGTCAAGCTCCTGGAGCCCCGTACGCTCGCCACGCTCGCGGAGTACCAGCTCCCGCAGCGTTCCTCGACGGTCGAGGCGATCACCTCGCTCGACTTCTCGAAGATGTTCAAGGACACCTCGGGCGGCGCCTACTTCTACCTGGACAACCAGGACCGGGCCGTGCTGGCCGACTCCCGCCAGCACATCCTGCGCCTCTCGCACACGCAGCGGCCGGACGGCGGCTGGACGTTCGCCGTCGACGACGACTGGGACCTCACCGGCCAGGTCCCCCACGACTGCGTCAGCTGGACCAACCTGTGGCCCAGCGGCACCTGCGACCCCGTCACCTCCGTGATGCCCGACTGGAACGGCCGCATCTGGTGGGTCACCCGCCAGGGCCGCGTGGGCACCGTGGACCCGGCGACCTCACAGATCCGCTCGATCCGGCTCCAGGGGGAGGAGATCCAGAACTCCTTCTCCGTCGCCGAGGACGGCGTCTCCATCGTCTCCGACCACGCGCTCTACAGCTTCCGCGCCGCCGCCGACGGCACCCCCGAGGTGCAGTGGCGCCAGACCTACGACCGCGGCACGGGAACCAAGCCCGGCTCCGTGAACCAGGGTTCGGGCACCACCCCCGACCTCTTCGGCAACGGCTACGTCGCCATCACCGACAACGCCGACGACCGGATGAACGTCCTCGTCTACCGGCGGGGCGCGGACGTCCCGGCCGGCCGGCGGCTCGTCTGCACGGTGCCGGTGTTCGGCAGCGGCGCCTCGACCACCGACAACTCCCTCATCACCTGGGGCAACAGCATCGTCGTCGAGAACAACTACGGCTACGAGAACGTCACCAGCCTGCTCCTCGGCAAGTCCGTCGTCGGCGGCGTCAGCCGGATCGACGTGCGCGCCGACGGCAGCGGCTGCGACACCGTGTGGCAGAGCGCGATCCGCTCACCCTCCGTGGTCCCCAAGCTCTCCACCGGGAACGGGCTGCTCTACTTCTACGAGAAGGAGCCCAACGCCTGGGGGATCGACGCCTGGTACCTGACGGCGGTGGACTTCCGCACCGGTGAGCGCCGCTGGCGGCAGCTGACCGGCACCGGGCCGCTGTACGACAACAACTGGGCGCCGATCACGCTCGGGCCCGACGGCACCGCGTACGTGGGCGTCTTCAACGGCATCGTCGCGGTGCGCGACGGCGGCTGACGTCGACCGGAGCGGGGCCGGCCGGCGCGCGATCCGCGTCGGCCGGCCCCGCGCCCCGCTCACTCCTCGCCCCGCTCGTCCCGCTGGTGCCGCTGGTGCCGCTGGTGCCGTTCGTGCCGCCACAGCGGATGCTCGCGCTCGGCCCAGGCGCGAGCGACCGAGCCGGTACGCAGGCCCCGGCGCGCCTCGGGGTCGGCGAGCGCCTTGCCCACGTGCGCGGCGAGCACGACGGCGACGGCCAGGGCCAGCCAGTCGTGGACGAAGGTGGCGGCCGTGCGCCGGGCCAGCGGGACGAGGCCGGTCCACCACATGAGCGCCCCGGTGCCCGCCATCACCAGCACCGCCCCGGCCAGCCAGCCCGCGTACACCTTCTGCCCGGCGTTGAACTTCCCGGCGGGCCGCCGGGTCACCCGGTCGCGCCGCAGGGCGGCCCGCAGCCAGACCCCGTCGTGCGGGCCGAACCGGCCCAGGCGCCGCAGATCGGCGCGGAACGCCCGTGAGGCGAGCCCCAGGACGAACGGCACGACGAGCAGCAGCCCGGACCAGACGTGGACGGTGACGACGAGGTGGCGGCGGCCGACGAGTTCGGCGAGCGCGGGCAGGTACAGGCAGGCGGCGGAGGCGACGCAGAGGCCCATCAGCGCGGCCGTGGAGCGGTGGATCCACCGCTCGGCGCCACTGAACCGGCGGATGCGGTCGGTGGCCGCTGCGCCCGCTGTGCCCGCTGTGCGCTCTGTGCGTTCTGTGCCCCCGGTGTGCGCGGCACTCCGCGGCACCGGATCAGACGGTCGGGGCATCGTCGCGTCCGTTCGACCGGCCGACCCAGGCGTCGACCTCGTACCCGAGGTCCTCCCAGTAGCCGGGCTCCACGTCACGGGTGAGGGTGATGCCGGAGAGCCACTTCGCGGACTTGTAGAAGTACATCGGGGCGACGTAGAGGCGGACGGGACCGCCGTGCGAGTGGCTCAGCGGCTTGTCCTGCATGCGCATCGCCACCAGGACGTCGTCCCGGCGGGCCTGGGGGAGGGTGAGCGACTCCGTATAGGTGCCGTCGAAGCAGCTGAAGCGGACGGCCCGCGCCTCGGGGCGGACCCCGGCCGCGTCGAGCAGCCGCGCCAGCGGGACCCCCTCGAAGGGCGTGCCGGGAACCCGCCAGCCGGTGACGCACTGCACGTCCCGTACGACCCGGGTCTGCGGGAGGGCCCGGAGCGCGTCGAGGGTGTACGTCGCGGGGCGGTCGACCAGGCCGTCGACGGTGAGCCGGTAGTCGCCGGGGCCGCGCTCGGGTACGGAGGAGGCCACCGAGTAGTAGCGGAACCCGCCTCCGTTCGGCAGCAGGCCGGTCAGGCCCGTGGGGTCTTTGGTGGACGCCGCGCCGAGGAGGGCCTCGAAGCCGCCCTGGAGGTACGGGGCGGTGGCCAGCCCGGCGGCGCCGAGCCCGAGCATGCCGAGGACCAGGCGGCGCCCGATCGGCGCGCCCTGGGCGTCGGGGTCGGGCTCGGGCGGCGGCTGTGGTGCGGGTACGGCTGCGGGTGCTGGGCTCACGGCCCGATTCGACCACCGCCGCCGCGTCCGCACCAGGCCCGGGGGCGGTCCGTCAGACTTCCGTCACACCTCGTCCGGCGGGCAGGGGTGGTCGTCCGAGGTGCCCGGTAGGGTGCCGGTTGATCAAATCCGTTCATCGGACAGTCATCCAGGGAAGCGGCAGCCACGGTATGAGCGCGTCGAGAGCCATCGGACACCCAGGGCCGGGGGCCGTGCCGGGCGGCGGCGCCCGTCTGGCCGCCCTGGACGGCGTCCGGATCCTCGCCGCGCTGGCCGTCCTGTGCTACCACTACCTGGCGCTCGACAGCGGCTGGGGAGAGCCGGCCGCCTCCGTCTTCCCCGTCGCGAGCGCCTGCGCCGCCTACGGCTGGCTGGGCGTCGAGATCTTCTTCGTCGTCAGCGGGTTCGTCATCTGCATGAGTGCCTGGGGCCGTGGCGTGGGCGAGTTCGCCGCCTCGCGCATCTCCCGCCTCTTCCCGGCCTACTGGGCGGCCGTCCTGTTCACGGCCGGCGTCCTGTTCGCCTGGCCGGAGGTGCGCGGGGTCAAGGCGTTCAGCGACGTCGTGGTGAACCTGTCCATGCTCCAGGGCGGCATGAAGGTGCCGCACATCGACGACGCGTACTGGACCCTCTTCGTCGAGCTGAAGTTCTACGCCCTGTTCGCGCTGGTCGTCGTGCGCGGGGTCACCTACCGCAACTGCGTGGTGTTCTGCACGGTGTGGACCGTGGCCGGCGTGGTGGCGCCCACCGCCGACAGCGGAGTGCTGTCCTTCTTCGCGATCCCGACGTTCTCGCCGTACTTCATCGCGGGGATCGCCTTCTACCTCATGCGCCGGTTCGGGCCCAATGCCGTGCTGTGGGGGATCGCCGGCCTCCAGTTCGTCCTCGCGCAGAGCTACGTCCAGGGCCGCATGATCAGCAACCTGGGGCGCGGCGTGGCCGCCCACACGCCGGTCTGGCCGGCCCACGCCGTCATCGCCTGCGGGTTCCTCGTCATGGCGGGGATCGCCCTCGGCGCCTTCGACCGCGTCCGGTGGCGCTGGCTGGGGCACGCGGGAGCGGTCACCTATCCGCTGTACCTCATTCACATGATGGCCGGGCTGACGTTCATCCACCACTTCCGCCGCGAGGTGCGGCCCGTCCCCCTCGTCCTGGGCGTGACCGCCTTCATGGTGGTGCTCGCCTGGATCGTCCACCGGCTGATAGAGCGCCCCCTGGGCCGCCGCCTGCGCGCCGGACTGCGGCGCGCCGTGCACGACATCCGCCGGATGTCCGCGCAGCCGCCGGCGGTCCCCGCGGTCCCCGCCCAGGCGCCGTCGCCCGGGGCGGAGCGCGTCCGTACGGTCCGGCGCTGAACCGTCCGCCCCGGGGCCCGGCGCGGCGTTACGCCTTCCAGAAGAAGACGGCCGTCATCCGCTTCTCCTCCAGAGTGCTGCCCCAGTAGCCGGTGGCGCTGTGGATCAGGTTCGCGTGGTAGAGCAGCAGGCGGTTGGCGCGGTGGGGGACCCGTACGTCCTCGGTGAAGGAGTCCGGGGAGACGAAGCGGGTGCCCAGCGCGTCGACCAGGTTGTTGTGCGGTGCGATCACCTGGTTGCCGCCCAGGGCGCCGCCGGGCAGGCTCTGCCGGTAGAAGCTGGTCCCGCAGTCCTTGGGCACCTTCGGGTTGAGGTAGAGCACGGCGGCGTAGCGGCACAGGCTCCGCGAGTCGGTGTGCGGGCGCGACTCGGACTCACCTTCGCCGACCACCTGGACGCAGTTGTGGTTGAACGTCCCGCCGCCCGCGGGCCGTTCGGCCCAGATCTTCGGCGCGCCGGTCACCTTGCGCACCAGCCGTTCCACCAGGGCCAGTTCATCGGGCTCCAGACCCGGCATCGCGCGCAGCCCCGGCCAGCTCTCGGGCTTGTGCGGGTAGCCCTCGGTCCAGTCGTCCTTGGCCAGGCAGCGCTCCCGTACCGCGTCCGGGTCGGGCAGTACGTCGTCCAGGACCCAGTAGTCGCGCCCGCGGGTCGGCTTGCGGTACGGGAGGACCGGGAGGGGAGGAGGAAGGGGCATGGCAGGGACGGTAGCCACCGGGCCCGCCGCGGCTCGCTCCGCAAGGAGTCAACGTTGCGTCAAGTGTTCGCCATGGGGCGGGAGATCGCGGGACGCGGCCGGGGATCGCCGGGACACGCCCGAGGGCGGCCGCCGCCGGGCGGCCCGGGTGGTTCACTGGCGCCATGCCGCTCGAAAACTACGGAGTGCTGTCCGGAACCCTGCACCGCCACTTCCGTGACCGGCCCGATGACCAGGGCCGCTGGTTCCACGTCCACCTGGAGGTCGACGCGCCCGCCGGGCGCTACGCATGCGCCATCGACGTGGACAGCAAACACTCCGCCGTCGGCGTGCAGTGGAAGGTGTTCACCCTGCACGCCTCGGTGCTCGATCCCGTCGCGTCACCCGCGCCCGGATACCACGACCTCGCCCGGACCTCCGGATCCGGCGCGCTCGACTACCTGCGCCACCCGGCGCTCGCGGACCGCCCCGGCTGTCTCCTCGGCGGCCACCCGCCGCGGTGGTTCCAGCGGATCCTGGACCGGCTCCACCCGCCCCGGCCCTGGGTCTCGGGCTCCTACCTGGAGGCCTCGGCCGCGCTGGAGCCGATCCTCGTCGCCGGCCGGCCCGTCCTGGTCTTCGGCGAGCCCTTCGACGAGGGGCTCGGCATGCACAACGTCCATCAGAACCAGGGCGATCCGTACGGCAGCCAGTGGTGGCCGGACAACGGCATCTGGCAGGACGGGGCCACGCTCACCCGGCGCCCGGACGGACTCTTCGACGTGTTCGTCTCCAGGTTCTCCACGCAGAAGGAACCCACCGACGAGAACGGCCACCCGGTCTGATCCGCGGGGCCGCTCCTAATGGGCAGCGCGGCAGGCCCCGGACGCGACGTCCGAGGAGAAGCCGATGGCCTTCAGGCTCGCGGCGCAGCTGGTCTGGTTGCCGATCTGGCCCTCGTAGCAGGCCTGCCCCACGCCGTCCTTGAGCTGCTTGCCGTGCTGCGTGATGTACTGCTCGCACTGCTGGACGCTGGTGGGGGCGGCCGCGCCGGCGGCCGGGGCGGCGAAGAAGGCACCACCGGCGACGAGGACGAAACCGGCGAGGACGCTGGGGATACGGGCCGACGGACGCATACGGACGCACCTGCTCTCTCGGTCGCTCACGCGGCCCGCGGGTGCGCCGGGCCACGGACGGGGGCGGCGCGGCGGGCACTCGGGCGGAACGGCCGCCGCGGCGGGCACCCCGCCCTTTCGACGCTAGAACACCGGGCGGCGGGCCGCCACCGCCGCGCAGAGCGCCGCCAGGGGCAGCTCCGCGCACACCGCCAGGGCCACCGCCGTCGCCCGGGCGCCGCCGGAGGCCGCGGTCGTCACGTCGAACCAGGCGTCCATCACCAGCAGCGCGGCCGTCGCGGCGGCCAGGGGCGCCGCACGGGGATCGTGGCGGCCCAGCAGCAGACCGGTACCGCCCAGGCCGGCCGCCAGCATGGCGTCCAGCCCGATCCAGGCCGTCGACCAGTTGGAGACCTCCGCCGTGTGCGGCAGCGTCTTGGCGAGCACCACCATCCACGGCACCAGCGCCACGCCGGCGCCGGTCAGCAGCGTGGCGAGCCGGGGCCGGGGCGTGCGGCGGGTCTGGAAGCGCGGGGCGACGAGGGTCATGGCGCGGGAGCTCCTTCCGGCCCCGGCGGTCGGTCCCCCGGGCACGAAGATCACTCTGGCCGCGCGGGGGAGCGGAATCAGTAGCGGCACCGTCCGAACCGGGGGTGGCACTGGCTACACCCCCGGCCGGGCACCAGGGTGATGGAGCGGCCCTGACCAGTGCGATTACCGTACGGGTATGGGAGTTTCCGGGGCGCTGAGGCGTACCACACGCTGGACCGCCGACCACGCGCCCTGGTCGTCGTGGGCCTGGCGCAGTACCGCGTTCACCGCCGCCGGGGTCCCGATGGCCCTGCCCGCCGTGGCCGCGTTCGTGTTCTTCAAGGCCGCCCCGTTCACACTGCTCGTACTGCTGGGCCTGACCCCGCTGCTCACCCGGCTCCAGCGCAGCCGCTTCCGGGAGCTGCTGGAGCAGGAGATCCCGGCCGTCTCGTACGGGGACCGGCCCCTGCGCCCGGGGGCGCTGCTCGCACGGCTGCGCTCCGAGTCGACCTGGCGCCAGTACGGCTACCACCTGCTGCTCAGCCCGCTCGCCGCCATCGGCGGGGCGCTGACCGTCCTCGCCTGGGCCTGCGGGTTCGCCGCTGCCACCGTCTACGGCTGGCTCTGGCTGCTGCCCCTCGACACCGGCGGCACGGGCTGGACCCGGCGCTACGACACCGTCACCGTGCTGGGCTGCCTGCTGCTGCTCGCCACCCCCTGGCTCGCCGCCGCCCTCGCGCGGCTCGACTCCTTCGCCGCGGCCGCCCTCCTCGGCCCGAGCCGGGCCAAGGAGTTGGCACGCCGCGTCGAGGACCTCGCCGTGAGCCGGGCCGGCGTCCTGGACGCCGCCGACCTCGAACGCAGGCGGATCGAAAGGGACTTGCACGACGGAGCCCAGCAGCGGCTGGTCGCGCTCGCCATGAACCTCGGGATCGCCCGCGCCACGCTCACGGACCTGCCGCCCGAGGCCAAGGCCGTGATCGACGAGGCCCACCGGGAGGCCAAGGAGGCCATCGAGGAGCTCAACAGCCTCGTGCGCGGGCTGCACCCGGCGGTCCTGGAGGACCGGGGACTCGACGCGGCCCTCTCCGGCATCGCGGCCCGGGCGCCCCTGCCCGTCGAACTGACCGTGGAGCTGGAGCGCCGCCCCGGCCCCACCGTCGAGGCCGTCGCCTACTTCGTCGTCTCCGAGGCCCTCGCCAACGTGGCCAAACACGCCAAGGCCTCGCGCTGTCACGTGGATGCCCGCCGGGACGGCGACCTGCTGCGCATCACCGTCACCGACGACGGGGTGGGCGGCGCGGATCCGGCCGGCGGTACCGGACTGGTGGGCCTGCGCAAACGCGTAGGGTCGGTCGACGGAACCATCTTGATCAACAGCCCCTCCGGGGGCCCGACCGTCGTGACTGTGGAGCTGCCGTGCGGGCTGTGATCGCCGAGGACTCGGTGCTGCTGCGAATAGGGCTCGTCAAGGTCCTCGAAATGGCGGGATTCGAGGTGGCCGCGGAGACCGGGGACGCCGAGGGGCTGCTCGCCGCCGTCGCCGAGCACGAACCCGACCTCGCCCTGGTCGACGTCCGCATGCCGCCCGGATTCACCGACGAGGGCGTACGGGCGGCCCTGATGATCCGCAGGCAGTGGCCCGGCACCTCGGTCCTGCTCCTGTCGCAGTACGTGGAGGAGCGCTACGCCGCCGATCTGCTGGCCGGTCAGGACGGGGGCATCGGGTACCTGCTCAAGCAACGGGTCGCCGACGTGGAGGAGTTCATCGACGCCGTCCGCAGGGTCGCGGCCGGCGGTACCGCACTCGACCCGCAGGTCGTCTCGCAGCTGCTGCTGCGCCGCGGGGGCATCGACCCCCTGGAGCGGCTCACCCCGCGCGAGCGGGAGGTGCTCGCGCTGATGGCGGAGGGGCGCTCCAACGCGGGCATCGCGGCGCAGCTCGTGGTCGGCGAGAGCGCGGTCGCCAAACACATCAACAACATCCTCGCCAAGCTGGACCTGCCGCAGGCGGACGGCGACCACCGGCGGGTGCTGGCGGTCCTGCGCTTCCTGGACGGAGCCTCGTGAAGGGCGGCGGGGACGGCGGGGACGGCGGGGACGGTGGGGGCGCCGGGCGCGGGCGGCGCCCGCGGCGCACGGCCTGGATCGTGGTCGCCGCCCTGAGCGCCGTGCTCGTCGTCGCCCCGGCCGCCCGGCAGGTCTGGGCGTACGCCTCCACCGAGAGCGGGACGCTGAGCGGCGGCAGCGGCGAACGGCCCGTCTCCGCCGTGGAGATCGACGCCGGCGGCGCCGATGTGCGCCTCACCCCCCGGTCCGACGGGCGGGTGGCCTACGAGGCGCGGGTGCGCTGGTCGGCGGCGGCCCCGGAGATCGAGGAGAGCTGGCTCGGAGACACGCTGCGGCTGACCCCGCGCTGCCCGGCGGTCGCCGACCTCGTGGCCTCCGGATTCGGCTGCTCGGTCGACCTGGGCGTCACCGTGCCCGCCGGGATCCCGGTGAAGGTGACGGCGGGTTCGGGCACGGTGGCGATCAGCGGGCTCGGCGGCTCCGTCGACGCCGAGGTCGGCGCCGGGACGCTGCTGCTGAGCGCGCTGCGCGGGCCGCTGCGGGCGAGCGTCGGCTCGGGCTCGCTCGACGCCTCGGGGCTCAGCTCGGCGCAGGCCGAGATCCGGGCCGGGGCGGGCTCGGCCGTCGCGCGCTTCGCCGCGCCGCCGGATCGGGTCACCGCCCGGGCGGGAACGGGCCGGGTCCGGCTCACGGTGCCCGCGGCCACCCGGTTCCGGGTCACGGCCCGGGTCGGGGCGGGGCGCCTGGACATCGCGCCGGGGATGGACGACCCGGCCGCGCCGGGACGCCTCGACATCTCGGCGGACGCGGGCCGGGCGGAGGCGGGCTACTGAGCGTCCTGGGACGGACCGCGGCCCCGGCGGCCACGGCGGGGTGCCGTGGCCGCCGGGCCGGTCAGCCGCGGGGCGGGACCCCGGAGGGCCGGCCCCTGCCGCGGGTGAGGGAGTAGCCGAAGATGCCGGCGAGGGCGCCGAGGATCCCGCCCGCCGCCGTCCAGATCCAGCGGTCGGACCACCGGCCACCGGACCAGCCGTCGGCCGGTTCGCCGACCGCCGCCGGCTGCGCCGCATTCGCGGAGCCCGCCTGGGCGGCCTTGCCGATGCCGGGCACGAGCGGCTTGGCGAGGGCGCCGTCCACCGCGAAGGCGCCTCCCGTGTCCCGGGTGGAGGCCTCGACCTCGGCCCGTACGGGAAGACCCAGGTCCTCCTCGGCCACGCCGACCACCGTCAGGCGGACGTAGTAGCTGCCCGGCAGCGGGTCGTTGGCCCAGGGCTCCGCCCCCGGGCGCACGGTGCGCAGGGTGCAGGACAGCTCGACCGAGGCGGCCTCCTTGGCCGCCGCTGCCTGCTGCGTGCCGTACGTACAGGCCTGGCGGCGGCGCAGGCCGTCGTAGACGTCGAGCTGCCAGGTCGAGGCGGAGTGCCGGTTCGCCGCCGGAGGCAGCTTCACCGTGGCCTTGACCGTGGCCCGCTGCCCCGAATCCAGGGGGACCACCCAGTACAGGTAGTCACCGGTGGAGGCGTCGGCCGTGGCCCGCTGGCCCGGCCGGATCGCCGTGGCGGTCCGGAAGGCCGTGCCCGCCTCGGTCGGCCCCGAGGCCTTGGCGCCCGGGCTCGCGCTCGCGCTCGGCGACGGGGTGTCCGCGAGGGCGGCGCCCGCCGGGCCGAGGATCCCGACCGCGGCGAGGGCGGCGGCGGTCAGTACGCGTACGGTACGCATCAGTTGGTCCTCCAGACCGAGATACGCCAGCGGGAGATCCAGCCCCAGAGCAGACCGGCGACGAGGCCGGCGAGGACCAGCACGCCGATCAGCCACCAGCCGCGGCCGAGCCCGAACGCCGCCGCGTCGGAGGCGTCGTCGGGCCCGTCCACCACGTCGATGGTGAGCTCGACGGGCAGTCCCGGCGTGGTCTTCACCGAGGCGGGGGCCGAGAAGGAGTTGCTGACCTGGAGGCAGACGGTCTCCACCGCCCCCTTCCCGTCGCCGTCCCCCTCGGAGTCCTCGACCTCGGCCTTCGGGTACCGAAGACCGGTCGAGATCATGTCGGTGCGCCCGTCGCCCGCCTCCGAGCCCCGGACGATCTCACGGCCGTGCACGGTCGTCGCCCGCAGCATGACCCCGTAGTCGTTGTTGACGGCGCGGTCGGCGGCGACGCTCACCGAAGCGCGCAGCTCCTGGCCGGGCTTGACGTCGACCCGGTACCAGCGGTGCTCGCCGAAGGTCTCGCGGTCGGTGTAGAGGCCCGCGCCGAGCTGCGGGGCGCCGGCGCACTGCTTGGCTCCCTCGGTGGCGACCGGCGTGACGACGGGCGTGGCCGCCCGGTCCACCAACTGCTTCACGCGGCCGGAGAGTTCGGCGGTGTGCTGTACCGAGGTGTAGGTGCCGCCGGTGGCCTCGGCGATGCAGACGAGCTCGTTGCGCGTCTTGGCGTCGGGGACGAGCCCGAGCGTGTCGATGACGAGGTGGATGCCCTGCGCCGCGATGTCACGGGCCACCTCGCAGGGGTCGAGCGGGGCGCAGGTGTCCTCGCCGTCGGTGATGAGCACGATCCGCCGGGTGGCGTCGCCGCCCTTGAGGTCCTCGGCCGCGCCCAGCAGGGCCGGCCCGATCGGGGTCCAGCCGGTGGGGGCCAGGGTGGCCACCGCCGTCTTGGCCTCGGTCCGGTCGAGCTTGCCGACCGGGTAGAGCTGCTTGGTGTCCTTGCAGCCGAGCTGGCGGTCGTCACCGGGATAGGTGGCCCCGAGGGTCCGTATCCCGAGCCGCACCTCGTCCGGCGTGGCGTCCAGTACCTCGTTGAACGCCTGCTTCGCCGCGGCCATCCGGGATTTGCCGTCGATGTCGGTCGCCCGCATCGAGCCGCTGACGTCGAGGACCAGCTCGACCTTGGGGGACTCCTTCGCCACCGGTTCGCCGGCGGCTGCATTCGCCGGGAAGAGCCCGACCGCCAGAGTGGCCAACAGGCCGCAGGCCCCGGCCGCCACCCATTTTCTTGTGATCATCGCCGGATCGTATTGAGGATCCGCCCCCGAGGCCAAAACGCTCCCGACCTGCCGTCCCCGGCGGGCCCGGCTACGCTGGACGGGGGGAGGCTCAGCAGTGCCCCGACGGAGGCGACCTCATGAGACGACGCCATCACTTCCACATCGATCACGCGGGGCACTCCGTCAGCGCCACCGTCGAGACCGGCCGCCGCGTCGACGTGGAGATCCTGGTCGACGGCAAGGAGACCGGGCACGGCACCACGCACCACGACCGGCCCGTCACCGTGCAGGTGGAACTGCCGACCGATCCGCCGACCGCGGTGTCCGTACGGGCGACCCCGGGACCCGGCGTCCCGCGCTGCGTCCTGGAGGGCCCGGACGCCGTACCCCAGGTGATGTCCCCGCGCCGGTACTGACGCGGGGACACCGGGCGGGCGTCAGCTCGCCTGGAGGGTGACGTCGTCCACGACGAAGGAGGTCTGGAGGGACTGGTCCTCCACGCCCTGGAACGTCAGGGTGACGGTCTGGCCGGCGAACCGGGACACGTCATAGCTCTTGAGCACGTAGCCCGGGGCCGCGTCCAGGTTGGACAGGGTCTCCAGGGTCTGGCCGCCCACCGAGACGGTGAACCGGTCGTAGACCACGCTCTCGTTCTCGTCGGTGTCGATGTGGAGGTAGAACGCGAGCCGGGCCGTGGCGCAGCCGGCCGGCAGCGCCAGCGACTGCGAGGCGCTGTCGGTGTGGGAGGCGCCGTACCCGTTCAGCCACGCCATGTACGCGCCGCCGTGCGAGACCTGGCCGGACTGGTTGGTGACGACCCCGGCGGTGGCGGTCCACGGGCTGCTGCCGCTCTCGAAGCCGCCGTTGACCACGACCTGCTGCGGGGTGCACGTGCCCCCGCCGCCCACGGTCAGGGTGTAGGTGGTGCTGTGGGCGACCGTGCCGGTGCCGGTGATGGTCAGGGTGTAGGTGCCCGCCGTGGTGGCCGCGCCGACCTGTACGGTGAGCGTCGAGGAGCCGCCGGACTGCACGGAGGCCGGGCTGAGCGAGGCGGTCACCCCGGACGGGGCGCCGGAGACCGACAGGGCGAGCGTCTGCGGGTTGCCGCTCACGGTGGTGGTGTTCACCGTGGAGGTGACGCTGGTGCCCGGAGCGGCGGAGCCGGCGGACGGGGAGGTGCCGATCGAGAAGTCCTGCGCCGGGGTGTCCCCGCCGACCGCCTGCTTCCAGATCGCGTAGGCGACCCCGTCGGCGCTGCGGTCCAGCACCGTCGCGTTGATGTTGTTCGTCGTATCGCAGGAGCTGTGGTAGCAGGAGTCGTACGCCGCGTTCGCGGTGCCGCCCCACTTGGCCGCCTGCGCCGAGGTCTTGCGGGCGCTGGCACCGGCGGCGTAGCCGGAGGTGGGGATGCCGCCCTGCTGGAAGGAGTAGTCGTCACTGCGGCCCTGGCCCTCGGTGTTCTCCTCGGGGGCGAGGTTCAGCGAGGCCCAGTACGCCTTCAGCGGTGCGGCCGTGGTGGAGTTGACGTTGTTGATGAAGTAGCCGCCGTTGGGCGAGCCGACCATGTCGAAGTTGTAGTAGCCCTTGATGGCCGCCTTCTCGGCGCTGCTGAGCCGGCCCACGTAGAACTCCGAGCCGTTCAGGCCCTGCTCCTCGTCGGTCCACCAGGCGAAGCGCACGTGCTTGGTCAGGGTGGGGTTCTTCTGCGCGAGGACGAGCGCGTTCTCCAGCAGGGTCGCCGAGCCCGAGCCGTTGTCGTTGATCCCCGGACCCGCCGAGACGCTGTCGAGGTGGGCGCCGAACATGACGGTCTGGTCGGCGGGGCCGCCGGGCCAGTCCGCGATCAGGTTGTTGGACGGGTAGGTGCAGGAGGTGCAGTTCTGCTCGGTGACGGTGTAGCCGGCCGCCTGCAGCTTGCCCTTGATGTACGCGACGGACTGGGTGTAACCGGCGCTGCCCGCCCGGCGGTTGCCGCCGTTCTGCGAGGCGATCGTGTTCAGCTGGGCCAGGTGGGCCTGCACGTTCGCCACGTTGACGTTCGGCGGGTCGTTCCCCGGCTGCGTGCTGCCGACGCTCAGCGCGTAGTCGACGGTGTGCGCGAGGCCCGGGCCCTGGCCCTTGACCGTGATCGTGGAGGTTCCGGGTGCCGCGTTGGCCGTGGCGGACAGGGTCAGCGTCGAGGACTGGCCGGACTGCACGGTGGCCGGGTTGAAGGAGGCGCTCACCCCGGACGGCAGGCCGGTGGCCGTGAGGGTCACCTGCTGCGCCTGGCCGGTGGTGGTGCTGGTGGTCACGGTGGTGGTGACCGAGGCGCCCTGCTGGACGGTGCCCGACGACGGGTTCAGCGCCATCGAGAAGTCGTCGTTCTGCCCGCTCGGGGTGCAGGTCGGGTCGCCGGACTGGGCGGGCACGCTGATGGCGTCCCAGGCGGCCTTCGTCCGGTTGAACAGGTTGCAGGTGGCCGGGTCGAGCGACTTGGCGGAGCTGAGGGTCGCCGTCCGGTACTTCTTGTAGGACATGCTGCTGGTCTTGAGCAGCATGCCGCCGTAGAAGATCTTGCCGGCGGTCTGCACGCCCACGCCGGTGACGGTGGACTGGTTGCAGGTGGGGCTGTTCGGCTTGCCGCCGCCCGGGCTGCTGCCCTCGGCCAGCAGGTAGAACCAGTGGTTCAGGGGACCCGCGGCCGCGTGCACCTCGGTGCCGGGTATCGCGGAGCTGTAGCAGGCCGGGTCGTTGTTGACGGCCGGCGGGTTGTACATGTTCCGGATCGGCCCGCGGCCCTGCAGGTTGATCATTTCGCCGACGGTGTAGTCGGGGGTGTCGTACGGGGCCGGCTCGTTGGCGTACGCCTCGGTCAGCGCGCCGAAGATGTCGCCGGTGCCCTCGCCGAGCCCGGCCTCCTGCCCGCTGGTGCCGCCGGGGGTGTTGGAGTCGATGGCGTGGCCGTACTCGTGGCCCACCACGTCGATCCCGGCGATCCACTCGTTGGCGCTGTTGTGCCCGATGGTGACCGAGCTTCCGTCCCAGTACGCGTTGAGGTCGCTCAGGCCCACCTTGCCGGGGAAGCTGCGGCCGTTGCCGCTGACGCCGTTGCGGCCCAGCCACTGGCCCAGCATGTCCCACTGCTTCTGGGCGGCGAACATCAGGTCCGTACAGCCGGTTTCCTTGGAGGTCGCGTTGCCCGTGCCCCAGGAGTCCGAGGACTTGGTGAACACGCTGCCGGTGCTGTAGTCGGCGCAGCTCAGGCCGGGCCGGTTCGGGTCGCGCAGCGTGTACGAGCCGCCCGAGGCGGTGGTGTCGATGCTGAGCGGGTTGGGGCCGTTCCACTTGCTGGTGCCGCTGCCCGCGACGACCTCGTCGTGCCGGTCGACGACCTTGCCGGTGCGGGCGTCCACGAAGACGTGCAACTTGCTGGGAGCCGTCTTCGTGCTGCCGGAGAGGACGGTCTCCCAGGCGAGGACCGGCTTGTCGTCCTTGATCTTGACGACGAGCCGGCTGTCGAGCACCTTGTCGACCTTGGCCAGCTCCGCACGCGAGACCGTCTCCGCGGCCTTGGCGCTGACGGAGGGGGTGGTCGCCACGTCGATCGCGGTGGCGGAGGCCGACTGGACGGCGCGTACCCGCCCCTCGCCGTCGGCGAGGACGACCGCGTCGCCGCCGACGACCGGCAGACCGCGGTAGCTGCGCTCGTAGGCGACGGAGTACAGGTCCTGCACCCAGGGGGTGACCAGGCGCCGGTCGTACTGCTGCTGGGGCGAGTTGACCAGGGTGTCGAGGCCGCTGCGGACCGCGGCGTCGGCGGCGGCGACCGCGCGCTCGGCGGACCTGGCCTGCGGGGAGGGCGCGGGGGGCTGGGCCTGTGGCGCGGCGGCCGCGGCGGTGGCCAGCGTGCCGGCGAGGCCAGCCGTCAGCGCCAGGGCCGCCACGGAGGCCATCCATCTGGTGGGCTGCACGAGTCCACTCCGATCGTGGGGGGGATCCGCCCGAGGGGACGGGCGGGTGTTGGCGCCGAGTATGGGCGTGGACATGACGAGATTGGGACATCCCTGCGGCCATAAGGTCCGCGTTATGGTGCCGTCGTGTCACGCTGCGTAAGCTGCCCGAATGCAGCTGGAGTTGAGGCATCTGCAAGCCGTGTGCCAAATAGCGGAGTCCGGCAGTCTGGGGGGTGCGGCCCGGCGGCTCGGCGTCTCCCAGCCCGCGCTCTCGGCCCAGCTGCGCAGGATCGAGCGGGTCACGGGCGGCGAGCTCTTCGTCCGCGGCCGCAGTGGGGTCGAGCCCACGCCGCTGGGCCAGTTCGTGCTGGCCAAGGCGCGCCGCGTACTCACCGAGATGGAGAGCCTCGGCGCCGAGAGCCGCGCGATGGCGACCGACGCACCCCTGCGGCTCGGCTGCATCCTGCTCGTCCTCATCGACGGGCTGCTGGAGCGCACCGACCTCGTCCTGTCCGGGCGGGAGATCACCGTGGACGTGGAGCACTCGGTGACCGCGCTCGTACGGATGCTCGGCGCGGGCCGGTACGACGTCATCGTCTACGGCGAGGTCAACGACCACGAGGTGGCGCTGCCCCAAGGCACCCTGGCCCGGACCCTGGTGCCCAAGGAGCCCTTCTGCATCCGCATGTCCACCCGGCACCCCTTGGCGGGACGGGAGGTCCTCGACCTCGCCGAACTGGCCGGCGAGCAGTGGATGACCCTGGTCGAGGACGACGACGGCGGCCCCGAGGCGCTGGTCGAGGCCTGCGCGAAGGCCGGCTTCGCCCCGTCACTGCGCCACCGGATCACCGACCGCAAGATGCGCCACGACCTGGTGGCGGCGGGCCGCGCCATCTCCCTGACCCAGCCCACGGCCCCCGCGGTGGAGGGCACGGTGATGCGCCCGCTGCTCGGCACCCCGATCACGGGCCGTATCCGGCTCGCCTGGAACCGCTCGGCGGTCTCCGTCGGACAGGCGGACTCCCTCTACCGGGCGGCAGCCGGTGCGTACCTGGCCAACGTGGACAACAACCCCTTCCACCGCGCCTGGTGGAACGCCCATCCGGAGGCCCACCCGGCCCTCGCGTGAACGCGGCGGACCTCAGGGGAGCAGGGGCTCCGGGGACGGCAGCGGCCGCTCGTCGTGGACCAGGCCGGCCACGTGGTCGGAGACCATGTCGAGGATCGCCGCCGCGGCGGCCGCGTCGCCGAGCACCAGGAAGTTCAGGGTCAGCCCGTCCGTCATCGCCGCCAGATAGCGGGCCAGGACGGGGACGGGGACGCGCAGTCCGGTCCCCATGCCGAGGCAGACCTGCTCGACGAGCTCCGCGTACGTCGCGCAGTACAGCTCGTGCTGGCGCCGCGCCAGGTGCTCGAACCCGGGCTCGCGCAGGGCGTACTGGGTGAGCTCGTACGTGAGCATGTGCTCGGCCGGGTGGGTCCGGACGTGGTCCCAGTAGGCCTGGAAGCCGGCCCGGACGGTCTCCCGGAGGGTGGTGCGCGGCCGGATCGCCGCCTTGACCACCGTCAGGTAGTGCTCGGTGATCGTCTCGATGACCGATTCGAGCAGCGCCTGCTTGGAGTCGAAGCAGTAGTGGAAGACGCTCAGCGACACGCCCGCCTCGGCGGCGATCGACCGGGTCGTCGTCCTGGGGACGCCGTCGCGGGCCATCGCGCGGATCGCGGCCTCGGTGAGCTGCCTGCGCCGCTGCGCCACCGGCATCCGTGCCATGCGGAATCGGTTCCCTTCGTACGTGGTACGGCCGAGGCCGGGGCGGGCGTCATCGGACGAGCCGATTCCGCCTGCCCCGGCCTACGAGCGCCGCTTCGGGCCGTCAGCTGCTGTAGACGCCGACTTCGTGCAGGGAGTAGCCCCACTGCGTGCCGCGGCCCGCGCCGTGGACGCGTACGTACCGGGCCGGGACGCCCGCGAACCGTGCGGTGTCCAGGCCGCCGTCGCCGGTGGTCGTGGACCACACCGTCTGCCAGTTCACGTCGTCCGTCGAGACCTCGATCCGGTACGACTTCCCGTACGCGCGCTCCCAGTCGAGGGTGACGCGCTTGACCACCCCCGGGGAGCCGAGGTCGATCCGCAGCCACTGGTCGTCGTTCCAGTCGCTCGCCCAGCGGGTGCCCGTGTCCCCGTCCACGGCCCGGCCGGGGGCGTAGCTGATGAACGGGTTCCACTCGGCGGAGCTGGCCGAGGCGGGAGCGCCGGCGGCGAGGTTGACGCCGGCCTTGTGCTGCTCGGACGCCCCCCAGGTGCGCAGGTAGGACTCGGCGCCCTTGAAGAGGTCGTCCACGACGCCCTGGCCGCCGACGAGCCGGATGTCCTCGATCCAGTCGGGGACCAGGCCGTAGTGCGCGGCGCCGTCGGTGTTGAGGTCCCAGGTGCGCTGCCCGGTGGTCTGCCTGTCGATGAGGGAGCCGCCGTCGGTACTGCGGAAGGGGTACTTCACCGGGTTCGGGGTGTCGGCGCCGCGCGGGCCGGGCCAGCCGCCGACCCCGTTCATGTCGGTGCCGTACCCGTAGCCGACCTGGTACTTGTCGCGCAGCGCCTTCGTGCGGGCGGCCTCGCCGCTGAAGCCCTCGGCCCCGTTCATGTACTGGGCGGCGAACCCGCCCAGCTTGTAGAGGCGTTCGGTCCAGCCCAGGTCCATCCAGCTGTGCGAGGAGATCACGCCCGGGTAGGACTCGGATTCGAGGATGTCGAAGGCGCGGCCGGCCGCCTTGACGCTCATGTGGTCGACTTCGAGCATCATCTTGCGTTTCATCATGCCCCGTACGGCGTACTCACCGAGGTCGGTGAGACCGCGCGCGTTGCACTGCGCGTCGGCGGCGTACGAGGGGACCGCCACCCCCGCCGGCAGCTCCTTCTGCGCCTGCGGCGCGGGAGCCAGGCCGATCGGGTTGTCGTGCTGCGGGCCGGTGCACTGCTCGGTCTTCCAGAAGGTGCCGGTGGACAGGAACTGGCCGACGTTGATCGCCGTTCCCAGCGCGCCCTCGTCGAAGCGGACCCCGCACAGGGCGTTGTCGAACTTGTGGCAGAGGAACATGCTGCGCACGCCGAGCCGGTACAGCTCGTCGAGGCCGCGGTCGATGTCCTGCTTGCTGCACTGGGAGACGTCCAGGATCTGCTTGCAGCCGAACGGCTCGGAGGTCTCGACGCCGAGCACCACGGCCAGCTTGCCCTGCTGGATGACCTCGCGGGCCTGGGCGGAGTCGGTGACGATCCGGAACCAGCCCTTGCCCGGGCCGCCGTACATCTTGTCGACGAAGGCCTGCATGTCGTACGTCTTCTGCGCCTCCAGGCGGATGGCGGTCATCTCGTCGCAGCCGCGGTCCTTGAAGAAGTAGACCGAGCAGATCACCCCGTTGGTGACGAGGTCGTTGACGAGGACGCGCTGGCCGCCGCGCCAGGCGCGCTCGATCCAGGCGTAGTAGTTCTGCTGGTGGGTCAGCGAGTCGTGGGCGGGCCAGTCCTTGAACGTCGGCCAGCCGTTGGGGTCGTGCTTGCCGTCCCCGCCCTTGGTGATGAAGTCGAAGATCGCGAGGGAGCCGTCGGGGTAGTGCTCGGGGCAGTCCTTGAGGGCGTCGGCCACGCCCTGGTCGGAGAAGGCCTTGCCGCAGATGAGCCGGCCGCCGAAGCCCTCGTTGGACATGATGTGGTCGTGGGCGTCGACGAAGCCCCGGACCTGGCCCTTGGCGTCGGTGCCCTTGAACGGCTCGCCCGTGACGTTGATCTGGGAGTCGGGCGCGGGCCGCGCGGTCGGGTTCCACCAGCCGGCATCGCCCTCGGCGGCCGCGCCGGGCGCGGGGCCGAGGGCCATGGCCACCATGGCGAGGAGGAGGGCGAGCAGCGCGAGGGGCCTGCGCCTTCGGTGCGGGACTCGGTTCATGGTCATCACTCACGTCATCGGTCGGCGGATGGCGCGGTCGAGGACGCAGACCGTCTGAGGGAGTCGGCTGGTTGTCATGTCCCGCGCAGGCAGTGTGACGAGAATGGCTACCGGCGGTAACAGAGTCAAGAGTCCGGGACGGATGACCTGATGGGATGTCAGGTGGCTGTCCGGGTGGACGGACGGCCGAAGGCGGGGGCGCCCGCCCGCCGGGCTACCCGTCCCCCTCGCCGAGCACCGCCGCGACGCCCTGGGCGAGGCAGGGGATCCGGTGCGCGGGAATCCCCGCGATGTTGATCCGCCCGGCGGTCGTCCCGTAGATGGCGAACCGGCTGCGCAGCCGCAGCATCTGGCGCGCGGTCAGCGGCAGCATCGAGAACATCCCCTTCTGCCGCGCCAGCACGTCGGCCCGGGCGCCCCACCCCAGCGCGGTCAGCTCCGCCGTCAGGCCGCGCCGGTTGTCCTCGATCCGGGCCCGCATCCCGTCCAGCTCGGCGCGCCACAGGGCCCGCAGCCCGTCGTCCTCCAGGATCGCGGTCACCACCGCGGCCCCGTGCTCCGGCGGCATGGAGTAGAGGGTGCGGGCCGCGTTCTGCAGCGCCGTCTCCACGTGCCGCAGTGACTGCCGCGAGGCGCCGAGCACGACGGCGCAGCCGGTCCGGTCGCTGTACAGCCCGAAGTTCTTGGAACAGCTGATGGCGACGAGCATCTCCGGCACCCGCTCCGCGAGCAGCCGGGTGGCGGCCAGGTCGGCCTCCAGCCCGTCGCCGAGCCCGTGGTAGGCGAGGTCCACGAACGGCACCCAGCCGTGCTCCGCCGCGAGCTCGGCCACCGCCTCCCAGGCCTGCGCGCTGGGGTCGACCCCGGTCGGGTTGTGGCAGCAGCCCTGGAGCAGGACCACGTCGTCGCGCCGCGCCTCCCCGAGGTCGCGGAGCATGCCCGCCGTGTCGAAGAGGCCCTCGGCGTCGAGCCAGCCGTACGTCCGCACCGTCAGCCCGGCGGCCTCCAGGATGGGCCGGTGGTTGACGTACGCGGGGTTGCTGATCCACACCGTCGTGCCCGGCCGGGTCCGGCAGATCAGATCGGCCAGCAGGCGCAGCGCGCCGCTGCCCGCGACGGTCTGGACGGCCACGGCCCGCTCGGCCGCTCCGCCGGGGCCCAGGACCATGGACAGCATCGCCCGGTTGAAGGCGGTGTTGCCGGAGAGCCCCCGGTACTCCTTGGAGGCGGAGCGCTCCGCCAGCCGTATCTCGGCCTCGCGCACGGCCGCCATGACGGGGGTGCCGCCTGTCTGGTCGCGGTAGACGCCGAGGACGAGGTTCAGGCGCTCGGGCCGGGCGTCGGCGCCGTACGCCTCGGTGAGGTCCCACAGCGGGTCGACGGGCGGCGGGAGGAGGAGCTCAAGCATGGTCGGGAACCTCGGGCTGGGTACGGGGGAGGGGCAGGGCGGCGGTACGGGTGCGGGGGCGCCGGTTGGCCAGGGCCACCCCCGCGGTGATCAGGGGGACTCCGACGAGCACCGCCGCGGTCGGAGACTCGCCCAGCAGGGGGATGGCCAGCAGGACCACCGCGACCGGGCTCAAGCTGCCCACGGTGGAGCTGCGCTCGGCGCCGAGGCTGCGGATGGCGTAGGCGTACAGCAGGCCGGCGCACAGGCCGACCCCCAGCCCCTGCACCACCAGGAACAGGGCGATGTCGCTTCCCTCGGCCGAGGCCAGGCCGGTGGGCAGCACCCCCGTCAGGACGAGGAGCCCCATCACCGCGAACGAGGGCAGGCACAGCAGGCCGATCGATCCGACCGGATCGAGGTCCACCTCCTTCAGCCCGAACGTGTACAGGGCCCACAGCCCGCTCGCGACGAGCAGGATCCCGGCGCCGGCCAGCACCTGCGTGTCCAGCGGGACGACGTAGCGCCAGACCAGGGCGACCACGCCGACCGCGATCAGTGCCAGCCCGACCGCCTGCGTGCCCCGCGGCAGCCCCTTGCCCGCGGCGACCATCAGCGCGGAGACGAAGAGCGGGACCATCCCCGGGACGATCGAGCCGACGAAGGCCGCCGAGGTCAGGGAGCCGCCGTACATCGCGGCGAGGAAGAACGGCACTCCGGCCCCGCAGGCGATCTTGAGCGCGGTGGCCGGACGGACGGCGGCGATGCGTCTGCGTCGGCGCCACAGGGCGGGTGCCAGGACGAGGAGCGGGACGCCGAAGCGCAGCAGGGCCGCGTCGGCGGGCAGCAGGGAGGACGCGCTCAGGGCCCGCGCGCTGAGCGCGAAGGCGGCCCAGATGAGCACGGTCACGACCAGTGCCAGGGTGCCCTTCGCCGTGGCCGAGAGCCTCGGGCGGGCCCGCTCGGGCAGTGCCGTGACGGGTCCGGCGTTCGTGGTGACCAAGGGGCTCCTCCAGCCTCGGGGGGCCGGATCCGGCCAAGGAGCAACGCTAGGGCTTTCGCCGGGGCAGCCGATTGCCAGTTCTGCCGCTCGGACATACGTTTGGGGCAGGATCTGCCAAGGAAGGGCGGAGAAGGGCCATGGACGCAGTCGATCTGCAGATCATCCGCGAGTTGCAGGCCGACGGGCGGCTCTCCAACCAGGACCTCGCCGACCGGGTCCGGCTCTCGCCCTCCCCCTGCCTGCGCCGGGTGCGGCGGCTGGAGGAGGCCGGCCTGATCCGCGGCTATACCGCCATGGTCGATCAGGTCGCCTTCGGCCTGCCGATCACGGTCTTCGTGCGGATCCGGCTGGACCGGCACACGAAGGAGGCGGTCGGCGTCTTCGAGGCGCACGTCGCGCTCATCGAGCACATCCAGGACTGCTACCTCATGGCCGGAAGCAGCGACTACCTGCTCCGCGTGGTCATCGAGAGCCTGGAGGCGTACGAATCCCTCGTGCGCAACCGGATCCACGCCATCCCCGGCATCGCCTCGATCGAGTCCAGCTTCGCCTTCGGCAGCGTGAAACAGTCCCGGGTCTACCCGGCCCCCATGTGAAGCCCGGTAGGCGGGCCGTCACTTCACGCAGTGTGACCCGAACGACTCGCCTCACTCTGTGTGATGGCCCGAGGTGGCTGCGGCTCCTCTGAATTCCCCACCCTGCAACCTGCCTTACATGTCCGCTTTTGCCCTGCCTTCGAGCGTGAACAAGAACACTCTCCGCAATGCATTGCGCATGGATTTCGGGAGCCCGGGCAACCGGGCGGTTCGTGTCGGTGCCACCCGGCAGGGGGATCAGAGGACGAAAGGCAATACGCAACGTGACCGCAGCACAACAGAGCATCCATGTGGGCGGAGAGTGGCGCGCGGCCCTCTCCGGCGCCACCCGCGAGATCATCGACCCCGTCGACGCGACCGCCTTCGCGGTCGTGGCCGAAGGCGGCGTCCAGGACACCGACGAAGCCGTGGCCGCTGCGCGCGCCGCGTTCGACGACGGTGCCTGGCCGCGCACACCGGTCGCCGAGCGGGCCGCACTGCTGCGGCGGGTGGCCGCCCTGCTGGAGCGCGACCGCGAGCGGATCGGTGCCCTGGAGAGCCAGGACGCGGGCAAGACGCTGGAGGAGGGCCGCGTCGACGTCGACTGCGTCCGCGACGCCTTCCTGTACTTCGCCGACCTCGTCGCGAACGAGGACGGCGCACGCGTCGTCGACGCCGGTTCGGACGAGATCCGCAGCGTCGTCGTGCACGAGCCGGTCGGGGTCTGCGCCCTGATCACGCCGTGGAACTATCCGGTGCTCCAGGCCAGCTGGAAGATCGCGCCCGCCCTGGCCGCCGGCAACACGTGCGTGATCAAGCCGAGCGAGATCACCCCGCTGACCACCGTCGTACTGGTGGAGCTGCTCCTGGAGGCCGGACTGCCGCTCGGCGCGGCCAACGTCGTCACCGGCCCCGGCGGGACGGTCGGCGCCCGGCTCGCCGAACACCCCGACGTCGACCTCATCTCGTTCACGGGCGGTCTCGTCAGCGGTACGAAGGTCGCCCGGGCGGCCGCCGACAGCGTGAAGAAGGTCGCCCTCGAACTCGGCGGCAAGAACCCCAACGTCGTCTTCGCCGACGCCTGTTCCACGCCCGAGGCGTTCGACACCGCCGTGGACCAGGCGCTCAACGCCGCCTTCATCCACAGCGGTCAGGTCTGCTCCGCGGGCTCCCGCCTCATCGTCGAGGAGCCGCTGCGCGACCGCTTCGTCGCCGAGCTCGCCCGCCGGGCCCAGCTGATCCGGCTGGGGCGCGGCACCGACGAGGGCGTCGAGTGCGGACCGCTGGTGTCCGCGGCCCAGCTGGCGCGGACCGAGGAGTACGTGGCCTCCGCCCTCGCCGAGGGCGCGGTCCTGCGCGCGGGCGGCGAGAAGCCGGCCGGCCCCGGCTACTTCTTCCGGCCCACGGTCCTGGACCGCTGCCACCGCGGCATGCGGGTCGTCCGCGAGGAGGTCTTCGGCCCGGTCCTCACCGTGGAGACCTTCCGCACCGAGGAGGAGGCCGTCGCGCTCGCCAACGACACCGAGTACGGCCTCGCCGGAGCGGTGTGGACCTCCGACGGGGACCGGGCCCGGCGGGTCGCGGCCGCGCTGCGCCACGGCACCGTCTGGATCAACGACTTCCACCCCTACCTGCCGCAGGCGGAGTGGGGCGGCTTCGGCAAGTCCGGCATCGGACGCGAACTGGGCCCGGGCGGCCTCGGCGAGTACCGCGAGGCCAAGCACATCTACCAGAACCTCGCCCCGCGCCCCGTGCGCTGGTTCGCGGGCGCGGCGGAGAAGGACCAGGCATGAACGACCGCGTCAACGACCGCACGAACGACCGCATCGACGACCGCGCGGACGACCGGCACGTGTACGACTACGTCGTCGTCGGCGGCGGCACCGCCGGCTCGGTGATCGCCTCCAGGCTGACCGAGGACCCCGACGTCAGCGTCGCCGTCATCGAGGGCGGCCCCAGTGACGTCGGCCGCGACGACGTCCTCACCCTGCGCCGCTGGATGGGCCTGCTCGGGGGCGAGCTCGACTACGACTACCCCACCACCGAGCAGCCCCGGGGCAACTCGTACATCCGGCACAGCCGTGCGCGGGTCCTGGGCGGCTGCTCCTCGCACAACACCCTCATCGCCTTCAAGCCGCTCCCCTCCGACTGGGACGAGTGGGCCGCGGCCGGTGCCGAGGGCTGGGACGCGGCGGCCATGGACCCCTACTTCGCCCGGCTGCGCAACAACATCGTCCCCGTGGCCGAGGCCGACCGGAACGCGATCGCCCGGGACTTCGTCGACGCGGCGCGGACCGCGCTCGGCGTCCCGCGCGTCGAGGGCTTCAACAAGGCCCCCTTCCACGAGGGCGCCGGCTTCTTCGACCTCGCGTACCACCCGGAGAACAACAAGCGGTCCTCCGCGTCCGTCGCCTACCTGCACCCGTTCCTGGACCGGCCCAACCTGCACATCGCCCTGGAGACCTGGGCTTTCCGGCTGGAGCTGGAGGGCACGCGTGCCACCGGCGTGCACATCCGCACCAAGGAGGGCGCGGAGCACGTCGTGCGCGCCCGGCGCGAGGTCCTGGTGTGCGCCGGGGCCGTGGACACCCCGCGCCTGCTGCTGCACTCGGGCATCGGGCCGCGCGCCGACCTGGAGAAGCTGGGCATCCCCGTCGTGCACGACCTGCCGGGCGTCGGGGAGAACCTGCTCGACCACCCCGAGTCGGTCATCGTCTGGGAGACGCACGGACCGATCCCGGAGAACTCCGCGATGGACTCCGACGCCGGACTGTTCGTCCGCCGGGATCCCGGATCCGAGGGGCCGGACCTGATGTTCCACTTCTACCAGGTCCCCTTCACCGACAACCCCGAGCGCATCGGCTACGAACGGCCCGCGCACGGCGTGTCGATGACCCCGAACATCCCCAAGCCGCGCAGCCGCGGCCGGCTCTACCTGACGAGCGCCGACCCCGAGGACAAGCCCGCGCTCGACTTCCGGTACTTCACCGACGAGGACGACTACGACGGCCGGACCCTCGTCGACGGCATCCGCATCGCCCGGAAGATCGCCGAGAGCGAGCCGCTGGCCGGATGGCTGAAGCGCGAGGTGTGCCCCGGTCCTGAGGTGACCTCCGACGAGGAGCTCAGCGCGTACGCGCGCCACGTCGCGCACACCGTCTACCACCCCGCCGGCACCTGCCGGATGGGCGCCGTCGACGACGAACTCGCCGTCGTCGCCCCCGACCTGCGCATCCGGGGCCTCGACGGCATCCGGATCGCCGACGCGTCCGTTTTCCCCACCATGACCGCCGTGAACCCGATGATCGGCGTCCTCATGGTCGGCGAGAAATGCGCCGACCTGCTGGGAGGTACCACCCGATGAACGCTCCGCGCACCGCCACCACCCCCGCACAGCCCGTCTTCTCCGTACGCGACCTGTGGAAGGTCTTCGGTCCGAAGGCCGACCGCGTGCCCGCCGACCCGGAGCTCGGCGCCCTCGGCGCGGCCGAGCTGCGCGAGCGCACCGGCTGCACGGCCGCCGTCCGCGACGTCTCCTTCGACGTGCACAAGGGCGAGGTCTTCGTCGTCATGGGCCTGTCGGGCTCGGGCAAGTCGACGCTCGTACGCTGCCTGACCCGGCTCATCGAGCCGACCTCGGGCACGATCTCCATCGACGGTGAGGACGTGCTGTCCATGGACACCGGCCGGCTCCGCGAGCTGCGCCGGCACCGGGCGGCGATGGTCTTCCAGCACTTCGGGCTGCTGCCGCACCGCACGGTGCTCGACAACATCGCCTACGGGCTGGAGATCCAGGGGGTGGGACGCGGCGAACGGCGCGAGCGGGCGGCCGAGTTCGTCGCCAAGGTCGGCCTCGACGGCATGGAGCAGCGCCGACCGGCCCAGTTGTCCGGCGGCCAGCAGCAGCGCGTGGGCCTGGCCCGCGCCCTCGCCGTCGACCCCGAAGTCCTCCTGTTCGACGAGCCGTTCAGTGCGCTGGACCCGCTCATCCGGCGGGACATGCAGGAGGAGGTCGTACGCCTGCACCGCGAGGAGGGGCGCACGATGGTCTTCATCACGCACGACCTGAGCGAGGCCCTGAAGCTCGGCGACCGCATCGCGCTGATGCGCGACGGGCGGATCGTGCAGCTGGGTACGCCGGAGGAGATCGTGGGCGACCCGGCCGACGACTACGTCAGGGACTTCGTCCGGGACGTGCCGCGCGAACAGGTGCTGACCGTCCGCTCGGCGATGCGCCCCGCGCTCGCCGGCGAGGGCGGGAGCGGCCCCGCGCTGGATCCCGGCGCCACCGTCCACGAGGCCATCGAGGCCGTCGCCCGTACGGGCGAGAACGCGCGGGTCGTCGAGGACGGCCGCTGCCTCGGCGTGGTCGACCACGCCGGACTGCTCGGTGTCGTCGCCGGGGTACCGGCCGCGGCCCGGAAGGCGGTGGCCTGATGTACGCCCATACGACCTGGCCGCCGCCGGGCGCCACCGCCGTCACGTCCGCCACCACGGACGCGGTGGCCACCGAGGCCACGTCCGCCACCGCGGCCACGTGCGCCACCGCGGCCTCGGCCGCCTCCGAGGGGCGGTGGAGCCGATGACCGCCACCGCCACCCCCGCCACCGCCAGGGGCTCCGTCACCGCAGGCGACGCACGCCCCTCGGCCCTACGCGCCCTCGCGCGCCACCGCCGCCACCTGATCGGCGCGGGCGCTGCCCTCGGCCTCGTCCTGGGATCCGTACTCCTGGGCGGCGGCAGCTGGCCGGCCGCCCTCGCCGTCGACCTGTCCGGACCGCTGGAGCGCGCCAGCGACTGGATCGTCGACAACCGCGACGGCCACCCGCTGTTCCTCTACTTCCTCGGCCACGTCAGCAACCTCGTGGTCGTGTCCGTCCGCGCGGTGTACCTGCTGCTGCTCGCTCTCGGCTGGGCCGGCGTCACCGCCGCCGCCGGGCTGGTGGCCTGGCGCGTCGCGGGCGTCCGCCTGGCGCTGACCTCCCTCGCCGCCTTCGCCGTGTGCGGACTGCTCGGCATGTGGGTGCCGACCATGCAGACGCTCGCCCTGATGGTGGTGGCCGTCTTCGCGTCCGTACTGCTCGGAGGCTTCCTCGGGCTGGTCGCGGGGCTATCCGACCGTATGCACCGCGTCCTGCGGCCGGTCCTGGACACCATGCAGGTGCTGCCTGCCTTCGCGTACCTCCTGCCCGTCGTGCTGGTCTTCGGCATCGGTGTGCCCGCCGCCGTCCTCGCGACCGTCGTCTACGCCGCCCCGCCCATGGCGCGCCTGACCGCACTCGGACTGCGCGGCGCCGACGCCGGCGTCGTGGAGGCCGCCACCTCCCTCGGGGCCACCGGCCGGCAGCGGCTGCTGACGGCCCGCCTTCCGCTGGCCCGCAAGGAACTGCTGCTCGGCGTCAACCAGTCGATCATGATGGCGCTGGGCATGGCCGTGATCGCGTCCGTCATCGGCGCGGGCGGCCTCGGCGACCGCGTCTACCAGGCGCTGGCCTCCGTGGACGTCGGCGCAGCGCTCGCCGCCGGCGTGCCGATCGTGCTGCTCGCCGTCGTCCTGGACCGGGTCACCGCCGCCGCGGGGGAGCGGATCGGCGCGGCCGAGGCCGGGCGGTCCCGGCTCGGCTGGGCCGTCGCCGCCGCGGTGACCGCCGCCGTCGCCGTCGGCGGGCGCCTCGCCGACCGGCTCTCGTGGCCCGACGGGTGGACGGTGGACATCGCCGAACCCGTCAACCGGGCCGTCGACTGGATGACCGCCCACCTGTACTCCGGCGTGCCCGTCATCGGCGGCACCGCCGACTGGGCCGGCCACTTCACCACCTGGGTCCTCAACCCGCTGCGCCACGGACTGCAGTGGCTGCCCTGGTGGGCCGTGCTGCTGGCCGTCGGCGCCCTCGCCCTGCTCATCGGCACCTGGCGCACCGCCGCGACCGCGGTCCTCGCCATGGCCGCGATCGGCGTGCTCGGCGTCTGGGACCCGGCCCTCGACACCCTGTCCCAGGTGCTGGCCGCCGTCGCCGTGACCCTGCTGCTCGGGGTCGGACTCGGCGTCGCCGCGGCCCGCAGCAGCCGCCTGGGGCGCGCGCTGCGCCCGGTCCTCGACGTCTTCCAGACGATGCCGCAGTTCGTCTACCTCATCCCCGTCGTCGCCCTGTTCGGCGTGGGCCGCGCCCCGGCGGTCGCCGCCGCCGTGGTCTACGCGCTGCCCGCGGTGGTACGCATCACGGCCCAGGGCGTGCGCGCGGTGAACCCGGCCGCCCTGGAGTCCTCGCGCTCGCTGGGCGCGACGGGGCGCCAGCAACTGCTCCAGGTCCAGCTGCCGCTGGCCCGGCCCGCGCTCCTGCTGGCCGTCAACCAGGGCGTGGTGCTGGTCCTCGCCGTGGTCGTCATCGGCGGCCTCGTGGGCGGTGGTGCGCTCGGCTACGACGCGGTCTTCGGCCTCGCCCAGGGCGACCTGGCGACCGGTCTGGTCGCGGGCGCCGCGATCGTGTGCCTCGGCCTGATGCTCGACCGCGTCACCCAGCCCACGCACCGCCGCGACCTCGCCGGAAAGGGGGCCTGAGATGGCTCGCACCCGCCTCGCCGCACTCGCGGCCACCGCCACCGCCGCCACCGTCGCCCTGACGGCCCTCACCGGCTGCGGCGCCGCCGACATGACCCGCCAGGCCTCCCCGTACGCCGACGCGAAGGGCTCCCGCACGGTGACCCTGTCCGTGCAGTCGTGGGTGGGCGCGCAGGCCAACGTGGCCGTCGCCCAGTACCTGCTGGAGCACGAGCTCGGCTACCGGGTGGACACCGTCCAGATCGACGAGGTGCCCGCCTGGGACGCGCTCAGCCAGGGCCGGGTGGACGCCATCCTGGAGGACTGGGGCCACCCCGATCAGGAGAAGCGGTACGTCGAGGACAAGGCGACGATCAAGCCGGGCGGCGAGCTCGGAGTGACCGGCCACATCGGCTGGTTCGTGCCGACGTACTTCGCCGAGCAGCACCCGGACGTCACCGACTGGAAGAACCTGAACAAGTACGCCAACGACTTCCGGACCGCGGAGAGCGGCGGCAAGGGCCAGCTGATGGACGGCTCCCCCTCCTACGTGACGAACGACAAGGCGCTCGTGAAGAACCTGGGCCTGGACTACCAGGTCGTCTTCGCGGGTTCCGAGGCGGCGCAGATCACGCAGATCAAGCAGTTCGCCAAGGAGAAGAAGCCGTTCCTGACCTACTGGTACAAGCCCCAGTGGCTCTTCGAGAAGGTCCCGATGACGGAGGTGAAGCTGCCCGAGCACCAGGAGGGCTGCGACGCCGACACGGAGAAGGTGGCCTGCGCGTACCCGCACACGCCCCTGCGGAAGTTCCTCAACGCCCGCTTCGCGGACGGCGGGGGCGACGCCGCCGCCTTCCTGAAGAAGTTCCGCTGGACGACCGAGATGCAGAACGACGTCTCGCTGATGATCGCCGAGGAGAAGCTGGCGCCGCAGGAGGCGGCCGCCCGCTGGGTGAAGGAGAACGAGGCCACGTGGCGGACGTGGCTCCCGTCCTGACGCGGTCCGGCCCGGCCGTACGGTCACGCGTAGGAGGCCGCCAGCTCGCTGCTGCGGTCGCGGGCGGCCTCCAGGGCCGCCATCAGGGCGGCCCGTACGCCGTGCCGTTCCAGCTCCCGCACCGCGCTGATGGTGGTCCCCGCCGGTGAGGTGACCGCCTCGCGCAGCTCCACCGGGTGCGTACCGGAGTCGCGCAGCATGACCGAGGCGCCCATGGAGCTGCGGACGACGAGCTCGTGCGCCTTGTCCCTCGGAAGCCCCAGCAGGACGCCCGCGTCGGTCATCGCCTCGACGAGGAAGTAGAAGTAGGCGGGTCCCGACCCCGACAGGGCCGTCGCGGCGTCCTGCTGGGCCTCGGGCACGGTGAGGGTGTGACCGACGCCGCGGAACAGCTCCGCGGCCTGCTCCACGTGCTGCTGCGAGGCGTGGCCGCCGCCGGAGAGCACGGTCATCCCCTCGTCGACCAGCACCGCCGTGTTGGGCATCGCCCGCACCACCGCGACCCCGGCCGGGACCCGTTCCTCGAAGAAGGCGGTGGGGAGCCCGGCCGCCACACTGATCAGCAGGGTCCCGGGGGCGATCGCGGGGGCGATCTCCGCCAGCAGCGCGCCCATGTCCTGCGGTTTCACCGCGAGGATCAGTACATCGGCCCAGGCGGCGGCCTCCGTGTTGCCCATCGGAGCCACCCCGTGACGCGCCTCGATCTCCGCGGCCCGCTTCTTGCGGCGGCAGGTGACCGCGAGCTCCGGGGCCGGCCAGCCGGAACGCAGCAGGCCGCCGAGGAGGGCCTCGCCCATCTTGCCCGCGCCGAGCACGGCGACCTTGGACGTCATGACTTGCTCCTTCGTGGTGGAAGTGACGAAGAGAAGAAGGGGCCGCCCGGACCGGTCAGCCCGTAGCCGTCCCCGCGTACGCGTGCGCCGCGAACAGGGCCACGTCCTGCGCGCCGACGACCTCGGGGCAGGCCACGGCCGCGGCCCCGTCCCGCGGTGGGGGGAACCCGGCGAGCAGCCGGATCAGGTCGCCGGAGGCCAGCCGGGCGAGCCCGCGCGCAACCGGCCTGCCCGCCCCGTCGGCGAGGTCCACCGGGTCTCCCGCACCGAACTGCCCCTCGACGGCGGTGACTCCGCTCCACAGCACGGGCCGACCGTGCTCGCGCACGTCCCGCACGGCGCCGGCGTCGAGGACGATCCTGCCCTGCGGCTCCGTGGCGTGGGCGAGCCAGAACAACTGCTCGGCGGGGCGCTGCCGGGCCGCGTGGAAGTACGTGCCCGTCCCCGCGCCCGCCAGCGCCCGTGCGGCCTGCCCGGCGGCGGCCAGTACGACGGGGATCCCGGCGCTCGCGGCGGTCATCGCCGCCTGGACCTTGGCCCCCATGCCGCCCGTACCGAATCCCGAGCGCCCCGGGGTGCCCGTACGGATCCCGGCGAGGTCGCCGGGTCCGCGGACCTCGGAGATCGGTCGGGTGCCGGGGACCAGCGGGTCCCCGTCGTACAGCGCCTCCACGTCGGAGAGGAGGACGAGCAGGTCCGCGCCGATCAACTCGGCGACCAGGGCCGCGAGCCGGTCGTTGTCGCCGAAGCGGACCTCGTGGGTGGCGACGACGTCGTTCTCGTTGACGACCGGCACGATCCCCAGGAGCATCAGCTTCTTCAGGGTGCGCCGGGCGTTGTGGTAGTGGTCGCGGCGGGTGACGTCCCCGGCCGTCAGCAGGACCTGGCCCACCTGGATGCCGTACCGGCCGAACTCCGCACCGTACGTCCCCATGAGCAGCCCCTGGCCGACGCTGGCCGCCGCCTGCTGCTCGGACAGCTCGGTCGGCCGCGTGGTCAGTCCCAGCGGCGCGAGTCCCGCCGCGACGGCGCCCGAGGAGACCAGGACGACGCTCTTGCCCCGCCGGTGCAGCCCGGCCAGCACCTCGACCAGGGCGGCCGGCCGGGCGGGATCGAGCCGTCCCGAGGCCGAGGTGAGCGAGGACGAGCCGATCTTGACCACGATCCGGTGGGCCCCGGCCACGTCCGCACGCTCGGTGCGCGGTTCGTCCGGCGCGGCTTCGGATGTCACGGGAGCCCTCCTCGGGGTGGTGGGGCGGCGGGGCGGCGGCCGTAGGGGCGGCGGCAGCGGCTGCGGGGCTCCGATTCAGCCATGATCCGTTCCCGTTTCGTTCCCGGTCCCCGGGAATGGTCCGGGATCGATCCGGTAGCCACCGGTCCCATTTTTGCTGGGCATCAGTAGGCCCACAGCAAAAAGAGGAAGGAGGCAGGGAGTTCGGTGTTCTCGTCATTCACGGAGAAAATGGCACAACCGGATCTGATAGATCTCGGCGACGGCATATATGTCCTCCGGTTCGAGGTCATGAAGGTGACCTCGGTCTACCGTGCGGTCAAGGAGCTGCTGGCGCGCGGGGTGATCCGGCCCGGGCAGACGCTCGTCGACAGCTCCAGCGGCATCTACGGCCACGCGCTCGCCCTGGTCTGCCGGGAACTGGGACTGAAGTGCCACGTCTTCGCGTCCGTCGCGGTCGACGACGGGATCAAGACGCAGCTCAAGTACCTCGGCGCCACCTACGACCAGGTCGGCGGCGGCGGGGCCAACCTCCAGCACGACCAGGAGGCCCGGGTCCGCCTCGTGCACGACTACCTCCGCCGCAACCCGGACGCGTACTGGATGCAGCAGTACCACGACGACGTGCACTACGCCGGCTACGAACACGTCGCGGAACTGCTCCTCAAGGAGCTGGGCTGGGCCGAGATGACCCTGGTCGGCGGCGTCGGCACCGGCGCGTCGACCAGCGCGATGAGCCGCTTCCTGCGGGCGTCGTGCCCCAACGTCCGGGTGGCGGGGATCCAGCCGTTCGGCAGCCGCTCCTTCGGCTCCGAGAACTTCCCGCTCGACGGGTTCATCATCGCCGGGATCGGCAGCGGCATCCGCTTCGACAACATCGACTACAGCGCCTACGACGACATCCACTGGGTGGACTTCGACGTGTCGGCCGCGGGCTGCCGCCACCTGCTCTCCACCACGGGCGTCTTCGCCGGACTGTCCGCCGGCGCCGGCTGGCAGGCCGCCCGGTACATCCGCTCGACCGAACCCTCCGGCGGCCCCGTCGTCTTCATGGCCGCCGACCCCGGACACCGCTACATCAAGCAGGTCTTCCCGCCCGACGGACCGCTCGTCGAGGACCCGGAGTACCGGCCCGTGGTCATTTCCGCACTGGAGGAGATGACCGGACCCTGGTGCACGATGAACTGGGGCCGACGGCCGTACAGCGTCCAGGACGACCTCCCGGTGCTCGCCCTGCAGGGCTGAATGCCCGCACGGCCGACCCTGGATCGCCGAATTCCCCCGTAAGAGAATCAGAGGCCGCACCATGACCGATGTCGCCATCATCAATTATGGCGCCCAGCACGACTATCCGGCCATGCTCCACGAGCTGGCGAACGGGCTCCACGTCTTCAGCCACAACCCCCTCGCGCACACGGCGGGCCTCGGCTCCTACGAGCACGTGGAGGACTGCGAGTTCGTCCCCTACGCCGAGCTGCGCATCCGCCGGCTGGCGCGGACCCGGCGCTTCGCCCACATCATCACCGACAACGAGTACGACCTCGAACGGGCCGCGCGCATCCGGGAGGACCTCGGCATCCCCGGCCAGTCGGCGCGCAGCGCCCGGCAGTTCCGCGACAAGGTCGTCATGAAGCAGACCGCGGGCCGTACGGTGGCCACCCCGCGCTACGCCCGGCTGACGACGATCGTCGACCTCACCCGGTTCATCGCCGACAACGACTACCCGGTCGTCGTCAAGCCGGTCAGCCAGGGCGGTTCGCGCGACATCGTCGTACTGCGCGACGAGGACGACCTGATGGCCTTCAGCCGCCGCCACTGGCGCGAGGACCTCATGGTCGAGGACTTCGTCGACGGCGAGATCTACCACGTCGACGCGATCCTGGCCCCCGGCTACCGGTTCGTGGCCTCCTCCCGTTACCTGCGCGACTGCCTCGGCGTGCTCTCCGGCCAGAACAACGGCTCCCTCCAGCTCGACCCCGCCGGCAAGCTCTCGCGGCGGCTGGAGGAGTTCCTCGACCGGGTCCTCGAAGCGTTCGACACCCCCGAGGTCGGCGCCTACCACCTGGAGGTGTTCCGCACGCCCGAGGACGAGTTCGTGCTCTGCGAGATCGCCTCGCGCGTCGGCGGCTCCCGCATCCCCGCCCTCACCCGCCTCACCTACGGCCTGGACCTGCACACCACCTGGCTCCGGCTCTCCTGCGGCCTGCCCGTGGACCCCGCGCCGAGCACACCGCCCGCCGAACTGCGCGGCTCCATCGGCATCGTCCCCCAGGGCCGCCCGGTGCGCGCACCGCAGAGCCTCCCGTTCGACTGGGTCGAGCACTACCAGGTCAACGAGCAGCTCGCGCTCGGCGCCGTGGCACAGAACAGCACCTCCAACCTCTGTTTCGCCCTGGTCCGCGGCGCCGACACCGCCGAGGTGGAGCAGCGCCTGCTCCAGGTCGAGGAGTGGATCCTGGACCACCTGATCGATGCCGACGGACCCGCCCGGCTCCCCGCGCCGTGAACGCCTGGCGAGAGGCGTCCCCCACCGCGCGCCTCCTGCTGGTCGCGGTGCTCTTCACCGGCCTGACCACCTTCATGTTCCTGCCGCTGCTGGCCATAGAGCTGACGGCGCAGGGCATACCGGCGGGCCGCACCGGCTTCCTCGTCGGCCTGCTCGCCTTCTCCGGCCAGGCGTTCTCGCTCCTGACCGGGCTGCTGGTCGACCGGTTCGGCGCCCGCCGGGTGATGGCCGCCGGCTTCCTGCTGCGCGTCCTCGGCTACGTACTGCTCGGACTCGGCGGCGCCGGGGCCCCGGCGCCGCTCGTGGCCGGGATCGCGGCCGTCGGCGTCGGCGGCTCCCTGCTGGGCCTGTCGACCAAGACGCTGCTCGTCTCGCAGGAGGGCGCCGATCCGCGCACGATGCTCGCGCTGCGCTCGACGTTCGTGAACGTCGGCGTCGTGGCCGGGCCCGCGCTGGGCGCCGCGGTGTACCCGCTCGGGTTCGGCTGGATCCTGGCGGCCTGCGTGCTCTCGCACGTCGTCCTCGGCACCTGCCTGGTCCTGCGACGGTCCGTGACGGCCTCCCGGTCACGGCCCGCCGCGGGGCGGGCCCCCGCCCCGGCGGCGGACGGCGCCCCCGCCGCACCGTGGACGCTGCGCCAGTGGCTGCCCCTGTGCGGGCTGGGGGTCGCGTACTGGGCGATCTACAGCCAGCTCAACGTCCTGCTCCCCATCACCGCGAACGAGATGACCGGCAGCGCCGCCGCGATCTCGGTGGTCTTCACCGCCAACGGGCTGCTCGTCGTGCTGTTCCAGTACACCCTGCTGCGCCACGTGTTCCGCCGGGCCACCGCCCGCACCCTGCTGGTCCTCGGCTTCCTCGCCTTCGCCTGCGCCTACGCCACGCTGATACCGCTGGCCGGGTGGTACTCGCTGCTCGCCTTCGTGGTGCCGGTCACGCTGGCGGAGATGCTGATCGGCCCCAGCCTCGACGAGCAGGCGGTCAGTGCCGCCGCCACCCGGCGCACCGGACTCGCGCTCGGCACCATGAGCGCCGCCGGGGCCCTGGGCAGCCTCTTCGGCTCCAGCGCGGGGGGCTACCTGCTGCAGAGCGCACGGGGCGGCAGCGAGGTGTGGCTGCTGCTCGTCGGCTCCTCCCTCGCCGCCGCGGCGATCTGTCTCCTCCTACCGAAAGTGCGTACGCGCCATGTCTGACACACAGCCCACCGCCGTGCTGCTCAACCCCCGCAGCCACGTCCTGGCAGCGGCCCGGAAGCTGGGGGTCGCCACCGTGACCGTCCCCGAACCGGGCCGGCCGCTGCCCGAGGACGGAACCGGACCGGCCTTCCACTCCCCGTGGACGACCGACCCCGAGGACCTCGTCGAGCGACTGCGCGCCCTGGACCTGCCCGCCCCCGTCAGCTGCTTCGGCTTCGGTGAACTCGGCTGCTCCGTCGCCGCGCTGGTCAACCGGCGCCTCGGCTGGCCCGGCAACCCGCCCGAGGCGCTGGAGGCGTTCAAGGACAAGGCGAAGCTGCGCTCCGCGGTCGGCGACCGGGCCGGCGCCCCCGTCGCGTACGTCCTGTGCACGGAGAAGAGCGGGATCCGGCCGGCCGTCGACAGCATCGGCTACCCCTGCATCGTGAAGCCCGCCGACGGCACCGGCAGCGCCGGGGTGCGCCGCCTCGCCGGTCCGGACGAGCTCGAAAGCCACCTGGAATCACTGGACTTCACCACCCCGCACATCGTCGAGGAGTTCCTCGTGGGGACCGAGTACAGCGTGGAGGCGATGAGCACGTCCGCCGGCCACCGGGTCCTCGCGATCACGGAGAAGGCGACCACCGGCGCCCCCGGATTCGTCGAGACCGGCCACACGCTGCCCGTACGGCTCGACCCGCAGGACGAGGAGGCCGTCGCCGCCCTGGTCACCGCGACCCTGGACGCGGCGGGCTACCGCTCGGGCCCCTCGCACACCGAGGTCATGCTCACGGCCAAGGGCCCCCGCCTCATCGAGTCGCACGGCCGCCCCGGGGGCGACCGCCTCAGCGACATGCTGGACCTGGCGCTCGGCGAGAACGTCTTCGAGCAGGCGATGGCGGACCTCCTCGGCCTGCCCGTCCCGAGCACCCCCACCCGCGACCGCGTCGCCGGGATCCGCTACGTCGGCTTCGACCGCACGGTGCCGCTCACGGTCACCGACGCGGAGATCGCGGAGGTCGCCGCCCTGCCGGGGGTCACCGAGGTCAGCGTCGCCGTACCGGCGGGCCAACTCCCCCCGGAGGTACACCGGTCCGGGGACCGGCACGGCTTCGTGGTCGCCTCCGGCGCCGACCGCGAGGAGCTGGAGAGCCGGCTCGCCCTCGCCGTACGCACCCTCACCGCCGGCCGCTGAGCCTCCCGGCGCCCGCTCCGCACCCCCCCTCCTACCCGCACGCCAACACGTCAGCGCCCGAAAGGCACTTCCCATGTCGTACAAGATCCTGGTCCTCGTCTCCGAGGCGGCGAAATTCCGGCTCGACAACCACTCGATCATTCCGAGTGCCCTCCACCGGGAGGGGCACGACGTCCACATCGGGGACATCGACACCCTCTGCCTGCACGACAACACCGTGGTCGTCGACCGGGTGCGGCTCAGCGAGGAGTACCTGACCGGCCACGACTTCCCGGCCCTGAGCGAGTCCTACGCCTCCGCCGAGGACTTCGACCTGGTCTGGGTCCTCACCGGCACCCACCCCGAGGCGCTCGCCGACTCCTTCCAGCTGCTGTGGCTGCTCAACCAGCGCGTCCCGTTCGTCAACGACGCCTCGGCCCTCTTCTACCTCAACTCCAAGATCACCCTGGGCGCGGCCGTCCCCGCGGAACACCTGCCCGCCTCGTACGTGTCGAACGACTTCGAGTACCTCACGCAGCTGGTCGAGTCCGACGAGAACCGCACCTGGGTGCTCAAGCCGACCAACGAGGGCTGCGGCGCGGGCGTGTACTTCGTCAACAAGAACGAGCGCAACCGCCCCGCCCTGCTCCAGGCCGCCACCGGCAACGCCGTGCCGCGCTACGAGATGTACAGCCGCAACATCATCGGGCTCTCCAAGCGGTACACGGCCGTGCAGGAGTACATCCCCAACGTCCGCAGCAACGAGAAGCGCGTGATCATCGCCGGCTCCTTGCCGGTCTGCGGGTTCCGCCGCTTCCACTTCGACAACGACGACCGTGCCAACGTCACGCTCGGCACCAAGTTCGAGGGCCTGACGCTGACCCCGGAGGAGGACGAGTTCGTACGGGCCCTCGGCAAGCGCATGATGGACCTGGGCATCTTCTACTCCGGCATCGACATGGCGTACCCGTACATCATGGAGTTCAACCTGGTGAACCCGGGCGGGCTCAACTACTCCTTCCGGGCCACCGGCGTCGACCAGTCCTCCGAGACCGTCAACGCCGTGCTCGCCGCCCTCCGCGCCGCCGGGAAGATCTCGTGAGCACTTGGTCCTCGCTCGACCCCCGGGCCACCGCCGCCTGGACGGAGTTCGCCGCCACCGGCGCGGCCGAAGCGGACAAGGAACGGTTCCAGAAGCGGCTCCACCGCCCGGGCTGGGTCCACGCGTACCCGCCCGTCGTCTTCCGCGGGGCCGCCGCCGACGAGGTCACCGACCTCGGCCTGCGCCTCGCCGAGCTGGTCTCGGACTTCCCCCGCCGCGTCTTCGGCGAGGACCTGGAGGCCTGGGCCGGCTACCTCGGCATCCCCGCCGAGGACGCGGACCTGATGATCAGCGCGCTGCGCCACCCCCGGACGGGCCGCGCGGCCACGGCCGTCATGCGGCCCGACCTGGTGGTGACCGACGACGGACTCCAGCTCGTCGAACTCAACGTCTCCACGCCGATGGGCGGCATGAGCACGATCGCCCCGTACACCGAGGCCAGCCTCGACTCGGACTACGCCCGCTTCCTCGCGACGCGCGGCCTCACCCCCGCAGCGGCCGCCACCTCGCACGTCTGGCTGGACATGTTCGTCGGCCTCCTGCGCGAACACGACACGGAGCGCCCGCTCCACGTGTTCGAGGCGATCGCGAACCCGGCGGACTCCGACTCGGGCCGGCGCTTCTTCGTGGACATGATCCGCGCGGGCGGTTACGAGATCAGCTGCGGCCTCGTCACCGACCTCGAACTCGACGAGGACGGCGCGTTCTTCGAGGGCCGGCAGGTCGACGTGGTCGTCACCATGTACACCTGGCACGAGACCAAGAAGTACGTCCCGCCCGCCCTCACCCGCAGGCTGATGGAGCTCGACGTCGCCGAGAAGCTCGACTTCATCGGAGCCCCGGCCACGGCCCTGCACGACAACAAGGCCAACCTGGCCCTGCTCACCGAGCCGGAGTTCGACCACCTCCTGAGCGACGGGGAACGGCGACTGGCGCGGGCGCACGTCCCCGAGACGTTCCGGCTGCGCGCGGACGCCCTCGACCGGGCGCTCGCCGAGCGCGAGGAGCTCATCTGCAAACCCGCCTCGGCCTACGGGGGCAAGGACCTCGCCTTCGGATTCACCCGGGACGACGGGCAGTGGCGCGCCCTGCTGGAGGAGCGCCTCGCCGACCCGCACGAGACCTACGTCCTCCAGCGCCGGCTGCGACCCGCCGTCGTCGAGGTGCCCGGAGCCGACCCGGCCGGGCGCGAGGTGGTCCTGGCCCCCCTGGTCTTCGGCGGCCGCTTCGCCGGGACCTTCCTGCGCCAGGCCCCGCCGAGGTCCGCGTCGGCGATCAACGCCTCCAGCGGCGCGGAGGCGGCCGGGGTCCTGACCTTCGAGCCCTACCCCGACTCCCCGCACAGCCCGCCCTCGTCGCCCTCGTACAAGGAGCTTTGACGGATGTTACGGATCGCGGTTCCCAACAAGGGCTCCTTGTCCGAGCGGGCCTCGGCCATGCTGAAGGAGGCCGGCTACCGGCAGCGCAAGGAGGCCAAGGAGCTCGTCACGGTCGATCCCGGAAACCAGGTCGAGTTCTTCTACCTCCGCCCGCGCGACATCGCCGTGTACGTCAGCGCGGGACGGCTCGACCTCGGCATCACCGGCCGCGATCTGCTCGTGGAGTCGGGCGCCCACGCCGAGGAGGTACTGGCGCTCGGCTTCGCCCGCTCCACGTTCCGCTACGCGGTCAGGCCCGGATCGGCGCGGAGCGCGGCCGACTTCGACGGCATGACGATCGCCACCTCGTACGAGAACATCGTGGCCAAGCACCTTGCGAACAGCGGGATCCAGGCCACGGTCGTCCACCTCGACGGCGCGGTGGAGACCGCCGTCGAGCTGGGCGTGGCCCAGGTCGTCGCGGACGTGGTGGAGACCGGGACCTCGCTGCGCAACGCCGGTCTCGAAGTGGTCGGCGAGCCCATCATGGAATCGGAGGCCGTCCTCGTCCGGCGCCCGGGCACCGACGATCCGAGGGCGCGGCAGTTCCTGCGGCGCCTCAAGGGCGTCCTGGTGGCCGGCTCCTACGTGATGATGGACTACGACTGCCGGGCCGAGCACCTGGAGGACGCGGTCGCCCTCACCCCCGGCCTCGAAGCGCCCACGGTCTCCCCGCTGCACAACGAGGGCTGGGTGGCCGTCCGGGCGATGGTCCCGGCCAAGGAGGCGCAGCAGATCATGGACGGCCTCTACGCCCTGGGCGCCCGGGCGATCCTCACCACGGCCATCCACGCCTGCCGCCTCTGACCCGCCCGCCCCCGCCGCCCCACCCCGCCGCCGCCGAACCGCCGGGGCGGGGCGGCAGGGGCCGGGCAGGAGCGGGAAGCGGTGGGAGCGACCGGGCGCAGGAAGGCGTTTCCCGTGGGCGGGGCCCGGCCGCGGCGCGGTCTTCGGCGTCAGGACACAGCGGGGCGTAGAGCAGGGCGTGCGGCCCGTCACGGACCGCCGAGACCGGCGCGCTGTGCTCCCACGAGGACCTGCCCCGCCGAGGTGAGGTAATAGAGGACGGAACGGCCCGCGCGTCGGCGGTGGGTCAAGCGGGCCTCGAACAGGATCTTCAGGTGCCGGCCCACCGAGCCCAGCGGCTGGCCGGTGAGGGCCACCAGCTGGGTGGTGGTCTTCGGGGCGTCGAGCAAGGTGAGGATTTCGGCCCGGGCGGCCCCGAGCAGGGCGGCAAGGGCCTCGGGCGCCGGTTCGCGGTCCCCGTCCGCCAGAACGCCCGAGCAGGGGTAGACGATCGCGTACCGCGGGGGCGCGTCCGGGCGGTCGACGGCCGGGACGTCCCAGCAGACCCAGCTCTGGTCCAGGGTGACCGGGACGAACATCAGCTGTACCCCGGAGAGCTCCAGGGGAGGGCTGTCACAGACAGTGGTCTGCAGGCGGTCCTCCCCGAGCCAGCGCATTCCCGGACGCATCTCGCTCAAGGCCGTGGCCCAACCGTGGACGCCCAGCCGCGTGGTGCGGGCGACGATGTCGGCCTCGACGATCCGCCGGCGTCGTGGCCAGGAGGGCTGGACGGCCTCCGACCACACCCACTCCAGCAGGTCCGCACACCGATCGGCGAGGTCGTCGCGGCGCAGCAGGGCGGGCAGCGAGCCGTTCAGGGACTCCGTCAGATCGGCGCGGACGGCGGCGGGCGGCGTGCTACGGATCTGCTCCAGTTCCTGGGCGAACGTGGCCTCGCCGTCGCCGAGGGGTGTGGGAGTGAGGAAGGTCGCGTTCCACCTGCGGCCCAGCGCGGCACGGACCAGGGCCGCCGTGACCCGGTCACGGGCCAGGCGATCCCGGTAGCCGGGGAGATGGGCGTCGAGCCACTGCTGCTCGCCGATGTGCGCCGCGCTGCCGCGGTGCAGGGTCTTGAGGCCGGCGAGCACCTCGGCCAGTGGCGAGATGACGAACCGCCCGCCCGCAAGGGTGTCCGCGTCGACCTGCCACCAGCTCATTGGTTTCGCCTCCCTGCGAAACTTTAACCGCCCGTCGATCACGGCGAAGAGACTCAGTGCCATGCGTACCTATCGGGAACTGTTCCGTACCCAGGAGTTCACCCCGCTCTTCGCAGTCTCGGCCGCGCAGACAGCGGCCCAGACGATGAGCGGACTGGCCCTGGGAATCTTGGTGTTCAGACAGACGGACTCCGCGTTGCTGTCCTCGCTGGCGATGTTCGGTCCGGCGCTCGCCCAGCTGGTGGGGGCGGCGACCGTGCTGTCCGCGGCGGACCGGCTGCCGCCGCGGGCCGCCCTCACGGCCCTCAGTCTGCTCTTCGGCGCAGGCACAGCACTGCAGGCGATTCCCGGGCTGCCGATCTGGGCGGTGTTCGTGGTGCTCCTGGGGCTCGGCATCGTCGGGTCGGTCAGCGGTGGAGTGCGGTACGGGCTGCTGAACGAGGTCCTGACGCGGGACGGCTATCTGCTCGGGCGGTCCGTCCTCAACATGTCGGTCGGCATCATCCAGATCTGCGGCTTCGCGCTCGGTGGTGTGCTGGTGGCACTGGTCTCGGCGCGCGGCACCCTTCTTCTGTCCGCCGCGCTGTACCTGCTCGCCGCCGTGGTGGCGCGGGCCGGGCTCGGCAGCCGCCCGCCCCGCGGCACGGGAAGGGCATCGGTCGCCGAGACCTGGCGTGCCAACACGAAACTCTGGTCCTCAGTGCCCCGGCGGTACGTGTACCTCGCGCTGTGGGTGCCGAACGGCCTGATCGTCGGCGTGGAGGCGCTCTACGTCCCGTACTCGCCGGGCGACGCCGGCCTCCTCTTCGCGTTCGGGGCGGTCGGAATGCTGGTCGGGGACACCTTGGTGGGCAGGTTCCTGCCGCCCGGGTGGCGGGACCGGCTGGCCGTCCCGCTGTGTGTGCTCCTCGCTGCCCCGTACCTCCTCTTCGCGGTACGTCCGTCGCTGCCGCTCGCTCTGGTGCTGGTGACGGTCGCCACCTTCGGGTACGCGGCAGGGCTGCTTCTGCAGGACCGGCTGATGGCACTCACTTCGGACGAACTGAGCGGGCAGGCGCTGGGGCTGCACAGCTCCGGAATGCTGGCCATGCAGGGAGTGGGTGCGCTGGTGGCCGGAGCGGTCGCCGAGCTGACCACCCCCACCACCGGCATCGTGGTGACTGCGGCGCTCTCGCTGGCCGCGACCCTGCTGCTCGCGCCGGGCTTGCGCCGGGGCGCGGCGGAGGCTGCAGACCCGGAGCACGACGCCTCGCTCGCCCGGCAGTAGGGCGCCTGCGCGGGTGCACGGCACTTTGACGTCGCTTCCACACGGCTTCCATCCGAGCCGCGCAGGCTGGACAAATGCTGACTCCGAGCGATGACCTGTCCGTGTTCTGTGCCTCTCTGTTCGCTTCGATGCCCCGGGTCGCCCAGCGCCGCTGGGGTGAGGTGTACGTGCGGGGACTGGTGGAGGTGCCCGGGCGGAAGTCGGTGCGGCGGATCTCGGAGAGGCTGCTGGGACGGCGCGCCGACCAGAGCCTCCAGCAGTTCGTCAACCAGAGTTCCTGGGACTGGCAGCCAGTGCGCGAGCGCATCGCCCAGCTGGTGGGTGTCGCCCTCCAGCCCCGGGCGTGGGTGGTGGAGGAGGTGGTGCTGCCGAAGAGCGGACGCAACTCGGTCGGGGTCGACCAGCAGTACTCCCAGACGCTCGGGCGGGTGCTCAACTGCCAGCTGGGCCTCGTGGTCCTGGCGGTCGGTCCGCGAGGCACCGCACCAGTCAACTGGCGTCTGCTGCTGCCGCTTTCCTGGGACGCCGACGAGGAGCGCAGGGCTCGCAGCCGGGTACCCGATGAGGAGCGCCACTCCTCACGGTGGCACCACCTGTTCGATGCGCTGGACGAGTTGACCACCGGCTGGCGGGCGAGGCCGCAGCCCGTCGTCGTGGACGCCAGCGGCAGCCCGTCGGCCGTGGCACTGATCCGGGGCCTGGAGACCCGTGGGCTGCCCTACGCGGTTCGGGTGGACGGCTCCACGCCGGTGGAGCGGCTCGCCTCGGGTGAGACCATCACCCTGGGGGACCGGCTGGCACGGACCGCGCAGGCCCGTGGGACGGTCCGGGAAGCGCGCGGCGGACCAGGACCGGGCTTCCGGTACAGCACCCTCCTGATACCCGCTTCCGGTGGGAGTGGCGCAGGCGCCGGGCAGGGCATCGGGCTGGCGCAGCGCACCCGGAAGGTTGTGGTGAGGTGGGGCACCGAGCCGGGGAGCGTGGAGTCGGCGTGGGTCACCAATGCCGAGGGGGCCCGGTCCCCCGACCTGCTGGAGCTGTTGGCGTTGAGCTCCCGAGCCGGCCGGGACCTGCAGCGGCTCAGTGAGCTGTCGGGCCTGCGTCACTTCGAGGGGCGGTCGTTCCGGGGCTGGCACCACCACGTCACATTGGTTTCGGCAGCCCACGCCTACCGGCTGCTCAGGCGGCCGTCCGTCGCCGCCGGCCGTCCGTCGCCGCAGCGCCCGGCATCAGGCCGTACGGCAGCCGACCACGTCGAGTGTCTGCCGTAGCCCGGTCGAGGGCGAGGCGGGCGGGTCGAGTGCGGGGTCCGCGAGCAGGATCGCGCGGTGCAGCTGCTGCAACCGCCGTGAAGGTTCGATGGCCAGTTCCCCGGTGAGCACGGCGCACAGCTCCCGGTATACCGCCAGTGCCTCGGCCTGCCGCCCCGACCGGACCAGTGCCAGCATCAGTTGGGCGTGGAGGTTCTCATGGGTGGGGAACTCGGCCGCCAGGCCGGTCAGCTCGCTGATCACCTCGTGGTGCAGACCCAGCTGGAGTTCGGCCTCGATCCGCAGTTCGAGACAGTTGAGTCGGCTCTCCTGCAGCCGGGCCCGGTGGGCCGTGATGTACGGGCCGGCCTGCACGTCGACGACGGGTGAGTCCTTCCACAGCGCGAGGGCCCCGCGAAGCGTCTGCGCTCCCCGGTGGCAGTCCCCGCGCAGCAGCGCACGCTTTCCTTCCTCGACCTGGTCGGTGAAACGGAACAGGTCGAGACAGCCCCTGCCGAGGGACAGCTGGTAGCCGTGTTGCCGTGTGCGCAGGACGTCGTCCGACGGCCCTCGTTCGGCATCGGTGGAGTGAAGGGCCCGCCGGATCTGCATGACGTAGGTGCGCAGCGTGGTGACGGCGCTGCGCGGAGGGTGTGCGGCCCACAGCTCGTCGATGCATGTCGCAGTGGTGATGAACTGGTTGGCATTGAGCGCCAGGAGCGCGAGCAACTGACGCGGCTTGGGCGCACTGGGTCCACAGTCCGGGGCGCATTCGGTATGTCCGACAAACAGCGGGCCTAGTACCTCGATATACATGGATCGCGCCTCCCCGGCCGAATTGTCGCCTGGTGGGCAGACGAATCCGGCGCGAATGCTGGCCAGCAACCTATTGGTTGCTACAACGACATGCACCCTAGGCGGGCCGGTCGGTGAAGATCAACGGAGATTGGGCTCGATAGTGAGGTTCAGGACACTCTGGGGTTGGGATTGGAGCTTTGTGCGGCGTGATGCCATCCCTCACAACCTCGCCGTGGTAAAGCGCAGTTGCTGAATCAGCCGCCTCGGTGGCTGACGTGGGCGGGGGGGCGGAGCGCGGCCGGCCCCGCCCACGTTCGGTCAGGGTGCGAAGGCGCTCAAAGCGGAGGAGGCTGCGCGGAGGAAACTTGGCCGATTTCCGCGGAACACCCCATCGGAACGCGGATGGTTCATCACCACATCCGTGAAACCGATTTCACGGCATCTCCCCACGACATCCACGAAACGCTCGGGAGAAGAGTACGGCGAATTCACCACACGGCTGACGTTCACGAGACGCCCGATGTCCGAGAATGGCCGCCCCGTCTCCTCACAGGCCTCCGCGAGCGATACCACCTGCCGGGCCAGCACCCGCCAGGCCTCCTCCTCCGATTGCTCGCCGGGACGTCCGGCATCGCCTATGGTCACCCACCACTGGCCGTGCCGGGCGGCCAGCCGCATCCCGCGCGGCCCCGCGGCCGCGATGGCGAACGGTACCCGCGGCTGCTGGACGCACCCCGGTACCATCCGGGCCTCGACGGCACTGAAGTACTCGCCGCGGCGGGTGGTGGACCGATGGCGCAGCAGGTCGTCCGAGAGATCGACGAACTCGGCGAAGCGGTCCGCACGTCGGCGCGGCGTCAGGGGCTCTGTACCGAGCAGGCTCTCGTCACCCCCCGGCGCGCCGGCACCGAGTCCGAACACGAAGCGGCCCGCCGAGAGCTCGTCGATGGTCATCACCTGCTTGGCGACCACGGCCGGATGCCGGAAGTTCGGGGTCGACACCATCGTCCCCAGCCGGATCCGCCCGGTCACCGCGGCGACGGCGGACAGCACGCCCAGGGCGTCGTACCACGGACCGTCGCGCAGGGTGCGCCAGGAGTGGTGGTCGAAACACCATGCGTGGTCCAGCCCCAGGTCCTCCAACTCCCGCCAGATCTCCCGGGCCTCTGGCCAGGGGTGCTCCGGAAGCACGACGGCGCCGATCCGGACTCCGCCCTGCCCCGCGCCGGTCACAGCGTGCCCAGCCGGGCCGTGACCATCTCGCGGCACAGGTAGTTCGGGGGGCCCATCAGGGTGACGGCGCGCGCGTCCTGCGCGAGTCGATTGAGCGCGTGGCCGCGGGAGAACGCCGTGCTGCCGGCCAGTTCCTGCGCGCCCCGGCAGATCGCCTCGGCCGTCTCGGAGGCGAATACCTTGGCCGTCAGCGCCGCAGCGCTGCGGTCGGCGGGGGCGGCGGTGGCCGCCTCCACCACCCCGCGCACGGCAGCCAGGCGTGAATCCAGCTCGAAGACGTGGTGCCGGTAGATCGGGCTGTCCAGCATCGAACGCCGGCGTCCGAGCTCGATCGCGATGCCGCGGGCCGCTTCGGCGACGCCCAGCGCGACCGCTCCCAGAGTGAGCCCCAGCGTGTGGGGGTGACCGATGACCGCGGGGGTGTCGCCGGAGCGGATCAAGACGTCGCCCTCCTCGGCGAGGTACCCGTCCAACCGGATGAGCCCCGTTGCCGAGCGGCGCATGCCGGACAGGTCCAGCACCCCGTCCGCGGTGAATCCGGGCCGGGTGCTGTCGACCACGAAGATGCCTTGGTCGGTACGGCCGTAGCTACCGCTTGCCTGGTCCTCCCCACCGGTGCGGGCCAGGACCAGGTAGAGGTCCGCCACCCCCGCGCCAGTGGTGAACGTCTTGGCGCCGTTCAGCTCCCAGCCCCCGTCGGGCCGCCGCTCTGCGGAGGTTGCGATGTTCTGCTTCGCGGCGTCCGCCCCCGGCTCGCTCCAGGACGAAGCGAAGATCCTGCCGTCGTGGGAGACGGACGTGAGCAGCTTCTTGCGCTGCTCCTCCGAGCCGTAGGCGGCGATCCGGCTGACGGCCGCGTAGTGCAGGAAGACGATGATCCCCACCGAGGCGTCGACCTGGGACAGGGCGGTGATCACAGCATTGACGTCCCGCCAGTCCGCTCCGAGACCCGCGTACTCGGTCGGGACGGGCAGGCTCAGCACACTGCTGCGGCGCAGCGCGTCCAGCACGGCGTCACTGGGGCGGCCGCCGCTGTCGTCGTCGGCCTCCGCCCGCAGCGCGGCCAGGAGTTCGTCGAGGCCCGGCAGGCCGGGCGAGGTGGGTGGGGGCGGGGAGAGTTCCATGGCTTCTCTTTCCACGAACGGGGCTCAGCGGACGAGGACGTATCCGTCGTCCGTGCGGAAGGCGCGCGAGCGGCGCAGGTCGGCCATGGCGAAGGTGCGCTGGACCCAGCGGTCCCGGCCGTCGTATCGCGGGCGGAAGGCGGTACGCCCGTGCAGGCAGACCCGGTTGTCCACGATCGCCAGGTCACCGGCGCGCAGCCGGACGGTACGGGCCACGGCCACCAGGCCGTCCGACAGCTCGGCCAGGGCCTCCCGGGCAGCCGGGGTCAGTCCGGTGGTGGCTGCGAAATCCACCTGGATGTCGGGGTCTTCGGGGGTCCCCGTCAGCACGGCGTGGCGGACCGGCCCGTCTTCGGGCGAACCGAAGGACGGCGGCGGCTGCGTGCTGAACTCGGGCTGCCACAGGCAGTCGACGGCCCGGTCCGAAAGCTTCGGCAGGGCTTCGCGGATCGAGGCGGTGGACAGGCCGGCGACCCCCTCGTGGTCCGGCCGCAGGCACAGCAGCATCACGAAGTCCGGGCGGTGCTCGTGGAAGGCGTTCTCGTTGTGCATCATCAGGTCCACCGAGCCGGCGTTGCCCTGGAAGTACTCCTGGCCGGGCACGGGCACGACGTCCTGCACCAACGCGCCGGACTTCTCCGCCAGAAACGCGGCGGGGTCGCCCAGTCCGCACGCCGTCATCACCAGGAGCGCGGCCGCGGCGGTGGGCGCCCGCTGAACCGAGCCGCCCGCCATCGGGGTGGCCGGCAGGGACTGCTCGTCCACGGGGAGTCCGCGCACCACGACGGCGCCGCTCGGCCCGGAGTGCCGGCGGAACGAGCCGATCTCACGGCGGTACACGGCCGGCAGCTCCGCCCACGCGGACCGGGCGGCGGCGACCCACGCCGCGTCGTCGATCCGGTCTGCCTCCGACACGAGCCGCAGGCTGACATCGGCGATCTCCGCGGCCGCCTTCGCCGGGATGGCCCGGACGGCCTCGGCGGGCGCGGCCTGTGCTGTTTTGGACATGCTTCCTCTCCTCCGCAATAGCCGGAAAACGGTAGTCGTCAGACCCGCGGCCGGCGCAGAACGGCTGCGATCGCGGCGCCGATCCGCTCCGCGGGGCGCCGGTGCATCATGGCGCCGTGCACACAGTCCACCCGATGGACCTCCAGCTCCCCGGTGACGAATCGACGCCAGGCCTGCGGATCCCCTGAGTCGGGATCGGCGGCTGCTTGGAAGAACAGGGCATCCCCCTTGAACACCCCGGGCCGGTGGGCACGTCCGAGGGCCGAGTGGTGGGTGAACGTACGGGCCATGGCGGCGATGGTCTCCTCGTCCAGGCCGGCGAGCGGTCCGTCCTCCCGGCCCGTCAGCCGGACGAAGTCCGCCACCGTCAGCCGCCCGTCGGACAGGCCGTCGCTCGGCCGGCCCAGCGATCTGAGGAGTTCGGCCAGCGGGTCGGGTACGCCGTCTGCTGCGGACGGTGCGGCGTCCGCCTCGGGGGGATATCCGTCGAGCAGGGCGAGCAGGTCGACATCCTCGCCCTCTTCCTGGAGCCGGACGGCCATCGCGTGGGCGACCAGGGCGCCGAAGGACCAGCCGAGCAGCCGGTACGGACCGGACGGCTGGATCTCGCGGACCTGCCGCACGTAGTCGCAGGCCAGCTCTGCGACGCTCGCGGGCGGTGCCGCTTGCGGCCGCAGCGTCGGTGCCTGCAGTGCGTGCACCGGCTGGTCGGGATCGATCGGGTCGAGCAGCCCCGTGTACACCCAGCCGATACCGGCTCCGGGGTGCACGCAGAACAGCGGTGCCCGGTCCCGGGAGCGGCCGGTCCGCAACGTCAGGAGCGGCGTCACGGAGTCCTGTCGCCCGCCCGCTTCGAGACGGGCGGCCAGCGCAGCCACCGAGGGCGCGGCGAACAGGTCCTGGATGCCGGCCCGGAGGCCGAGCGTTCGGCGGATCAGCGCGACCAGCCGGGCGGCGCGCAGCGACTGCCCGCCCAGCGTGAAGAAGCCGTCGTCCACGTCCACGTGCGGCAGATCGAGCACCTCCGCGAACAAGGCGCAGAGCGACTTCTCAAGAGCGGTGTCCGGGGCCCGGCCCGCGCCGGCCGACCGCACCTCGGGCACGGGCAGCCGTCCCCGGTCCAGCTTCCCGTTCTTCGTGAGCGGCAGGCGGTCGATGGGGGCGTACACCGAGGGCTGCATGTACGAGGGCAGCAGGCCCGCCGCAGCCGCCCGGACCGCCTCGCTGTCGAGGCCCTCCGGCCCGTCCGGGACCAGGTGGGCCACCAGCCGGTCCCCGCCGACGACGGTCACGGCCGCGGCCGCCACCCCGGGCAGGGTCGAGAGGACCGCCTCCACCTCGCCCAGCTCCACCCGGAAGCCGCGCACCTTGACCTGGTCGTCCACCCGCCCGACGAACTCTGCCTGCCCGTCGTGGCGCCACCGCACGAGGTCCCCGGTGCGGTACATCCGGGCCCCGGGCGCACCGTAGGGGTCGGGCAGGAACCGCGCGGCGGTCAGATCGGGCTGGTTCAGGTAGCCGCGAGCGAGCAGGCCGCCGCCGATGAACAGCTCGCCCACCACACCGGCCGGCACCGGGGACAGCGCCTCGTCCAGCACGTACCACTGGGTGTTCCAGATGGGGCGGCCGATGGTCACGCCGCCCGCAGGGACGGCTTCGCCGGGCTCGATCCGGTACTCCGCGCAGCCCACCGTCGTCTCGGTCGGACCGTACTCGTTCACGACGGTCACCCCGGGATGGAGGGCGCGCCATTCGTCCAGTGCCGCGCCCAGCAACAGCTCCCCACCGAGCACGAGTTGCCCCGTGGGGGCGTACGACTCGGGCAGGATGCGGAACAGTCCGAGGTGCGAGGGGGTCGCCTTGACGAAGGTCGGCTGCTCCACCGTGCCCGGTTCGGCGTCGTCGAGCGTGACGAGCTCCAATGAGCCGCCGCAGGTCAGCGGCCCCCAGAGCCCGGTGACGGTGAGGTCGAAGGCTACGGGTGAATGGACCAGCGCCCTCCCGGCCATCGCCGGGTAGGCATGCCGGGCCCAGGCCAGGTACAGGCTGAGGGAGCGGTGCTCGATCACTACGCCCTTGGGCTCGCCGGTCGAGCCGGAGGTGTAGATGACGTACGCGGTGTCCGCAGGCGTGGGCTCCGCGGTGCGCTCGCTCGGCCCGAGGTCCCCCCCGGCATGCCGACCGACCGCGGCCGAGGCGTCGGGCTCGTCCAGCAGCAGCCGGGCGGTAACGGGGAGGCTGTCCGCGAGTGCGGTCGTGGTCACCGTCAGCGCGGGCGCTGCCGACCCGATGATGCGCCCCAGGCGCTCCGGCGGCTGGCCCGGGTCCAGCGGCAGGTAGCCTGCGCCGGCCTTGAGCACCCCCAGCAGCACCGCCACCAGCTCCGGAGTGCGTGGCAGTGCCACGGCGACGAGCCGCCCGGGCCCGATGCCCAGGCCGGCCAGATGCCGGGCGAAGCGGTTGGCGCGTGCGTTCAGCTCGCCGTATGAGAGGACGCACTCGCCGTCGCGCACAGCGGGTGCGTCCGGCGTCTCGCGTGCACATCGTTCGAACAGTTCCGGCACGGTGCGCGTCGGTACGTCCGCGGCCGTGTCGTTCCAGTCGACGAGGATCCGCCGGCGCTCCTCGGCCGTCAGCAGCTCCACGGAGCCGATGCGTCGGTCCGGGTCGGCTGCCAGCCCGACGAGCAGGCGGTGCAGCCGGGCGGCCAGTTCCTCGGCAGTGGCCTGGTCGAACAGAGCCTCGGCGTACTCCAGTACGCCGTGCAGTCCCGTCGGCTCCCCGGCGGTGCCGCCTCCGTCGGCCAGGGCGACCCGGAGATCGAACTTGGACACCTCGAACGGCACTGGCTCCTCGCTCGCCTCCAGGCCGGCCGGTGCCAGTCCGTCGGTCACGCTCCGGTCGAGCTGGAGGACCACCTGGAACAGCGGGTGCCGGGCCAGCGAGCGGTCTGGGTTGACCGCCTCGACCACCCGCTCGAACGGCAGGTCGGCGTGTTCGTACGCGGCCAGGTCCCATTCCCGTACACGGGCCAGCAGTTCGACGAAAGTCGGGTCCCCGGAGACGTCGGTGCGCAGCACGAGGGTGTTCACGAAGACGCCGACCAGATCGTCGAGTGCCTCGTCGCCACGGCCCGCCGCGGGCACCCCGATCGGGATGTCGGTGCCGGCACCCAGCCGGGACAGCAGTGCGGCAAGGGCGGCCTGCAGCACCATCAGGAGCGTACAGCCGTGGGCGCGGGCCAGCCGCAGCAACCGGCCGTGCAATGCGGCGTCCAGCACCAGAGGAACGGTGCCCCCGGAGTTGTCCGCCGTACCGGGCCGCGGACGGTCGTAGGGAAGCTCCAGCTCGGTCGGCAGGCCGGCCAGCCGTTCCCGCCAGAAGGCGAGCTGTCGGCCGGCCGCGGAGGCCGGATCGGCCTCCTCGGCCAGCAGGGCCAGCTGCCACTGCGTGAAGTCCGCGTACTGCACGGGCAGGGGTGGAAGGCCGTGTGCCACACCTGTCACGTGCGCGTCGTAGGCGGCGAAGAGGTCCCGCAGGAGCACACCGAGCGACCAGCCGTCGGTCGCGACGTGGTGGACGACCAGGATCAGGACGTGCTCGAAGGAGGCCGTCCGCACCAGGACCGCGCGCAGCGGGGGCTCGGAGGCCAGGTCGAACTCCCGGCCTGCGACATCGGAGAGGATCCGGTCGAGCCCGTCCGGCGGGCACTCGACGCGTTCCAGTAGCCGCGGTACGGAGTCGGCGGGAAGGATCCGCTGGCAAGGGTCGCCACCGTCGTCGGGGAAGACGGTCCGCAGCGCCTCGTGCCGGGTGACCACTTCTGCGAGTGCGGCCTCCAGCCCTTCCTGGTCGAGCCTCCCGCGGAGCCGCAGTGCGAAGGGCGAGTTGTAGTCGGTGCTCTGTCTGGCCCTGCTCAGGAACCAGATCCGGCGCTGGGCGGCGGAGAGCGGCAGAACGGGTGGCCGCGGGGCGGGGACGAGCGCCGGCCGGGAGGGCCGGGACGCCTCCAACAGATCCACGAGGCCGGCCACGGTCGGCGTCCTGAACAGGTCGCGGATCGGAAGCTCGACCCCGAAGGCGGTGCGGATCCGGGCGATGAGACGGGTCGCCAGCAGCGAGTGTCCGCCCAGGGCGAAGAAGTCGTCCTCGGCACCGACCGTCGGCAGCGCCAGGACCTCGGCGAACAGTCCCGCGAGGATCTCCTCGCGGGGGCCGCGCGGGGGCCGGGAGCCGGCCTCGGGGCCCGTGTCCGGCTCGGGCAGCTCCACGCGCAGCAGGGCGTGGCGGTCGAGCTTGCCCGTCGCCGTGAGCGGGAGCCGGAAGACGGGTACGAAGTGTGAGGGGATCAGGTAGTCCGGGAGCGACTGCGCCAGCAGTGCCCGCAACTGGGCAGCTCCGGGCACGGATCCGCCCTCCGGGGTGAGGTAGGCGACCAGTCGCCGGTCCCCGGGAGCCACCTCGACCGGGAGTACCGCGGCCTCGGCGACCTCGGGGATGTCCCGCAGCCGAGCCTCTACTTCGGCCGGCTCGACACGGTAGCCGCGGATCTTCACCTGGTCGTCGGCCCGGCCCAGGAATTCCACGGTGCCTTCCGCACGCCACCGGACCAGGTCGCCGGTCCGGTACATCAGCTGCCCGGGTTCCGTTGCGTACGGGGAGGGGAGGAACCGCTCGGCGGTGAGGTCCGGCCGGCCGACGTAACCCCGCGCGAGCCAGGGCCGGGTGACGTACAGCTCGCCGGGCATGCCGACCGGCACCGCCCGCATGCGCGCGTCCAGCACGTGGATACGGGTGTTGGCGATCGGGCGGCCGATCGGCGGACGCGTGGGCCACTCCTGCGGTGGACCGGTCATCAGGTGGGCGACGACCGCGTGCGTCTCGGTGGGGCCGCACTGGTTTTCCAAGGCGATGCCCGGCATGCGGGCCAGGAAGGAGCGGACCTCCTTGCCGAGAGCGAGCCGTTCGCCCGCGGTGACGATCTCTCGGAGCGGCAGGGGCGCCGTAGCTTCGGCGGCGTCCTGCACGGCGAGCTGCTCCAGCACCATCGGCGGGCAGAACAGCCGCCGGACGTCGTGGGTGCGGATGGCGGCCAGCACCCGGCGGGGGTCACGGCGCTCCTCTTCCCCGATCAGCACGAGTGAGCCGCCGGTGAGGAAGGTGGTGAACAGCTCCTGGAAGGAGGCGTCGAAATGCAGGGACGAGAATTGCAGGGTGGGCCCGGTCACAGTGGTCCGGTCCACCTGCCACTGGATCAGGTTCAGCAGGGGCGCATGGGCCATCGCCACGCCCTTCGGGCGGCCGGTGGAGCCCGAGGTGTAGATCACGTAGCAGAGGTTGTCGCCGGTCGCCAAGGGCTCGGGGTCGGCCGACGGGTGCGCCCCGAGGCCGTCCGCCTGCAGCAGCACGGCCGGAGTGTCCTTCGGTAGCAGGCCGGCGAGCCGGCTGTCGGTGACGACGAGGTCGGCCCCGGCATCGCCGAGGATGTAGGCCAGCCGGTCTTCCGGGTAGGCCGGGTCGAGGGGCAGATAACCGCCGCCCGCCTTGAGTACGGCGAGCAGCGCCACCACGAAGTCCGTGCCCCTGGGCAGGAGCAGTCCGACGGTCCGTTCCGGGCCGACGCCGCGCTCGCGCAGTGCGTGGGCGAGCCGGTTGGACCGGGTGTTGAGTTCCCGGTACGTCAGGCGCCGGTCGCCCTCGACCAGTGCGATGGCCTCGGGAGTGCGGCCGACCTGGCGTTCGAAGGCGTCCGTGACCGTACCGTCGGGAACGGGCCTGGCGGTGTCGTTCCAGGCGTCGAGCCGCTCGGCCAGCACTCCGGTGTCGGCCGCAGGCAGATCCGCCAGCGAATCGTCCGGGTGACGGGCGGCCTGCTCCAGCAGGTGAACGTACTGCTCGGCCAGCGACCGGGCGGTGGCCTCGTCGAAGAGATCGGTGGCGTAGACGAGTTCGCCCGTCAGCGGGCCCGATCCGGCCTCCGTGAGGTGCAGCGTGAGGTCGAAGTTCGTCGAAGGCCGGCGGTGCGGCACAGTCTCCACCTCGGCGCCGTCGAGTTCGAGCCCGACAGCGGGGCCGGACACGTCGAACCACACCTGGACCAGTGGGTTGAGGCTGGTCTCCCGCGGTGGGGCGAGTTCCTCGATGAGGCGCTGGAACGGCAGGTCCTGGTGGGCGAACGCGTCCAGGGTGACCGACCGCACCCGGTCGACCACCTCCCGCACGGTCGGGTCGCCGGCGAGGTCCGCGCGGACGGGCAGGGTGTTCACGAAGAAGCCGACCAGATCCTCGACCTCCGGCCGGATCCGCCCCGACGCCGGGCAGCCGACGAGGAAGTCGGTGCTGTTCGTGTGGCGTGACAGCAGGGCCTGGAACACGGCCAGCGTGGTCATGAACGGCGTGGCCCCCTGCGCGCGGGACAGGGCGCGCAGACCGTCGGCCGCCTCCGCGTCCACACGGAATGAGACCACGGCACCCTGGTACCCGGGGACGGCCGGGCGCGGCCGGTCCGTCGGCAACTGGAGCGTGGTCGGCGCGCCCTGCAGGGTCCTGCGCCAGTGCTCCAGCAGCTGCTCCGTGCGGCGGCCCGTCACCGCGGCGTGCTGCCAGGCCGCGTAGTCGGTGTAGTCGACGGGCAGGGGGGCCCAGCCCGGTTCGCCGCCTGCCAGTGCGGCCCGGTACGCCGTGGCCAGGTCGCGTTCGAACACCCCGATCGACCAGCCGTCGAAGGCGATGTGGTGGACGACGGCGGCCAGGACGTGGTCGTCCTCGGCCAGGCGCAGCAGGGTCGTGCGCAGCAGGGGCCCGGCGGCAAGGTCGAACGGGGTCTGCAACTCCTCCGCGAGGTACTCGGCAACGGCGGCGTGCGGATCGGCGCGACCGGCCAGGTCGACCGTACGCAGAACGGTGCGGTCGGCCTCGCAGACCACGACGTACGGCTGCCCGGCATCGTCGGCGAAATGGGAGCGGAGCGTGGTGTGGCGCTCGGCCACCGACCGCAGTGCCCTCTCCAGGGCCGGTACGTCGAGCGGCCCGCGGACGCGATAGACGGTGTCGGCCGTGATGTAGGCGATCGAGCCCGGATGCATCTGCTCCAGGAACCAGAGCCGCTGCTGCGCGAACGACAGCGTCGGCCGCTCGCCGCGGTCCTGCCGGGTAAGGGCGGCCTCTTCACCCGCGCCTCCATCGCTCCCGCCGCGCAGGCGGCGGGCCAGCAGTTCGGCCTGGGCGGCGGAGAGTTGCGGTGGGTGCTCGACGGTCATTGCCTCTCCGAACGTAGACCGGGACAGGGTCCCTGTGGACTGGATACGGCGGCCCCGGGCCGGAACGGCACCCGTGGTCCGCGCGTCACGACCCGGACAGAGCCCGGCGGACGCTCAGCGGAGTGATGTCGGGCCAGGCGGTGCGTATGTACGCCAGGCACTCGTCCTTGCTGCCGGCCACCCCGACCTCGGACCAGCCGGGCGGGACCTCGCGATCCCGGGGCCATATGGAGTGCTGCTCCTCGTGGTTGACCACGACCTTGAACATGGCGTCACCCTTCGACCTGGGGGGCTGCCGGCGCCCGCCCGGGGCGGGCCGGCGGCCGTCGTCTTCGGATCATCAACACTCTTCCGCCGTACCGGCAAGGACCCGCCCACAAGATCGGGAGCACTTCGTTCAATCGAGGAAAGTGCGGGTGACTACGTTCAGTTGGCGTTGAATCCGGGTCGCCGCTCTGCTGATGCTGAAGGCGAACGACCCGCGGTGAGAGCGGGGAGAGGCGATCGTGTAGGGCGCGGTCGCAGGACTTGGGGACTACTGCCGCACCGCGACGAGGAGCCGCCTTGGACATCATCGAGCGTTTCGAAGCACAGGCCCGGCGCGACCCCGGGAGCCTCGCGATCCTGGCCGGGCAGATACGCCTGCGCTACGGCGAGTTGGATGCCAAGGCCAACCGGCTCGCCCATGCCTTGAGGAGCCGGGGTGCCGGTCCGGAGACGGTCGTGGGCATCTGCATGAGCCGCCGCGCGGAGGCGTTCGTCTCCATGCTCGCGGCCCTCAAGACCGGTGCTGCGTTCCAGCCGCTCGACCCGGGTCACCCCGCCGCGCGGCTCGCGGAGAGCCTGGAAGCCTCCGGCGCCCTCCTCCTGCTCACCGAGCGGGCGCTGGCCGACGCCTTCCGCGGAGCCCCGCTCCCCGTGCTCCCGTACGAGGATCTGGACCCGGAACTCGCCGGGCACCCGCCGACCCGGCCCGAGCGGCTCCTTCCCGAACAGGCCCTGCGCTGCGTCATCTTCACGTCCGGATCCACCGGACGCCCCAAGGGAATCGGCCTGACCTCGGCCTCGATCGCGAACGTCGCCGACTGGGCCGTCAGCCGGCTGGCCGGGCCGCAGGTGTTCCTGCAGTTCACCTCCCTGGGCTTCGACGTATCCCTCCAGGAGATCTTCGGGGCGCTGCTCAGCGGTGGCTCGCTGGTCCTCGTCGGCGAGGAACACCGGCAGGACCCGTTGGCGCTCTTGGAACTGATGGCCCGGGAGCGGGTCCAGCGCGTCTACCTGTCGCCGGCCTACCTGCGGCAGCTGGCCCGCACAGGGGTGCAGGAGCCGGCCCTCACCAGCCGGCTGGCGCTGACCGAGATCGTCGCCGCGGGCGAGCCGCTGCGCCTGACCGAGGACGTCCGGCGGTTCATCGCAATGCTGGGGGGCACGATCCTGGAGAACCAGTACGGCCCCTCCGAGACCCACCAGGCCACCGCCTGCACCCTGACCGGGAGCCTGGACGAGTGGCCCGACAGTCCGCCCCTGGGTCGGCTCCTTCCCGGCGTGCGCGGCCATGTCCTGGACGAGCACCTCGACCCCGTGCCGGACGGCGAGTCAGGCGAGCTGCACATCGCGGGCACCGGAGTCAGCCGGGGATACCTGGGCCGTCCCGACCTGACGGCGGAGAGATTCCTGCCGGACCCGTACGGCCCGCCGGGCAGCCGCATGTACCGCACCGGCGACTTGGTCCGGTTCGACGCCGCCACCGGCCGGCTGGAATTCATTGGGCGGATCGACGGCCAGGTGAAGATCCGCGGGCACCGGGTCGAGCCGTCCGAGGTCGATGCTGCCCTTGCCGCGCACCCGGACATCCGGGAAGCAGTGACCGTCCCCCGGCAATCAGCCGAGGGAACCTGGCAGTTGACTGCGTACTTCGTGGTGGGACGGGGCCGCACACCGCCCGGCCGCGCCGCCCTGCGGGAGTTCCTCGCACAGCGGCTCCCCTCGTACATGCTGCCCGGCACGATGGTGCGGATCCCCGCGCTTCCCCTCAACAACAACGGCAAAGTGGACCGGGCCGCCCTGCCCCGACCGGACGAACTGCCCGACGCGGACGTCGAGCTCGTCCCCCCGCAGAACCCCCAGCAGGAGGTCATCCAAAGGATCTGGGCGGAGGTCCTGGAACGCCGGCGGATCGGGATCGACGACTCCTTCCTCGACCTGGGCGGCGACTCCCTGCGCGCCATGCAGATCGTCTCGCGCGTCCGCCATGCCTTCGGCGTGGACCTGGGGGTCCGCGCCCTGTTCGACGCCCCCACCGTGCGTGCTCTCGCGCAGGCGGTGGAGCAGGCCGTGATCGCGGAGATCACCGCCGTGCAGGCCGCCGACCTCTGAGACCGGTCCGCGGCGCCCGCGGACGTTCGACCCATGGCACCACAGGTACCCGACACAACTTCCCCACAAGGAGTGAATCCGTCATGTCCGAAACGGGCCACGCGGCCGGCAGCGGCAAGGTCGTGCGCAACGCGCTCGACCGGTACTTCGAGGAGATCCGTACCGCAGCACGCACGGTGGAAGGTGAACGGACCAGCCCGGCCGACATCCCCCTGGAGCTCACCGGGAAGCCTGCCGCCTTCGCCGCGTTCACCGAGGTCACCGATGTCGGACTCACCCGGGTGGACCAGCGGACCCACATCCTCGACCTGATGCGCAACCCGGGTGCCAGGACCACCAAGACCATGGCCTCGCTGCTCATGATCGCCCGTGCCGCCGCCCACATCCGCCGCACCGGCGAGCGAATCATGCTGTTCACCCCGACATCAGGCAACAAGGGAACGGCCCTGCGCGATGCCGTGGCCAGGGCCCACGCGACCGGGTTGGCCACCCCCGACGAGCTGCGCATCGTCATGCTCGCCCCCGAGGCCTCGCGCAACAAGCTCCGCGACTGCGCACTGACCGGGGACCAGGCGCTGCGCACGGCCAACCCGGTGGTCCTCGCCAAGGTCGAGCGCCCTGCCGACGTCAAGCAGCTGAGCAGCGAGGTGGTGCAGCGGCACACCGCGGAGATCCTCGACACCACGGGCTTCCGCCTCTGGTACACCCTGGACCTGGACAACTACCGCATCGCCGACGCGGTCCGCGCCTTCGTCGAAGCGGAACTCCTGCCCATCACCGCCGACTCCGCACCGCGGGTGCACGTCCACGCGGTTTCCAGCGCCTTCGGGCTCCTCGGTTACCACCTGGGCCACCGGCTGCTCACCGAGGGACTGCCCGGGTACGCAGCACCCGCCCGACACCCCGGCTTCCACCTGGTCCAGCAGCTCGCCACGGCCGACATGGTGACCAGCCTGCTCGGCACGAAGGTCCCGGACTACACCTACGACGCGACGACCGGCTTGTGGCAGCAGGACGCGGTTGCGGAGTTCCCGGCCGTCACCGACGACCCCCGGGAGGTGATCGACCCGACCTTCTACACCAAGGAGCCGCCCACCCGCACGCAGATCAACGACATCGTCGCCCGCCACGGCGGCGGCGGGATCGTGGTCTCCCGCCGAGAGTGCCTTGAGCACTTCGACCAGGTCCGGGCGCTCGCCGCCGTCGCAGGCATCGAGATCGCCGCCGATCCGACCCTGATCCGTGAATGGTCGCTCGTCAAGGCGCTCACCGGTGTTCTCCTCTCCCGGGAGCGGGGCCTTCTGGGCCCTGACACCGACGTCGTGGTCCACGGCTCCGGCTACTACAGCGACGAACTCGTGCCCGCCCTGCGCGAGGACCACCTCACCCGGGTCGGCACCGTCGACGACCTCGCGCGCGCCGTCCTCGCGGCCGCCCACGCCTAGCCGCCGCCCATCGGAGCCGACAGTGATGCACCCAGAGACGACGAAGCACTCCGTCCGGGCAGCGGAAGGGGAACGGTGCGGCTGCGTCCCCAGCCCGAACCGGAGCGCGGTGAGGCGCCGGTGATCCCGCCGAACTGGCGCTATGCCTGGAACAACAGCGGCGGTTCGCTCGTCCTCCGGGCGCACGGGATGGCCGCTGCCGCCGCCCGGCCGTCCGTCACGGTGTCCAGGCCCGCCGGCCGGGGTCCGACCGTGGCGTACGGCGGGCTGGCTGCCGGGCTCACGCACGTCCTGCCCTTCCTCGAACAACGCCGGGGCACCGGTTCGGAGCACAGCACCTGCCGCACCACCTGGTCGGAGCTGGCAGGTGGCCGGGCCGCACCCGATGCGGACCTGCTCGCGGTCGGAGTGCTGCAGCACGCCGCCCCGCGTCGGCCGCCCCGGCATTGCCTGGTGCTGCCCTTCCGGATCAACCTGTCGGTGCTGGTGGGCCCCGATCCGCAAGAGGCCGTCCGGCGGCTCTCGCGCAAGGCCCGCCAACAGTACGCACGGGAGCTCAAGGCTCGCTCCCGCACCCTCGAAGTCGCCCCGTCGGAAGCCGACTTCCATGCCTTCTACGACGGCATGCACCGTCCGACGATGCAGAACAGGCACCGCGACGCCGCCCGCTCGGAGGAGCGGCGGAGCGCCCTGGTCTGCCTCTTCCGGCGGGGCGTGCTGTTCTTCCTCTGCGAGTCGGGCCGGCGCGTGGCGGGCATGTTGTGCCGCCTCGAAGGAGACACCCTGGTCGTCCGGCTGGCCGGCGTCGAGGCGGGCGGTGAGGAGCCCTACCGTTCGGGCACCTACACGGCTCTGTACGTGCTGATCCTCCAGTGGGCTGCCGAACAGGGCCTGACCAGGGTCGACCTCTCCGGATGCGAGCCGTTCCTGAGCAAGGGCATCTTCCAGTTCAAACGCAAGATGCACCCCGAAGTCAGCCTTCCCGAGAACCACTTCCGAGAGAAGCGGCTGGTGCTGCGGGTCAGGAGCGACACCCCGGAGGTGCGGGACTTCCTGACGGCCAACCCCCTGCTGGAACTCCACGGGGGTGGCCTGCAGGCCGTCTATTTCCACGACGCGGAGCGCCCGGCCCGCAAGGACCTGCGCTGGGAATGCCCGGGCGTGGACGGCCACCGGACCGTCGACCTGGACGAATTCCTCGTCGACCTGCCCCGGTCCCGCCCCCCGAGCCCCTCCCCGCAGCCCGCACACCCCTGATCCCCACCCGCTTCGCTGATCCCCGAGACCGACCCGAACCGCCAACAAGGAGTCCACAGATGTGCGGCATCGCCGGCTGGATCGACTTCGACCGCGATCTCACCACCGAACGCCCGACGGTGGAGGCCATGACCGGAACCCTGCACCGACGCGGTCCCGACGCCGCGGGCACCTGGCTCGCGCCCCACGCCGCCCTGGGCCACCGGCGACTGGCCATCGTCGACCTGGAGGGCGGCGTCCAGCCCATGACCGCCCGGCGGCCGGGCAGCGAGGCTCCCGTCGTACTCACCTACAGCGGTGAGCTGTACAACTTCCGTGAGCTGCGCGACCACCTCCGCTCCCGCGGCCACCGGTTCACCACCGCCTCCGACACGGAGGTCGTCCTGCGCGCCTACCTGGAGTGGGGCACCGGCTTCGTGGACCGCCTCACCGGCATGTTCGCCTTCGCGATATGGGACGCCGCCCGGGAGGAACTGCTACTGGTCCGCGACCGGCTGGGCGTCAAGCCGCTCTACTACCACGCGTACCGGGGCGGGGTCCTGTTCGCCTCGGAGCCGAAGGCGATCCTGGCCAACCCGCTCTTCACCGCGCGCACCAGCGAGGACAAGCTCCCCATCCTCTTCAACCCTCGGCTCGCCATGCCCTGGGAGACGCCCTACACCGACCTCCGTCAGGTGCAGCCCGGGCACCTGGTCAGGGTGGACCGCTCGGGCGCGCACGAGGCGCCGTACTGGCGGCTGGTCAGCCAGGAGCACGGCGACGACGAGGACACCACCGTGCGCCGGGTACGCGATCTCCTGGAGCAGACAGTCGCCGAGCAGATGGTGGCGGACGTACCCCTGTGCACCCTGCTCTCCGGCGGCCTGGACTCCTCGGCGGTCACCGCCCTGGGCGCCCGGCACCATGCGAAGGGCCTGCGGTCCTTCTCGGTGGACTTCGAGGGGGCGGCCGACGACTTCCGCGCCACCGCGCTGCGTCCCGAGCAGGACACGCCGTTCGCACTGGCCGCCGCTGCGCACATCGGAGTCGACCACACCTCGATCCTCCTGGACCCGGCGGCCCTGGCCGGCGTGGTCCCGGACGCGCTGGCGGCCCGCGACCTGCCGAGCCTCGGCCAGTTCGACGCGTCCATGTACCTGCTCTTCCAGGCGATCCGGGAGCATTCCACCGTCGCGCTCTCGGGGGAGGCCGCCGACGAGGTCTTCGGTGGATACCCCTGGTTCTTCGACCGGGACACCGTGTGGGGCGACACGTTCCCCTGGCTCGGCAACGCACCCAGGCTGACCGACTGCCTGGCACCCGACGTCCGGGCCCGGATCCGGCCCGAGGACGACGAGCGGGACCGCTACGCCACGATGCGCGCCCGCGTTCCGCGGCTGACCGGGGAGTCCGGGCTGCAGGCCCGGATGCGCGAGGTGCTCTTCCTCAGCCTGCAGGGCCCGCTGCTGTACCTGCTGGACCGCAAGGACCGGATGAGTATGGCCGTGGGGCTGGAGGTGCGGGTGCCGTTCTGCGACCACACGCTGCTGGAGTACGTGTGGAACGTGCCGTGGAAGATGAAGGTGGCGGACGGACGGGAGAAGAGCCTGTTGCGCGCGGCAGTTGCCGACCTCCTCCCGCAGGAGGTGCTGCAGCGCCGTAAGAGCGCCTTCCCCGCCACCTTCTCGCCGGCCCATGCAAGGGCCGTGCGTGCCGCGCTCGACGGAGTGCTCGACGACAGCTCCTCGCCGCTCGCCGGACGTCTGGATGTGACCAAGGTACGTGAACTCGCCTCGGGAAGCGGCCAGATGATGACCATGGCCGACAACCTGCACCTGCTGTTGCCACTCATCGAGGTGGACCGCTGGATGCGTGCCTACGACGTGAGCTTCACGTCCTGACCCACTCGGGAGACCGATGATGAGCAGCGCGGCATCCGTCCTGCGCACGCTGGCCGAGGAGTTCTGGGTGTGGCGGGAGGCCACACAGCCCGACTGCTACGACGACCTCAACCGGGTCGAGCGCCCGGATGGCTGGATCCCGGACTGGTCGCCGGAGGCGGTTGCCGGTCGCAGCCGTGCGCTGTCCGGATTCGCCGTTCGCCACCGTGCCCTCGACCTGTCGGCCGAGCCCGTGGCGGTGCAGGTGGACGGGGAACTGATCGGATCGGCGCTCGCCCGGGTCCACTGGGAGCTGCACCTGCTGCGGGACTGGCAGCTCAATCCGGGTTTCTACCTCGACCAGGCCCTGCTGCCGGTCTACCAGGAGCTGCTGCGGCCGGACGCCACGGCGCAACCCCGGGCGCGCGTGGTGGCGGGCCGACTGGCACGGGTGCCCGAGATACTCGCCCAGGGCCGGCTCAACCTGGCCGGACACGCCGCCGCACCGCTTGCCGAGTACGCGTTGCGGCTGCTCGGCACAGCGGCCGAGGCGCTGGGGACGGCGGTCGCCGCTCTCGCGGCGCCGCAGCCGGCGGCCCTGGCAGCCGACCTGCAGACCGCGTCGAGCGACGCCCGGCGGGCGCTGTGCGACTACCGGACGTGGCTCCAGGACGCGCTGCCCGGTTTCACCGGGGCGTTCAGTCCGGGCCCCGAGGCGTTCCGTTTCTTCCTCCACCGGGTCGCACTGCTGCCCTGGTCGGCGGAGCAACTGCGCGACCTGGGCCGCCGGGAGTACGCCCGTGCGGCAGCCGCCGAGCTCGTGCTGCACCGACACGGGGAGCCGACCGCGCCGCCGCCGTTCGCGGACACGGCGGCGCAAGTCGAGCGGCAGCGGCAGGACGAGCTGGACGTACGGGCGTTCCTGCGGAAGGAGCGCATCGTCGACCTGCCCGACAGCCTGCGCCACTACCGCAACCTGGCCGTGCCACCCCACCTGGAGCCGCTGACCTGGCTCGGCGTCCAGCACCACACGGCCGCCCGGGCCAGGTGGGACGAGGACGCGGTGCGCTACGTTCCCGAACCCCGGCCCGACCTGCCCTACTTCCAGCTTGCCGAGGCGCGCGACCCGCGGGTGGGCATCGTCCACGAAGGGGTCCACGCCTGGCAGCTGGCCCTCTCGGCGGCGCACGACAACCCGGTTCGACGCCACTATTACGACTCGGCCGCGAACGAGGGCGTCGCCTTCCACACCGAGGAACTCACCCTCCTCGCAGGTCTGTTCGACGACGCCCCGGTCAGCCGGCGGTTCATCGTGAACGCCATGCGGCTGCGTGCCCTGCGGGTGGACATCGACCTCGGGCTGGCTCAGGGCGAGCTGACCCTGGACGAGGCGGCCGGCCGGCTGGCCGACCTGGTCCCGATGGACCGCGGGACGGCGTGGGAAGAGACCGCCTTCTACGCCGGCCGGCCGGGGCTGGGCCTGAGCTACCTGGCTGGGAAGGCGCAAGTTCTCGACCTGCTGACGTCCTGTGAGCGGCGGGACGGGAAGTCCTTCAGCCTGACTTCCTTCCACGAGCGGCTGTGGCGGGAGGGCAACGTGCCGCTGGCGCTGCAGCGCTGGGAGCTCCTCGGCACCACCGATCACCTGGATCGGGCGAGACGGCTGGGCGGCCCGGCGGCCGAACCTCTCGGCACAGGCGCGACCGACACGTGACAGATTCCCGAGGAGATTGACATGCTCACTGAAGCACTCACGACCGAACGCGTGGACGGCTCGGTGTCCGCCGTGCACGACGCGCTGACGGCGAACGGCCTGGGCCCGTACTTCGGCACCCCGTGCGGTGTCCTGGCCCCCCTGCTCTCGCTGCTGGAGAGGGGCGGGGACTACCACGTCGTCGCGCGCGAGGACAACGCCGTCGGGGTCGCCGCGGGGGCGAGCCTGGCGGGGGCCTGCCCGGTCGTGCTGATGCAGAACTCCGGCCTCGGCCAGTCGGTCAACGCGCTGGCCTCGCTGGTCGTTCCGTACCGGATCCCCATGCTGCTCATCATCAGCATGCGGGGGACGGCGCCGGACACGACCACCGAGAACCTGGCGATGGGACGGCTCACCGGGCCGGTCCTGGAAGGCCTCGGTATCGGATACGAGTACCTGACCGGAGCGGGCGCCGAGCGGCAGCTGGCCAAGGCTGCGACCGTGGTGCGGGAGAAGCGCCTGCCCTGTGCGCTCCTGGTCCGCCCGGACGAGTTCGCATGGAAGGTGTAGACCCGATGACTCTGACCAAGACGGCGGCCGTGACCGTCGCGCTGGCCCAGGCCCCCGGCCTTCCCACGGTGTTCACCACCGGGTACGCCGCCCGGATCGGCGCCGCAGCCGGGGGCCACAACCACTTCTACATGACGGGCTCGATGGGGCTGGCGCTGTCGCTCGGCACCGGCATCGCGATGCACTCCCGCCGTACGACCCTGGTCGTGGACGGCGACGGCAGCCTCCTGATGAACCCGGTCGGGCTGGTGATGGCGGGCGCCCGGCCGGACTTGCCGCTGATCCACCTCGTGCTGGACGACGGGGCCTACGCCTCCACGGGAGGCCAGCGCTCGCCCGGCGACTCGGTGGACCTGCCCGGCTGGGCTCGTGCCTGCGGATTCTCCCGGGTCCACACGGTCGGATCGGAGGAGGCTCTGGCCGCAGTCCTCCGTGAGGAGCTCCGGAACCCGCCGGCTCCCGTGTTCGTCCAGTGTCGCGTGACGTCCGACACCACGGCGCCCCCGCCGCGGGTGACCGACGACCTGGAGGGCATCACAGCCCGGTTCTCGGAGTTCCTCGCGCCGCAGGTCTGACGCGCCGTCCGCGAGCGGCCAGGCCGGACCAGCTGTCAACCATCGGAGGAAGTCGCGTGCAACGAGTAATCAGGATCGTGGGAATCGGCGGCTCGTCCGGTACCCGCTCGACGGTGGAACAGGCCCTTCGCGTCTGCTTGGACGCCGCCGAGCACATGGGCGCGGAGGTTCGGCTGCTCAACGGCACGGAGCTCGCCATGCCGCTCTACCGGCCGGGGGCGGAGGCCGTGCACGGGCACGCTGCCCGGCTGCTGCGCGCGGTGGCGCAGGCGGACGCCGTGGTACTGGCCAGCCCCGCGTATCACGGGACGGTCTCAGGACTGGTCAAGAACGCCCTGGACCATCTGGAGGAGCTCCGCGACGACAGTCGCCCGTACCTCAGTGGGCGGGCCGTGGGTTGTATCGCGGTGGGCCAGGGTTGGCAGGGTGCCGTCGCCACCCTGGCCGCCCTGCGCGACATCACCCACGCCCTGCGCGGCTGGCCCACACCGATCGGCGTCGCGGTCAACAGCACGGCCGTGCCTTTCGGTCCGGAGGGGCGGTGCGAGGTGCCACACGTCCAGGAGCAGCTGACGCTGATGGCTCAGCAACTGGTCGAGTTCGCCCGGGCCCGCCAGGCACTCCTGGCCCCCGTCACGGCCTGAGCGCCTTCGGCCACGTCGACCGCCCCGGCGTCGCCCCGGACGGGCGGCTGTAGCCGAAGCCGCCTGCCGGGCAAAAACGCAGGTCAGGCGCCCTTTCTTGGGCCCCTAGAAGAAGCCGAGACGCTTCGGCGAGTACGACACGAGGAGGTTCTTGGTCTGCTGGTAGTGCTCCAGCATCATCTTGTGGGTCTCGCGGCCTATGCCGGACTGCTTGTAGCCGCCGAAGGCGGCGTGGGCCGGGTAGGCGTGGTAGCAGTTCGTCCAGACGCGGCCCGCCTGGATCGCGCGGCCCGCGCGGTACGCGGTGTTGATGTCGCGGGTCCAGACGCCCGCGCCCAGACCGTACGCCGTGTCGTTGGCGATCCGTACGGCGTCGTCGAAGTCCTGGAACGCGGTGACCGAGACGACCGGGCCGAAGATCTCCTCCTGGAAGATCCGCATGCGGTTGTCGCCCTCGAAGACGGTCGGCTGGACGTAGAAGCCGCCCGCCAGTTCGCCGTCCAGCTCCTGCCTCTCGCCGCCCGTCAGGACCTTCGCGCCTTCCTTCCGGCCGATCTCCACGTACGACAGGACCTTTCGCAGCTGCTCCTCGGAGGCCTGCGCGCCGATCATCGTGTCCGTGTCCAACGGGTGCCCCGGCACGATCAGTTCCGTACGGGCCACGGCCGCGTCGAGGAAGTCGCCGTACCGGCCGCGCTCGATGAGGGCGCGCGAGGGGCTCGTACACACCTCGCCCTGGTTGAGGGCGAACATGGTGAAGCCCTCCAGGGCCTTGTCGCGCAGGTCGTCGTCCGTGGTCCAGATGTCGTCGAAGAAGAGGTTCGGGCTCTTGCCGCCGAGTTCGAGGGTCACCGGCTTCAGGTGCTCCGCCGCGTACTGCATGATCAGCCGCCCCGTGGACGTCTCCCCGGTGAACGCGATCTTCGCCACGCGCGGGCTGGAGGCGAGCGGTTTGCCCGCCTCCTCGCCGAAGCCGTTCACGATGTTCACCACGCCCGGCGGCAGCAGGTCCGCCACCAGGCCCAGCCAGTAGTGCACCGAGGCCGGGGTCTGCTCGGCCGGCTTCAGCACCACCGTGTTCCCGGCCGCCAGCGCCGGAGCCAGCTTCCACACCGCCATCAGGATCGGGAAGTTCCACGGGATGATCTGCCCGATCACGCCCAGCGGTTCGTGGAAGTGGTAGGCGACGGTGTCGTCGTCGAGCTGGCTCAGCGCCCCCTCCTGGGCGCGCAGCGCGCCCGCGAAATAGCGGAACTGGTCGATCGCCAGCGGTATGTCGGCGGCGAGGGTCTCCCGGACCGGCTTGCCGTTCTCCCAGGTCTCCGCGACCGCCAGCGCCTCCAGGTTCTGTTCCATCCGGTCGGCGATGCGCAGCAGTACCGTGGACCGCTCGGCGACCGAGGTGCGGCCCCAGGCGGGCGCCGCCGCGTGCGCCGCGTCGAGCGCCCGCTCCACGTCCTCGGCCGTGCCGCGCGCCACCTCGGTGAAGGTCCGGCCGTTGACGGGGGAGGGGTTGGCGAAGTACGCGCCGAGGGCAGGCTCGACGTACTCGCCACCGATGAAGTGGCCGTAGCGGGGCGCGTACGACATGAGCGCGCCTTCCGTACCGGGCGCAGCGTAACGGGCCATGGTGTCCTCCCCTTGCCGGGCGCCGGCCGCCGTCGGACAGCGCTCGGGAGGAGGCTAGGAGCGGGCAGGTTGCGAATACGTTGCCCGGCGCGGGGGCGGAGGGGCGGGTTCCCCGCGCGGGTGGCCGGGCCGGGGTCCGGAGCCGGGTTCCCCGCCGGGTTTCCCGGCGGGTCCGCCGCCGAGTTCCTCGTCGAGGGCCCGTACGCGGGCCAGCGCGGCCGGGCGGCCCTCCTGCGGCAGCGCTTCGGCCAGCGCCCGCCAAGCCGCCGCGTCGTCCGCGCCCCACGGGGAGCACACCCAGTCGGTCAGCAGCCCCGCGTCCGCCCGCGCGATCACCGCGGCCCGCGCCTGGTCCTCGATCCGGCGCCGCAGCCGCACGATGCCCGGCGCGGTCGAGCCGGGGAGCAACGGGCCCGCGTAGTGCTGGAGGGCCGCGGAGACGGCGCCGGCCGCCAGGTGCCGGGTCACCACGGTGGAGTCAGCCTCCAGCGGCGCCGCCGTACGGTACGGACGCGAGAGCGGGGCCCGGTCCCCCAGCAGTCCGCGCAGGCGCGACATTTCGGCGCGCAGGGTCACCGGTGACACCGATTCGTCCTCGTACAGCGCGATCGCCAGCTCCTCGCCCGACAGGCCCGCCGGATGGTGGGCGAGCAGCGCCATGATCTCGCTGTGCCGCCGGCCCAGGCGGAGCGTGGTGCCCCCGCCGACCAGCAGGGCCTCGTCCCGGCCGAGGACGGCGAGGGTGTCCCCGGCGCCCGGCGGGACCGGGTCAAGCAGTGCCAGTTGGGCCTCCGCCGCGCGGGCCACCGCCCGGACGAAGGCGAGGGAGTGCGGATGGGCGAGGCCGTCGCCGCCGGTGATGTCCACGGCGCCGAGGAGCCGGCCGGTCCGGGGATCGCGCACCGGGGCCGCCGCGCAGGTCCAGGGATGGACCCGGCGGCTGAAATGCTCGGCCCCGAAGACCTGGACCGGCTCTCCGAGGGCGACCGCCGTGCCGGGGGCGTTGGTGCCCATCGCGGTCTCCGCCCAGCGGGCGCCCGGCACGAAGCCGAGCCGCTCCGCCCGCCGTAGCGTGGCCGCCTCGCCCTCGACCCAGAGCAGGCTGCCCCGCGCGTCGCAGACCGCGAGCAGATGGGCCCCGTGCGCCGCGAACGCCCCCACGAGGTCCCGGAACACCGGCATCACCCGGGCCAGGGGGTGCTGCGCCCGGTACGACCGCAGTTCCGCCTCCGCCAAGTCCACCGCGGGCGCGGACTCCGGGCTGACCCCGGCGCGGTCGCACCGTCGCCAGGACTTCGCGATCACCGCCCGGACCGGATCCTCGACCCGCCCGTCCTGCGCGAACGCGGTGTGCGCCCGCCGCAGGAGGCGCGAACGCTCGGCGGGGTCGGCCCCGCCCGGCAGTGCCACCGACGGATCGTCCATGCGTCCTCCCGTGGTGCCGCGTATCCGGAGCGCCCCATCGTCGTGCCGGTACGGGGTCCGGACAAGGGCCGTGTCGGCCACGGCCGGGCCGGATCGCCGCCGGCGGGTGCCGGACCGGTCGCGTTCGGTGACGGAGGGAGGGGGCCGGGAACGCGTGGTCGGAGCGGCGCGTTGTGGGGGGTAGTGGACGACGACAGGTGGAGGTGTCCGCAGATGTCCAAGCGCGGCAAAGTCGCGGTTGCCGGAGTCGCGGCAGCCATCGTGTTGTTCTGGACGGTCGGGTTCTGGGCCGGACTGCTGGTCCTGATCGGCGTGCCGGCGGCCGCCTACCTGCTGCTGGACTCCTCCCAGCGGCGTCGTCTGCGGGGAATATCCAGGAAGCAACTGGGCCGCTGAGCCCGCGGCGCGGGGCGCCGGGCGGGTCACCGGGTGGATCAGTAGTAGTCGCGCATCAGGGCGGTGGCCCACTCGGGCTGGCGCAGTGCGCCGCGCGGGCCGAACTCGGCCATGTACGGCTTCAGGTCCAGCACCGGGGTGCCGTCCACCGCGTCCAGGCCTTCGACGTGCACGTCCAGGCCGTCCACCTTCAGGATCCGGCACCGGGAGACCCCCAGCCGGTTCGGCCTGTTCTTGCCGCGTTGGGCGAAGATGCCGACCAACGGCCAGTCCGCGTTGCCCCGGGGATGCCGCGCGCCCGTCTCGATCTTCTCCACCGGAACCCGGTCGAAGTGGTAGACGACCTCCAGGTGTGAAAAGTCCGCCAGCCCGTACAGGGCCTCCGGGCCGAACCTTCCGGAGTCCAGGCGGATCACGGCCGTCTCCCGCCCCCAGTCGTCGTCGACCGCCTCCGCGCGGCCGCCCACCACCACGGCCACCGGCTCCGATTGCACCGACACAGCGTCTCCTTCGGGTTCATGCCGGGCGTACGGCCACGCGGTCCAGGGCCGCGAGCAGCTCCGGCAGTTCGGGCAGGCCGAGATCGGGATCCCCGTCGCGGGGGACCGTGAGGACCTCGCCCGGCTCCTCGTCCAGCAGGACGAAGGCGGCGTCCCCGGTCCGTGCCACCAGCGACCACCCGGGGCCGTCCACGCGCAGCGTCCGCACGCCCTCGCCCGCGAACGAGGACCGGACCCGGCCCGGCGGCGGCGGGCTCTGGGTGTACTCCAGGGCCTCCCGGAGCGCCCGCGCGAGCCCGGGGTGCGCCGCGGCCGCCGCCCCGCCGTCCGCCGCGACCTGCTCGCGCCAGCCGGTCCACTCCCGGGCGATCTGGTCCGCCCCCATCCGCCGCTGCACGGGTCCCCACACCTCGGCGGACGGCGGTGCCAGCGGCACCCGTCCGGTCCCGTCGGCGCCCTGCTCCGGGTCGTGCGGCTCCGGTACGCCCGGCGCCGCCACCGACAGGGCCAGGGGCCAGCCCGCCAGCGAGACCACGATCGACCGCTCGTCGGGCGACAGGTCGTATTCCATGCCGCAGTCCCAGGAGGCGATCGCCATGGCCACGAGCGAGACGTCGTCCACGACGACCGTCCAGCGCGCGCCGTCCTCGTCCTGTCCGAGCACCAGCCCGTATCCCTGCGCCGCCGGTTTCACACCCAGCAGCGAGCAGGCCTCCGGGAAGTCGTCGCCCAGGATGCCCGGAAACTGCGCGGGGGTCAGCAGCACGGCGGTCAGCACGTAGAGCGAACCGCCCCCCTCCTCGTCCGTCACGTGGCCTCCCGGTCGCTCTGTCGTCGGCGCACCCTAACCAGCGGGTAACCCCTGCGTCGAGAGCCTGCGGCCGTCGATTTCCAAGGCCGCCACCTGCACGTAGAGTTGGCAGCCCGCCACAGAAAGGTGTACCCGGTGCAGCGTTACGACCGGCTGAGGGAGATCCTCCGTCTCGACCCCGACAAGGACTTCCTGGCCATCTACCGGCTCACCGCCACCTACGAGTTCCCGTGGGACATGACCCGCGCCCTGGAGCTCGCCCTCTTCCGCACGTACGCGGTCCCCAGCATCGGCCGCCTCCTCGCCGAGACCGCCGAGTTCACCGATCGTCCGCAGAAGCGCTACGACGACACCTCGCTGCTCCTCGACGCCGTCGTGGAGCACGGGTTCGAGAGCGATACGGCGCGCACCGCGATCCGCCGCGTCAACCAGATGCACCGCGCCTACGACATCACCAACGAGGACATGCGGTACGTCCTGTGCACGTTCGTGGTGATCCCGGCGCGCTGGCTGGACGCCTACGGCTGGCGCCCGCTGACCCATCACGAACGCCGCGCCGCCGCGAACTACTACGCCGAACTCGGCCGGCACATGGGTATAAAGGACATTCCGGGCTCTTTCGAGGAGTTCGAGGAGACCCTGCACTCCTACGAGGAGGCCCACCTCGGCTGGGACGAGGGCGGCCGCAAGGTGGCCGACTCCACCCTCGCCCTCATGGCCTCCTGGTACCCCGCGCCGCTCGCCCCCGCGACGCGCGCGCTGGTCCTCTCCCTCCTCGACGAGCCGCTGCTGTCCGCCTTCCGCTACGAGAGCCCCCGTCCGCCGGTCAAGCGGCTGTTCCGGGGCGCCCTCAAGCTGCGCGGGCGCGCCGTCCGGCTGCTGCCGCCGCGCAAGGACCCGCACTACGCCCGGCAGAACCCGGAGATCAAGGGTTACCCCCATGGCTACGACGTCGGCGAGCTCGGCACGTTCCCGGTGCCCGGCTCGGGGGGATGCCCCGTACCGCATCCGCGCCGGCCCGCCGGGGCGGATGCTCAGCCTCCGGCGTGATCCCGGGCACCTCCTCGCGTCCCGGGGCAGGTGCCGACGTACGGCATGGGCATGGGAGGGCCGGTCAGGCCCGGCGCAGCGCGAGCGCGAGGAAGCGGGCGTCCTCGTCGGCGTACGAGGTCATGTCCCAGCCCGAACCGGCCAGCAGCGGGCCCAGGTTGTGCTCGGCCCGCAGGTCCTCCGGCGTCAGTTCGCGGCCCTGTCGCGCCGCCAGGGCCGCCCGCCCGATCGGGTGGAACAGGGCGAGGCGGCCGCCGGGGCGGACCACGCGGGCGAGCTCGCGCAGGTTCGCCTCCGGGTCGGGCAGGTGCGCGATCAGCCCGGCCGCGAACACGGCGTCGAGCGCCGCGTCGCGCAGCGGCAGCCGGGCCACGTCCGCGAGCAGCAGCGTGCCCTCGGCGTCCCGGCCGGCCCGCCGCGCGGCGGCCAGCATCTGCGGGGTGAGGTCCGCGCCGAGCACCGTGCCGGCCGGGCCGACGGCGGCGCGCAGCGCGGTCAGCGCCCGCCCGGTACCGCAGCCCGCGTCGAGGACGCGGTCGCCGGGGCGCAGGCCGAATTCGGCCACCGCCGTCGTGAAGGCGGGCCCGTCCGCCGGGAACTTCCGGTCCCAGTCGGCGGCGCGCGTCCCGAAGAACTCCTGCACGTGCGTGTGGTCTTCGCTCATGTGGACATGATCCCCCATGGCTCCCGCGCGGTGCGTGTGCAAGGTGGCACGTGGCGCGATCGAAGCAGGGCGTAGCTCTGTCATATTCCAGCAGTTCCAGCTGCTTTCGAAATGCGCCCCTTGTTCGCGCCCTCACCCGGACTAGCGTCCCGGGGCCATGGGACACCTCGACCACGCGGCCTATGGCTGGCTGACACCCGTACTGTCGTATGCGATGGCATGCATCGGCGCGGCCCTCGGGCTGCGCTGCACCGTCTGCGCGCTCGCCGCGACGACCGGATCCTCCCGCCGCAACTGGCTCCTCACCGCGGCCTCCGCCATCGGGACCGGCATCTGGACGATGCACTTCGTCGCGATGCTCGGCTTCGACGTCACCGGCACCGAGATCCACTACAACGTGCCGCTGACCGTGCTCAGCCTGCTCGTCGCCATGCTCGTCGTCGGCGCGGGGGTGTTCGCCGTCGGCTACGGCCGGGCCCGCGGCCGCGCCCTGGTCCTCGGGGGACTCACCACCGGCCTCGGCGTCGCCAGCATGCACTACCTCGGCATGGCGGCCCTGCGCCTGCACGGCAGCGTCTCGTACGACCCGCTGATGGTCGGGCTCTCGGTCGCGATCGCGGTCGTCGCGGCCACCGCCGCGCTGTGGGCCGCGCTGAACATCAAGTCCCCGGTCGCCGTGACCGTCGCCTCGCTCGTCATGGGCGCCGCCGTCAGCAGCATGCACTACACCGGGATGCTGGCGGTCGCGGTCCGGGTCGTCCCCTCGGAGCAGACGCTGCCCGGCGCCACCGCGATGCAGTTCATCTTCCCGCTCGCCGTCGGGCTCGGCTCGTACCTGTTCATCACCTCTGCGTTCGTCGCGCTCTCCCCGACCGCCGACGAGCGCGCCGCCTCCGCGTCGGCCGCCCGGCACCTGGGCGGCGGGCAGGCGGCGGCGCCGGTCGCGCCGTCCGCGCCGGCCCGCTGAGCCGCCACTCCGTACCGCCCCGCTGGACCGCACCCGGAACGAGGAGCCCATGCGCACATCCCGCAGACCACCGGCGGCGCCGCCGCAGCTGCCCGTGCCCCCGGCGCGCGGCCGCCGGGCCCACGCCGGACCGCCCGCCGAGGAACCGGCAGTACGGGAGGACGGGCAGGCGGGTGATCCCCGCAGCCCGGCGAGAGCGGCCGCCTCCGACGGCGGGTCCCGGGGGCCTCGGCGGCGGCTGCGCCCCGCCTCCGTCCGCGCGAAGATCCTCTCGCTCCTGATGGTCCCGGTCGTCTCCCTGCTCGCCCTCTGGGGTTTCGCGACGGTCGGCACGGCCCAGGACATCGCCCGGCTCACCCGGGCCCAGCGCGTCGACCAACAGATACGCACCCCGGTCGCCGCCGCCGTCACCGAGCTCCAGGCCGAACGGCGCACTGCCGTCCGCCACCTCGCCGACCCCGCCTCCGACCAGGGCGCAGCCCTCGAACAGCAGGCGCGGCGCACCGAAGCCGCCGTCCGGCGCCTGCGGCTCGGCGACCGGCACACCGTCGCGGAGTCCGGCGCCCAGCGCGGCGACGTCGTGGTCCGCCTCGGGGCCTTCGTGGCCGCGGCCGAGGGGCTCGGCGCCACCCGCAAGGACGTCACGGACCGGCGCGCGACGCAGGACGCGGCGTACGAGGCCTATACGGCCGTGGTCGACAGCGCCCTCGCCGTGGACGGCTCCCTCACCGGTGGAACGGGGGCGGAACTGGGCCCCGAGGCGCGCGTCCTGCTGGAGTTCGCCCGCGCCGCGGAACTCCTCTCCCGGGAGGACGCGCTGATCGCCGCGCCGGGCCCGCGCACCGCCGAATCGCTTCGGCGCCTCACCGGCGTCGTCGAGACGCGCCGCGCCCTCACCGCGGCCGGCGCCGACGACCTGCCCGCCGCCCAGCGCGCCGCCTGGCAGTCCGTCGTGAAGAGCGCCGCCTACGCCGAGCTGACCGCCGCCGAGGACCGGCTGCTGAGCGGCGGCGCGGCCCCGGGAACGTCCAGCGGGCAGGCCAAGGACGCGGCGGCGCCGAAGGACGCGGTCAAGGAGGCGCCGACGGCGAAGGACGCGGCCAAGGACGCGCCCCGCGGCGCGCCCGCCGGCTGGGACGCCGCGTACGCGAACGTCAGCGCCTCGATGCGGGAGATCGGCGCCGCGGCCCACGCCGGAGCCGTCGACCGCACCGACCCCCTCGCTCAGGGCGTGCTCAGCCCCGCCGGAGCCGCCGTGCTGCTGGGCCTCGCCGCCGTCGCCGCCTCCCTCGTCATCTCCGTGCGCATCGGCCGGGCCCTCGTCGTGGAACTCGTATCGCTGCGCAACTCCGCCCTGGACATCGCCCACCGCAAGCTCCCGCACGCCATGGACCGGCTGCGGGCCGGCCAGGACATCGACGTCGAGGCCGAGACCCCGCCCCCGCCGCCCGCCGACGACGAGATCACCCAGGTGGGCGGGGCGCTGGCCACCGTCCACCGGGCGGCACTCAGCGCGGCCGTCGAGCGCGCCGAGCTCGCCAGCGGCGTGAGCGGCGTCTTCGTCAACCTCGCCCGCCGCAGCCAGGTCCTGGTGCACAAGCAGCTCACGCTGCTCGACTCGATGGAGCGGCGCGCCGACGACCCCGGCGAACTCGGCGACCTCTTCCGCCTCGACCACCTCACGACGCGCATGCGCCGCCACGCCGAGAGCCTGATCATCCTCTCGGGCGCCGCGCCCGGCCGTGCCTGGCGGATGCCGGTCCCGCTGACGAACGTCGTACGGGCCGCCGTCTCCGAGATCGAGGACTACCCGCGCGTCGAGGTCCGACAGCTGGCCGAGGCCGCCGTGCTCGGGGGCGCCGTCGCCGACCTCACCCACCTGCTCGCCGAACTCATCGAGAACGCCGCCCAGTTCTCTCCGCCCCACACCAAGGTCCGCGTCAGCGGTGAGCCCGTCGGCGCCGGATACGTCCTGGAGGTCGAGGACCGCGGGCTCGGCATGGGTCCCGACTCCCTGCGCGAGGCCAACCGGCGCATCGAGCAGTCCGAGTCGCTCGACCTGTTCGACAGCGACCGGCTCGGGCTCTTCGTGGTCAGCCGGCTCTCCGCCCGGCACGGGGTGCGGGTGCACCTGCGCACCTCCCCGTACGGGGGCACGACCGCCGTGGTGCTCCTGCCCAACTCCCTGCTCCAGGCCGCGATCGAGACCGGCTCCGGGCCGGTCCCGGAGCCGGGCCGGGACCCGGCGTTCGAGGCCCCGGTGCAGCCGCGGGGGGCCGGGGGTCCCGCGCCGCAGCCGTCGCCCGCCGTGACCGTCGTACGGGAGGAGGCGCACCGGCCGGCGGTACGGGAGGAACCGCACGGCATCACGGCGCCGCAGCGCGGTCCCGTACGGGACGAGGAGCCGCGGCCGGCGCCGGTGGCGCCCCTGCGCTCGCGGGGTCCCGGCGGCGCCGCGGTCACCGAACTGCCGCGCCGCGTACGCCAGGCCAGTCTGGTCCCGCAGCTGCGGGAGGCCCCCGCCCCCGAGGACCCGGCGGACGGGGGGCGCGTGCCCGAGGACCCGCCGGGGCGCAGCCCGGAGCAGGCCCGGGACCGGATGGCGTCCTACCGGGCGGGCTGGGTCCGCGGCGCCCAGGAGCCCGGCCCCCACGAGAGCGGCCCCCACGAGAGCGGCGCCCACCCAGGCAGCGAAGGAGAACTGTGATGATCGAGCACCAGAGATTCAATCCCGACGGAATCCGCAGGTCCGGTGAGCTGGACTGGCTGCTGGACGATCTGGTGGTCCGCGTCCGGGAGGTCCGGCACGCCGTGGTCCTCTCCAACGACGGGCTGGCGGTGGGCGCGTCCAGCGCGCTCAGCCGGGAGGACGCGGAGCACCTGGCCGCCGTCGCCTCCGGCTTCCACAGTCTCGCGAAGGGCGCGGGCCGGCACTTCCACGCCGGGGGCGTGCGCCAGACGATGGTGGAGATGGACGAGGGCTTCCTCTTCGTCGCGGCCGCCGGGGACGGCTCCTGCCTGGCGGTGCTGAGCGTGGCCAGCGCCGACATCGGGCTGATCGCGTACGAGATGGCCCGGCTCGTGAAGCGGGTCGGGGAGCACCTGTACACCCCGTCCCGGTTCGCGGCGCGGCCGCCGGCCGCGGGCTGAGGGCGGCGGCCGCGCCCATGGACGGCCAGTGGTACGACGCCGAGGCGGGCCCGCTCGTCCGTCCGTACGCCATGACGGGCGGACGGACGAGGCCGGGACCCCACGGGGTCCGGTTCGACCTGATCGCGCTGGTCGTCGTGGACGGCGAAGGCGGGGACGCGGCGGCCGAGTCCCTGCTCGGCCCCGAACACCGGGCCCTGCTCGGGCTCTGCCGGTCCGAGACGCAGTCGGTGGCGGAGCTCGCCGCGGACGCGGATCTTCCGGTGGGCGTGGTGCGGGTGCTGCTCGGGGACCTGCTGGAGGGCGGGCACGTCAAGGTGAGCCGGCCGGTGCCGCCGGCGCGTCTGCCGGACGAGCGGATTCTGCGTGAAGTCATCGAGGGATTGCGAGCGCTGTGATGGGACTGCACCACGACGGAACGGGCGGACCGGACGGGGATCCGGGGGATGACGGGGAACTGGCCTCGCTCGCGCTGAAGATACTCGTGGCGGGCGGGTTCGGGGTCGGCAAGACGACGCTGGTCGGCGCGGTCAGCGAGATCCGGCCGCTGCGTACGGAGGAGTTGCTCAGCGAGGCGGGCGAACTGGTCGACGACACGGGCGGGGTCGCCCAGAAGACGACGACCACCGTCGCCATGGACTTCGGGCGGATCACCATCCGGTCCGGGCTGTCGCTCTACTTGTTCGGGACGCCGGGGCAGGACCGGTTCTGGTTCCTGTGGGACGAGTTGTCGACGGGCGCGCTGGGCGCCGTGGTGCTGGCCGACACGCGCCGGCTGGAGGACTCCTTCCCGGCCGTGGACTACTTCGAGCACCGCCGCATCCCGTTCGTGGTGGCCGTCAACTGCTTCACGGACGCGCGGCGGTACGGAGCGCACGAGGTGGCGCGGGCGCTGGACCTGGAGTCGGGGACTCCGGTGGTGCTGTGCGACGCGCGGGACAAGGACTCGGGGAAGGAAGTGCTGATCAGGCTGGTCGAGTACGCCGGACGGGTGCACACCGCCCGGCTGCTGGACTCGGTGGAGCCGCAGGCCGATTCGGTGTGAGGGGAGGCCGGCCGTCGCCCGCTCGGGAGGGCGAGCCGGCCCTCACGCGGCAGGTGGCGTCCTTCCACCGCGGCGCTGCCGGTCCCTCCCGCCCCGAAGGCACGCCATTCCTCTTGAGTCATCTTCTTCGCCGGGGGTACATCCTCCTTGCCCGAAAGGCGCTGGTGGGGAAGGCTGGCGGCACTTACTACGAGGGGTGGGGCGCGGCCACGCCGGCGGCGTCAACGGGGAGGGGCTCGACATGGCATTGGACAAGCAACTCGATTGGCTGCTCGACGACCTGACGCGCAGGGTCCAGCAGGTCAGGCACGCGGTGGTGCTCTCCAACGACGGTCTGGTGACGGGCGCGAGCGCGGGGCTGGCCCGGGAGGACGCGGAGCATCTGGCGGCGGTGGCGGCGGGTTTGCAGAGTCTGGCCAAGGGGTCGGGCCGCCATTTCCGGGCGGGCGAGGTGCGCCAGACGATGGTCGAGTACGACGACGGCGCCCTGTTCGTGATGGCCGCGGGCGCGGGGAGCTCGCTGTGCGTGCTCAGCGCCGCCGAGGCCGACATCGGCCAGGTCGCGTACGAGATGACGCTGCTGGTCAACCGGGTGGGGGAGCACCTGGGTGTGGCGGAGCGGCGGATCACCGGGGGCTGAGACCCGGCGGTTCGCGAGTTATCCACAGGCCTCGCGGGGTGTCGTAGCGCCGAGTTACGGTCTTCACACAGAGTAATCGTCTCGTGTGGGGGAGGACCGTCATGGACGTCGCGACGCAGGTCTTGTCGGAGGTGCGGGGGCAGGTTCTGCCGGTGATCCGGGCGGCCGTGCCCTCGGTGGTACGGCCGGAGTCGGCGCCGGATGCGGCGGTGGGCGGCGCCCGGGCGGCCGGGGAACTGGGGCTGACCCGGACCGAGTTCGCCCGCGCCGTGCAGCTGGGCATCGTACGGGCCGGGCCGCCGGCGCCGGGAGGGTCCCCGAGGTACGCACGGGCGGAGCTGGAGCGGATCCGGTCGGCGGAGGGGTTCCCGGAAGCGCTGCGCGAGCGGGTCGAGGCGGTGGCCGGGGCCGAGGCCGCCGGGGCGGTGCTGGGCATCAGCCCGGGCCGGTTCACGCGGCTCGCCCGGTGCGGGCACATCACCCCGGTCGGCTACCGGATCAACCGCTACCGGGTGGTGGTGTGGCTCTATCTGGCCGCGGAGCTGAGGGAGTTCGCCGACCGGGAGCCGGGGATGCTGCGCGGGAGCGCACCCCCGGCCGACCGGGAGCTGCTCGCCGCCAAGGCGGATCTGCGGCCGCGGAAGTGGCGCGGGCGGCATGTGGGCCTGCTGCTGAGACGAACCGCCGACCCCTGGGAGCGGGCCGCCGTGCTCGCCTCCGTACTTTCCGAAGAGGAGCTGCGGGAGGCGGTGCCCGATCCGGCCGAGCGGATCGTGCTGGCCGCGCTCGCCCCGCCCGCGCCGTACGGGCACCCGCAGATCCCGGCCGCGGCCGCCGTGGCGGCCCGGCTGTTGCGGGCGGAGCCGGCGGACGAGGTCCACTGGTACCGCACCAGCCTGGACTTCGCGCTGACCGGGGCGCGCGGTCAGTCGAAGTCGACGGGGGACAGGGGGCCGACGTAGACCCAGGCTCCGGCCTCCCGGCTGAAGGCGCTGTGCTCGTGCAGGGACCCGGTGTGCCGGCCCTCGCGGTAGTGCGCCCGGAACTCCACCGACCCCTCCGTCTCGAACATCCCGCCGCGCTCGGTGGCGAGGATCTCCAGACGCTCCCACCGCTGGCCGGGATCGAGGTCGAGCCGGCCGGGCCGGGTGTCGGGGTGCCAGGAGCGCAGCAGATAGGCGGTGTCGCCGACGGCGAACGCGCTGAAACGGGAGCGCATCAGCAGCTCGGCGGTGGGCGCCTGCTGCGCACCGGAGTGGAAGCGGCCGCAGCACTCCGGGTACGCGGCGGGCAGCCCGCAGGGGCAGGGGAGGGCCGGGGTGGGCATGGGTGCGCTCAGTTCTTCGTGGACGGGGTCGGCTGGCGGTACGGCAAGGTCTGGCGGACCGCCGGAAGGGGGTGGGCTACTGGGGTGACACGGGCGGCTTGGCGGCGTTCTCGGCGTACGGGCGGAAGAGGCCTTCCTGGACCACGGAGACCAGCAGCCTGCCCTCCACGTCGTAGATGCGGCCGCGCGCCAGGCCCCGGCCGCCGTGTGCGATGGGTGACTCCTGGTCGTACAGGAACCACTCGTCCGCGCGGAACGGCCGGTGGAACCACATGGCGTGGTCCAGCGAGGCCATGTCGAAGCCGCGCATGCCCCACAGGGGCTCCACGGGGATGCGCACCGCGTCGAGGAGGGTCATGTCACTGGCGTAGGTGAGGGCGCAGGTGTGCACCAGCGGGTCGTCGCCCAGCGGGCCGACCGCGCGCATCCACACCGCGCTGCGCGGATCGGCGTCCTTGAGCTCCTCGGGAGTCCAGCGGAGCCGGTCCGTGTAGCGGATGTCGAACGGCTGGCGGCGGGCCATCCGCTCCAGCGCCTCGGGCAGCGCGCCCAAGTGCTCGCGGATCTCGTCCGCGACCTTCGGGAGCGTGTCCGGGTGGGGGAAGTCGAGTCGGGGAGGCAGCTGGTGCTCGATGCTGCCCTCCTCCGGATGATGGAAGGAGGCGGTGAGATTGAAGATCGTCTTGCCCTGCTGGACCGCGGTGACCCGGCGCGTGGTGAAGGACCGCCCGTCGCGCACCCGCTCCACCTGGTACACGATCGGCACCCCGGGGATGCCGGGGCGCAGGAAGTACGCGTGCAGCGAGTGGACCGGGCGGTCGCTCTCGGTGGTGCGGCCGGCGGCCACCAGGGCCTGGCCGGCGACCTGCCCGCCGAAGACCCGCTGGAGGGACTCCTGCGGGCTGGCGCCGCGGAAGATGTTGACCTCGATCTGCTCCAGGTCGAGCAGATCGACGAGTCTCTCGGCGGGATTCGTCATCAGAGGTTCTCCACTGTCGGGTCCGGTTCCGGCCGGGCCGGCTGCCGCTCGGGCGGGTCAGGTCGCTTGCGCGGGTCGGTCAGAGCGCGCCGAGTTCACCGACCGAGGTCAGTCGGATGATCGCACGGCCTTCCTCGTCGGAGGCCGCGAGGTCGACTTCGGCGCTGATGCCCCAGCCATGGTCCCCGTTGGGGTCCGCGAAGGTCTGGCGGACGCGCCACAGGCCGTGCGCCGGGTCCTCCTCGATCTGGAGCAGCTTCGGGCCGCGCGCGTCGGGGCCCGTGCCCAGGTCGTCGTACTCGTCCCAGTACGCGTCCATGGCCTCCCCCCAGGCGTCGGCGTCCCAGCCGGACTCGGCGTCCAGCTCGCCCAGCTGGTCGACGTGGTCCAGGGCGGCGAGCTCCACGCGGCGGAACATGGCGTTGCGGACCAGGACGCGGAAGGCGCGGGCGTTCGCCGTGACCGGCTTGACCTGGTCGGCCTTCTCCTGGGCCTGCTCCGCCGTCTCCACCTCCGGGTTCGCCAGCTGCTCCCACTCGTCGAGCAGGCTGGAGTCGACCTGGCGGACGAGCTCGCCCAGCCAGGCGATGAGGTCCTGGAGGTCCTCGGACTTGAGGTCGTCGGGGATCGTGTGGTCCAGCGCCTTGTACGCGCTGGCCAGGTAGCGCAGCACGATGCCCTCGGTGCGGGCGAGTTCGTAGAAGGAGGTGAACTCGGTGAAGGTCATCGCCCGCTCGTACATGTCGCGGATGATCGACTTCGGGGAGACCGGGTGGTCACGGACCCACGGGTGGCTCTTGCTGTACACGTCGTAGGCGTGCAGGAGCAGTTCTTCGAGCGGCTTGGGATAGGTGACGTCCTGGAGGCGCTCCATCCTCTCCTCGTACTCGATCCCGTCGGCCTTCATGGCGCCCACGGCGATGCCGCGTTCCTTGTTCTGCTGGGCGGCCAGGATCTGGCGCGGGTCGTCCAGCGTGGACTCGACGACGGAGACCATGTCCAGCGCGTAGGAGGGGGACTCCGGGTCGAGCAGGTCGAAGGAGGCGAGCGCGAAGGTGGACAGCGGCTGGTTGAGAGCGAAGTCCTGCTGGAGGTCGACGGTGAGCCGGATGGTGCGGCCCTCCGCGTCCGGGGTGTCCAGCTTCTCGACCACGCCTCCGTCCAGCAGCGAGCGGTAGATCGCGATGGCCCGCCGGATGTGCCGCAGCTGCGCCTTGCGCGGCTCGTGGTTGTCCTCCAGGAGGTGGCGCATCGCCTGGAAGGCATCGCCCGGACGGGCGATGACCGACAGCAGCATGATGTTGGTGACCTTGAACCGGGAGGTGAGCGGCTCCGGGTCGGCGGCGATGAGCTTCTCGAAGGTGGTGTCCGACCAGGCGACGAAGCCCTCGGGAGCCTTCTTGCGCACCACCTTGCGGCGCTTCTTCGGGTCGTCGCCCGCCTTGGCGAGGGCCTTCTCGTTCTCGATGACGTGCTCGGGCGCCTGGGCGACCACGTAGCCCGCCGTGTCGAATCCGGCCCGGCCCGCGCGGCCGGCGATCTGATGGAATTCGCGGGCGCGCAGCGTGCGGACGCGGTTGCCGTCGTACTTGGTGAGCGCGGTGAACAGCACCGTGCGGATGGGGACGTTGACCCCGACGCCGAGCGTGTCGGTACCGCAGATCACCTTCAGCAGGCCGGCCTGCGCCAGCTTCTCGACCAGGCGCCGGTACTTGGGCAGCATGCCGGCGTGGTGGACGCCGATGCCGTGCCGGACGTAGCGGGAGAGGTTCTGGCCGAACTTCGTGGTGAAGCGGAAGTTGCCGATCAGATCGGCGATCTTGTCCTTCTCCTCGCGGGTGCACATGTTGATGCTCATCAGCGACTGCGCCCGCTCGACCGCCTGGGCCTGCGTGAAGTGCACGATGTACACCGGAGCCTGCCGGGTCTCCAGCAACTCGGTGATGGTGTCGGTGATCGGCGTCGTGACGTACTCGTACGACAGCGGCACGGGCCGGGTCGCGGAGCGGACCACCGAGGTCGGCCGGCCGGTGCGCCGGGTCAGGTCCTCCTCGAAGCGCTTCACGTCGCCGAGGGTCGCCGACATCAGGACGAACTGCGCCTGCGGGAGCTCCAGCAGCGGGATCTGCCAGGCCCAGCCGCGGTCCGGCTCGGCATAGAAGTGGAACTCGTCCATGACGACCTGGCCGATGTCGGCGTACTTGCCGTCGCGCAGAGCGATGGAGGCCAGCACCTCGGCGGTGCAGCAGATCACCGGGGCGTCCGCGTTCACGGAGGCGTCGCCGGTCAGCATGCCGACGTTCTCGGTGCCGAAGAGCTTGCACAGGTCGAAGAACTTCTCCGACACCAGCGCCTTGATCGGGGCGGTGTAGAAGGTCACCTTGTCCTGGGCGAGGGCCGTGAAGTGCGCACCCGCCGCCACGAGGCTCTTGCCGGAGCCGGTCGGCGTGGACAAGATCACGTTCGCCCCGGAGACGACCTCGATCAGCGCCTCCTCCTGAGCCGGGTACAGGGTGATGCCCTGATCCTCCGCCCACGAGGAGAAAGCCTCGAAGAGGGCGTCGGGGTCGGCGTTCGGCGGGAGCTGATCAATGAGGGTCACACCCCCCATCTTGCCTGGCTTCCCGCCGGAAGAGGGAACCGGCGGACGGATCGAAGATCACCGCCGGTACGCTGTGCCGTTGACCGGGCCCGAACGAAACCGTCAACAGGGCCCGACCACCACACGACTGGGGCGGGGAACGACCATGATGGGTCCGGCGCACTCACTGTCCGGGGCGGCAGCCTGGCTGGGGGTGGGAGCGGCGGCCGCGGCCGCCGGGCACCCGATGCCCTGGCCGGTCCTCGTCGTCGGCGCGCTCATCTGTGCCGGTGCCGCCCTCGCACCCGACCTGGACCACAAGTCGGCGACGATCTCGCGCGCCTTCGGCCCGCTCTCCAAGGGGCTGTGCGAGGTGGTCGACAAGATCTCCTACGCGGTCTACAAGGCCACCCGCGCCCCCAAGGACGCCCGCCGGACCGGCGGCCACCGCACCCTGACGCACACCTGGCTGTGGGCCGTCCTGATCGGCGCGGGCTCCTCCGCGCTGGCGGTCACCACCGACCGCTGGGGCGTGCTGGTCCTGCTCTTCGTCCACCTGGTACTGGCTGTCGAGGGCCTGCTGTGGCGGGCCGCCCGGATGTCCAGCGACGTCCTCGTCTGGCTGCTGGGCGCCACCAGCGCCTGGATCCTGGCGGGCGTCCTCGACCAGCCCGGCAACGGCGCCGGATGGCTGTTCACCGACCCGGGCCAGGAATACCTCTGGCTCGGCCTGCCGATCCTGCTCGGCGCCCTGGTCCACGACATCGGCGACGCCCTGACCGTCTCCGGCTGCCCCATCCTGTGGCCCCTGCCGATCGCCGGGAAGCGCTGGTACCCCGTCGGCCCGCCCAAGGGGATGCGCTTCCGGGCCGGGAGCTGGGTGGAGCTCAAGGTGCTGATGCCCGTGTTCATGCTGCTCGGCGGCATAGGCGGAGCCTCGGCCCTCGGCTTCATCTAGGACCCTTCCTCCGGGACGGGCCGGGACGGGCCGGGTCGGGCCGGTACGGCGAAGGCCCCGGCCCCCCGCGGCGGCGGGGGACCGGGGCCTCGTACGCCGCCGGCGCGGGCGGGTCAGCCGTGCCAGGAGCGCCACAGCGCCGCGTACGCGCCGTCCGCCGCGACCAGCTCGTCGTGCGAGCCCAGTTCGCTGATCCGGCCGCCCTCGACCACCGCGATCACGTCCGCGTCGTGCGCGGTGTGCAGCCGGTGGGCGATCGCGATCACCGTACGGCCGTCCAGCACCCGGGCCAGCGAACGCTCCAGGTGGCGTGCGGCCCGCGGATCCAGCAGCGACGTCGCCTCGTCCAGCACCAGCGTGTGCGGGTCCGCGAGCACCAGCCGCGCCAGCGCGATCTGCTGCGCCTGCGCCGGGGTCAGCGCCGTACCGCCGGAACCCACCTCCGTGTCGAGGCCGGTATCCAGCGCCCGGGCCCAGCCGTCCGCGTCCACCGCGCCCAGCGCCGCCCACAGCTCGGCGTCCTTCGCCCCGGTGCGCGCCAGGCGCAGGTTGTCCCGCAGCGAGCCCACGAAGACGTGGTGCTCCTGGTTGACCAGTGCCACCTGCTCGCGCACCCGCTCCGCGGGCATCCGCGACAGCTCGGCCCCGCCGAGGGTGACCTCGCCGGTCCGGGGCGCGTAGATGCCCGCCAGCAGCCGGCCCAGCGTGGACTTGCCCGCCCCGGAGGGGCCGACCAGCGCCATCCGGGTGCCCGGCGGCACGGACATGGACACCTGGTGCAGCACGTCCACGCCCTCCCGGTAGCCGAAGCGCACCTCGTCGGCCCGGACGTCCCTCCCCTTCGGGGAGACGGCCGCGTCACCGGCGTCCGGCTCGATCTCCCGTACGCCCACCAGGCGGGCGAGCGACACCTGGGCCACCTGGAGCTCGTCGTACCAGCGCAGGATCAGGCCGATCGGATCGACCATCATCTGCGCGAGCAGCGCACCCGTGGTCAGCTGCCCGACCGACATCCAGCCCTGGAGCACGCAGTACCCGCCGATCATCAGCACGGAGCCGAGGATCGTGACGAAGGTGACGTTGATGACGGGGAAGAGGACGGTCCGCAGGTAGAGCGTGTACCGCTCCCACGCGGTCCACTCCTTGATCCGCTGCTCCGACAGCGCGATCCGGCCCGGACCGAGGCGGTGCGCCTCGACCGTGCGCCCCGCGTCCACCGTCTCGGTGAGCGCGGCCGCGACCGCCGCGTACCCGGCCGCCTCCGAGCGGTACGCCGAAGGCGCCCGCCGGAAGTACCAGCGGCAGCCGACCACCAGCACAGGCAGGGCCACCAGCGCGGCCAGGGCCAGCTGCGGCGCGGTCACCGTGAGCGCCCCGAAGAGCAGTCCGACCCAGACCACGCCGATGGCCAGCTGCGGCACGGCCTCGCGCATGGCGTTGGCCAGCCGGTCGATGTCGGTGGTGATCCGCGACAGCAGGTCACCGGTGCCGGCCCGCTCCAGCACGCCCGGGGGCAGGCCCACGGAGCGCACCAGGAAGTCCTCGCGCAGGTCGGCCAGCATCTCCTCGCCGAGCATCGCCCCGCGCAGCCGGACCTGCCGGACGAAGAACGTCTGGACCGCGAGGGCCAGCGCGAACAGCAGGGCCACGCGCCCCAGATGGAGCTCGCGCGCCCCTGCCGCCAGCTGGTCCACGACCCGCCCCAGCAGGTACGGGCCGACCATGGAGGCGGTCACCGCGGCCGCGTTGACCGTCACCAGCAGCACGAAGGCCCGCCGGTGGCGGCGGAAGAGGCCGCGCACGTAGCCCCGTACGGTCGCCGTCGTGCCCACGGGCAGGGTGGCGGCCGATGCGGGGGCCGCCGGATCGTATTGCGGCGGCGCCACGCCGATCATGCGGATTCCTCGATCTCTGTCAGTGCCTTTTCCAGCCGGTCTTCTTCCAGCCGGGTCAGTTCCATGCGGGCCACCCGCTGCTCCTCGTCGGTCTCGCGGGTGACGACCGCCCGGTAGAGCGGTTCGTCGTGCAGCAGTTCACGGTGCGTACCGGTCGCGGCGACCGCGCCCTCGTGGATCAGGACCACCCGGTCGGCGCGGTCCAGGAGCAGCGGTGAGGAGGCCAGGACCACCGTGGTGCGCCCGGCGCGCAGGGCGGTGATCCCGTCCGCGATCCGCGCCTCGGTGTGCGAGTCCACGGCCGAGGTCGGTTCGTCCAGCACCAGCACCTCCGGGTCGGTGGCCAGGGAGCGCGCCAGCGCGAGCCGCTGGCGCTGCCCGCCGGACAGGGACCGGCCGCGCTCGGTGATCCGGGCGTCCATCGGGTCGTCCACCCCGTCCGGCGCCGACTGCAGCAGCGCGTCCAGGACGTCCCCGCACTGGGCGGCGGCCAGCGCCGCCCCGGGCTCGACCGCTCCGGACGCGGGTACGGCGAACAGCTCGCGCAGCGTTCCGGAGAGCAGCACCGGATCCTTGTCCTGTACGAGGACCAGCGTGCGCGCCGTGTCCAGCGCGAGCTCGTCCAGCGCGACCCCGCCCAGCAGCACCGAGCCCCGCTCGGCGGCCGGGCCGTCGTCCGCCGGATGCCCGCCGAGGCGCTCGGCGAGCCGCCCCGCCAGGTCCGGATCCCCGCACACCACGGCGGTGAACCGGCCCGCGGGGGCCAGCAGTCCCGTCGCGGGGTCGTACAGGTCCCCGCCCGGGGCCGGAGCCTCGGCGGGCCGGGCCCGGGGCGCCTGCGGCTCCGGAACCTCCGTACGCGTCAGCGAGAGCACCCGCGCGGCCCGCGCGGCCGAGGGCCGTGAGAAGGAGTACGCCATGGCGATCTCCTCGAAGTGCCGCAGCGGGTAGAGCATCGTGGCCACCGCGCTGAAGGCGGCTACGAGTTCACCGACCTCCAGGCGGCCGTCCAGCACGAGCACCGAGCCGTACCAGACCACGGTGATCAGCAGGGCGCCCGGGAGGAGCACCTGGATCGCGGAGATCAGTGCCCACATCCGGGCGCTGCGCACGGCCGCCTTGCGGACCTCCTGCGAGGCCTCGCGGTAGCGGCCCAGGAACAGCTCCTCGCCGCCGATGCCGCGCAGCACCCGCAGGCCGGCGACGGTGTCGGAGGCGAGTTCGGTGGCCTTGCCCGCCTTCTCGCGCTGGATGTCCGCGCGCCGGGTGGCGCGCGGCAGCAGCGGCAGTACGGACAGGGCGAGCACGGGGACGCCGATCGCGACGACCACACCGATCGAGGGCGCGAAGAACAGCAGGCCGACGCAGATGGCGACGACGGAGAAGGCGGCCGCGAGGAAGCGGGAGACCGCCTCGACGAACCAGCCGATCTTCTCCACGTCACCCGTGGAAACCGCGACGACCTCGCCGGCCGCGACCCGCCGGGTCAGGGCGGAGCCCAGCTCGGCGGTCTTGCGGGCGAGCAACTGCTGCACCCGCGCCGCGGCGGTGATCCAGTTGGTGACGGCGGTCCGGTGGAGCATCGCGTCGCCCACCGAGATGGCGAGGCCGATCAGCGCCAGGAGCGCGCCGACCAGCAGCAACCGGTTGCCGTCGCGCTGTACGACCGCCTCGACGCCCAGGCCCACCGCGTACGGGAGCCCGGCGACACCGCCGAAGTGCACCAGTCCCCAGCACAGGCTTCTGGCCTGTCCGCCGAGCTGGCCCCGCCCGAGCCACACCAGGAAGCGCGGGCCGGAGCGGGCGTCCGGTACTCCGGGGTCCGGATACGGAAGATCGCTGATCTGCATGACGCCTCATGACTGGTCGAGTGGTTCAAACCGAGCAAGGTTCGCCTTCCGGACCGTTCAAGGGCAATCGATTTTGCGTTGGCCACGGCCTCACGCGGTGGGATGTGCGGGCCGCCCGGCGGCCGAACCGCCAGGTCAAGACCGTCTGCCGCAGCGTCAAGGGCGGGTGGCCCGCTCCAGTTCCAGCAGCGCCGAGTGATAACTGCGGCCGGTGGCCCGGTCCATGCCCACCTCGCACATCCGGTTCGCCGACAGGTGCGCGTCGAACGCCCGCGAAGTCACCTCCGCCGCCTCCCGCTCCGTCGCCGAGGCGGTCAGCTCCGGATGCAGCATGCCCCGGTCTCCCGCGAAGGCGCAGCAGCCCGCATCGTCGGGAACCACCACCTCCGTCGCACAGGCCCCGGCCACCGCCCGCAGCTGCGCGACGTCGCCCAAGTGGTGCATCGAGCAGGCCGGATGGAGCACGGCCGAACCCACCGTGCGCCGGATCTCCAGGTGCGCGAGCAGCTCGTCCGCCGCCCACACGACCGAGTCGAGGACCGTCAGTTCCGCGTGCAGCGCCCGGTTGTCGTCCGTCAGGTACGGGACCACCTCGCGCGCGATCCCCAGCGTGCACGAGGAGGCGTCGACCACCAGCGGCAGCCGCCCGCCGGCGGTCCAGCCCCAGGCGGCCTCCACGATCCGGTTGGCCATCACCCGGGTCCCCTCCTCGTAGCCCTTGGAGTGCCAGATCGTCGCGCAGCAGGTGCCCGCGACGTCGCCCGGGATCCACACCGGCTTCCCGGCCCGCTCCGACACCGCCACCACGGCCTCGGGCAGCGAGGGGCCGGGCCGGCCCCCGGGGCCGCCGAAGATCCGGTTCACACAGGCCGGGTAGTACACGGCCGCTGCGCCCACCCGCTCGGTGCGGGGGAGTTCCCCGGCGGCTCCGGGGAGCTGCGGCAGCCACCGCGGAACCAGGTCGGGACGTACGGCCCTGCGCGCGGCACCGGTGACCGCCTCCAGCAGCCGGTCCCCGCCCCGGTCGGCCAGCTCGTCGGCGGCGGCCACGGCCAGCCGGGCGGCGCCCTCCACGGTCTTGAACCGGCGGGCGGCGAGGGCCGCTGCGTGCTCCTCGCGCGCACCGTGGCGGCGGTGGCGGAAGCCGCGCATCAGCGCGCCCGTGTCGATGCCGACGGGGCAGGCCAGCTTGCAGGTGGAATCGCCGGCGCAGGTGTCCACGGCGTCGTGGCCGTAGGCGTCGAGCAGTCCGTCCAGCACGCGGGAGCCCGGCTGCTGGCGCATCATCTCCCGGCGCAGCACGATCCGTTGGCGGGGCGTGGTGGTCAGGTCCCCGCTGGGGCAGGTCGGTTCGCAGAAGCCGCACTCGATGCACGGGTCGGCCACCGCCTCGACGCGCGGGATCGTCTTCAGCCCGCGCAGATGGGCGGCCGGATCGCGGTCGAGGAGGATGCGCGGGGCGAGCAGCCCGTCGGGGTCGACGACCCGCTTCGTCCGCCACATCAGCTCCGTGGCCCTGGGCCCCCACTCCAGCTCCAGGAACGGCGCCATGTTGCGGCCGGTGGAGTGCTCGGCCTTCAGCGAGCCGTCGAAACGCTCCACCACCAGGCGGCAGAAGGCCTCCATGAAGGCCCCGTACCGCTCTACGTCGGCGGGCTCCGACGCGTCGAAGGCGAGCAGGAAGTGCAGGTTGCCGTGGGCCGCGTGGCCGGCGACGGCCGCGTCGAAGCCGTGCCCGGCCTGGAGCGCGAGGAGCGCCTCGCAGGCCTCGGCCAGCCGGGAGGGCGGTACGGCGAAGTCCTCGGTGATCAGGGTGGTGCCGGCGGCGCGGGCTCCGCCGACGGCGGTGACGAAGGCCCTGCGGGCCTTCCAGTACCCGTTGATCGTCCCCGCGTCGCGGGTGAACGCGTTGGTGATCGAGGCCACCGGGGTGACGAGGTCCAGTCCGGCGAGCACCTCGGCGGCGCGGCGCTCGTACTGCGCGCGGCCCGCCTCGTCCGGGGCGCGGAACTCCACCAGCAGGGCGGTGGTGTCCCTCGGCAGCCCGGCCCAGTCGGCGGGGACTCCGTCGACGCTGACCGAGGCGCGCAGGGTGTTGCCGTCCATCACCTCCACGGCGAGGGCGCCCGCCGCGTTGAACCGCGGTACGGCGGCCGCCGCGGCAGGCAGCGAGGGGAAGAAGAGCAGCGCACCGAGGAGCTCGCGCTCCAGCGGCACGGTGTCGAGGACGACCTCGGCGATGAAGCCGAGCGTGCCCTCCGAGCCGACCATCAGCCCGCGCAGGATCTCGACCGGGGTGGCGCCGTCCAGGTAGGCGTCGAGGCGGTAGCCGGTGGTGTTCTTGATCTCGTACTTGGCGCGGATCCGTGCGACGAGCCCGGGATCGGCCTCGATCTCCCGCTTGATCTCCATCAGCCCGCGGCACAGCGCCGGTTCGGCGTGCGCCAGTTCCTCGTCCGCGCGCGGGTCGGCGGTGTCCACGACCGTCCCGCCGGGCAGCACGAAGGTGAGGGAGGACAGGGTGCGGTACGCGTTCCTCGTGGTCCCGGCCGTCATGCCGGACGCGTTGTTCGCGACGACCCCGCCGAGGGTGCAGGCGACGGCGCTCGCCGGGTCGGGGCCGAGGACGCGGCCGTGCCGGGCGAGGGCGGCATTGGCCCGCGCCACGGTGGTGCCGGGCCGGATCCGGGCCCGGCGGCCCTCCTCCAGCACCTCGATGCCGGCCCAGTGGCGGCGTACGTCGACCAGGATGTCCTCGCCCTGGGCCTGACCGTTCAGCGAGGTGCCCGCGGCGCGGAAGACGACCTCCCGCCCGCGGCCGTGCGCGTACGACAGGACAGCGGAGACGTCGTCGAGGTCCTCGGCGATCACCACCACCTGCGGCACGAACCGGTACGGCGAGGCGTCGGAGGCGTACCGGACCAGGTCGGAAACCTTCCACAACACCTTGTCGGCGCCGAGCAGATCCGTCAGCTCGGTGCGCAGCGGATCCGGGGTGCCGGCGGCCCGGTGGTCGGGGAGCCGGTCGGGGGCGGGGCCGAGGACGCTGTGCGGCCGCAGGGCCCCGGGCTTCGGTTCCAGCAGCGGCATGCGTGACCCCTCGCCTTACTCGTTCGGCCCAATCCGGGGAACCCTCTCCCGGTCCCGGAGCGGTCTGCTCAGCAGCCGCGCTCCATCGGGGCGTCGGTCAGAGCGTTCAGCAGGCCGCCGAGCACCTCGCGCTGCTCGGCGGTCAACGGGGCCAGGATCTCCTCTGCCGCGTCGGTCCGCGCGTTGCGCAGCCGGCGCAGCGTGGCGCGGCCGGTGTCGGTCAGCTCGATCCGTATGACCCGCCGGTTCGCCGGGTCGGGCGCGCGGCGCACGCACTCGGCGGCCTCCAGGCCGTCCACCAGTGTGGTCACGGCGCGGGGCACGACTTCGAGGCGGGCGGCGAGGTCCGCCATCCGGGGCGGCCGGTCGCCGTCGTAGTGCGAGACGAGGCGCAGCAGCCGGCTCTGGGCGGGGGTGATGCCGAGCGGTTCCAGGTGGTGCTTCTGGATCCGGTGGAGCCGACGGGTCAGCCGCAGCAGCTGCTCGGCGAGCACGCCGTCCGTGCTGTCGGTTTCGGAAGCTGTCCTCATACTGGGAAACAGTACCAGGACCACGCTCATTGTGAGCATAGGTAACAATGAGCTATGCTCAGTCGAGTCTCACAGGTCTCGTACTCCGACAGGTCTCGCCAGAAGGAGGCCCATGCGCCCCGAAGAGCCGAAATGGACCCCATCGAAAGAAGCACTCGATCCCACCCGCCCCGCCCCCGCGGAGCAGCCGCGTGAGCTGCGCCGGATCGTGGCCCTGTTCCGCCCCTACCGCGGCCGCCTCGCCCTCGTGGGGCTGCTCGTCTGCGCCTCCTCACTGGTCTCGGTGGCCTCGCCGTTCCTGCTGAGGGAGATCCTGGACGTCGCCATCCCGCAGGGGCGCACGGGGCTGCTCAGCCTGCTCGCGTTCGGGATGATCCTCACCGCCGTCGTCACCAGCGTCTTCGGCGTGCTCCAGACCCTCATATCCACCACCGTCGGCCAGCGCGTCATGCACGACCTGCGCACCGCCGTCTACGCGCAGCTCCAGCGGATGCCGCTCGCCTTCTTCACCCGCACCCGGACCGGCGAGGTGCAGTCCCGCATAGCCAACGACATCGGCGGCATGCAGGCGACCGTCACCTCCACCGCGACCTCGCTCGTCTCCAACCTGACGGCCGTGATCGCCTCCATCGTCGCGATGCTCGCGCTCGACTGGCGGCTCACGCTGGTCTCCCTGCTCCTGCTGCCCGTGTTCGTGTGGATCAGCCGGCGCGTGGGCCGCGAGCGCAAGAAGATCACCCTCCAGCGGCAGAAGCAGATGGCCGCCATGGCCGCGACGGTCACCGAGTCGCTGTCGGTGAGCGGCATCCTCCTCGGCCGCACGATGGGCCGTGCCGACTCGCTGACCCGCTCCTTCTCCGACGAGTCCGAGAAGCTCGTCGACCTGGAGGTCCGCTCCAGCATGGCCGGGCGCTGGCGCATGTCGACCATCGGCATCGTCATGGCCGCCATGCCGGCGCTCATCTACTGGGCCGCCGGCATGGCCCTCCAGTCGGGCGCCCCCTCGCTCTCGGTCGGCACCCTCGTCGCCTTCGTCACGCTCCAGCAGGGTCTCTTCCGGCCCGCCGTGAGCCTGCTGTCCACCGGCGTCCAGATCCAGACCTCACTCGCCCTGTTCAGCCGCATCTTCGAGTACCTCGACCTGCCGGTGGACATCACCGAGCGCGCCGACGCGGTCCGGCTGGACCGGGCCCGGGGCGAGGTCCGGCTGGAGGACGTGCACTTCGCGTACGACGCCAAGCACGGCCCCACCCTCACCGGAATCGACATCACCGTCCCGGCCGGCGGCTCGCTCGCCGTGGTCGGTCCGACCGGCTCCGGCAAGAGCACGCTCAGCTACCTCGTGCCCCGGCTCTACGACGTGACCGGGGGCCGGGTCGCCCTCGACGGGGTGGACGTACGGGACCTCGACTTCGACTCGCTGGCCCGCTCCATCGGTGTGGTCTCCCAGGAGACGTACCTCTTCCACGCCTCCGTCGCCGACAACCTCCGCTTCGCCAAGCCGGACGCCACCGACGAGGAGATCGCAGCGGCCGCCCGCGCGGCCCAGATCCACGAGCACATCGAGTCCCTGCCCGACGGGTACGACACCCTGGTCGGCGAGCGCGGCTACCGCTTCTCCGGGGGCGAGAAGCAGCGCCTCGCCATCGCCCGCACCATCCTACGCGACCCGCCGGTGCTGATCCTCGACGAGGCCACCAGCGCGCTCGACACCCGCACGGAGCACGCCGTGCAGCGGGCCATCGACAACCTGTCCCAGGGCCGCACCACGATCACCATCGCGCACCGGCTCTCCACCGTCCGCGACGCCGACCAGATCGTCGTCCTGGACAAGGGGCGCATCGCCGAGCGCGGTACGCACGAGGAACTGCTGGCGGCCGACGGCCGGTACGCGGCCCTGGTCCGCCGGGACCGGGAGACCGCACTCACGCCGGAGGCGATCGTTCAGCCCACGCCGGTAAAAGTGTGACCGTATGACCGGCGTCCGGGTGTGATGCCGGGAATGTCACGCTTCGCGGGTTAGCGTGCCCGCATGCGCCATGAGTACCAGCCGCCACGGCGTCGCTCCCGGCTCACCCGCCGGGGCCGTCTGGCGCTCTTCCTCGGCCTGCTGCTCGCCATCGGTGCGGCCGCCCTGTTTCCACTGCTCCGCGGCGGGCAGGCCCCCGAGAAGCCGCGCCGGTTGACCATTCCGGAGGGCTGGCGGGCACCCCAGGTGTACGCCGCGATCGACCGCGAGCTGAAGCTCCCGGCCGGCTCCACCAAGGCCGCGGTCCCCACGGCCGCACTGGCCCTGCCCCCGGAGGCCAAGGGCAATCCGGAGGGCTTCCTCTTCCCGGCGACGTACCCGGTGACCTCCGAGTCCACCCCGGCCACCCTGCTCGCGTACATGGTGGACACGGCCAACCGGAAGCTGGCCACCAGGGCCGTGGCCGACGGCGCCAAGGCCCACGGAATGACCCCGTACCAGACGGCCACGCTCGCCAGCATCATCGAGGCGGAAGCCGAATCCCGCTCGGACCGGGGCAAGGTCGCGCGCGTGGTGCACAACCGGCTGGCGCGCTCGATGCCGCTCCAGATGGACTCCACCATCAACTACGCGCTGGGCCGCAACACGGTGGACACCAAGCTGAGCGAGACGCGGATCGACAGCCCGTTCAACACCTATGAGCGCCAAGGGCTCCCGCCGACGCCGATCGACAGCCCGGGCCTGGAGGCCATGGCCGCGGCCGTTGCGCCGACGCCCGGCGACTGGCTGTTCTTCGTGACCGTGAAGCCGGGTGACACCCGCTTCTCGGCGACGTACGAGGAGCACAAGAAGCACGTGGCCGAGTTCAACCGGCACCGGGCCGGTGCCGGCCCCGGTGCCGGCGCGAGCACGGGGCCGGGGTCGGAGTCCGGGTCGGGGACCAGCGAGGTCGCCGCCGGACGCGCCCGGGCCGGCTCCCGCGCCGGTTAGGGCCCGGGTCAGGCCCTGGGCGGGATCAGGCCGGCCGGACGGAGGGGACGGGATCCGGCCGCCGGGCGTCCGTACGGTCCGCGCCGTGCACACCGTCCGTGCCCCCGGCTCCGGCTGCGCCGCGCTCAAGGAGGCGGCGGATCTCTCGGACCGCGGCCCCGCCGGCGCGGTTGGCACCGATCGTCGACGCCGACGGGCCGTAGCCGACCAGGTGGATCCGCTCGTCGCGGACCGCGCGGGTGCCCTCGACCCGTATGCCGCCCCCGGGTTCGCGCAGGTGGAGCGGGGCCAGGTGGTCGATGGCGGCGCGGAATCCGGTGGCCCACAGGATCACGTCGGCTTCCACCTGCCGCCCGTCCGCCCAGGCCGCGCCCGTCGGCGTGATCCGGTCGAACATCGGCCGCCGGTCCAGCACCCCCGAGGCCAGCCCGGCCCGGACGGCCTCGTTCAGCGGGAGTCCGGTCACGCTGACCACGCTCTGCGGCGGCAGCCCCTGGCGCACCCGCTCGTCGACCAGGGCCACCGCGGCCCGTCCCTCCGCCTCGCCGAAGCTCCCGTCGCGGAACACCGGGGGCCGCCGGGTCACCCACGTGGTCCCGGCCGCCACCTCCGCGATCTCCAGCAGGTGCTGCACCGCCGAGGTCCCGCCGCCCACCACGAGCACCCGGGCCCCGGCGAACTCCTGCGGCCCCGGGTAGTTCGCGGTGTGCAGCTGGCGGCCCCGGAAGGTTTCCTGTCCCGCGTAGCGCGGCCAGAACGGCCGGTCCCAGGTCCCGGTCGCGTTGATCAGCGCACGCGCGGACCAGGTCCCGGCCGAGGTCTCCACGCGCAGCCGCCCGTCGCTCCCGCCGTCCCGTACGGCCGTGACGTTCACGGGTCGCCTTACGCGCAGCCCGAACCGCTCCTCGTAGGCCGCGAAGTACTCCCCGATCACCGCCGAGGAGGGCCGCCCCGGGTCGGCGCCGGTGAGCTCCATGCCGGGCAGGGAGTGCATCCCGTGCACCTTGCCGTACGTCAGGGAGGGCCAGCGGAACTGCCAGGCCCCGCCGGGCCGCGGCGCGTGGTCGAGCACCACGTACCCGACCCCGGCCCGCGCCAGGTGGTACGCACCCGACAATCCCGCCTGGCCGGCCCCGATGACCACCACGTCGACGCCCGCCGCACCCCGCACCATGTCGTTCACGGTTCTACCAACCGGCGCCGCCCACGGGATCTTCCCCGGCATTGATCCGACAGCATCGCCCTACGCGGCGGGGTGCTCGCAGAGCCAGTCGTAGGCCGCCTCGGCGCTGAAGTCACGCTGTCCGCCGCGGAACAGCAGCCCGGCACCGGTGAAGGCCGGGTCGTGGGCCGTGGCCGGCACGTACGGGATCGCCACGCAGGACATGCCGGCGGCGTGGGCGGCCAAGGCGCCCGGGGCCGCGTCCTCGACCACCACGCAGTCGGCGGGGGCCGCGCCGAGGCGGCGGGCCGCCTCCAGGAAGACGTCGGGGGCGGGCTTGCCGTGCGCCACCTCCTCCGCGGAGACCACCGTGGTCAGCAGCCCGTCCAGGCCGGTTCCGGCCAGCACGGCGTCGATCGCCTCGCGCGAGGACCCGGACGCCACCGCCATCGGGATCCCCTCCGCGTGCAGCCGCTCCATGAACTTCCGCATCTCGGGGAAGGCCTCGGTCCCCGTCCGGGCCAGCTCCAGGTACGCGGCGTTCTGCTCGGCCAGCAGCTGCTCCACCGGGGCGTCGATCCGGTACCGCTCCCTGAGGATCTCCAGCGTCTCCAGGGTGCCGATGCCGATGAAGCGCGCGTGCTGCTCCCAGGTGAAGTCGGGGACGCCGTGCCGGGCCAGGGTGCGGCGCCCCGACTCGTAGTAGTTCGGCTCGCTGTCCACGAGGGTGCCGTCGAGATCGAATATGACGGAAATCATCCGCTCTGCCCGTCCTGCCGGTTGCATACCTGTCCCGGCCATCCTGTCAGGGTTTGCGAGCTGCCCGTCCCACGGCCTCGACCAGCGGCAGCAAACGGTGCGCGACGCGCTCGCGCAGCGCCACCTCCGTACGGGTGCGCACCACGCCCGGCATCCGGATCAGGCGCTGGATCACGTCCTCCAGGTGCGCGTTGTCCCGGGCCGCCACCCGGGTCAGCAGGTCACCGCCGCCGGTGATCGAGAAGGCCTCGATGATCTCGGGTACGGCCGCCAGGGCGTCGCCCACCTCGTCCAGGTGCCCCTGGGTGACCTCGACGTGCACGAACGCCAGCACCGGGTGCCCGAGCGCCGCGGGGGAGAGGACGGGACCGGTCCCGGTGATCACGCCGGTGCGCTCCAGCCGGTCCAGCCGGGCCTGCAGGGTGCCCCGCGCGACCCCGAGGATCCGGGCGTACTCGCGGACGCTGGTGCGCGGCTGTTCGATCAGCAGACGCAGGATCCGGGTGTCGAGCTCGTCCACCGCCATGCCGCGACTGTACCAATGGCACAGTGCGGTGCCGCTTCCGGCGGCCCGCCGCATCCGCGGCCGGCTGCCGGCCGGAATCCCTTACGGGCGCATGCCGAGGAACGGAGAGAGCGATGACGGCCAGCACCGGTCTGCACTGCCTGGTCACCGGGGCCACCGGTTACATCGGAGGTCGCCTGGTGCCCGAGCTCCTCGACGCCGGACACCGCGTCCGCTGCCTGGCCCGGTCCCCCGAGAAGCTGCGGGACCACCCGTGGGCCGGACGCGCCGAGATCGTCCGCGGCGACGTCACCGACGCCGAGTCCGTCGCCGCTGCCCTGCGCGGCATCGACGTCGCCTACTACCTCGTCCACGCCCTCGGCGCCGGCTCCGGCTTCGAGGACCGCGACCGCGACGCCGCCCGCATCTTCGCCGAACAGGCCCGCGCGGCCGGCGTCGGCCGCATCGTCTACCTCGGGGGCCTCACCCCGGCCGGGATCCCGGCCGGGGAGCTCTCCCCGCACCTGCGCTCCCGCGCCGAGGTCGGCGAGATCCTCCTCGGCTCCGGCGTGCCGGCCACCGTCCTGCGCGCCGCCGTCATCATCGGATCCGGGTCGGCCTCCTTCGAAATGCTGCGCTACCTGACCGAGCGGCTCCCGGTCATGGTCACCCCCAGCTGGGTCGGCACCCGCGTCCAGCCCATCGCCGTCCGCGACGTCCTGCGCTACCTCGTCGGCAGCGCCACCATGCCGCCCGAGGTCAGCCGCGCCTTCGACATCGGCGGGCCCGACGTGCTCACGTACGAGGAGATGATGCGCCGCTACGCCGTCGTCGCCGAACTGCCCCACCGGCTCATCGTGCGCGTCCCGATGCTGACCCCGCGGCTGTCCAGCCACTGGATCGGCCTGGTCACGCCCGTACCGCGGGCCCTGGCCCGGCCGCTCGCCGAATCCCTGCGCCACGAGGTCGTCTGCGCGGAGCACGACATCGCCCGGTACGTCCCCGACCCGCCGGGCGCCCCGATCGGCATCGACCGGGCCGTGTCCCTGGCCCTGAGGCGGGTGCGCGAGGCTGACGTGACCACCCGCTGGTCCTCCGCCTCCCTGCCCGGTGCGCCCAGCGACCCGCTGCCGACCGACCCCGACTGGGCGGGCGGCAGCCTCTACACCGACCGGCGCGAACGCGAGGTCGACGCCTCGCCCGCCGCGCTGTGGCGCGTGGTGGAGGGGATCGGCGGGGAGAACGGCTGGTACTCGTTCCCGCTGGCCTGGGCCGTACGGGGCTGGCTCGACCGGCTCGCCGGCGGGGTCGGCATCCGGCGCGGCCGGCGCGACGCGGCCCGGCTGCGGGTGGGGGACTCCCTGGACTTCTGGCGGGTGGAGGAGATCGAACCGGGCCGGATGCTGCGGCTGCGCGCCGAGATGCGGCTGCCGGGGCTGGCGTGGCTGGAGATGTACGCCGACCCGCTGCCCCCCTCATCGCAGAACTGGGACCGGGGCGGCGCCGGGCGGGGCGCCCGCTACCGGCAGCGGGCCCTGTTCCATCCGCACGGACTGCTCGGCCACCTCTACTGGTGGAGCGTGTCGCCCTTCCACGCCGTCGTCTTCGGCGGCATGGCCCGCAACATCGCCCGCGCCGCGCAGCGCCTGGACGAGGAGGCCGCCGCCGCGCGGCGGGACCCCGCCCCCGCATCCGGTCGGCCCCCGTCCGCCGAAGTACCCGGTGACAACCGTCCCCCCGGTCCCGACGCGGAGCGAGAGAACCCATGAACGTCGCGGTGGTCCTGTACACCTCCGACCTGCGCCTGCACGACCACCCGCCGCTGCGCGCGGCGCTCTCCTCCTGCGACCGGGTCGTGCCGCTCTTCGTCCGTGACCGGGCCGTCGACGCGGCCGGCTTCGCCGCGCCCAACCGGCTCGCGTTCCTCGCCGACTGCCTGGCCGACCTCGACGCCGGACTGCGCGAGCGCGGCGGCCGTCTGGTGCTGCGCTCCGGAGACGCGGTCGCCGAAGTCCTCGCCCTGGTCCGGGAGTGCGACGCCGACGAGGTCCACATGGCGGCCGGGGTCAGCGGCTACGCCCACGCCCGCGAGGAGCGGCTCCGGTCCGCCCTCGAAGCCGACGGCGTGCGGCTCTACGTGCACGAGGCGGTGGTCACGGTCGCCGCCCCGGGCGCCGTGCTCCCCGCCGGCTCCGACCACTTCGCCGTGTTCACCCCGTACTTCCGCCGCTGGTCCGAACTGCCGCCGCGCGCCGTGGTCCCCGCCCCGCGCTCCGTCACCGTGCCCGAGGGCATCGGCTCCGACCCGCTGCCGCGGCGCGCGGACCTCACCGGAGTCTCCCCGGGCCTGCCCCGCGGCGGCGAACGCGAGGCCCGCGACCTCCTTACGCGCTGGCTGCGCGCGGGCCTCTCCCGTTACGAGGACTCCCACGACGACCTGGCCGGCGACGCCACCTCCCGGCTCTCCCCGCACCTCCACTTCGGCACGCTCTCGCCCACCGAGGCCGTCCAGCGCGCCCGCGCCGCCACGGCCCCCGCCGCGGACCCGGGCGCCGAGGCGTTCGTCCGCCAGCTCTGCTGGCGCGACTTCCACCACCAGGTGCTCGCCGCCCGCCCCGAGGCGGCCGCACGGGACTACCGCGACCGCCGGGACCACTGGCGCACCGGGGCGGCCGCCGAGGAGGAGACCGAGGCCTGGAAGGAGGGCCGCACCGGCTACCCGGTGGTCGACGCGGCCATGCGCCAGCTCCGCCACGAGGGCTGGATGCACAACAGGGGACGGCTGCTGACCGCCAGCTTCCTCACCAAGACCCTGTACGTGGACTGGCGGATCGGAGCCCGGTACTTCCTGGACCTCCTCGTGGACGGGGACCTCGCCAACAACCAGCTCAACTGGCAGTGGGTGGCCGGGACGGGCACCGACACCCGGCCCAACCGGGTCCTCAACCCGGTGCGCCAGGGCCTGCGTTACGACCCGGCGGGGCGGTACGTGCACCGCTGGGTGCCGGAGCTGGCCGGGCTCGACGCCCCCAGGGTGCACGAGCCCTGGCGGCTGCCCGCCTCCGAGCGGGCCCGGTACGCCTATCCGGACCCGATCGTGGAACTGGCCGACGGGCTCGACCGGTTCCGGAGCGGACGGGGCGCGGAGTGAACGGCGGCCCCGGGGCCGTCCCCGGCCCCGGACCCCTAGGGTAAGCGGGTGGACCGCGAGCCCCAGACCCCGCCGCCGCCCCAGACCCCGCCCCGGACCCCACACCCGCCCCGGACACCGACCCGGTCCGCGCCCCGCCCCGCCGCCGCACTGAGCACCGGCGCGGTCGCCCGCCGCCTCGGGGTCTCGCCGACGACGCTGCGCTCCTGGGAGCGCCGGTACGCGATCGGCCCGGCCCACCGCGAGGCCGGCCGGCACCGCCGCTGGACCCCGCAGGACATCGCCCGGCTGGAGCTGATGTGCCGGCTCACCGCCGACGGGGTACCGCCCGCCGAGGCCGCCCGCGCCGCGCTCGGCGGCGCCCCCTCGGCGCCACGCGCCGGGGCGGCCGTACCGCCGCAGGCCCCGGGCGGACCCGACGCCCTCCCGCTCGGGGCGGTCCGTCCGGAGTGCCGGGGGCTCTCGCGGGCCGCCGTACGCCTGGACGCGCCGACCGTGGCGGAGCTGCTGGAGGCGGCCCTGGCCGAGGACGGCCTGGTCACGGCCTGGGAGGAGGTCATCGCGCCGACCCTGCACGCGGTGGGCCGCAAGTGGGCCACGGCCGGGGAGCGCTACGTGGAGGTCGAACACCTGCTGTCCTGGCAGATCTCCGCGGCGCTGCACCGGCTCCGGCCCCTGCCCGAGCCCCCCGGGAGCGCGCCGGTACTCCTCGCCTGCGTCCCCGGCGAGCAGCACAGCCTGCCCATCGAGGCCCTGAGCGCGGCCCTCGGCCGGCGGGGGGTGCCCGTCCGGATGTTCGGGGCCGCCCTGCCCGCCGAGGCCCTGCACGACGCCGTGCGGCGCACCGGCCCGCGCGCCGTCGTCCTGTGGGCGCAGTCCCGTACGACCGCCGACCCGGCCCTGGCCAGGTCGGTGGCCGGCATCGAGTGGGGACTGCGCGGTGCCCGGGCCCGTCCGGCGCTGCTGCTGGCCGGACCCGGCTGGGGCGCGCAGGCGCAGGGGCCGCGCACCGAGCGGCTGTACGGGCTGCGTTCGGGCCTCGCGGTCATCGAGTCGCTCGCGCCGCCGCCGGCAGCGACCCCCGCAGCCGGTGCAGCGCCCTTCGCATGTGGCTCTTGACGGTGCCCAGCGGAAGCCCCGTGCGGTCCGCGATCTGCGTCTGGGTCAGGTCCGCGTAGAAGGCGAGGTGCAGCACCCGTCGCTGCTCGGACGGCAGCCGGGCCAGTTCCCCGAGCACCAGCACCCGGTCCAGGACCTGCTCCGGTTCGTGGAGCGCCGGGCCCGCGGGCCCCTCGGCCGCGCCGGGTGCGCCGCGTACGGCGGCCGCGGCCGCCCGGGCCCGCCGGGTCCGCGCCTCCAGCGCGTCGGCCACCTTGTGGCGGGTGATGCCGGTGATCCAGGCCCCGAGCCCGCCGGGCCCGGGCCGGTAGCGCCGCCGGCCGTGCCAGGCGGCGAGGAACACCTGCTGGGTGACGTCCTCGGCCTCCCGCTCGTCGCCCAGGTACCGCTGGGCGAGCCCGTGGACCAGCGGCCGCCAGCGCCGGTAGACCGCCTCCATGCACCGCTCGTCGCCCGCCGCGAAACCCGCCGCGACGCACTCCTCGCCTTCCCGCCCGTCCATGGCTTCGTCCATGGTCCGAGCCTCGCGAGCGCGCACCGCACTGGCCACTCGCAGCGTTTGCGCATCGATTCCACGGGCCGCGTCCAACAGCGCCGTGAGCGGCGGCAGCCGCGGCGGGTGCGCGCTCCCGCCCATGACGCCCGACAGTGACATGCCGTCCGAATCCTCCGGCGCCGGCAAGCCGGAGGGCTTAGGGTCCGGATCATGAGCGACCTGCTGCTGGTGAGACACGGTGAGACGGCCTGGAGCGCCAACGGGCGCCACACCGGACGGACCGACATCCCGTTGACCGCCGCCGGGGTCGAAGAAGCCATCTCGCTCGCCCCCTACTTCCGCGACCGGCACTTCGCCCTGGTACTGACGAGCCCGCTGCGCCGTGCCGTCGCCACCGCCCAGCTCGCGGGGCTGAACGACGGCGTCACCGACCCCGACCTGTACGAATGGGACTACGGAGGCTACGAGGGCGTCACCACCGCCGAGATCCGGCGGACCCGGCCGCAGTGGTCCCTGTGGACCGACGGCGTCCCGCCCGGCGACGCCGAACACCCCGGCGAGGACGCCGCCCAGGTCGGCGCCCGCGCGGACCGCGCCCTGGCCCGGGTGGCCGAAGTCCTCGCCGAGGACCGCGGCGACGCCGTCGTCGTCGCCCACGGCCACTTCCTGCGCGTCCTCACCGCCCGCTACCTGGGTCTGCCCCCGCAGGACGGCCGGCTCTTCCTCCTGCGCACCGGCACGGTCAGCATCCTGTCCACCGAGCACGGCCTCCCGGTGATCGCGGGCTGGAACACCCACCCCTGAGCCCGTCCCCAGGTCCCGCGGCCGTCCCCGTGGGATTCTGAAACCGTGCGAGCCCTTGGGGAACTCGAACGGGAACTGCGGACGGGCACCGGTCCGGTGCCGGCGGCCGCGCGCCGCGCCGTCCGGACCACGTTCGCCTCCTGCACCGGCTTCTTCGTGTTCCTGTACGGATTCGACCGGCCCGTCGCCGCCACCTACGCCCTGTTCGGCGCGGTCTCCCTGGCAGGCCTCGCCCGGATCCCGGGCACCGGGAGGCAGCGGGCCGCCGTCATGGTCAGACTGCTCCCGGTGGTCTGCTTCCTGGTGACCCTCGGCACCTTCCTCGCCGTACGCACCTGGAGCGCCGTCCTCGGCATGGCGGTCGTCGGGTTCTGCCTGGCCTTCTCCGCGGCCGCCGGACCGCGGGCGGCGGGCGCCGCGCCCGGCCTCCAGCTGCTCTACATCCTGCCCAGCTTCCCGCCGTACCTCCCGCACACCCTCGGCGAACGGCTGGGCGGCACCCTCGCCGGCCTCCTGCTGCTGATCGCCGCCGAGGCGTGGATCCTGCCCGACCCCCGCGTGCCCACGTACGCCGAACGGGCCGCGGCCGCCGCGGCCGAGGCGGTCCGGTGCGCCGCCGCCCTGGAGCGGCCCCCGTACGTGGTGACCGCTCCGGTTTCCGACCGGGCCCGGGCGGCGGCCGAGTCACTGCGCGCCTCCCGCGTCCCGGAGGCCGAGCGGCCCGCGGGTCCGGGCCTGCGGGAGCGGGCCCTGGCCCACACCGGACTGGCCGCGCGCACCTTGCTCTCCCGGCTGCGGAACCTGCCCGGCCCGGCCCCCGGACGGGAGCCCAGACGAGCCGGGATCGACCTCCTCGGCGCGGTCCGGGAATCGGTGACGGGGACCGCCGCCCTGCTGCGCGACGGAGACCGGCCCGCCACGGACTCGGCGGAACTGCTGCGGCTGCGCGCCCGCAATGCCCGGACCCCCGCGGAACTGCCCGAGTCCCGCCGCCGGCAGGCCGCCCTCCTGGAGGTCGCGGACGCCGCCGTGGCACTGCGCACGGCGGCCGAGATCGCGGTGCTGGGGCGCCGGGCGCATCCGGACGCCGACGCCGCGGACCGGTTCTGGTACCTGCGCCACAGCACCCCGCGCCTGTGGTGGCACCGGCTCGCCGCCCACACCGGACCGCGGTCCGTGCACTTCCAGAACGCCGTACGGATCGCGCTGGCCCTCGCCGTGGCCCGTACCGTGGCCGGGCTGGACTCCCTCCCGCACGGCTTCTGGGCGATGCTCGCCGTCATCAGCCTCACCCGGACCACCGCCGTGCAGACCCGCTCCACCGTACGCAGCGCACTCATCGGGACCTGCCTCGGCGCCCTCGCCGCCGGCACGGTGCTGGCCCTGGCCGGCGGGGAGACCATCCTGTACGCGATCGCACTGGCCCCCCTGATGCTGTTCACGTTCACCGTCGGGCCGGTACGGGGCGTGGGCTGGGCCCAGGCCCTGTTCACGCTGGTCGTCTCCCTCGTCTTCGCCCAGCTGTCCGCGGTCACCTGGCAGCTCGCCGAGGTCCGCTTCCTCGACGTGCTCATCGGCAGCTCGATCGGCATCGTGTGCGGGCTGCTCGCCTGGCCGCGCGGGGCCCACGACGAACTGGCCCGGGCGGTCGCCGGGCTGCTGCGCGCCTGCGCCGACGACGTCGAGTCGACCACCGCCGTCGTCACGGCCCCCGGGCGTTCCCCGGTGGCCCCCGGGGACGGGGAGCACCGGGTCCGGCTCACGCTGGTGATGGCCGAGTCGGCGTACGCCCAGTACCAGAGCGAGACGCAGCGCCCGGTGGGGCCGGGCCCCGACTGGCAGGCCGCGGTGCTGACCGGCCACCACGTGCTCTGGGGCGCCGGCCGGGTCCTGGGCAGCGCGGACGGGACACCGCTCGCGCGCGGCGAGGCGGCGGGGCTCCAGGAGTACGCGGCGCGCGTCGCGGCCGGACTGCGCCGCGCGGCGGAGGTCTCCGACGCCCCGTACGGGACCGGGAAGGCCGGCCCGGCGCCCGGCGCCGGGGAGCTGCTGCCCGGGGCGCTGACCCCGCCCACCGAGGCGGCGCCGCCGGACGCCGGACTCGCCTACTTCGCCACGACGGCCTGGCTGGACTCCCTCACGACGGACCTGCGCACCATGGACACGGGCCGCGCCACGGCCCGTGCCCCCGGGTGAGCGCCGGCGCCGCGCCGTTTCCCCGCCGCGCGGCCGGGCAGAACCTCCACGGCGTCCGGACCGGCCGGGCGCCGGCGCACGGATCGAGGGTGACGGTGGGGGATCCGATGAAGGGTGGCAAGTCCGCGGCCGAGGTGTTCGACGAGGTCGGCGCGCGGTACGAGGAGGCGTTCGCGCACGTCCCCGGACAGCTCGCCGCACTGGACTGGCTCACCGCCCGCCTCGACCCCGGCGCCCGCGTCCTCGACGTCGGCAGCGGTACGGGGCGTCCGACCGCCGAAGTCCTCGCGCGGGCCGGCTGCGCCGTGACCGGCATCGACGTATCGGCGCACATGGTCGACCTCGCGCGCTCCCGGGTCCCGCAGGCCCGCTTCGAGCAGGCCGACGTACGCACGTACGCGCCCCGGCAGGCCCCCTTCGACGCGGTGTGCTCCTTCTTCCCGCTGCTCGTGATGAGCCAGCCGGAAGTGGTCGCGGCCCTGGAGCGGATGGCCTCGTGGGTGGCGCCCGGCGGGTACCTCGTCCTGGCCACCGTGCCGGGGGACATCAGCGACCTGGACATCGTGTGGATGGGGCACGAGGTCACCGTCAGCAGCCTCTCCCCGGCCCAGCACCTGAGCGTGCTCGCGGCGGCGGGCCTGGACGTCCTGGAACACCACACCGCGCTGTTCCGGCCCGAGGGCGGCGAGCCCGAGGAGCACTTCTACTGCCACGCCCGTCGCCCCGCCTGAGCCAACGCTGGGCCGTTGGCCGCGGGTGGCCGAAGAATACCGCCGGGTACGGGGCCAATGGTCCAGTGAAACGGAGCTGTGTTGAGCCAGTGGGCCCTCGGATGCTTATCTGTGTCGTATCCATGTACTTACGGCGCCGCGCAGCGCCGGGCGGCAACGAGGCCGGACCGGAGCGCGGTGCCTTCGCCGTGCCCGGCTGCCGCCCACCACCCCCGGGCGGACGCCGGACCGGCGCGCACCATCGCAAGGGGGGCGGCACACCGCCGTGAAGAGGATGTTCGTGGCTCCGGATCCGGGGCGCCTGAGACTGAGGAACTCGCTGCGGGCCGTGCTCGGCATCGGGCTCGCCGTCGCCGTGTCCGAGCTCTGCGGCCTCTCCCTCACCGCCTCCATCACGGGGGGACTGGCGGCCCTGCTGACCCTCTTCACCGTGCTCGACCCGACCGTGCGTGACCAGCGGGTGACCAGCGCCCTGCTGCCCGTCGCCGGCTTCCCCGTCCTCGCCCTGGCCACCACGCTGCACGGCATGCCGCTCGCCCGGGACGCCGCCTTCCTCGCCGTCGTCTTCGCCGGGGTCTACGCCCGCCGCTGGGGGCCGCGCGGGCACGCCCTCGGGATCTTCGGCTTCATGATGTTCTTCGTCACGCAGTTCCTGCACGCCGTGCCGGGCCAGCTGCCCGAGCTGTACGCGGCCGTCGGGCTGGCGCTGCTCTCCGCCGGAGCGGTGCGGTACGTCCTGTGGCCGATCGAGCGCCGCACCCCGCCGCCCGCCGCGCCGCCCGGCCTGCCCGGCACCGGCCTGGCCCGGCCGACCACGCGGCAGGCCTTCCAGGCCACCGCCGCCTGCGCCTTCGCGCTCGGCATCGGCCAGGCGCTCTCCGACGACCGCTGGTACTGGGCCGTCGGCACCGCTTGGTGGATCTTCGTCAACACCGCCTCCCGCGGCGAGACCCTCGTCCGCGGGTTCCGCCGGGTCCTCGGCACGGTCGTCGGCATCGCCGCCGGGCTGCTGATCGCCGTACCGCTGCACGGCGCCCCCGCGCCCACCGCCGCCCTGGTCGCCGTATGCGTCTTCGGGATCTTCTACACCGCGGCGCCCTCGTACTCCTGGATGATGTTCTTCGTCACCGTCATGGCCGGACTGCTCTACGGGCTGCTCGGCGTCCTGCACCCCGGCCTGCTGCTCCTGCGCTTCGAGGAGACCGCGATCGGGGCGCTCGGCGCGGCGCTCGCGGTGGTGCTCGTCCTGCCGGTGACCACGCACGCCGCCAACGACGCCTGGATCCAGCGCGCCCTGCACTGCGTACGGGCCTCCACGGCTGCCGCCCTCGACCGCCTCGCCGGGAACCCCGACGCCGATCCCGCCCCGCACGCCGCCGAACTCGAACTGCTGCTGGGCCGCGTACGGATGGCCCTCGCGCCCCTGGTCCACCCGCTGAGCCCGCTGCGCGCCCGCAAGGCCCGGGCCCGGCAGGTGCTCGTGCTGCTCGACGACTGCGCCCGCGAGGTGCGCGGACTGGTGGCCGTCGCCGCCGATCCGCAGGCCTCGCACGACGCCCGGCTGGCCGCGGCGTGCTGGCGGGTGGAGACCGCGGTGGAGGCGCTGACCGCCCCGCCGGCCACCCCGCGCCCCACGGCGGAACGCGCCGTTTCGGCCCGGCCCCGGCCCACCGCCGAGGAACCGGCCCTCGCGCACCTGCACGGCCTGGAGCACGCCCTCGTGGCCCTCCACGCCCCGCTGCGCACCGACCCGCGCGCGCCCCTCGCCATCACGGCCTGACCCGGCCCGGTCCCTGATCCGCCAGGTCAGAGAGGTGACGACGGCGGATCGTACGCCCTGTCAGGCCCGCTCCGCAGGGCAATGGCCCGAAGATCACTCGGTGGAGTTGTTCCGGACGTACGTGCCCCTCGCCGCTGACCTGCGGCATGTACAACGGGTGATTGTTGATTGCACATTCATCCGGCACGTACAGGGTGGATCTGGTCGGACAGGGGGTAACCGCCCGGGATGGAAATACTTCATCAGCGCTCGACCACGGCCCAAGTGTGGGAAGCGGCAGAGGAGTTCATCCAGCTCTTCCATCGGGAGAATCCGCAGGCGGGTGATCCGCGGGCCCGGCTCGCCGCCGTACGGGCCGAGCTCGCGGACACCGGGAGCTATCGGCACACCCCGCAGGAGCTCGTCCACGGGGCTCGTGTCGCCTGGCGCAACAGTAACCGCTGCATCGGCAGGCTGTACTGGAACTCGCTGCGCGTGCGCGACCGCCGCGAGCTCGCCGACGCCGACGAGATAGCCGCCGAGTGCTTCGAGCACCTTCGCGACGCGACCAACGGCGGCCGGGTCAGACCCACCATCACCGTCTTCGCCCCGGACGCCCCGGACCGCCCCGGCCCGCTGATCTGGAGTGAGCAGCTCGTCCGGTACGCCGGCTACGGCGACCACCACTCCGTGACCGTGGGCGACGCCCGCAACGCTCCGCTCACCAGCGCCCTGCTCGCCCTCGGCTGGACCGGTGGCGCGGGCACCCCCTTCGATCTGCTGCCGCTCGTGGTCCAGGGCGTCGACGACAAGCCCCGCTGGTTCGACACCCCCGCGGACGCCGTACTGGAAGTCCCGATCGAGCACCCCGACGACGCCGGCTGGGCGGCCTGGGGGCTGCGCTGGCACGCCGTACCCGCGATCTCCAACATGTGCCTGGAGATCGGCGGCATCCACTACCCGGCCGCGCCCTTCAACGGCTGGTACATGGGGACCGAGATCGGCGCACGCAACCTCGCCGACACCGACCGGTACAACCTCCTCCCCGCCGTCGCCCGGCGCCTGGGCCTCGACACCGCCAGCGACCGCTCGCTGTGGAAGGACCGCGCGCTCGTCGAGCTCAACCGGGCCGTACTGCACTCCTTCGACCGGGCCGGGGTCACCATCGCCGACCACCACACCGAATCCCGGCGCTTCCTCAGCCACATGGAGCGCGAGGAGCGCAAGGGGCGCGACGTGGGCGCCGACTGGTCCTGGATCGTGCCGCCGATCTCGGGCTCCGCCACCCCGGTATTCCACCGCACCTACGAGGACCGGCCGAGCTCGACGGCGTACGTGCACCACCCGGGCGCGCGGGAACGGGCCCAAGGGCGGGATCTGGTCTAGACCTTCTGTTACCGTCGGCTCCGCACGGATCGATCCGCACGGTGGAGAGGGGACCTCGTGAACGGCACCGACGGCGCCGAAGGCACCGAAGACGCGAACGGCACGGGCGGCGCGACCGGCGCGGGCCGGAGCGGCGGACTGCGGGCCCACATCGGCTCGTTCACCTCCGGAGGCGGACGCGGCATCACCACCGCGGCCGTGGACCCGGAGACCGGTGCGCTGACCCTCCTGAGCGCCACCGGCGCGGTCACCGACCCCTCGTACCTCGCCGTCGACCGGGGCACGGGGATGCTCTACGCCGTGAGCGAGACGGACCACGGCGCGGCCGCCGCCTTCCGGTCCACCTCCGAGGGCCTCTCCGCAGCCGGTCCCGCCGTCCCCGTGGGCGGCTCCGGGCCTACCCACCTGGGCGTGGCGGGCCGCCGGCTGCTGATCGCCAACTACACCTCCGGCAGCGTCAGCAGCCTCGCGCTCGCCGAGGACGGCGCTCTGCGCGGACCCGCGTCGGTCCTCGTCCACGAGGGATCCGGCCCCGACGCGAGCCGCCAGGAACGGCCGCACGCCCACCAGGTACTGCCCGATCCCAGCGGCCGCTGGGTGCTCAGCGTGGACCTCGGCACCGATTCGGTCCGGGTCTGCGCCCTGGACCCGGCCACGGGAGCGCTGCGCCTGCACGCCGAGACCGCGCTGCGCGCCGGGACGGGCCCGCGCCACCTCGCCTTCCATCCGGACGGGGAGGTCGTCTACGTCCTGCACGAACTGGATCCGCAGCTGACCGTCTGCCGCTGGAACGCGGGCTCCGGGCAACTGGAACCGATCGACGAGGTTCCGCTCGCTCCCGCGGCCGCTCCAGGGGCCGTACGGGCCTACCCCTCGGCCGTGGTGGCCTCGTACGACGGCCGCTTCGTATGGGCGGCGGTGCGCGGCGCCGACGCCATCGCCACCCTCTCGCTCGCCGACGGCCCCGGCAAGCCCCGCCTGGTCGCCAGCGTGGACTGCGGTGGCAGCTGGCCGCGGGACCTGGCCGCCGATCCCTCCGGCCGCCGGCTGTACGCGGCCAACGAGCGCTCCGGGGACGTCACCTGGTTCGACGTCGACCCGCTGACCGGGCTGCCGCGGCGGGCCGGATCGGTGGCGGTACCGGCCGCGACCTGCGTGGTCTTCACCTGACCGATGGCCCCCCCGTCCGCACGTGCGGACGAGGGCCCGCGCTCCCGGTGTCGAATCCCGGGAGCGCGGGCCCTCGTCCGAGCGGACCTGTCCTCGATCAGTGGGCGGCGGCGCCCTGGGCGAGGCCGAGCGCCGCGGAGTACTGGGTGACGACCAGCTTGCCGAGCGCCGAGTAGGCCCCCAGCACCTCGGCGGCCGCGCAGTCGGCCTCCTTGCAGGCCGTGTCCAGCAGCCCCTCGGCGGCCTCCGGGCCGATCAGGTACGGGGCCAGCGCGAGCTGCGTCGAGCCCTCGCTGCGCAGCTGCTCGGCGACCGCGGCCACCGAGCCCTCCTGGTCGAGCGCGGCGGCCTTGACCGGCACCGCGAGGCGGGCGGCCAGCAGCATGCCGGTGACGGCGGCGGCCTGGACGGCCTCCGCGCCGCCGGTGGTGGCCACGATGATGCCGTCGGCGGCGGTGGTCACGGTGAACAGCCGGGCGCGGTCGGCGCGGGCCAGGCCGGCTTCGGAGAGCCGTACGTGCAGGCCCTCGGCGAGCAGCGGGTGCGGACCGAGCACCTCGGCCAGCTCCACGGCGGCCGAGGAGTCCATGACGGCCTGGCGCATCCGGCGCAGCAGATCTGCGTCGGGGCCCGCCAGCAGCGGGACGACCACGGCGTCGGGGCCGGTCTGCGCGGGTACCTCGTGGCCGGCGGCGCGGGCGAACTCGGCGCGGGCGATGCGCTCGCCGGCGACCGAGGTCAGTACGCGGGAGAGGGCCGGGAACTCGGACCCCTCGGCGTCATCGCCCTCCAGGAAGCCGATGCGGGCGTCCAGGCCCGGCAGCTCGGAGCGGCCGATGCTGACGATCTCTTCGGCGAGTCCCCGGGAGGCGGCCGAAGGGGCACCGGGCACGGCGAGCACCAGCGCGGGCGCGCCCTCGGGCGCCACCGCGGGCTCGGGTCGGCGGTGCCGTCCGGCAGGGCGGGGTCGCGGCATTCGTACGGGCAGGCCATTCGCGGGCCCAGTGGGGGAGCTCATGGCGCCGCATGCTACTGGCTTATCGGAACCGAGTGTTCGGGCAGGGCCTCAACGGGCGGCTTCTGTCCGTATTTATCCGTGGAATGTCGTATACCGTTCAACCGAAAGATCATCCGGCGGCCGGAAGTCGCCAGTCCACCGGCTGGGCTCCCTGACGAACCAGCAGGTCGTTGGTCCTGCTGAACGGCCGCGAGCCGAAGAACCCGTTGGCGGCGGACATCGGGGAGGGGTGGACGGACTCCACGGCCGGCAACTCGCCGAGCAGCGGCCGCAGGTTGCGCGCGTCCCGGCCCCACAGGACCGACACCAGCGGCTTCCCGCGCGCGGCCAGCGCCCGGATCGCCTGCTCGGTGACGGCCTCCCAGCCCTTGCCCCGGTGGCCGCCGGTCTTGCGCGGGGCGGTGGTCAGGGCGCGGTTCAGCAGGAGGACGCCCTGCCGGGTCCACGGGGTCAGGTCGCCGTTCGCCGGCCGGGGCACCCCGAGGTCCGCGTACAGCTCGCGGAAGATGTTGTCGAGGCTGGGCGGCCAGGGGCTGACGTCGGGCGCCACCGAGAAGGACAGGCCCATCGCGTGCCCCGGGGTGGGGTAGGGGTCCTGGCCGACGATGAGCACCTTCACCTCGTCGAAGGGCTGCTGGAAGGCGCGCAGTACGTTCGCCCCCGCGGGCAGGTACGTCCTGCCCGCCGCGATCTCGGCGCGCAGGAAGTCGCCCATCGCGGCGATCTGCGTCGCCACCGGCTCCAGAGCCCGGGCCCAGCCCGGCTCGACGATCTCGTTCAACGGTCGTGCTGCCACAGCGAGTCACTCTACTGGCCGATTCAGTGAGCGATGACCGCCGCCCGTACGCACAGGACGTCGGGCAGGTGCTCGGCCAGCAGTCGCCAGCTGTCCCCGTCGTCGTGGCTGGCGTACAACTCGCCGTTGCGGTTGCCGAAGTAGATCCCCGCCGGGTCCGCGTCGTCCGTGCACAGGGCGTCCCGCAGCACCGTCCCGTAGTGGTCGCCGGCCGGCAGTCCGCGGGCGAGCGGCTCCCAGGTCGCGCCCGCGTCCTGCGTCCGGAAGACCCGGCAGCGGCGCTCCGCCGGGACGCGGTCGGAGTCGGCGTTGAGCGGGAAGACGTACGCGGTGTCCGGCCGGTGCGGGTGCGCGGCCACGGCGAAGCCGAAGTCGGAGGGCAGGCCGGCGCCGATGTCGGTCCACCGGGCGCCGGCGTCGTCGCTGCGGTACACGCCCCAGTGGTTCTGGAGGTACAGCCGCTTCCGGTCCCCGGCGTCCTGGGCGATCTTGTGCACGCACTGGCCGAACTCCGGATGCGGATCCGGCAGGAAGACGGCCGAGACCCCGTCGTTGGACGGGGTCCAGTGGGCGCCGCCGTCGTGGGTCCGGAACACCCCCGCCGTGGAGACCGCCACCGTCACCTTGGCGGGGTCGGCCGGATCGGTCAGCACCGTGTGCAGGCCCTCACCTCCGCCGCCCGGCACCCAGCTCCCGCGGCTCGGGTGCTCCCACAACGGGCGGACCAGCTCGAACGACTCCCCCCGGTCCGTCGAGCGGAACAGGGCCGCCGGCTCCGTCCCCGCGTACACCACGTCGGGAGCCTCGGGGCCGGCCGGATGCAGCTGCCAGACCCGTTCCAGCGAGGCGCCGGTGTCCTTCGGGAACTTCACGGCGGGCGCGGCGGGCTCGTGCCAGTTCGCCCCGAGGTCGTCGGAGCTGAACACGGACGGCCCCCAGTGCAGGCTGTCCGCGCCGACCAGCAGCCGCGGGACGGGCCCGCGCCGGTCGACCGCGACGGCGTAGACGGCCTGGGCGTTGAAATGGGGTCCGTCGAGCTCCCAGGGCCCGTCGCCCCTCCTGCGGCCGATGAACAGGCCTTTGCGGGTCCCCGCGAGCAGGATCACCTCTGACATGTCGACACCTCCGGACCCGGTCGTCCCGGCCGTCGTGCTGCGTACCGTTCCCGCCAGTCTGCACCCGGCCACCGACAGCGGCCCGGGCGCCGCTCCGCTGCGCCGGGCAGCCGGTCGCCATCGATCAACAGGCGTATCCAAAGGGTGGCTACTTGATCGTAGGAGGCCGCAAGGGGTTGACTTCGACCTCTGCCACCGCACGCGAGAGGCAATACGTGGCCACCGAGCACCTGTCACCGCTCGACCTCGCCTTCTGGCGGATCGAATCCGCCGCCCACCCCATGCACCTCGGCGCCCTCGCGGTCTTCGAGGCCGCTGGGCAGGACACCTCCGGCCCCGACCGCGCGGCCGCCCCGGCCGATCCCGCCGTCCGCGCCGCCGCATTGCTGACCGCCCGCTGCTCCGCCGTCCCCGGCCTGCGCCGCCGCATCCACGACGTGCTGCTGCCGGTCGGGGCGGCCGCCTGGTCGTCGGACGCGGACTTCGATCCCGCCCGGCACGTGTTCCTCGTACGCACCCCCGATCCGGAAGCCGCCGCCGGGCCGCTGATGGCGCGGCCGCTGGACCGGGGCCGGCCGCCCTGGGAGGCGCACGTCCTGGCCGGGCCCGACCCGCGCTCCTTCGCGGTGCTCTTCAAGTTCCACCACGCCCTCGCCGACGGGCTCGGGGCCCTCGCGCTGGCGGCCATGCTCTTCGACGAGGGCCCGCCCGTACGGGGTCCCGCGCGCCCTGCCCCGGCAGCCCGGCCCGCCGCCGGCCCCACCCTGCGCAGCCTCCCCGGGATGCTCGCGGCCCGGGTCCAGGACGTCGGCCAGGCCCTGGAGATCGGCGCCTCCGTGGCCCGCGCCGGACTGCCCCTCGGGGTCCCGGCGGCCCTGACCGCGGCCCCGGCGCGGACCGGCACCCGCGCGGTCGCCGGCCTCGCGCTCGACCTCGACGACGTCAACCGCATCCGCAAGGTCGCCGGAGGCACCGTCAACGACGTGCTGATCGCGCTCGTCGCCGGCGCCCTGCGGCGCTGGCTGCTGGGCCGCGGCGACCCGGCGCCCGAGGGGCCCGGTCCGCGCGCCCTGATACCGGTCTCCCGCCGCAGGCCGGGCGGCGCCGCGAAGGGCGGCAACCGGCTCTCCGGCTACCTGCTCAGGCTCCCGCTCGCCGAACCGGACCCGCTGCTGCGCCTGGACCGGGTGCGGCTCGGCATGGACCGCAACAAGGAGGCGGGACCGGCCCGCGGCGCCGGGGCCGTGGCCCTGCTCGCCGACCACGTCCACCCGCTCGGCCACCGGCTCGGCGGTCCGCTGGTCGCGCAGGCGGCCCGGATGCTCTTCGACATCCTCGTCACCAGCGTTCCGCTGCCGGGCTTCACCTTCTCCCTCGGCGGCAGCCGGGTCCGGGAGGTCTACCCGCTGGCCCCGCTGGCGCGCGGCCACTCCCTCGCGGTCGCGGTCTCCACCTACAAGGACACGGTCCACTACGGCCTGGTGGCGGACGCGGCCGCCGTGCCCGACCTGGCGGCCCTGGCGGAGGCGCTGCGCGCGGAGCTCGACGAGCTTGTACGAGAGGTCTCGTAGTACGGAAGGAATCGTAGTACGCTGACTCTCGTACAAGCCGCGGATCCGCGGCGTGCCCGGCCACCTCCGGAGAGTCCTTCATGAGTGCTGCCCCCCTCGCCCCCGCCGCCCCCGAGACCCACGCCGCGGCCCTCTTCGCACCCTTCACCCTGCGCTCGGTCACCGTGCCGAACCGGATCTGGATGGCGCCGATGTGCCAGTACGTCGCCGAGGCCTCGGGGCCGGAGGCGGGCGTGGCCCAGGCCTGGCACTTCGCGCACTACGCCGCCCGCGCGGTGGGCGGCACCGGCCTGATCCTCCAGGAGGCCACCGCCGTCTCCCCGGAGGGCCGGATCTCCCCCTACGACCTCGGCATCTGGAACGACGCGCAGGCCGAGGCGCTGCGTCCCATCACCTCCTTCATCAAGGCCCAGGGCGCGGTGCCGGGAATCCAGATCGGCCATGCCGGCCGCAAGGCGTCCACCGGCCGGCCCTGGGAGGGCGGCGGGTACGTCGGCCCCGAGGCGGACGGCTGGCTGCCGAGCGCCCCGAGCCCGGTGCCGTTCGCCGAGGGCGACCCGGTGCCGCACGAGCTGACGACCGACGAGATCCACGAGATCACCGGGCAGTTCGCGGCCGCCGCGCGGCGCGCGCTGGCCGCGGGCTACGAGGTCGTCGAGATCCACGGCGCCCACGGCTACCTCATCGGCCAGTTCCTCTCCTCGCAGATCAACCGCCGCACCGACGAGTACGGCGGCTCCTTCGGCAACCGGGCCCGCTTCGCCCTCGAAGTCGTCGACGCCGTACGGGCGGTGTGGCCCGAGGAGCTCCCGCTGTTCTTCCGGATCTCCGCCACCGACTGGCTGGAGGAGTCCGGCTGGACCTCCGAGGACACGGTCCGGCTGGCGGCACTGCTCCAGGGCCGCGGGGTGGACCTCCTGGACGTGTCCACCGGCGGAATGGCCCCGAAGGCGGACATCCCGGCGGCGCCCGGGTTCCAGGTGCCGTTCGCAGCCGAGGTCAGGGCAGCCACCGGCCTGCCGGTGGCCGCAGTCGGGCTGATCACCGAGCCGGAGCACGCCGCCGCGATCCTGGCCGACGGGCAGGCGGACGCGGTCCTGCTGGGCCGCGAGCTGCTGCGCGACCCCTACTGGGCGCGTACCGCGGCCGCGGCCCTGGGTGCCGAGCGCGCCGCCGAACCGTCCACCGGGGTACGGGTGCCCGTCTCGTACCACCGTGCCTGGTAGCCGGGCCCGTTCGCGTCCTTCCGGCGGCGGTCGATGTACTACGGTGGTTCTCGTACGAACAGGGGGCCGGTGAGATGAGGGCGACGTGGCAGACGTGACGGATACGGCCACCACCCGCGCACTCGCCCACCCCGGCCTCTCCGAGATCCGGCTGGAAGCGGTGCTGCACGCGCTGTCGGACCCGATCCGGCTGTCGATCGTGCGGGACCTCGCGGCCACGCCGGACGAGCTGGCGTGCTCGTACTTCGACCTGCCGGTCACCAAGTCGACGACCACGCACCACTTCCGCGTGCTGCGCGAGGCCGGGGTGGTCCGCCAGACCTACCGGGGCACGGCGAAGATGAACGGTCTGCGCGACGGGGAGCTGGAGGACCTGTTCCCGGGACTGCTCGACAGCGTGCTCGCCGCGGCCGCGGCGGAAGAGGCGCGCGGGGCCGGCTCCAGCTAGCGGAGGGGTGGGTCCTCCACCGGCCCGCCGGCCGGTGCAGGGGGCGCCGGCCCGCGTTCACGTGCCGGTTCCGGCCGCGGCCAGCAGGCCGCGCCAGTCGGGGATCTTCACCGAGCGGCGGCCCAGCGAGCGCCCGAGATCGGCCTCGGCCGTCTCGATCGCCAGCCAGCCCGGCCACTCCACCGGGCGCAGCCCGGCCGCCCGGAGCGCGTCCAGCGGATCGCCCGGCAGCTCCCGCCGGGCCAGCGCCGCCGCGTCCTGGAGCAGCGAAGACACCGTCTCCTTGGCGCAGGGCCTGTTGGTGCCGATCACCCCGGTGGGACCGCGCTTGATCCATCCCGCCACGTACTCGCCGACGGAGGCCCGGCCCTCGCGCAGCACCCGGCCCGCGGCGTGCGGGACCGTGGCCTTCACCGGGTCGAAGGGCAGACCGGCCAGCGGGACTCCCCGGTACCCCACCGAGCGCAGCACCAGCTGCGCCTCGACGTCCTCGTACGCGCCCGTCCCGGCGACCCCGCCCCGGCCGTCCGGTGCGGTCCGCTCGAAGCGCATCCCGGCGACCCGGCCGCCCGGGCCGGCCAGCACCTCCACCGGGCGCAGGTAGAACCGCAGGCCGATCCGGCGCCGCGCGTCGCCCGGGGGCCGCCCGGCCCAGCCGCGCAGCACCTCCAGGTTGCGCCGGGCCACCGCGGGCAGCGCGGCGGCCGCGTCCTGGTCGGCGTACGCGGGGTCGAGCGCCAGCTCCGCGGGGTCCACGACGGCGGCCACGCCCGGCAGCGTGCCCAGCTCCCGCAGTTCCTTGGTGGTGAACTTGCCCTGCGAGGGCCCGCGTCGGGCCACCATCGACACCGACTCCACCCCGCTGTCCGCGAGGGCGCCCAGGGCCGGCTGCGGCATGTCGGTCGGGGCCAGCTCCGGCTCGTCCCGGGCCAGCATCCGGGTCACGTCCACGGCGACGTTGCCCGCCCCGACGACCACCGCCGAGGCCACCCCGGACAGGTCGAAGGACTCGTCCACGGCGTCCGGGTGCCCGCTGTACCAGGCGACGAAGGCCGTCGCGGAGTGCACCCCGGTCAGTTCCTCGCCCGGGATGCCGAGCAGCCGGTCGCGGGCGGCGCCCACGCAGTACACCACCGCGTGGTACAGCTCCAGCAGCCGTGCGGTCGGTAGCCCGGGACCGCCGACCTCGACATTGCCGAGGAAACGGATCCGCTCGTCCTCCAGCACGGTGCGCAGGCTGCCCTGGAGCGACTTGATCTTCTCGTGGTCGGGGGCCACCCCGTAGCGCACCAGTCCGTACGGCGCGGGCAGCCGGTCCAGCACGTCGACGCGCACGCCCGGCACCTCGCGCTGCTGTACGAGTGTCTGAGCGGCGTAGACCCCGCTGGGGCCCGAACCGACGACGGCGACACGAAGCACGGCGGAGCTCCTCCCGCAGGTGTTCCCAGCATGACACCGGGCCCGGCGGCCGTCAGCCCATCGCGCGCATCCGGTGGATCTCGGCGGTCTGGGTGGCCACCACCTCGTTGGCCATCTCCTCCACCGCGCCGTTGTTCCCGGCGGCCAGCGCCTCGCCCGCCATCTTCACGGCGCCCTCGTGGTGGGCGGTCATCAGGGTCAGGAAGAGCCTGTCGAAGTCGGCGCCCTTCGCCTCCGTCAGCTGTCTCAGCTGCTGCTCGGTCGCCATGCCCGGCATCGCGCCGTGGTCGTGACCGGCCGCGGGGGCGCCGGAGGGCGCCGGGTAGCGGGCCAACCACTTCTGCATCGCGCCGATTTCGGGCTGCTGGGCGGCCGAGATCCGCTCGGCGAGCCGTCTGACCCCGTCCGCCGAGGCCCGTTCCGGGGCGAGGGCGCTCATCGTGACGGCCTGCCGGTGGTGTTCCACCATGTGCTGGACGTACGCCCGGTCGGCCGCGTTGGGGGAGTCGTCCGGCTGTCGTTTCGCGGCCTGCTCGGGGGAGAGGGTCCGGGACTTCTCGCCCGGTCTGCCGGGGGCGATGACCGCCGCGCCGCCGTCCTTCGCCCCGTTCTCGCCGTCCCCGCCCTGGCAGCCGGTCAGGGCGAGGAGGATGCAGGCGGCCACGGCCGCCGCGGTCGTTCGATGGAGTGACCCTTTTGCCATGTCCATGAAGGGAACATACTGCGGGGGGCCGGGTTCCGTTCGCCACACGGTCGGAATCGATCGGACTCCCATGGGAGGACACAGTGATCTCGAAGCACACCGTCAGAGTGCGGCGCAGGAGTCTGGGGGCGGCCGTGGCCGCGGCCGGGCTGCTGACCACGCTGTTCGCGGCCGGCCCCGCGGCCGCCACCCCCGATCCCGGCGACTTATCGCCCGGGGTCTCCCGGCCGGAAGCGGATCCGGAGGCGGGTGGCCGCGCACTCGCCCCCGGCGAGATCCCCGGCCAGGACGAGATCGTGCACAGCGCCAACGTCAAGCACGTGACCAACATCCCGAGCACGTACGCGGGCGTCATCAACACCGACCTGGCCTTCCAGGGCAAGTACGCCTACGCCGGCAACTACAACGGCTTCACGATCTACGACATCGGCAATCCGAAGGCCCCGAAGACCGTCAGCCAGGTGCTCTGCCCCGGCGGCCAGAACGACGTCTCCGTCCAGGGCGACCTGCTCTTCCTCTCCACCGACTCCTCGCGCAGCGACGACTCCTGCAACAGCGTCTCGCAGCCCGCGACGGAGAAGTCCTCGTGGGAGGGCATCAAGATCTTCGACATCAAGGACAAGAAGAACCCGAAGTACATCAAGTCCGTGGAGACCAACTGCGGTTCCCACACCCACACGCTGGTGCCGGGCGAGCGCGACCTCTACCTGTACGTGTCCTCGTACTCCCCGAGCGAGGCGTTCCCCGACTGCCAGCCCCCGCACGACGGCATTTCCGTGATCAAGGTCCCGAAGAAGAACCCGACGCAGGCGGCGGTCGTCGCCTTCCCCGTCCTCTTCCCGGACGGCGGCAATCCGGGCGCCCCCGCCAACCCGGGCGTCAGCAAGACCACCGGCTGCCACGACATCACCGTGCTGCCGTCGAAGAAGCTGGCGGCCGGCGCCTGCATGGGCGACGGCATCCTCTTCGACATCAGCAAGCCCGAGCAGCCGCGGGTCATCGACCGGGTGCAGGACAACGTGAACTTCGCGTTCTGGCACTCGGCGACCTTCAACGAGAAGGCCGACAAGGTGGTGTTCACCGACGAACTGGGCGGCGGTGGCGGGGCCACCTGCAACGAGGCCACCGGACCGAACCGCGGGGCCGACGGCATCTACGACATCACCGGCCGCGGTGACCAGCGCAAACTGGTCTTCCGCAGCTACTTCAAGATCCCGCGCCCGCAGGCCGACACGGAGAACTGCGTGGCCCACAACGGCTCGCTGATCCCGGTCGGCGGCGGCCGCGACATCATGGTCCAGTCCTGGTACCAGGGCGGCGTCTCGGTGTGGGACTTCACCGACTCGGCCCGGCCCAAGGAGATCGGCTACTTCGAGCGCGGCCCGCTCACCACGGACCAGCTCGGACTCGGCGGGTCCTGGTCGGCGTACTACTACAACGGATACGTCTACTCCAACGACATCGCCAAGGGCCTCGACGTGCTGCGGATCGACGACTGGCGCACCGAGAGCGCGAAGTGGGTGCGGATGGACCGGCTCAACGTCCAGTCGCAGCCCGAGTACCACTGACCGGCTCAGCCTGAGGGGGGAAACGCCGGGCCGGGCGGCCCGCCGTCCGGCGGGAAACCGAGCTCCCAGTCCAGCCCGTACCGCTGGAACAGCTCCGCCCTCAGCCGCGCCGCCGGCATCGGGGCCCCCGGCAGCAGGACCGCGACCACCGCGCCCATCAGCAGCGCCCGCAGCAGCGGGTAGTCGGTGTCCACGTCCGCCGACCCGTACCGCGTGACCGTGTCCCGGAGCAGCTCCGCCAGCCGCTGCTGCTCCGGGCACTGCACGAACCCCTCGGCCTGGAGGATGCCCGCCATGTGCGTCCGCATCAGCAGCGGCTCGTCGCGGGCGAGCCCGAGGACCGCGTCGACGGCGCGGGCGAGGCGCTCGCGGCCGTCATCGGTGCGCGGCTCGCGTTCCAGCGCCTCCTCCAGCGTCAGGTGCATCAGCCGGTGCACCGCCGACTGGAGCAGTTGCCGCTTGCCCGGGAAGTAGTACGAGACCAGGCCGCGGGCCGTGCCCGCCCGATCGGCGATGTCGCCGAGGGTCGTCGCCTCGTAGCCGCGTTCGCCGACGAGTTCGACCGTGGCCTGGAGCAGCCGCTCCCGGGAACGTCTGCGCAATTCTTCATTGACCGATGCGCTGCGCGGGGACATGCTTACTCCTGCGTTGACTGGCTCCCAGCCAATATACTCAGCGCACGGGGTCGCCTGCTCTGGGTGACGCGGGGGATCACCCAGAGCAGGGACTTCCACACCTCGGCAGAGCGACGGGTTCCGGCCCGGTCCGCCCGCGTGGGCGCGCTCAGGGGCTTGCGCTCGGGCGAGAGCGCCAAGGCGAGTGCTCGGGCGGTAGCCCTCAGGCGAGTGCGCTCAGACCCGGCATCAGGGCGATCACGAGCGGGATCACCGGGACCAGCGTGGCCAGTGCGGTCAGGCGCAGCCTGCGGCCCGCCGACAGCCGCGGCGCCGCCGACAGCAGCCGCCGCACCCGCTCCGACACGTGCGGCTGCGGGCTCGGGTACGCACCGAAGACGCCCCGGTCCTCGTTGAGCCCGACCAGGGCCAGCGCGATCGTCAGCCTCCCGAACCGCCGCGAGGCCACGTCGTCGGCGGCCAGTTCGACGAGCCGGTGCATCTCCGCCTCGAACGCCGCGAACACCGGCACCTGCGGGAATCCCCCCGCCAGCGCCCGCGAGCAGTGCAGCAGCCAGTCGTGCCGGGCCTGCGCGTGCCCCTGCTCGTGCGCCAGTACGGCGTCCAGCTGGCTCCCCTTGAGCCGGCCGAGGGCGGCCGTCGTCACCACCAGCTGCGGGGCCGCGCCCGGCAGCCACCACGCGTCCGGCCGCGTCCCCTCCAGTACGACGAGCCGGGCGCCGCCCGGGTCCTCCCCGGGCAGCAGCGGAGCCCGTACGAGCAGCTCGGCGCCCTGCACCCGGCGCCGGGCCCGCGCCCGCAGCACCTCCCGGGTCAGCCGGGCCCCGGTCCACAACCCGCCGCCGGCCAGGGCCAGGGCGGTCCCCGTGGCCCACGCGCCGCCCGTCGGGCCCAGCGCGTACGCGTCGACCACCCCGTGCGGGGCCGCCGCGAAGAGCCGCCCCCGGACCGCCAGCCAGGCGGCCGCCGCGCTCAGCAGCATCGACAGGGCGAAGCACAGGAGCACCGCCCCCACCACGCACTGCCACACCCACAGGGCGACGACGGGCTCCCGCTCGGGCCATTGGGCCCGGGCCAGCAGCCGGGGAGCGAGCACAGCGGTCAGGGCGCCGAGCAGCAGCAGTGCGGCGGGGACCATCATGTCCGCCAGCCTATGAGCGCCGGGCTACCTGCCGGTACGACCTTGCGCGATTGGTGACGCAGGACACGTTTGCCCGACCCGCACCGGACGGTCACAGGCTCAGCAGCATCGCCAACATCCCCATCCCCATGGCGAGTCGGCACGCCCGCGTCAGCTCCGCCGGCATCAGGGGCGGCCCGCCCCCGACCGGCTGCCCGGCCCCGCCCGCCGTGACCAGCCGGGCCCCGCCGAGGAGCACGTACCCCGCGAAATAGAGGAGCAGCGCCCCGGTGACGAGCGGCGGCCCCCCGCCGTGCCCGTGCCCGACGGCCATCGTCAGCGCCATGTACGCCATGGCCAGCGAGCCGACCAGGTGGTGCGCGTGGTGCAATCCGCCGCGCAGCAGCCACAGCGCGTGCAGCACGGCCCCGCTGAAGACGCCCAGCAGGATCCCCGGCCCCCACGGCCCGATGCCCGAGGGCACGGCCATCACCGCCATCCCGAAGCCCATCAGCGCCTCGCCCGCCGCGCCGCCGCGCGCGTCCGGCTCCGATCTGCGCACCCGGCGCAGGCAGTACCCGCCGCTCACGGCGCAGAGCACGACGAGCAGCCAGGCGGAGAGGGAAGCGGGCAGGGACATCGCGGGACCGTGCACGGCGGAACCCCCCGGTTCGTCGGCGTCACGGGAAGAGATGCCCCGGCCCGGACGCCCGCACGCCGGACCGGGTTAGGCTCTCCTTGCCGCACCGGGCATGTCATATGCCGTTGAGCCGAACGGGAGCCTTTGATGTCGACCGCCCACTCCACCGCCCTGAACTTCCGCAGCGCCGTGGAGGCGGACGTACCGGACCTGGTGGCCCTCGTGGAATCCGCCTACCGAGGGGACGCCAGCCGTGCCGGCTGGACCACCGAGGCGGACGTCCTGGACGGTCAGCGCACCGACCCCGAGGGGGTCCGCGCGATCATCGGCGCGACCGACGGCGTCCTGCTCGTCGTCGAGCGCGCCGGACAGCTCGTCGCCTGCTGCCAGCTCGAACACCGCGGCGACCACGCCTACTTCGGGATGTTCGCCGTCCGTCCCGGACTGCAGGGCGGCGGCCTCGGCAAGGAGATCCTCGCCGAGGCGGAGCGCCGCGCCCGCGAGACGTGGGGCGCCAAGGAGATGCGGATGACGGTGGTGAACGTACGGGAGGAGCTCATCGCCTACTACGTGCGCCGCGGATACCGGCGCACCGGCGAAATGAGCCCCTTCCCCTACGGCGACGAGCGCTTCGGCGTCCCGCTCCGCGACGACCTGGCCTTCGAGCTGCTGGTCAAGCCGCTGTAGCGCGCGGCGGGGGCCGCCGTCAGGCGATGAACCGGCCCGTGCTGCGGATCTCCGGGAAGTCGGTGGAGGCCCCGTCCAGTTCGAGCGCCCGCGCCACCCGCAGCTGCTGGAGGGTGTTGACGGTCCAGCCGGTCACCTTCAGCCCGGCCGCGTGGACCGCCTCCACCGTGTCCAGGGTGAGATCGCGGATGCCGAGGGCGACCGTGTTCGCCCCCACGGCCAGCGCCCGGTCCTCGACGGACCTGCCGTGGACGATGCGCAGGTCCGCGTAGAGGGTGCTGCGGACCCCCGGCAGCAGCCGGGACGTCTCGGCGAGCACCTCGTCGTGGAAGGAGGCCACCTCCACCCGCGCGCCGAGGTCGCGGCGCAGGATCAGCTCCGCCAGCGCCCTCCCGGCCGGCGCGTCCTGCACCGACACCTGGAGCGGGGTCCGGACCGCGTCCAGCACCTCCTCGAAGACCGGCACGCGCTCGCCCTGCCCGGCGTCCAGTTCGCGCAGCGCGGCCAGGGTCAGGTCGGCCACGGCTCCGGAGCCGTCGGTGGTGCGGTCCACCTCGGCGTCGTGCAGGACGACGAGCACGCCGTCCTTGCTCAGCTGCAGGTCCAGCGCGATGACGTCCATCCCGGAACGTTCCGCGCGCACGAACGACCGCAGGGTGTTCTCCGGTTCGACACCCATGACCCCGCGGTGACCGATGGTGAGGAAAGTCAAGGTTCTCTCGCTTCCGTCGACGGCGGCTCCCGCGCGGTCGCGGTGTCCCTACCGGCCGCGCGCGGTGAGGTCGCATGCTAGTGCGCCGGGGATGCGATGAGACCGCTCGTGCAGCGCCCGGAACGCGGCCTTCGGCCGGTTCCCGCCAGGGCCGTACGCCCTCGCGCGCGCCGCGCGGGCCCTGCCGCGTCACCCGGGGGTGGGCGCGTCCCCGCCGCCTTGACGATCCGCCGCCGGGTCCCCGGTACCGGACGCGTCCAGTTCCGCCAGATCGGCCAGCAGGGCCTCGCCCAGCTCCAGTTCGGCCAGGTGCTGCCGCTCGCTCCAGCGCAGCGCGAGCGCGGGGAACGCCCACTGCGGTACGTCGTCCGCCTGCGCCATGGCCTCGCGTACGGCGGCCAGTTCGCCCCGGGTCCGCTCCAGGTGCCCGCCGACCATCGCTCGCAGCAGCTCCGGCTCGGCGAGGTGGCCGAGCCAGATCCGCAGCAGCAGTCCGTGCTTGAGCACAGGGGGACCCGCCTCCGCGGTGTCCGAAGCCCAGCCGGCCAGGGCCGCGCGCCCGGCCGCGGTGATGGCGTAGCGGCGCTTGGCCCGGGCCTCCTCGGGCCCCGACCGCGTGGAGGCGGCGTACCCGAGCTCCTCCAGCCGGCGCAGTTCGGCGTAGATCTGGCTGATGGCCGGGGACCAGTAGAAGAACCGCAGGGAGGAGTCCGCCCACTTCTTCAGCTCGTACCCGGTGCGCTCCCCGGGGAAGGACAGCAGCCCGAGCACGGCCCACGCGGTCGCCGGAAGGTCTTGCTTCTTCGACGTCTGACTACTAGTCATATTCCGAATTGAAGTAAGACCGGGCACGGGACGCAACCCTGGAGGCATCGTGAAGTTCTCCGTCATCTTCGAAGCTCAGCTCGCCGACCCGACCGTGGAGCGGGAGCACCAGGTCATCCACGACTGCGTGGAGCAGGCCGTGCTCGCCGAGCAGATGGGATTCGACCGGATCTGGGCCGTCGAGCACCACTCCCTGAAGTGGTACGCGCACATGTCGGCGCCCGAGGTCTTCTTGACCTTCGTCGCGGCCCGGACGCACACCATACGCATCGGCCACGGGGTCGTCTGCATGCCCTTCAACTTCAACCACCCGGTCCGGGTGGCCGAGCGGGCCGCCATGCTCGACCTGCTCTCCGGCGGCCGCCTCGACCTGGGCGCCGGACGCGGTGGCACCGAGCAGGAGACCTCCCTGTGCGGGGTCGACCGGGAGCGCACCACGCAGGAGGTGGAGGAGGCCCTGCGGATCATCGGCAAGGCCTGGCAGGAGGAGGAGCTGGAGTACCACGGCGAGCTGATCGACATCGACCCGCACCCGATCCTGCCGCGGCCGCGGCAGACCCCGCACCCGCCGCTGTTCCTGGCGTGCAGCCGCGCCGAGACCCTCGTACAGGCCGCCGAACTGGGCGTCGGGGCCCTGGTGATGGGCTTCGCCGGGCCGGAGTCCATCGCCACGATGCGGGCCGTGTACGACGGGGCGGTGGCCGGCCGGGACGGCGCGCGCCTCGTCTCCACCGCCGTCAACGACCACTTCTCGGTGCTCTGCCCGACCATCGTGCTCGACGACCCGGACGAGGCGCGCCGGATCGGCATCCGGGGCCAGCGGTTCTTCGCCCAGTCCATCGGCCACTGGTACGGCGGGGCGGGCGTCCCCGACGAGGCGGTGGTCGCGGGCGCCGACGAGGCGGCGCAGATGCGCAGGGCGGCCGAGCAGGTGGTGGCCCGGCTGCACGAGCAGGCCATCCCGGTGCGGCCCACGTCGACGGCGACCTTCCACGCCGACCACGCGTACGGGAGCGCCGACGACGCCATCGCGTACGTGCAGCGGCTCAAGGAGGCGGGGGCCGACGAGATCATGTGCCTGATCCAGATGGGCACGGTGCCGCAGGAGGCGTGCCTGGAGACCCTGCGGCAGTGGGGCGAGAAGGTCATCCCGCACTTCCGCTCCGCCTGAGTGGCGGACGTCACCCTTTGGGGCCGCGGACTGCCGTCCGCGGCCCCAACGCCGTGTGCAGCGGGGGGCGAAAGGGGCGAACCACGCGCCCGGGCGGTGGACTGCGGGAAGAATTACGGTGTTCATAGGGGTCGAGCAGGATAATTTCCCGCGCAGGGCCTTGAGTGGAACAGGCTCGCACCCATACGCTGTGTTGACGCGAGGTTCTCCTGTGGAGGAAGTGACATGACGGAAATTCTTGTGCCGGGTTCTGGCGGTGCGGTGATAGCCGCCGGTGCCAGGGTGGTCGACCACCCTGCATGGCCCGAGCTCAAGGCCGCCGTGGAGGAGATCCGCCCCTGGCAGGCCAAGGACGGTTCCATCGACTTCGAGGCCGCGGACGCCCCGGCCCCGGCCGAGGTCGCCGCCGCAGTCGAGCGGACGATCGCCGCCGTGGAGACGCTGTCGCCGCTGCTGCCGCACGCCGCCGCGTACCACCGCGCGCTCGTCTCCGACCTGCGCAAGTGGGTCGCGGACGGCTTCAAGGTGCCGGACTTCCTCGACTCCCTGCTGGCCTTCCACCCGGCCGCCGAGCGCGCCGACGGTCTCCAGCACCTGGTCGTCTTCCCCATGTACACGCAGAACGGCAACCTCGACCGCAACTTCGAGGCCGTCGTCCTGAAGATGGTGTGGCCCGAGTGGCTCTCCGAGCTGGAGCGCACCCGGTACGACAACCCGCTCTTCCTCGGCATCACCTTCGAGGACTTCACCCCGGGCTACGACACGCACTCCGCCGTGCTCTTCCCGGAGACCATCGCCGTGCGCGAGGCCCCCGAGCGCTTCACCTGGGGCGGCATCTTCTGCGACCGCGAGGCCGCCCGCTACCGCAAGGTCACCGCGGCCGCCGTCGACATCCTGGGCATCGAGCTGCCCGAGGACATCGCCCGCATGGTCGAGGACCAGGAGCGCTGCGAGAAGGCCTTCGTCCTGTGGGACATGGTCCACGACCGCACCCACAGCCACGGCGACCTGCCGTTCGACCCCTTCATGATCAAGCAGCGCCAGCCGTTCTGGATGTACGGCCTCGAAGAGCTGCGCTGCGACCTCACGGCCTTCAAGGAGGCCGTGAAGCTGGAGTCCGAGGGCAACGAGCACGGCCGTGACGTGCAGTACGCCGTCCTCTTCGACCGGATGTTCCGCTTCCCGGTCTCGGGCGACCGCAACCGCAACTACGACGGCCTCGGCGGCCAGCTGCTCTTCGCGTACCTCCACAAGCACGACGTCGTGCGCTGGACGGACAACACGCTGAAGATCGACTGGATGCGCGCCCCGCAGGTCACCAACCAGCTGTGCGCCGAGATCGAGGACCTCTACCGGGCCGGCATCGACCGCCCGAAGCTCGTCCACTGGTTCAAGGCGTACGAGCTGGTCTCCACCTACCTCGCCCCCCACCCGGGCTCCAAGTGGGCCAAGGGCCCCGACGCCCTCGACCTCACGCAGCCTCCGCGCAAGCTCGTCGACGACGTGCTTCCCGACGAGTTTCCGCTGAGCATGTTCTACGAGGCCCTCGCCAAGAAGCTCAAGGGAGTGATCGCCTCCACGAAGGGCATCACTGCTGTGAACGCCGATTCGGCCGAGCGGGTCGCCGCGTGAGCACTCGCCCACAGGAGGCTGCACAGATGAACAGCGCTGGGAAGTCCGGGAACGGGAACGGCAAGCTCCAGGGCGCCGTGGTCGCGGTCGCCGGGGCCGGCGGCCCCGCCGGGCGCGCCGCCCTGCTCCGCCTCGCCGAGGCGGGTGCCGTGGTGGTCGCGGCCGACGCCGACCCGACGCGCCTCGCCGAGTCCGTGGACGCGGCGCGCTACGCCCACGGCGGCGCCACCGTCACCGGTGACACCGTGGACCTGCTCGACCTGGAGGCCACCAAGGCCTGGGCCGACCGCACGGAGAAGGAGTTCGGCCGGATCGACGGGGTCGTCCACCTCGTCGGCGGCTGGCGCGGCAGCAAGACCTTCACCGACGTGGACCTCGCGGACTGGGACTTCCTGGAGAAGCTCCTGATCCGCACCGTCCAGCACACCTCGCTCGCCTTCCACGACGGGCTGCTGCGCAGCGACCGCGGCCGCTACGTCCTGGTCAGCCAGTCCGGCGCGCACAAGCCGGTCGCCAACAACGCCGCGTACAACGCGGGCAAGGCGGCGGCCGAGGCCTGGACCCTCTCCCTCGCCGACTCCTTCCGCAAGGCGGGGGGCGAGGACGGCCCGGGCGCCGCGGCTGCGATCCTGGTGATCAAGGCACTGGTGCACGACGCGATGCGCGCCGAGCGCCCCAATGCGAAGTTCGCGGGCTTCACCGACGTCAAGGAGCTGGCCGAGGCCATCGCCGGCGTCTGGGAGCGGCCCGCCATCGATGTGAACGGACAGCGTCTGTGGCTCACTCCGCAACCGTGAAGACCGATGCCCACCGCCACCACGACCCGGCGGTGCGCGGATTCGCGAGCGACAACTACGCGGGGGTCCATCCGGAGATCCTGGAGGCCCTCGCCCTGGCCAACGGCGGCCACCAGGTCGCCTACGGCGAGGACGAGTACACCGAGCACCTGCAGAAGATCATCCGCAGCCACTTCGGCCCGTACGCGGAGGCCTTCCCGGTCTTCAACGGCACCGGCGCGAACGTCACGGCCCTCCAGGCCCTGACGGACCGCTGGGGTGCGGTGATCTGCGCGGAGTCGGCGCACATCAACGTCGACGAGGGCGGCGCCCCGGAGCGGATGGCCGGGCTCAAGCTGCTGACCGTCCCGACCCCGGACGGCAAGCTCACCCCCGAGCTCATCGACCGGCAGGCCTGGGGCTGGGAGGACGAGCACCGCGCGATGCCGCAGGTCGTCTCGATCACCCAGAACACCGAGCTCGGCACGGTCTACACGCCGGACGAGATCAGGGCGATCTGCGAGCACGCGCACGCGCACGGCATGAAGGTCCACCTCGACGGGGCCCGCATAGCCAACGCCGCGGCCTCGCTCGACGTGCCGATGCGCACGTTCACCAACACGGTGGGCGTGGACGTGCTGTCCTACGGCGGCACCAAGAACGGCATGATGTTCGGCGAGGCCGTGGTGGTCGTCAACCCGGACGCGGTCCGGCAGATGAAGCACATCCGCAAGATGTCGATGCAGCTCGCGTCCAAGATGCGGTTCGTGTCGGTGCAGCTGGAGGCGCTGCTCGCCAAGGACCTGTGGCTGCGCAACGCCCGGCACGCCAACGCGATGGCGCAGCGTCTCGCGGCGGGCGTGCGCGAGACCGACGGGGTGGAGATCCTCTACCCGGTTCAGGCGAACGCGGTGTTCGCGAAGCTGCCGCAGGAGGTCTCGCGGCGGCTGCAGCAGCGCTACCGCTTCTACTTCTGGGACGAGGCCGCCGGACACGTGCGCTGGATGTGCGGCTTCGACACCCAGGAAGAGGACGTGGACGGCTTCCTCCAGGCGCTGAAGGAAGAGCTCGCCCGCTGAGGGTGTGAATAGATATACCCCCGACCGTAAATCCATTGATTTGCGGTCGGGGGTATGCCTATGCTCCGGATCATGCAGCTGATCCAGCAAACCCCTGATCTCACGGCCTACCTGGCGGAGGACGAGGTCATCGACCACGGCCACCCGCTGGTGCAGGAGACCGCCGAGGCCCTCTGGCTCGCCTCCGGCGATGCATATTCATACGCCAAGGTCGCCTTCGAGTTCGTCCGCGACACCATCCCGCACTCCGCCGACTCGGGGGACCCGCGCGTCTCCTGGCGGGCTTCGGACGTGCTGCGCACCCGCAACGGCATCTGCTACGCCAAGTCCCACGCGCTGGTGGCCCTGTTGCGGGCCCGGTCCATCCCGGCCGGCCTCTGCTACCAGCTGCTCGCCGACGACGACGGCTCCAACCTCGCCGTGCACGGGCTGATCGCGCTCCGGCTGCCGGGGGCCGCGAACTGGGTCCGCCAGGACCCCCGGGGCAACAAGCCCGGTGTGGACGCGCAGTTCTCCCTGGACGCCGAGCGGCTCGCCTTCCCCGTACGCCCCGAACTCGGGGAGGTCGACTACCCCGAGCTGTACGCCGCCCCGCATCCGGCCCCGCTGGCCGCCCTCCAGGGGTCGGCCGACCGGGAGGAGCTCTGGCGCAACCTCCCTCCGGAGATAGGAAAGTTTCCTGTCGGATAACGTTGTCAACTTGGCATGCGCATGGGTACTTTCGGCGGCAGGAAATCCCCGTTCCCCCCACCTCCGAACGGAAGGTGCTCCATGCGCTACGGAGTTCCCGCCGCACTGGCCTCCCTCGCCCTCGGCCTGGCCGCGGCCCTGGCCCCCTCACCCGCCGCCCAGGCCGGGCCCCCGCCCGCGCCCGCGGCCGCCCGGCCCGCGGCGGCCGCGGCCCCCGCGCAGTTCGCCCACCCCGGAGTCCTCAACAGCCGGGCCCAGCTGGACTTCGTACGCGCCAAGGTGCAGGCGGGGGAGCAGCCGTGGAAGGGCGCCTTCGACGCGATGCTCGCCAGCCCGTACGGCTCCCTGTCGCGCACGCCCAAGCCGCGGGCCGTCGTCGAATGCGGCTCGTACTCGAACCCGGACATCGGCTGCGGAGACGAGCGCGAGGACGCCATCGCCGCCTACACCGACGCCCTCGCCTGGTACGTCACCCGCGACGCCGCGTACGCGAAGAAGTCCATCGAGCTGATGGACGCCTGGTCCGCGAAGATCAAGGACCACACCAACTCCAACGCCCCGTTGCAGAGCGGCTGGGCGGGGTCCACCTGGCCGCGCGCCGCCGAGATCGTCAAGCACACGTACACCGGCGGCTGGCCGAACCAGGGGCGCTTCGCCACCATGCTCCGCGACGTCTACCTGCCCGAGGTCATCAACGGGAAGCCGAACAACAACGGCAACTGGGAACTGATCATGATGGACGCCGCCGTCGGCATCTCGGTCCACCTCGACGACCGCGCGAGCTACGACAAGGCGATGGCGATCTACCTCGGCCGGGTCCCGGCCTACTTCTACCTCGCCTCCGACGGGGCGCAGCCGGCGTACCCGCCGCGCTCGACCATCGACACCAGGAGCGAGCTGGTCGACTACTGGCAAGGTCAGAGCACCTTCGTGGACGGCCTGGCCCAGGAGACCTGCCGGGACTTCGGGCACACCGGGATGGGCATCGCCGCGACCATGCACGTCGCCGAGACCTCGCGGATCCAGGGACGCGACCTCTACCCGCAGTTCAAGGACCGCTTCCGGTACGCGCTCGGCTTCCACGCCCAGTACGAGCTCGGCGCGAAGGCGCCCTCCTGGCTGTGCGGCGGGAGCCTGACGAAGGGCATCGGCCCGGCCACCGAGGTCGGCTACAACGCCCTGCACACGCGCCTGGGCATCAGCATGGAGAACACCCGCAAGCTGACCGAGGGACGGCGCCCGGCGGGCACCGAGAACCACTTCGAGGCGTGGGAGACGCTGACCCACGCCGACAACCCCAACTGACGACCGGTCGTACGGCAGTGCGGCCCCGCCGTGAACGGCGCGGCCGCACGATCACCCGGTCCGGTGGCGGCGGATCAGCCCGCTTCCTTGACCTGGGCGGCCGTCGGCGCGGTACCGCCCAGGTGCGCCGGCAGCCACCAGGAGTCCTCGGGGCCCTTGGGCCTGGCCGGGTAGGCGCTCTGCGCGGCGTCCAGCAGCTCCTGCACCCGCTCGCGCAGGCGGCGGGTGATCGCCCCGGCGTACTGGTCGGAGGGCGCCTCGATGGGCTCGCCGACCCTCATCGTCACCGGGATGTGGCTGCGCTTGAGGTTCTTCGGACGGCCCTTGGTCCACAGCCGCTGGGTGCCCCACAGCGCCACCGGGATCAGCGGGACGCCGGCCTCCTGGGCCATGCGGGCGGCGCCCGACTTGAAGCTCTTGAGGGTGAACGACTGGGAGATCGTCGCCTCCGGGAACACGCCGATGATCTCGCCGGAGCGCAGCGAGTCGAGGGCGTGCTGGTAGGCCGTCTCACCCTGCGTGCGGTCCACGGGAATGTGCTTCATGGCGCGCATCAGCGGACCGGAGACCTTGTGGCGGAAGACCGACTCCTTCGCCATGAAGCGGACCAGGCGCTTCTGCGGCCGCGCGGTCAGGCCGGCGAAGATGAAGTCCAGGTAGCCGATGTGGTTCGACACGAGGACCGCCCCGCCCTTGCGCGGGATGTTCTCCGTGCCCTTCATGTCGATGCGGATGTCCAGCGCCTTGAAGAGGGTGTGCGCGGCGCCGATCACCGGGGGGTAGACGAACTCAGCCATGAGGGGGAGACCCCGCTTTCTGCCTGGGGAGGTGCTCCCGGCCGGAAGTTACGGCTGCGTAGGTACGCTGCCCTTGGGGATCGTGCCCCATACGCGGGCTGCTGGCCAGCCCAGACGACCGTGCCCGAGGAGATTCTCGTCACGCCGGGAATGCGGCGCGTGGCCGGGGCGCTCGGATCACCGTACGAACGCAATTCAATGATGCGGCAACGAGGTCGGCAGCGAGGTCGGCGGCGACGGGAGCAGGGGTGCACGGAGATCAGGACGCGCAGGCCACGGGGCTGACGCGGCTGGGCGCGGCCGAACTGGGCGCGGAGCCCGGGCGGCGGGCCAGCCTGGTGCAGTTCTCCAGCGCCTTCTGCCAGCCCTGCCGGGCCACCCGGCGGATCCTCGCCGACGTGGCCGGCCTGGTGGAGGGTGTCGAGCACTTCGAGATCGATGCCGAAGCCCGCCTCGACCTGGTGCGCGCCCTGGGCATCGAGAAGACGCCGACCGTGCTCGTCCTCGATGCGCGGGGGCGGATCGTGCGGCGCGCGGCGGGGATGCCGCGCAAGGCGGACGTGATCGCCGCGCTGGGCGCGGCGATATGACGTACGGGCAGGCCCGCGGGACGGCTGGCGCGACGGCCGGCACGCCGGTGCGCGCGCCCGCACGCAGCGTGACGCGCCTCGCATCTGCCCGGTGCGGCTTGACTGTGTACACGGGAGATCGCCAGGCTGGCGGCATGCGGTACGAACTCCTGCTTTACGGGCGGGTCCACGTGGACCTCGTCCGCTACGCGAGCGCGCGTTGTCGGAGCCACTGAACCGACCCGGTCCCCGACCCGACCCCGCCGCGCCCGTGCCCGCCGCCTCCGCGGCAGAAGGAAGCACCTCCATGACGGCCCCGTCCGCCTCGACCATGCCCACGGCCGCCCCCGGCCTGCCCGGCTCGCCCGACCTGCTGCGCTCCGTCTTCCGCCGGCACGCCGCGGGAGTGGCCGTGATCACCGCCGAGGACGGCGGGAGCCCGGTCGGGTTCACCGCGACCTCGCTCAACTCGGTCTCCGCCGATCCTCCACTGCTGTCCTTCACGATCGCCACGGGGGCCTCCAGCTGGCCCGCGATACGCGACTCCGAGTACCTCGGCGTCCACATACTCGGCGAGCACCAGCAGGACCTGGCGGGCCTGTTCGCCCGCAGCGGCGCCGACCGGTTCGGGCCCGGAACGGGCTGGTCCGAGGGGCTGTACGGGGTTCCGGTGCTGGACGGCGTACTGGCGTGGCTGGTGTGCCGTGTGGTGGCGCGCGTGCCCGCCGGGGCCCACCGGGTGATCATCGCGGAGGCGGTGGCGGGCGACCCGGCCGGGGAAGGTCGGCCGCTCCTTTACCACCAGGGTCGCTTCAACGCGCTGCGCGACTGAATCGTCCCTGCTGGGGCGGGTTCGTGCGGCGTTGGACAGATCACAGTTCACCGGCCTTGCCACCGTGGAGCACCCACGGTGTACTGACGAGTAACATTCCCTTCGGAGCGCGGGCCGCCCCGACCGGGATCCGCCCGACAAGGCGCCTATGCTGCCTGCACAAGGCGGTATCAGAAAAAAGACGATGCGGTAGGAGAGCCGGCGTGAGCCTGAGGATCGTTGTCTGTGTGAAGTACGTGCCCGACGCCACCGGCGACCGGCACTTCGCCGATGACCTGACGGTCGACCGCGACGACGTCGACGGTCTGCTGTCGGAGCTCGACGAGTACGCCGTCGAGCAGGCGCTGCAGATCGCCGAAGACGCCGACGACGCCGAGATCACCGTCCTGACGGTGGGCCCCGAGGACGCCAAGGACGCGCTGCGCAAGGCGCTGTCCATGGGTGCCGACAAGGCCATCCACGTCGAGGACGACGACCTGCACGGCAGCGACGTCATGGGCACCTCGCTGGTGCTCGCCAAGGCCATCGAGAAGGCCGGCTACGACCTGGTCATCACCGGTATGGCCTCGACCGACGGCACCATGGGCGTCCTCCCGGCGATCCTGGCCGAGCGCCTGGGCGTCCCGCAGGTCACCCTGCTCTCCGAGGTCAAGGTCGAGGACGGCACCGTCACGGGCCGCCGCGACGGCGACTCCGCGAGCGAGCAGCTGGAGGCCTCCCTCCCGGCGCTCGTCTCCGTGACGGACCAGTCGGGCGAGGCCCGCTACCCCTCCTTCAAGGGCATCATGGCCGCCAAGAAGAAGCCGGTGGAGTCCTGGGACCTGGAGGAGCTGGAGATCGAGTCGGACGAGGTCGGCCTGGAGGGCTCCTGGACCGCGGTCGACTCCGCGACCCAGCGCCCGGCCCGCACCGCCGGCACGATCGTCAAGGACGAGGGCGAGGGCGGCAAGGCGCTGGCCGAGTTCCTGGCCGGCCAGAAGTTCATCTAAGAGCTTCGGCCGAAACCCTCTCGATCGCCCCCTGACTACTTCGCATTCGCAGGAGCATTCCCATGGCTGAAGTCCTCGTCTACGTCGACCACGCGGACGGCGCCGTCCGCAAGCCCACCCTTGAGCTGCTGACCCTGGCCCGCCGCATCGGCGAGCCCGTCGCCGTCGCCCTCGGCGCCGGTGCGGCCGACACCGCCGCCGTGCTCGCCGAGCACGGTGCGGTCAAGGTCCTGACCGCCGACGCCCCCGAGTTCACCGAGTACCTCGTCGTACCGAAGGTGGACGCGCTCCAGGCCGCGTACGACGCCGTCTCCCCGGCGGCCGTGCTCGTCCCGTCCTCCGCCGAGGGCAAGGAGATCGCCGCCCGCCTCGCCGTCCGCATCGGCTCCGGCATCATCACCGACGCCGTGGACCTGGAGGCCGGTGACGAGGGTCCGGTCGCGACGCAGGCCGCGTTCGCCGCGTCCTTCACCACCAAGTCGCGCGTCTCCAAGGGCACCCCGGTCATCACCGTCAAGCCGAACTCGGCCCCGGTCGAGGCCGCCCCGGCCGCCGGCGCCGTCGAGGCGCTCGCCGTCACCTTCGGCGCCCTGGCCACCGGCACCAAGGTCGTCTCCCGCACCCCGCGCGAGTCGACCGGCCGCCCCGAGCTGACCGAGGCCGCGATCGTGGTCTCCGGTGGCCGCGGCGTCAACGGTGCCGAGAACTTCGGCATCATCGAGGCCCTCGCGGACTCCCTCGGTGCCGCCGTCGGCGCCTCGCGCGCCGCCGTCGACGCCGGCTGGTACCCGCACTCCAACCAGGTCGGCCAGACCGGCAAGTCGGTCTCCCCGCAGCTGTACATCGCCTCCGGCATCTCGGGCGCGATCCAGCACCGGGCCGGCATGCAGACCTCGAAGACCATCGTGGCCATCAACAAGGACGCCGAGGCCCCGATCTTCGACCTGGTCGACTGCGGCGTGGTCGGCGACCTCTTCGCGGTCGTCCCGCAGCTGACCGAGGAGATCAAGGCCCGCAAGGGCTGACCTGCGTCGATGCTGTGACTCGGGGCCGCGTGGTGACACTCACCACGCGGCCCCGAGGTGTTTCCTGCAACCATTGACTAGACAAGAACCCCTCATTAAATTCTGCTATGCGGATCTATGCTTCCGTGAAGCGGAAAAAGAGGAGAGTGCACGATGGGTCAGCAGGAGAAGGTGGCGACGAGCCTCGCAGGCGCGGTCAGCGAGGGCATCAGCGCCTCCCTCGCGCCGGTGGACGCGGAGCTCGCGCGCCACTACCCGGGCGACCCCGGCACCCGCCAGCCGATCCACACGGTCTACGTCCCCGGTGACGTCTTCGCGGCCGACACCATCCGGTCCTGGGGCGACCAGGCCCTCGCCGCCCTCGACGAGCACGCCCCGGACGCCGCCACCTTCGCCAAGGTCCTCGGCATCTCCGACGAGCTCGCCGTACCGGTCTACGACCGCGTCCGCGCCAAGCTGCTGCGCGAGCCCGTCGAGGACCTCCGCGTCGACTTCGAGGACGGCTTCGGCGTCCGCTCCGACGAGGAGGAGGACCAGGCGGCCGCCCGCGCCGCCCGCCTCGTCTCCGAAGCCTTCTCCAACGGCACGAACGCCCCGTACATGGGCATCCGCATGAAGTGCATGGAGTCCAACGTCCGCGACCGCGGCATCCGCACCACGGACATCTTCCTCTCCGGGCTGCTGGAGCACGGAGGCCTGCCCGAGGGCCTCGTCCTGACCCTCCCGAAGGTCACCTACGCCGAGCAGGTCAGCGCCTTCGTCAAGCTGCTGGAGGCCTTCGAGACCGCCCGCGGCCTGCGCCCGGGCCGGATCGGCTTCGAGATCCAGATCGAGACCAGCCAGTCCATCCTGGCCTCCGACGGCACCGCCACCGTCGCCCGGATGATCGAGGCCTCCAAGGGCCGCGCCACCGGCCTGCACTACGGCACCTTCGACTACAGCGCCTGCGTCGGCGTCTCCGCCGCGTACCAGTCGAGCGACCACCCGGCCGCCGACCACGCGAAGGCGATCATGCAGGTCGCGGCCGCGGGCACCGGCGTACGCGTCTCCGACGGCTCGACGAACGTCAAGCCCGTCGGCACCACCGAGCAGGTCCACGAGGCCTGGAAGCTGCACTACGGCCTCACCCGCCGGGCCCTGGCCCGCGCGTACTACCAGGGCTGGGACATGCACCCAGCTCACCTGCCGACCCGCTACGCCGCGGTGTTCACCTTCTACCGCGAGGGCCTCGAAGCGGCCGCCGCGCGGCTCAAGGCGTACGTCGCGAAGATCGAGGGCGACGTGATGGACGAGCCCGCGACGGCCAAGGCCCTGGCCGGCTACCTGGTGCGCGGCCTGGACTGCGGCGCGGTCGGCGCGGAGGAGGTCACCGCCCTGACCGGCCTGACCCGTGCCGAGCTCGACGCGTTCGCCATCCCGCGCCGCTCGGCGACGCTGACGGCGACCGCCTGACCGGGCTGACCGGCCTGATCGCGCTGACCGGCCTGATCGCCTGACCGCTTCCCCGCCGGCGAGGCCCGGCCCGGGACACCCCGGCCGGGCCTCGCCGCGCGTCATGGCGCGCCCTGGAGCGGCCCGATGGCCCACCGGTTCAAGGCGCCGTCCCGGCCGGCGGCGACGAGCGGGCTCCCGTCGGGGGAGAAGGCCAGGCACCCGGGCAGGGCGGCCGGCTCGGCCAGGGTCGGACCGACCAGCTGCCGGGTGACCGGGCCGCCCCGACGGTCCGCTCTTTGAAGCCGAACCCCTATGCGGACGGGGGGAGTTCGCCCGATCCGCGGGGGATCAGGCGGGTCGGGAGCTCGATGCGGGCCGGGGGGAGGGCGGCGCCCGCGAGGCGCTGGAACAGGCGGTCCGTGGCCACCCGGCCCAGGGCCGCCGAGTCCTGGGCCACCACCGTCACCCCGGGCCGCAGCAGGTCGGCCAGTTCGAAGTCGTCGAAGCCGACCAGTGCCACCGGCCGCGGGTGCTCCGCCAGCACCCGTACGAGCGTCACCGTCACCCGGTTGTTCCCCGCGAAGACCGCCGTGACGGGGTCCGGCCCCGTCAGCATCGCCAGAGCCGCCTCCCCGACGCGGTCCGGAGCGGTCGAGCCGAGCGAGACCCAGGGCTCCGACACCGGTAGCCCCGCGTCCGCCATCGCCGCCCGGTAACCGCGCAGGCGCTCCGTCGCCGTGTGGATGTGCGGGTGGTCCCCGATGAAGCCGATCCGGCGGTGTCCGCCGCCGATGAGGTGCGCCACGCCCGCGCGGGCGCCGCCGAAGTTGTCCGACAGCACCACGTCCGCGTCGATCCGGCCCGCCGGGCGGTCCACGAACACGGTGGCCACGCCCGCCCGGATCTCCGGCTCCAGGTAGCGGTGGTCGTCCCCGGCCGGGATCACGATCAGCCCGTCGACCCGGCGCGCGCACAGCGCGAGCGCCAACTCCCGCTCACGGTCGGGGTCCTCCGCGCTGGACCCGTTGATGAGCAGCGCCCCGTGGGCCCGGGCCACTTCCTCCACGGCACGGTTCAGCGGCCCGTAGAAGGGGTCGGCCAGGTCCTCCAGGACCAGCCCGACGGTGGCCGTACGGCCCTTGCGCAGCACGCGGGCGCTGTCGTTGCGGCGGAAGCCCAGTGCCTCGATGGCCTCTTGGACCCGCCGGACGGTGTCGGGTGTGACCCCCGCCTCGCCGTTGACCACGCGCGAGACCGTCTTGAGGCCCACGCCCGCGCGGGCCGCCACGTCCTTCATGGTCGGCCGGTTGCCGTAGCGGGGGTCGGTCGGTCGGCGGGTCTGCGGCACGGGACGGAAACCTCCGGAGGTGGCGGGCGGGGCGCGTCGGGCGGGCTGGAGTCCGACCTTTCCCGCGTTTCTGACCTTGAGGATAAGCACTGGGCCGGGGAGCGGGTTTCCGTGGCAGGGTGATGCGGGCAAGCCACTGGGGGCTCCGGACGAGCCATGGGGAGAGGGGTAGACGTGATTGTCTGGATCAACGGCACATTCGGCGCCGGGAAGACCAGCACGGCCCGCGAACTGACCGGGATCCTGCCGGACAGCACCCTGTACGACCCGGAGCTCGTCGGCGACTCACTACGCCAACTGCTGCCGCGCAAACGCCTCGCGGAGGTGTCCGACTACCAGGACCTGCCGAGCTGGCGGCGCCTGGTCGTGGACACGGCCGCCGCGATGCTCGCGGAGCTGGGCGGGGCGCTGGTGGTGCCGATGACACTGCTGAGGCAGGAGTACCGGGACGAGATGTTCGGCGGGCTGGCGGCGCGCCGGATTCCGGTGAGGCACGTGCTGCTCGCCCCTGAGGAAACGATCCTGCGCCAGCGGATCGCGACCCGGGAGGAGCCGGGGGACCCGGCCGAGGTGGACGTGCGGGTGCGGCAGTGGGCGTACGACCACATCCCCGCCTACCAGCAGGCGCTGAGCGGCTGGCTCGCGGCGGACGCCCACGTCATCGACAACGGCGCCCTGACCGTACGGGAGACGGCTGAGCGGATCGCCGAAGCCGTGCGCACGGACGCGGCCCGGGTCTGCGACATCGTGCAGACGCCGGAGCCGACGCGGGAGACGGTGGCGGCCGGGGTGCTGCTGTTCGACGCCGAGGACCGGGTGCTGCTGGTCGATCCGACGTACAAGCCGGGCTGGGAGTTCCCGGGCGGGGTCGTGGAGGCGGGCGAGGCGCCGGGGGGCGCGGGGGTGCGGGAGGTCGCCGAGGAACTGGGCCTGGAGCTGGAGGCCGTACCGGGGCTGCTCGTCGTGGACTGGGAGCCGCCGGTGCCGCCGGCGTACGGGGGGCTGCGGCTGCTGTTCGACGGGGGGCGCCTCTCGCCCGCCGCGGAGGCGGGGCTCCGGCTGCCCGGTCCGGAGCTGCGGGAGTGGCGGTTCGTCACGGAGGAGGAGGCGGAGCACCTGCTCCCGCCGGTCCGCTACGAGCGCCTCCGCTGGGCCCTGCGCGCCCGCGAACGAGGCCGCCCCCTCTACCTGGAGGCCGGCCGCCCGACGCCGTAGCCCGGGCGGAGGCTGCCGCAAGGGCTGCGGCCGCCTCCGGCCGCCCGGGCGCGGACTCCGGCCGGGCGTAGCCCCGGATCGGCCGCCCGGGCTCGGCTGCCGATCGGCCGCCCGGCCGGGGGCGGAAGTGCGGCGGCTACGGGGCCGGGCCGGGCAGCCCCACCCGCCGGACGTCCCCGGCAGCCGCCCCGGACCGCCCCGCGGCTACGGGAGGACCGGCTCCGACCGGGTGGCCGCGAGGAGGCCGGCCGCCGCGTCCTCGGTCAGCGGGTCGCCGTGGCCGAAGCAGGCCACCTCCGGGGACAGCGCCGCCAGACGCCGCAGCGATGCCTGCGCCTGCGCCCGGTCCACGTTGAACACGCCCAGCATCACCTGCCCCACCCCCGCGATGCAGTCGCCCGTGAACAGCACCCCGTGGTGCGGGAGGTGGACGCCGATGCTGCCCGGCGTGTGACCCGGGGCGTGGACCACCACCGCCCCGCCGCCGAAGGGGAGCACCTCATCGTCCTCGACCTCCCGGTCGACCCGGGTCGGCGGAGCCTGTGGCACCGTCAGGCCGTGTGCGTACAGGGGGAGTTCCCAGTCCAGCAGGACCGGTTCCGGCACCGGGAGCTCACCCCGGATCACCGGCGCGTCCAGCCGGTGCGCCACCACCTCCGCACCCCACCGCCCCGCGAGTTCCTCCGCGGCGCCGACGTGGTCGCGGTGGCAGTGGGTCAACACGATCCGCTCCAGCCGCTCCGGGTCCAGCCCGAGCGAGCGGACGGCCCCCTCGATCTCCCCTGCGGCCCCGGCATGGCCGGAGTCGATCAGGGTCAGGGCCTCGCTCCCACCCTCGCCGTCGCGCCACACGTACGCCTGGCCGATCGGGAAACGGAGCATGTGCAGTCGCTGCGGGAGCACCTCGACAAGATCCATGCTCCGAACGTACGTCCGCCGGCTCCGCTCCCGGCACGCCTTTCACCGGGAGCGGAGTTCGCCCGTAGCACAGGGCGGGCGCTCCGCGGGGCAACGGGTCCGCGAGCCGTCGCTGCGCGCGTCAGCCGCTCCTCGGGTGAGCCGCTCCGTGCGTCAGCCGCGCTTGGACTCCGCGTAGTTGACCAGGAACAGTGCCTCCGCGACCGACAGCCGCTCCAGCTCCTGCGGCGAGACGCTCTCGTTCACCGCGTGGATCTGGGCCTCCGGCTCGCTCAGCCCGATCAGCAGCATCTCCGCCTCCGGGTACAGCGAGTTCAGCGTGTTGCACAGCGGAATCGATCCGCCCATACCGCTGATCTGCATCTCCTCGCCCGGGTACGCCGCCTGCAGGGCCGCCGCCATCGACGCGTACGCCGGGCTGTCCGTGTCCGCCCGGAACGGCTGGCCCTGGCCCACGACCTCCAGTTCGAGACGCGCCCGCCACGGGGTGTGCGCCACGAGGTGCGCCTCCAGCAGCTTGACGGCCTCGGCCGTGTCCACGCCCGGCGGCACGCGCAGGCTGATCAGCGCACCGGCGCTCGCGTGCACCGAGGGGGTGGCGCCGACCACCGGCGGGCAGTCGATGCCGAGCACGGTGACGGCCGGGCGGGCCCACAGCCGGTCCGCGACCGTGCCCTCGCCGATCAGCTCGACCCCGTCCAGCACCTTCGCGTCGGCGCGGAAGTCCGCCTCCGGGTACTGCAGGCCCTCCCAGACGGCGTCCGAGGCCAGGCCGTCGACGGTCGTCGAACCGTCCGCCGCGCGCAGCGAGTCCAGCAGCCGGATCAGGGCGGCCAGCGCGTCGGGGGCGGCGCCGCCGAACATGCCGGAGTGCAGGTTGCCGCCCAGGGTGTCGATCTTGACCTTGATCAGGCACATGCCGCGCAGGGTCGCCGTCACCGTCGGCAGGCCCAGCCGGAAGTTGCCCGTGTCGCCGATGACGATCGTGTCGGCGGTCAGCAGCTCCGGGTTCGCCTCCGCGTACTGCTGGAGACCGCCGGTGCCCTGCTCCTCCGAGCCCTCGACGATCACCTTCACGCTCACCGGCACACCGCCGTTGGCCTTCAGCGCGCGCAGCGCCAGCAGGTGCATGATGAACCCGCCCTTGCAGTCCGCCGCGCCGCGCCCGTACCAGCGGCCGTCGCGCTCGGTCAGCTCGAAGGCGGGGGAGATCCAGGCGGCCTCGTCCAGCGGCGGCTGCACGTCGTAGTGCGCGTACAGGAGGACGGTCGGCGCGCCCGCCGGGCCGGGCAGGAAGCCGTACACCGACTGCGTGCCGTCGGGGGTGTCGAGGAGCGCCACGTCCTGGAAGCCCTCGGCGCGCAGCGCGTCGGCCACCCAGTCGGCCGCGCCCTGGCTCTCGCTCTGCGGGAACTGTGCCCAGTCCGCGACCGACTGGAAGGCCACCAACTCGGTCAGCTCCTGCTTGGCGCGGGGCATCAGCGAGGCGATGGTCTCGGCGATCGGATTCTGGGACATGGGCACGCTCCTCATGGGTGCGACGTTGTGTAGGTGTACGCCGTGCACGCGTACGCCGTGTATGTGTGTACTCGGCGGTACGCGTGCGCCGCCCGCATCCGCGTGGTGGGCGTATGCCGGGTACGGCGAAAGACAGTCCCGATCCTCGCACAGCAGGACGGGCCGGACTCGCGCCGTAGGATTTCCCTGCATCGGAGCAACCGCATGATCAGGAGCAGCAGCACATCGTGAGCAGCGACGACAGCACCGTCGGGGGACCCGACTCAGCAGCAGGGCAGGCCGCTCAGGGGGCGGAGGACGGGGTGGCCGAGGTGTCCGGAGGCACCGGTGACGTGTGGGACGTGGTGGTGGTCGGGGCCGGTCCGGCCGGCTCCTCGGCCGCGTTCGCGGCGGCGACGGCGGGGCGGCGCGTGCTGCTGCTGGAAAAGGCCGAGCTGCCCCGGTACAAGACGTGCGGCGGCGGAATCATCGGGCCCTCGCGCGATGCCCTCCCGCCGGGGTTCGTCCTGCCCCTCAAGGACCGCATCCACGCGGTCACCTTCTCGCTGAACGGGAAGCTGACCCGCACCCGCCGTTCGCGGCAGATGCTCTTCGGGCTCGTCAACCGGCCCGAGTTCGACGCGGGCCTGGTCGCCGAGGCGGAGAAGGCCGGAGCCACCGTCCGTACGGGCACGGCCGTCGCCCGGGTCGAACAGCACGGGGCGGCGGTGCCCGACCGGCGCACGGTCGCCGTGGTGCTCGCCGACGGCGAGACCGTCCTGGCGCGCGCCGTGGTCGGCGCGGACGGCAGCGCGAGCCGGATCGGCGCGCACGTCGGCGTCGAGATGGATCAGGTGGACCTCGGCCTGGAGGCGGAGATCCCGGTCCCGCAGACGGTCGCGGAGGACTGGAAGGGGCGGGTGCTCCTCGACTGGGGCCCGCTGCCCGGCAGTTACGGCTGGGTCTTCCCCAAGGGCGACACCCTGACCGTCGGGGTCATCTCGGCGAAGGGCGACGGCGCCGCGACCAAGCGGTACCTGGAGGACTTCATCGCCCGGCTCGGCCTCGCCGGCTTCGAGCCCGCCATCTCGTCCGGGCACCTGACCCGTTGCCGCAAGCCCGAGTCGCCGCTGTCGCGGGGCCGGGTCCTGGTAGCGGGCGACGCGGCCGGACTGCTGGAGCCGTGGACCCGGGAGGGCATCTCCTTCGCGCTGCGCTCGGGCCGGCTGGCCGGGGAGTGGGCCGTGAAGATCTCCGAGGCGCAGGACGCGGTGGACGCGCGCCGCCAGGCCCTCAACTACGCCTTCGCGGTCAAGGCCGGGCTGGGCGTGGAGATGAGCGTCGGCAAGCGGATGCTGACCGCCTTCGAGGCGCGTCCGGGGCTGATGCACGCGGCGATCACCGGCTTCCGACCTGCGTGGCGGGCCTTCGCCCGCATCACCCGGGGTGCGACGACTCTGCCCGACCTGGTCCGTACGTACCCGATCGCCCGCAAGGCGCTGCACATCCTGGACGGGAAGCAGGCGCGGAACCGGGCCGAGTCAGAGGGCCCGGAGCAGCCGGAGCAGGGGCAGGAGCCGGAGAAGGGGTAACGGGCCCGGGGCCCGGGGGACTCGGGCCCCGGCAGCCGGCGGGACGGCCGGACCGAGATCCGGCCGGCGCCGCGTTCGGCGGCGGGGTCCTCCCGGGGCGCTGTGCCGAAGAGGGTGGCGGTCTTGCCGAGCGAACGGGCAAGGCCGCCGCCGCGTGTGCGCGCGGCGCGCGCGGCGCGATGCCGGGTGCGGCCCGCTTGGTGAGCGGGCGGGGCGGCGGCCCGATGCGGGCGGCCGCATAAGCCGGGTGTGGCGGCGTGGCGCCGTAGGTCGGGTGTGGCGGTGGGGCCGGCGTGGCGCCGTACACCGGATGTGACCGGTGTGGCGGCATGTGGCGGTGTGGCGCCGTACGCCGGGTGTGGCCTGGTGTTGCGGTGTGGCCGCGTGCACCAGGAATGGCCCGTGCGGCGGCATGTGCCGGTGTGGCGTCGTACGCCGGGTGTGGCCGGGTATTGCGGGGTGGCCGCGCGCGCCGGGGGTTGCGGTGCGGCGGCGTACACCGGGTGTTGCGGTGTGGGCGCATACGCCAGGTGGGGCGGCGTGGCGTATGGCGCCGTACGCCCCGGGTGTGGCCGGTGTGGCGGCATGCGCCGGGGGTGGCTGCGTGTGGCGGCATGGCGGTGTGGCCGCGTGTGCCGTGTGGTCGGCGCGGGCGTGTGTCAGTTCGACATCGTGATGCGGAAGACCGGGTGGTCTCCGGCGGTGGCCTGCAGCTCCGCGTCGGAGGACTGGGCGGTCACGCCCTGGAAGAACCGGTTGACCTCCCAGCCCCACTTCTCCAGGTAGGCGCGCAGCAGCGCGACCTTCTGCACCGGATCGGTGATCTCGGTGGCCGTGAAGGTGCGGACCTTGCGACCCACGCGCAGCTCGCCGCCGCCCGCCACCCGCATGTTGCGCACCCACTGGGAGTGGCCGCGCGCCGACACCAGGTACTGCTCGCCCTCGTACGTGTGCGGGTTGACCGGGATCCGCTGCATCTGGCCGGACTTGCGGCCGCGCACCGACAGCTCGGCCGAGCCGGCCAGGCTGATGCCGAGGCGGGCCAGCTTGCCGAAGAGCGAGTTGAAGCGGGTGGCAAGAGGGCCGGCCTGCACGTAGTACGGGGTGGGCGCGTTCATGGCTTGCTCCGGATAGTTGGGAGAGCGGTGCTCTCGCTTGAGATCAGTGTGCACGAATTGGCGCTCCAAAACAAGAGCGGTGCTCTCTAAATGGATCGACGATCTCATTTATGGGCGGTGCTCTGCCTTCTGGCACACTGCTCGTATGAGTACCGTGCGCGGGGCCCGGGAGCGGGCCCGTATCGAGGTCACCGCCGCCATCAAGGACGAGGCGCGCCGCATGCTCGCCGCCGAGGGCGCGGCCAAGCTCTCGCTGCGCGCCGTGGCCCGGGAGCTGGGCATGGTCTCCTCGGCCCTCTACCGCTACTTCCCGAGCCGCGACGAGCTCCTCACCGCCCTCATCGTCGACGCCTACGACAGCGTCGGCGCCGCCGCCGAGCAGGCCGACGCCCGCGCCCTCGACTCCGGTGCCGCGCCCCGCCAGCGATGGGCGGCCGTCTGCGAGGCCGTCCGCGCCTGGGCGCTGGACCACCCGCACGAGTACTCCCTCATCTACGGCTCCCCCGTGCCCGGTTACAGCGCCCCCATGGACACGGTCGGCCCCGCCTCCCGCGTCGGCAACATCTTCATCGGCATCGTGCGCGCCGCCCACGCCGGCCGAGGTCTCGCCCTGCCGCCCCTGCCGGCCGTCCTGCGCCCCGAAGCCGTCCGGATGACCGAGGACTTCGCCGAGGGGCTGCCGCCCGAGGTCACCGCCGCCCTGGTCGCCGCCTGGGCGCAGCTGGTCGGCCTCATCTCCTTCGAGCTGTTCGGCCAGTTCAACCGGGTCGTCGAGGACCGCGCCGCCTTCTTCACCCACGCCGCGGGCCAACTGGCCCACGGGGTCGGGCTGCCCGCTGTGTGACCGTCCGCGCCAATGTCCGTGCCCCCGGCCGTGCCGCTGGCCGCGCCGTTGTACGGGCTGCCGCCCGGGCCGCCGGCTCCGCCGCCGTGGGGGCCGCCGGCTGCGCCGCCGACCATGCCGTTGTGCCCGCTGGCTGCGTCGCCGTCCGTGCCACGGTCCGCGCCACGGTCCGTACAACCGGCCGTGCCGTCGGTCGTGCCGCTGTACGGGCTGCCGCTCGCAGCGCCCACCGCGCCGCGGTGCGGGCTGCCGGCTGCGCCGCTGTCCGTGCCACCCGCCGTGCGGCCGGTCGCGCCGCTGTCCGGGCCACGCGCCATGCCGCCGGCTGTGCCGCTGTGCGGGCCGCCGGTCGCGCCGCTGTGCGGCCCGCCGGCCGTGCCACCCGCCGTGCGACCCGCCGTGCCGCCAGCCGTGCCACCCGCTGTGCCGCGGCCGTGCCGCTGTGCGGGCCCCCTGCCGGGCCCCCTGCCGGGCCGCCGGCTGGGGCGACTACCGCGCCGCCGGGTGTGGGGTGGTCGGGTGGCTGGGCGGGTTTCCGCCCGTCCGCGCCGTGCGCGTGATTCACATGATGAGGTGACGGGTCGCTTGTCTGTTCCTCATATCAATCCGAGTGGTTCGGCTTTCACCGAACGGGCGCCCGTCTAGTGTTCGTCGGGTCGTGCTCCCGCCCCCGCCTCTCGTCGGAGGAACAGCCGTGGCCCGCGCCGTGAAGGCCCTGTACGCCGTCCTGGTCACCTCCTTACTGGCCGCTCCGGCGCCCGCCGTGACCGCCTCGGCCGGTGCCGCCGGCACCGCCGCCGAGGAGGCCGCCCCGGTCCCGAGACCCCGGGCGGCCGGCGAGCGGGGTCTGGAGATCGCCGTCCCCGCCTACGCCTGGGCCGGCGACCGCATGCTCGGTGACCTCGCGGCCACCACCCCGGCCGCCTCCGTGGTCGTGCTCAACCCGGGCAACGGCGATGCCCCCTTCGACGCCCGCTGGCAGGCCCGCGCCGACGCCCTGAGGGCCGGAACCACCGCCACCGGGGAGAAGACCAAGGTCCTCGGCTACGTCCACACCGACCACGGCAACCGCGACGTCGATGCCGTCAAGGCCTCCGTCGACAACTACCTCAAGACGCGCGACGGCCGCCTGCACGTGGACGGCATCTTCTTCGACGTCGTCAGCCGCGACTGCGGCCCCGGCAACTCCACCCGCGACCACTACGCCGCACTGCGCGCGTACGTGCAGGAGACCATGAACGCCGCGGACCCGACCGCCGCCGACCTCGTGGTCGACAACCCCGGCACCGCCATCGCCGACTGCTACCTGGAGCCCGGCCACCGCACCGCGGACGTCTTCGTCACCTTCGAGGACACGTACGCGGCGTACACGGGAGGCGGCTGGCTCGGAGGGAACGTTTTCGCAGACTCGGGCGGCTACCGCGCCGGTAGCGAACTCGACCCGACCGGAACCGCGTTCTGGCACCTCGTCCACGCCGTCCCGGACACGGCCGCCATGCGCGCCACGCTCCGTACGGCCTTCGACCGGGGCGCGGGCTACGCGTACGCGACCGGCACCCGGATGCCCAACCCCTGGGACGAGTCCCCGAGTTGGAAGTACCGCAGCCAGACGCTGTACGCCGCCACCCTGGGCTGACGGCCGAGGCGGCCGAGGCGGTCGAGGCGGCGGCTGGTGGCGGCCGACGAGGGCGGGGGCGCGGCAGTCAGCCTCCGTCGTTCTCAGGGCGGCGGGCGAAGCGCCACAGGACGTGCGTGATCCGCAACAGGAACACGGCCCCCGCCAGGACCCCCGCCGCCAGCGTCAGAACGGCATCCACGGTGGGGGAGAGATCGAAGACCAGGGCGGGACCGTACACCGCCGCAAAGACCAGCGCGGCCGCGAAGCACCCGCTGACGAACGCGTAGCCGATCTCTATCGTGATCGCGTCCCGGTCCGCCTGCGTACGTCTCCCCATGCACGAAGTGTCACAGCCCGTACCGCACCGTCACAAGAGAGCCTTGAGCCCGCTGCGACCGCCCCCGCCGCGCCCTCCCCGCCGCACCCTCCCTGGCCCGCCTGCCGACGGCCCCGCCACCCACGGCCCCGTCAGCCGATGCCGGCCGTCTCCGCCCACCGCCGCGCCAGCGACTCGTCCCCGGCCACCCCCGGGCCCATCAGCGGAAGCCGGTTCCACAGCGCCTCGTACAGCCACGAAGCCGTCCCGGTCACCTCGCAGTCCGCCGGGTCGCCCGTGTCTCCCGACACCGTACGGGGCGGCTCCGCCGACAGGTGTACGGTCCACACCGCGCCCGTGTCGGCGGCTCGGACCCGCATGACCCGCGGCTCCTCGGTCCGCATCCGGCTGCGCGGACGCGCGTGGAAGCCGGTCAGCAGCTCGTCCACCCCGTCCTCCGCGAACTCCGGTGCCACCGGCGAATAGGCCACGCCGAGCGCCGCCTCCGCGTCCATCCGGTGCACGGCCGTCTCGTGCGCCTGCCGGCGCGCCCAGAACGCCAGCGGCGACGGCGCGGCCGTCGGCAGGAAGGTCCAGCACTGCACGTCCTGCGGCGCCTCGCCCAGCGCGCCGACCAGGTCCTCGTGCCCCTCCCGGAACCAGGACAGCAGCTCGCCGCCGGCCAGCTCCGGGGCGTCCGGGAACGGGCCGGGCTCCACGATCGCGTCCCTGACGTACCCGGTGGCCCAGCGGTGCACCGCGCCCGTGTGCCGCAGCAGGTCGGTGACCCGCCACCCCGGACAGGTGGGCACGGGGGCCTCCGTACCCGCCCGCTCCGCCGCCTCGGCGAGCAACTCGCCTTCCCGCGCAAGCCTCTCCACGTACTCCGAGATCTTCATGCGGGCAGTGTCGCACCGGCCGCCGACAATGCCGGTGAGAATGGAGCCATGGACGGGGAACTCTTCCCGCGCGAGCGGACCGAGATCACCCCCGGCGCCGTGCACGTGCCCGACTGGCTCGGGCCCGAGCGCCAGCGGGAGCTGCTCGACGCCTGCCGTGCCTGGGCGCGCCCGCCCGCGGGCCTGCGCACCGTACGGACACCGGGCGGCGGGACGATGACCGCCCGCCAGGTGTGCCTGGGGCTGCACTGGTACCCGTACGGGTACGCCCGTACCGCGGTGGACGGCGACGGGGCACCGGTCAAGCCGATGCCCGGCTGGCTCGCGGAGCTGGGGCGGGAGGCGGTGGTGGCGGCGTACGGGCCCCCGCCCCCGTCCGGAGCCGGCGCCCACCCGGACGGGCACAGGGCCCCGTACCCGTACCCGTATACGGACGCGGAGGCGTACGACATCGCGCTGATCAACTTCTACGACGGCGACTCCCGCATGGGCATGCACCGCGACGCCGAGGAGGAATCCGGGGCTCCGGTGGTCTCCCTCAGCCTCGGCGACACCTGCGTCTTCCGCTTCGGAAACACCGCCTCGCGCGGCCGTCCGTACCAGGACGTCCGGCTGCGCAGCGGGGACCTTTTCGTCTTCGGCGGCCCGGCGCGGCTGGCCTATCACGGGGTGCCGAAGGTCCTGCCGGGCACCGCCCCGCCGGGGCTCGGGCTGACCGGGCGGCTGAACGTCACCCTGCGGGTCGGCGGTCTCGGGACCGGCCCGGACTGACCGGCGGCGCCGCGCACACCGCCGATCATGCGAGGATCGCGTCATGAACGGCAACGGGGCCCCGCCGCGGGTGGGGGATGTGACCACGGTGTCCGCAGCGTCTTCCGGTTCGGCCGCGTCTGCGGGTCCGGCCGCGTCCTCGGCGCGGGCCAAGCTGGAGCGGGGGCGTGGCGCCCTCGGCCCGGCGCTGGAGCTCGTCCACACGGGCCGGGCCCCGACCCGCGCCGTCCTGACCGCGGAGCTCGGCGTCACCCGTGCCACCGCCGGGGCGGTCGCCGCCGAGCTGGAGGCGCTCGGTCTGATCCGCGTCGACTCGCGTCCCGGCGGCGCGGGCGGCACCCAGGGCCGGCCCTCGCACCGGCTCTCCATCGAGGAGAACGGCCCCGTGGCGCTGGCCGCGCAGGTGCACTCCGACGGGTTCCGCGCCGCACTGGTCGGCCTCGGCGGCCGGATCGTGGCCACCGCCCCCGGCAAGGTCACCGTCTCCGCGGACCCGGCGCAGGTGCTCGGGGCCGTCGTCGAGGCGGGCGCGGCGCTCCTCGCCGAGACCGGCCGCCGCTGCGTCGGAGCGGGGCTCGCGGTGCCGTCGGCGGTCGCGGAGCCGGACGGTACGGCGCTGAACCCGCTGCACCTGGCCTGGCCGGCCGGGGCTCCCGTACGGGACATCTTCACGGAGTGCGTGAAGGCGGCCGGTATCGACGGCCCGGCCCTGACCGGCAACGACGTGAACCTGGCCGCGCTCGCCGAGCACCGGCACGGCGCCGGACGCAGTGCCCAGCACCTGCTGTGCGTGGCCACCGGGCACCGCGGGGTGGGCGGGGCGCTCGTCCTGGACGGCCGCCTGCACAGCGGGAGTTCGGGGCTGGCCCTGGAGGTCGGCCACCTCACCGTGAACCCGGAGGGCCGGCCCTGCCACTGCGGCAGCCGCGGCTGCCTCGACGTGGAGGCCGATCCGCTGGCCTTCCTGACCGCCGCGGGCCGCACCCCGGGCCCCGAGGTGTCGCTGCTCCAGCAGGCGCGTGACCTGCTGCGCGAGGAGTACGCGGAGCCGGCGGTACGGGCGGCGGCCGAGGAACTCATCGACCGGCTCGGCCTGGGCCTGGCGGGGCTGGTCAACATCCTCAACCCGGACCGGATCATTCTCGGCGGGCTCCACCGCGAGCTGCTGTCCGCGGACCCGGAGCGTCTGCGCGCGGTGGTCGCGGACCGCAGCCTGTGGGGCCGCAGCGGGGGAGTCCCGATCCTGCCCTGCACCCTGGACCACAACAGTCTGGTGGGCGCCGCGGAGCTGGCCTGGCAGCCGGTCCTGGACGACCCCTTGGGCGCCCTGGGAACGGCGGCGTAGTCCCGTCCCGCCCCCCGAGTCCCCCCCCGCGTGCCTTCCCCCCCGCGTCCCTCAAGAGGGTGGCGGGGGCGGAGCCTGCCTGCGGGCGCCGGGGCGGGGGTGCGGCCCGCCGGAGCCTACCCGGGCCTGGCGCCGACCGAGGCGGTCACCGGCACGGCTGTCGGAACGGCCGTCGGGTCGACGGCTACCACCACCGCCGGGGCGGGCTCTCGTACAGGCTTGGAGCCGGTGCCGACCGGGGCCGCGCGGAGCGAGAACCACACCACCTTCCCGGGGCCGTCGGCCTGGTTCCGCGCGCCCCAGGCCTCGCTGACCGCCGCGACCAGCGCGAGCCCGCGTCCGCAGGTCTCCAGCGTGTCCGCGGCCGCCTCCCGCAGCACGGGAAGGCGCGGATCGCTGTCGTACACCGAGACCGTGAGCCGCCCCAGCCGCAGCTCGATCTCGACCGTGCACGTCTTGTCCGGCTGCGCGTGGCGGTGGACGTTGCTGAGCAGCTCCGTCACGCCGAGCGCAGCCCGGTCTATGAGCGGATCGAGCTGCCAGTGGCGCAATTGCGCCGAAACGATCCTTCGGATCTGTCCGATCCGGGACGGCAAGGCCTGCAGTTCGACGACGCAGTGCCTGCGTGAATGACTGATCACGGCTGCGACTCCCCGACATGAGTGTTACGGGTGCTGCACCCTCAGTAATGCTCCACCAGGGTCACCCACGGTGCCCGTGTATGCAACCGAACGCGATCGAAAGCGATCCGCATAGATACCCAAAGTGACTGTTTGTGCAGGTGAGGGAGGTACATTGCGAAAGCAGGGGGCGAAGGAACGCACGAAGGAGCCAGTCGCATGAGCACCACCCGTACCTCCGGTACGACGGCTACGACCATCGACGTCGACCGTAGCGACGCGGACTACCGCGCCTGGCTGAAGGAGGCCGTCCGCAAGGTCCAGGCCGATGCCAACCGATCCGCCGATACCCACCTGCTGCGCTTCCCGCTCCCCGAGGAATGGGGCATCGACCTCTACCTCAAGGACGAGTCCACGCACCCGACCGGCTCCCTCAAGCACCGCCTCGCGCGCTCGCTCTTCCTCTACGGGCTGTGCAACGGATGGATCCGCCCCGGACGCCCGGTCATCGAGGCCTCGTCCGGGTCGACGGCGGTGTCGGAGGCGTACTTCGCGAAGTTGATCGGGGTTCCGTTCATCGCCGTCATGCCGCGTACGACGAGCCCGGAGAAGTGCCGGCTCATCGAATTCCACGGCGGTGAATGCCACTTCGTGGACGACTCGATGAAGATGTACGAGGAGTCGGCGGAGCTCGCCGCCCGCACGGGCGGGCACTACATGGACCAGTTCACGTACGCGGAGCGGGCGACCGACTGGCGCGGCAACAACAACATCGCGGAATCGATGTACCAGCAGCTGCGGTTGGAGCGATACCCCGAGCCGGCGTGGATCGTGGCGACGGCGGGCACGGGGGGCACGTCCGCGACGATCGCGCGCTACGTGCACTACATGCAGCACGACACCCAGGTCTGCGTCCCGGATCCGGAGAACTCCTGCTTCTTCGACGGCTGGACCCGCAACGACCCGCACGCGAGCAGCGATTGCGGCTCGCGCATCGAGGGCATCGGGAGGCCGCGGATGGAGCCCAGCTTCGTGCCGGGGGCCATCGACCGGATGATGAAGGTGCCGGACGCGGCGAGCGTCGCCGCGTGCCGGGTGCTGGAGCGGGCGATCGGCCGCAAGGCGGGCGGCTCCACGGGGACGGGCGTGTGGAGCGCACTGAAGATCATCTCGGAGATGGTGGCCGAGGGCCGCACGGGCAGCGTGGTCACGCTGCTGTGCGACCCGGGCGACCGCTACCTGGACAAGTACTACTCGGACGAGTGGCTGGCCACGCAGGGCCTGGACATCGCCCCGTACACGCGGACCCTCGAAACCCTGCTGGCGACCGGGGTCTGGCGCGAACCCGCGGTCTGACCGCCCGCCCCGGGCCCGAACCGCGCGTCACTGACCGGCGGGGCGGTGGCGTTGTGCCGTCAGGCGGGCGTCCAGCGCCCGGACCGCCGACCGGAACGACTGCCCCAGGGCCGGGCGGGCGGCGGTGAGGGCGAGCCGTATCGGCGCCGGGGCGTCCACCGCGAACGTCCAGCGGACGAGGGTGCCGGAGCAGGGGTCGGCGGGGGTGAGCAGCCACTCCTCCAACAGCGCACGGATTCCGGGGGCGTTGGTCTCGTCGACCCGGTACGCGTAGCGCCGCTCCGGGTCCGCCGCCATGATCGTCTCCTCGAAGCGGGTCCCGCCGACCAGCCGGACCTCGCGGCCCGCACCCCCGTGCGTCGGCCGGGCCAGCGTCACCGCCCCGAACCACCGCGGCCACCCCTCGACGTCCTCGGCCAGGGCCCGGTACACGGCCTCGGGCCCCGCCGCCGTCCGGGCGGTGAAGACGAGGCGGGTGGGGGCGTTCTCGATGAAGTCCAGCCCCACCGGGCGGAGTCGGCGAGCCATGGCGGTCCCTCCTGGGGGTGTGCGATGGAACGTGCGTCCGCGTACCCTAACTGTCGCCCCGTCAGATGTCCGCCGCCCGGACGGCCTTCGGTGCGGCCCGCGTACGGGACGCGTGCACGGGATGCGCGTATGGGACGCGCGTACGGGAGGCGCGTACGGGGGTCCCAGATCGCCCCGACGTCGCCCGGACAGGCCTAGGCAGCCGGTCCGGGGCGCGGGATGCTGGTGGGTGCGCCGATCCTCCCCACGCGAGCGGAGGCCGATGTGCCGGACCGCCCCCAGCCCCCGCAGAGCCCGCAGCCCCCACAGCCCCTGCATCCCCTGCCCCTCGAACTCCTCACACCCCCGCGCCCCCTGGCCCTCGAACTCCGCGTGCACGGGGTCCACGGCGCGCCCCCCGACGAACTGCTCGGCGACCCGCGCACCGTCCGGATCACCGGGGACTCCACCGCCGCCGTCTTCCGCCGCGCCGCGGACGTCGACGCCGAGACCCACCCCGAGCGGTACGCCGGCCGACCCGTCGTCGAGGCCTACTGCTGGTCCCGGCTGACCTCCGGCAACGGCGCCCGCGCCCTGTGGCTGCTGCTCCTGCCCTTCATGGTCGTCAACCTCGCCCACTGGGCCCGGCCGGCCGCGCCCGCCACCGGTCCGGCGCCGCGCGCGGTGCGCGCGTACGGGGTGCTCGTCCGGGTCCTCGCCCTCAGCCTCACCCTGCTGCTGATCGCGGCCGCCTGCGAGGTCGCGCTCGACCTCCTCGCCTGGCAGTGCGCCGGTTCCGGTGCCTGCACCGGCTCCCGGCCCTGGCTCGGATTCCTGGAGCCGGGCCGGTGGTGGGGCCAGCCGGGCCGCCGGCTCGCCCTCGGAGCGCTGGTCCCGGCCGCCCTGACGGGGCTGCTCTGGTACCTGTCGAACCGTACGTGGAGCGCGTACGAGTCCCAGCCCCCGCCTGCGGGCGCCGCCGTACCCGCGGCCCGCCCCGGCGGCGCGCCCGCGCTCGGTCGGCCCGGGTTCTGGTACGGGCGGCGCATCGTGGCCCGGCTGCGCGCCGCGCACACCGCGGCCGGGCTGCTGATCGTCGCGGCCGCCGTCGCCGCGCCCACCGCCCGCCACGACCGCCGCGCCGGCGTCCCCGTACTCGAAGCCCTCGGCTGGGCGGTGGAGGCGCTGCTGGCCGCCGGGGCCATCGCCGTCGCCTGGGTCGTCTGCCGGCGCGGCCGCACCGAAGACCGCGCCGACCACCGCCTCGACCGGGCCGCCGTCACCCTGCTGCCCCGATCCGCCCTCGCGCTGCTCGCCACCGTGCTGCTGTACGCGGGCTGGTCGCGCCCCGGCTGGACCTCCGCCGGACGGCTGCCCGGCGACTTCGCGTTCGGGGCGCTCATGCTCGGCCAGGGCTGCTGCGTCCTGCTGCTCGCGGCCGTGGCAGTCCGCCTCTACCGGCTGGCCCCCGACCCGGCGACCGCCTTGTACGGGCTCGGCGGTCCCGCCATCGCCATGCTCGGCTGCGCCCTCGGCGGGGTCATGTCCGGCGGGGTCGCCCAGCGGGTCGCGGACTGGCTGGACGGGGCGGGCGGGGCGGTCGGGGCGGTCGGGTTGGGCGGGGCGGTCGGGTTGGGCGGGGCGGCGGTTCCGGCACCCCCCGTGCCCGCGCCTCCCGTGCTGCTGTCCTGGCAGGCCGCCGTACTGCCCCCGCTGCTCCTCGTACTGGCCCTGCTCGGCGCCTGCTTCGCCGTGCGCGGGGTCCTCGCGCGGCGCCGGCTCGCCGCGGGAGTGGCCGCCGAGTACCCGGGGGAGCCGCCCGACGTGCACCGCAGCCGGCGGATCGCCGGAGCCCGGGCGGCCGCCGCGCTCACCGACTCCGCCCCCTGGTTCGTGGCCGCCGTCTCCGGGATCACCCTGCTGCTCGGCGCGGGCGCCCTCGCCGGGGCCTGGCTCAGCGGAAAGGTCCCGGGCGAGGCGGCCCGCGGCGCCCATCCGCTGCTGGAGACCGCCGCCCGGGCCGCGCAGGACGCCGGGTCCTGGCTGATCGGCCTCGGCATCGCCGCGTTCATCGCCTGGGGCCGCCGCGCCTACCGGGACCCCGCGGCCCGCCGCACGATCGGCGTGCTGTGGGACGTCGGCACCTTCTGGCCGCGCGCCGCCCATCCCTTCGCCCCGCCCTGCTACGCCGAGCGCGCCGTCCCCGACCTGACCTGGCGGATGGCCGGCTGGACCGGCCGCACCGGCGGCCGCCTCGTCATCTCCGGCCACTCCCAGGGCAGCGTCCTCGCGGCCGCCGCCGTCTGGCAGCTGGCGCCGCACGTCCGCCGCCGGGTCGCCCTGCTCACGTACGGCTCCCCGCTCCGGCGGCTGTACGGGCGCTGGTTCCCGGCGTACTTCGGCCCGGGCCCCATCGCCGCCCTGCACGCCGACATCGACTGCTGGCGCAACCTCTGGCGCGCCACGGATCCCATCGGCGGCCCGGTCCTTCCGGGGGCCCGAGCGGCCGCCCCCGCTCAAGCGGCGCCGACCACCGCCGCCCCCGTCGCCCCTGCCGCCGCTGCCCCTGCCCCCGCCGCCGACTCCGTCGACCGGGGACCGCTCGCCGATCCGCTCGCCTACGGGCGCAGCGCCCGCTACCCGCTGCCCGCGCCGATCCTCGGGCACTTCGACTACCAGGCCGACCCGGCCTTCGCCGCCGAACGCGACGCGCTCCTGGCCCTGCTGGCCGGACCCGCCCGCTGCGCCCGGTCCGCCGCGGCCGCCGCATCCGTGGTCCCGGCCCCGGAGCCACCGGCCACGACCGGTGCACCGGCCACGACCGGTGCACCGGCCACGACCGGCGCACCAGCTCCGCAGGCTTCACCGGCCCTGCGGAACTCGCCCACCACACGCGCCGCACCAGCCCCGGCGACCCCGTCCGCGCCGGCCCTGCCCGCCCCCAGGATCAGCAAGGAGCCGGCAGGACCGGAAGGGGCGGGAGGTCCTCCGGGAACAGGAGGGTGAGCTCGTCCGTGCCCGGGTCCGACAGCTGCGCCACCCGGCCCGCGTGGCGCTCCACCATCGATTCGAAGGTCTGCCGCGCCGTGCGGCCGTTGCCGAACGCCGGGCCCTTCGGGAGGTCGGTGAAGTACGTCAGCAGCGCCTTCTCCGTGCCCTCCCCGAGCCGGTACTCGTGCTCCTCCGCCTGCTGTTCCACGATCCGCAGCAGCTCCTGCGGCCCGTAGTCCCCGAACGTGATCGTCCGGGAGAACCGCGAGGCCACCCCCGGGTTGACGGTCAGGAAGCGGTCCATCTCCGCCGTGTACCCGGCGACGATGACCACCACCGCGTCCCGGTGGTCCTCCATCAGCTTCACCAGCGTGTCGATCGCCTCGCGCCCGAAGTCCCGCCCCGAGTCCTCCGGGGCCAGCGCGTACGCCTCGTCGATGAACAGGACCCCGCCGCGCGCCCGGTCGAACGCCTCCTGGGTGCGGATCGCCGTGGACCCGATGTGCTCGCCGACCAGGTCCACCCGCGAGACCTCGACCAGGTGGCCGCGCTCCAGGACCCCGAGGGAGGCCAGGATCTCCCCGTAGAGCCGGGCCACCGTGGTCTTGCCCGTGCCGGGGCTGCCGGTGAACACCAGATGGCGGCGGACCGAGGCGGCCTTGAGGCCCGCCTGCTGCCGGCGCCGGCCCACCTCGATCATGTCGGTGAGCGCCCGCACCTCGCGCTTGACGCTGTCCAGGCCCACCAGCGCGTCGAGCTGCCCCAGCACCTCGCCGGAGCCGCGCGCCGCCGCCGGCTCCCGGTCCGCCTCCTCCACGCCCCGCGGGGACGGCACGGGAGCCGCCGCCTCCACCGCCGGGCCCCGGACCGCGCCGACCGTACGGATCCCCGCGCGCTCGGCGGTGAGGGCCCCGGCCCCGGCCGACTGGGCGGCGAGCCGCGGGCCCGACTCGTCACTCGTGCAGTCCTCGGCGACCGGGCCGTCCTCGGCGAACTCGTATCCCCCGCGCGCGCAGCGCTCGGTGTGGCAGCGGGTCAGCGTGGTGCGGCAGCCGTCGATGACGTGGAAGCCGAAGCCCGAACTGCCCGTCACCCGGCAGGACTGGAAGGTGCCGCGGCCGCCCGCCGACACGTAGAACCCCGCCTCCGAGGGGGAGCTGACCGTGCACCGCTCCAGCGCGGGATCGGCGCCCTTGGTGACGATCACCCCCGTCTGGACCGCGTCGATCGTGCAGTTGGCGAGGGTGCCGCCGCTGCCGTGGTCGCGGAACCAGGCCCCCGTCGCCGCCTCCCGGATCCGGCAGTCGTCGACCTGCGCGGTGGCCCCGTCGCTCACCGACACGGCCGTGTTGCGCACCTGGGAGAGATCGCTGTCGACGACGTCGGCGCGCGAGCCACGGTCCAGGACGAACACCGCGTCCGGTACGTCGTGCACCCGGCAGGAGCTCAGCGAGGCGGTGGCCCCGTCGCTGATCCACACCGCCGGATAGTCGCCCGTGCTGTCGTGGATCTCGCAGGACTCGGCGTCCACCCGGGTACCCGGATCCCACACCGACAGGCCGTTGCGGCCGAACCGGCGGACGGTGGTCCGGCTGAGCGTCAGCACCGAACGGGAGCGCAGGTCCACCGCGTTCTCCGGGATGTCGTGGATGTCGCAGCCGGCGAGCGTGAGCACCGCGTCCGTGTCGAGGGTGACCCCGTCCGCCGTCGTACGGTGCACCGCGCAGTCGGTGAGGCGGGCCGCGGCGCGCGCGGCGATCTGCACGCCCGTGCCGTTGATCTCGTAGACCTCGCAGCCCAACGCCTCCAGCCCCGAACCCTCGCCGGTGACCGCGATCCCCGCGCCCGACGCATGGTGGATCCGGCAGCGCTCCAGCCGCGGTCGGCCGCCGCCGCGCACGGAGACCCCGGTCTGTCCGGCGGCCACCACCTCGCACTCCTCGAACACCCCGCCGCCACCGTCCAGTACGGCGATCCCGACACCCGCCGGGTTCTCCACCGTGCACCGCCGCACCAGGGGCCGGGCCCCGCCGCGCACCTCGATGCCCGCCGCCGACCGGGTGCTCACCCGCAGATCGGTGAGCTCCGGCGAACCCTCCTCGACCAGCAGCGCGGGCGCCGCACGGTCCTGCCCCTCCAGGTGCAGGTCCTGGACCACGGCCGAGGCGCGCACCGTCAGCGCGATCCCGTCGAGCGGGGCGATCCGCACCGACCCCACCGAACCCTCCGGCCCGCGCAGGGTCACGGCATGGTTCAGCACCAGGTTCTCCCGGTAGGTGCCGGGAGCGATGGACAGCACGTCACCGTCGCCCGCGACGGCCAGCGCGGCGGCCAGCGTCGGATACTCACCGGAGCGGCGCCGCCACCGCGAAGACCCGCCGTGCGTCACCTGGACCGTGCCCTGTGCCATGGTGCTGTCGTGCCCCCGCCCTCGTGCTCGTGCCGTCGAAGCGGCTGAAACCACCACCGCCGCCCACCGGGTCGGCGGCGGCCGACTCCGGCCGCTCCACCGTAGCGCGCGCGGGGCCGGTGAGATGCCAGGTCAGCTGCCCGCGCCCGCCCGGCCCCAGTCCGGTCCCGCCGCGGCCCACGCCCGGTCCAGCCGTATGTACCGACGGTGCATGAGCCTTCGTACGACCAGCCGGCGGACCGTCTCCACCAACGCGGCCGCGCCGAGGGCGGCGGCCAGGCCCACCAGCGCCGCGTGGGCGCTCGCCGACGAGGCGTCGAGGGGGCGCCCCACGAGCCGGCCCCGCGTATCGGTCCATATCCGGAACCGGTCGCCCGCCTGAGGCGGTTCCTCCGCCGCCGGCACCGTGCCCTGGTGGCTGCTGCCGTCGGGCGCCGTCCAGGACGCGACGATCTGCGTGCGCTGCGGGGCCTGCCGCTGCGCCGACGGATCGGCCTCCGTCCCCGCGGGTGGGGCCGCGGCCGGCCGCACCACCACCGCCGGTACGAGATACCGGTCCTGCCGCTGTTCGCGCGCGGCCCGCTGCAGCGTGCCGTCCACCTCCAGGCCCGCGACCGTGCCGACGGCCGGAGCCACCAGCAGGACGCAGACCAGCGCGGCGAACGCCACCCATGCCTCGAAGAGATCAGTAGGCCGGCGCAGTGGATTGCGCCGCCAACGCCACACACCCGTTGCTGTCCACACGGTCCGGCACCCCCTTTGCCTCCGTCTGCCTGCGGTCCAAGCCTCCCGCACCCCCCGGCGACGTGCATTCCGGGACGCGCGGCAGCCGTGTCACCCGATCCGGTGCATGAATGCCTGGGAGCGAGACCGTCGCCCTGGTCCCGGCCTTGGTCGTGGCCTTTGCCCCGGCTCCGGCCGAAGCCGGGCCCGCTCCCGCACCTTCCCTGTCACAGCCGTCGAATGCTCCAACGGCCCGCTCACGGTGCTTGGTTCCAGTCTTCCGCCACAGCCCCTCGAAGGTGTCATTCCGAGGGGCGGTCCGGCCCGCTACTCCAGGACGCGGACCTCGTCGCCCACCCGCACCGTGCCCGCCCGCACCGGCACCAGCTGACGCCCGAAGGCCAGCGACTTGCCGATCCGGCGGTGCCGGGCCAGGGACTTGAGGGGCTCCTTGCCGCGTTCCGCCGTCGCCTGGTCGGTGGTCGTCACGACGCAGCGCCCGCACTCGCGGACCCCGCGGAAGACGGCGTCGCCGATCGCGATGCGCCGCCAGCCGTCCTCCGCCCACGCCTCGGCGCCGGCGACCACCACGTTCGGGCGGAAACGATTCATCGGCAGCGGACCCTCCTCGGGATGGTCCCCCTGCGCGATGAGGGAGTTGAGCGCGTCCAGCGACGCGAGGGTCACGAGCAGGACCGGATAGGCGTCGGCGAGGCTCACCGTCTCGCCCGGCAGCGCGTACGCCGGGTCGACGGGCCGCCGTACGGCCGGGTCGTCCAGGTGCACCAGTCGCGCCGGCACCCCCAGGTAGGCGCTGAACCAGTCGGCCGCCGCGTTCGCCGCGACCACGGTCTCGACCTTCTTCCCGAACAGGGTGACCGGCTCCAGCGGACCCGGCTCCGGCACCTCCACGACCAGCTCGGCCATGCCCGGCGCCGACAGGGCGACCGCGCCGCCCCCCAGCGGACGCGCCGCGGCCAACGCCAGCCGGGGCTGCTGGCGTTGGGTGATGACCGTGCCCTCGGTGTCCACCACTGCCCACCGCCGGTCCCCGGACAGCCCCCAGGGCTCCACGGCCATCTCGCCGGGAGATGTCCCCGCTACCGACTTGACGGGATGGATGTGGAGCGCCTGGACACGCAAGTTCGACATGGGAGCATCCTGCCAGGACCTCCCGCGCCCGCCCTAGTGGGCTTTCCCGGATCTGTCAGTAGCCGCGCCCCTGGTACGGGCGGCCGTACGGGTCCTCGTACGAGGCGGCCGGGACCGGAGCCGGAACCTGCATCGGACGCGGGGCGGCCGGACGCATCGCCTCGTACCCGGTGCCCGTGGCCACCGGCCGGGGCTGCTGCGGCTGGGCCTGCTGCATGTAGCCCGCGCGGGCCACGGCCGGCTGCTGCTGCGGGATGTACGGAGCGGGTGCCTGCTGCAGGGGCATCGGCGCGGGCGCCGCCTGCTGCTGGTACGGGTACCCGTACGCCGGGGCTTGCTGCTGCTGCGGCATGGCCGGGGGCAGCGCGGCCGGCAGCGCGGGCAGGGAGGAGGCGAGGGCCGGGAGGTATCCACCGCTCGAGTAGCCCGAGCTGGGGGAGTCGTACGCGGCCGGAACGCGGATCGGGGCGATCTGCGGGGTACCCCGTTCGGCGACGAGGGAGTCGTAGATGGGGGTGTCCGGGAAGGAGGGCGCGGAGTAGTAACCGCCGCCATAAGTGGAGCGGGGGGAGGTCATGGGACCTAAGTTAAGCCCACGACTTCACCGGGTCCATAGCGAGGTGTGACGAACACCGCGCTGACCTGCATATTCGCAGGTCAGGGCCACACCCTTCACTTCCCGTTCACGTGCACGTTTTCGCCACTTCCGCACCGGCTTGTTCCTACTCGTGCTCACCGGTTGGCTGTTGCACCGACTTGTTGCTGACGCAGCGTCACACTGCGGTGACCTGGGATGACATCGGAGAGCAGGGCGGTCTGGGTGGATTTTTTCGTTTCAGGCGTCACTCGGGCGGGCATAGGTCCGGCCCTTCCACGCCGCGCCCCGGCCGCGGTAGTGCTGAACGGCCGAGTCCACGGTCATCAGGAGGTACAGGAGGGCCGTGAGCGGAAGGAGTGGCGCGAGTGCCGCGGGCTGGCGGTAGTAGCGCAGCATCGGCAGGTAGGTGCCCGCCATCAGCAGCCACGCGAACCCGCCCGCCCACGCGGCCGCCCCCTGCCCGGTCGCGAGCCCCGCGAACAGTGCGACCGGGGGCACGAGGTAGACGAGCACGAGCCCGGCCACCGTCCCGGCCAGCAGCAGCGGCTGGTGGCGCAGTTGCGCGTACGCGCTGCGCGAGACCATCCGCCACAGGTCCCCGAGCGCGGGGTACGGCCGCACGCTGTCCACCCGCTCCGCGAGCCCCAGCCAGATCCGGCCGCCCGAGCGGCGGACGGCGCGGGCGAGGGAGACGTCGTCGATGACGGCCTGCCGGATGGAGTCGGGGATGCCGGCGCGGACGGCGGCCTCGGTGCGCAGCAGGACGCAGCCGCCGGCCGCGGCGGCGGTCCGGCCGGTCGGGCGGTTGATCCGGCGGAAGGGGTAGAGCTGCGCGAAGAAGTACACGAAGGCGGGTACGACGAGCCGCTCCCACAGGCTGACGGCACGCAGGCGGGCCATCTGCGAGACGAGGTCGAGCTCGGCGGAGGTCGCGGCCGCGACCAGCTCGCGCAGGCTGTCGGGCTCGTGCGCGATGTCGGCGTCGGTGAGGAGCAGGTACTCGGGCTCGGTGGCGTGCGCGGTCCGGGCCAGCGCGATGCCGTGGCGCAGCGCCCACAGTTTCCCGGTCCAGCCGGCGGCCGGCTCGCCGGGGGAGGTGACGGTGAGGGGCAGCCCGGGGTACTCCCGGGCCAGCCGCAGGGCGAGCTCGCCGGTGCCGTCGGTACTGCCGTCGTCGACCAGGACGACCTCGGCTTCACCGGGATAGTCCTGGGCGATCAGGGAGGGCAGGCTGCACGGCAGCACCTCGGCCTCGTCCCGTGCCGGGACGACGATGGCGACGGACGGCCACCGCGCGGGATCGCGGCGCGGCGGGAGCCGCACGTCGGTCCGCCAGAACATGCCTTGGGCGAACGTGAGCCAGATCCAGGCGAGGAGGGAAGCGCAGGCGACGCAGAGAAGGCCCATGCGGGCAGTGTGCCGAAGATGGCGGGGGGTGTCGTGGATTTGGGCGGGGCGGGGCGGGGCGGTACGGGTCGGGGCAGTGCGGGGACGGGAGGGCAGGGCGGGATCCCCGGCCCCCCGAAGGGCCCGTCCGGCCTCCCGGTCCGACGCGGCGGGTTTCCTTGCCGGAGGTTCGGGCCGGCCTCCTTGGCCCCGGGTGCGGGGGCCGTCGCCGGAGCCCCGCCCCCGCCCCCCGCCCCCCGGCGGCAGGGTCGCTCGTCGGCCCGGCGTGGTGCCCGGAGCCGCTGCGTGGGTTCGCTTCCATTAAGGTGACCAGGTGAAGATCGCCCTCATGGACTCCGGAATCGGCCTCCTCGCGGCGGCTGCCGCGATGCGGCGGCTGCGGCCCGACGTCGATCTGGTCCTCTCCTCCGACCCCGTCGGCATGCCCTGGGGGCCCCGTACCCCCGCCGATCTGACCGGTCGGGCCCTCGGCGTGGCCCGGGCCGCCGCCGGGCACCGGCCGGACGCGCTGATCGTGGCCTGCAACACCGCTACCGTGCACGCCCTGCCCGCCCTCCGCGCCGCGCTCGAACCCGGCATCCCGGTGATCGGAACGGTGCCGGCGATCAAGCCCGCCGCCGCCCCCGGCGGGCGGGTGGCCATCTGGGCCACCCCCGCCACCACCGGCAGTCCCTACCAGCGCGGGCTGATCCGAGACTTCGCCTCCGGGGCCCGGGTCACCGAGGTGCCGTGCCCGGGGCTGGCCGACGCCGTCGAGGCGGCGGACTCCGCGGCCGTCGTCGCGGCCGTGGCCGCGGCCGCCGCGCTGACCCCGGCCGACGTCTCCGACGTCGTCCTCGGCTGCACCCACTACGAGCTCGTCGAGACGGCCATCCGGGCCGCCCTCGCCGAGCGGACCGGCGGCGCCGAGCTGCGCTTCCACGGCTCCGCCGAGCCCGTCGCCGTACAGGCGCTGCGCCGCCTCGGCGCACTCCCCGAGCCGGGCCTGCCCCGTACCGGAACCCTGACCGTCCTGCTCAGCGGGGAGGAGGGCGCGCTCCCCGCCGCCGCACTCGGCTACGCCGAAGGGCGCCTGCTCGCCGGCGAGGGCGCCCCGGTCGGGCGCTGACCCCGCAACGCCCGACGCCCTGGCCCTCCGCCACGCCAGGGCGGCGCCGTGCGGCCGCCGCCGGGTGCCCGCCCGCGGCGGATCCGCTCCCCGAGCGCTACGACGGCGCGCCGGCCGCCAGTGAGCGGGCGAGCGCGCGCAGCCCGTCCGCGTCCAGCACCCGGTCCCCGAATCCGGGCAGCGGTACGTGCAGCGGGGCCGTCCACTCCGGGGGGATCGCCGCCTGGCCGTAGCGGGCCCCGGCCAGGGTGCCGGTGACCGCCGCCACCGTGTCGGTGTCCCCGCCCAGGTCCACGGCGGCCCGTACGGCTCCGGCGAACCCGGTGGTCGTCCGCAGGGCCCACACCGCCGAGCCCAAACAGGGCCAGACCGCCCCGTTGAACTCGGTGGCCAGTCCCGGGTGCCAGTCGGGGCCGAGGACGACCCCGTACCGCTCGCGGTGGTCCGGGTGCACCGCGGCGAGCACCCCGGGGAGCGCGGCCAGCGGATCACCGCCGTCGAGCGTCACCCGTACGAGCTCGTGCAGTACGGCCGTACCCTCCCACGCGGCCCGGTCGCCATGTGTCAGGGCGGCGATCCGCCGGGCGGCGTCCATGGTCGCCTCCCGCCCCGCGGCGGCGAAGTACACGGCCGAGGTGGAGGCCCGCATCAGGGAACCGTTGCCCGCCGCCCGCGCGTTGATCTGGAAGTGCAGTGCGGCGGCCAGGTCCCAGGCCTCCCCGTTGGTCAGCACGTCCTCCGTCTGGAGGCCGATGTCCTTGGGCTCGGCGGCCGCCCAGCGCTGGAACCGTTCGAAGACGTCGGCGAGTTCGAGGTCGCCGTGCTCCAGGAGCGACTCGCCGACCAGGACGGCCATCTGCGTGTCGTCGGTCGCCTCGCCCGGATCCCAGCCGCCGCCCCCGCGCATCTCCTCGCCGCGCGCGGTCAGTTCACCGGCCGGGCCGAACTCGTAGGGCGCGCCGAGCGCGTCGCCGACGGCCGAGCCCAGAACGGCGCCGACGGCGCGGTCAAGTCGAGTGGTCACGGTTCCTCCTCGGGCGGTTCGGAGCATACGCAGGCCAGTACACCCCGTGCGAACCCGTCGAGGTCGTCGGGGCCGGCGCCGCCGAGGGGGAAGGGCCGCCGGCTCAGGCGTCCGCGGGGCCGGGCCGGAGGTCGGGCAAGGGGATGTCCCTCAAGTGGGTGAGGAAGATCCAGAGGTGGCCGAAGGGGTCGCGGAGGATGGCGGTGCGGTCCCCGTGGAACTGGTCCGCCGGGGGCTGGAGGAGTTCCGCGCCCTCCGGCACCGCCGTGCGCACGACCGCGTCCACGTCCGGTACGAACACGTGCAGGGCCGTCGAGGTGCCGCCCAGGGCGGTCGGTGCCGTGAAGGGGCCTTCGGAGACGTCGCCGAGCATCAGGACGGCCCCGGCGATCCGGATCTCGGCGTGCAGTACCCCGCCCCCTGGGTGGTCGAGGCGGAACTCCTCGACGGCGCCGAAGGCCCGCCGGTAGAAGGAGAGTGCGGCGGGCGCGTCGGTGACCATGATGTGCGGCACCACCGCCGTGCGGTAGCGCTCCGGTACGGCTCGGTCGGCGGAGGGTCCCGCCTCGTGGTGCGCCACGTCGCGCGTCACGTCGGGTGCGGTGTCAGAAGTCGTGTCAGGTGTCATGTCTGCGACCGTAGAACCTCAAGTTTGGTTGGGGTCAAGGGCGTGCAGGGGTGGCCTGCCGAAGTGAGGACGACGCGTTCCGCGAGGCGGTGGCGCACATGCGGAACGTGAGTACGCTGCTACACATGACGGTTCACCCCCCGGGTCCGCTGTGGACCGGACGGGCTTCCAACCGCGCCCAATGGCTGCTCGCGGCGGCCGGCGCGGCCTGTCTCGCGCTCGGCGTCCAGCTCGCCGTGGACTCGAACTGGGCCTCCGGCACCGTCCCGCTGCTGATGTCCGTGATCGGCTGCCTCGCCGTCGGACTGCTGATCCTCTACGGAACCCTCGCCTTCGTGCACGTCGCCGTCACCGTCGACTCCGAGGTGATGGAGGTCCGCTGCGGCCACATCGGGCTGCCGCGCCGCAAGATCCGGCTCGCGGAGGTGGCCTCCGCCGAGTTCGTGCCCCGGATCACCCCGCAGCAGTGGGGCGGCTGGGGCTACCGCTGGCGGCCCGAAAGGGGAACCGCCGTCATCGTCCGGCGCGGCGAGGGGGTCGAGCTGCGGCTCGGCGACGGCAAGGTGTTCACCGTCACCGTCGACGACGCCGAGAACGCGGTCCGGGTCATCCGCACCCACCTGCGCGCCCTTGCCCGCTGAGGGTGCTCCCGCCGCCCGCGGGCGGGCACGTACACTCCGGCAGATGAGCAGCAGCATCACCGCGGAGCCCGGATCCGGCACCGCCGCAGAAGCGGAACCCGCAGGCCCGGCCCCGTCGGCCGCCTGGAAGGGGTGGCCGCTGCGCGTCGCCCTCGCCGTCGGCTCCGGTGCGCTGCTCTACCTGAGCTTCCCGCCGCGTCCGCTGTGGTGGCTGGCCCCCTTCGCCCTCGCCCTGCTCGGCGCCTGCCTGCGCGGTCGCCGCGCCCGCGCCGGTTTCGGTCTCGGCGTCCTGCACGGCCTGGGCTTCCTGCTGCCGCTGCTCATCTGGACCAGCGAGGGCGTCGGCCCGGTCCCGTGGCTGGCCCTCGCCACGGTCGAATCCCTTCTGATCGGCCTCACCTGCCTCGGGATCTCCCTCGTCAGCCGGCTCCCCGCGTGGCCGCTGTGGGGCGCGGCGGTCTGGGTGGCGGGCGAGGCGCTGCGCGCCCGGGCCCCGTTCGGCGGCTTCCCCTGGGGCAAGCTGGCCTTCGGACAGGCCGACGGAGTGTTCCTGCCGCTCGCCGCCCTCGGCGGCACCCCGCTGCTCTCCTTCGCCGTGGCCCTGTGCGGACTCGGGCTCTACGAGGCCCTGCGCGTCGGCGCCGCCACCCGGCGGGCCACCGCCGCGCTGCTCGCCGCGACCGCCGCGGTCGCCCCGCTCGCCGGGGCCCTCGCCTCCCGGCCGCTGGTCTCCGACGCCGCCGAGGAGGGGACCGCGGTGGCCGCCGTCGTCCAGGGCAACGTCCCGCGCGCCGGGTTCGACTTCAACGCCCAGCGCCGCGCGGTCCTCGACAACCACGCCAACCGCACGCTCCAGCTCGCCGCGGACGTCAAGGCCGGCCGGGTCCCCAAGCCCGACTTCGTCGTCTGGCCGGAGAACTCCTCCGACATCGACCCGTACACCCAGCCCGACGCGTACGAGGTCATCGACAACGCGGTCAAGGCCATCGGCGTCCCGGTCGCGATCGGCTCCGTGCTGGCCCCCGAGACGGGCCCGCTGCGCAACACGATGATCCTGTGGGACCCGGTCAAGGGGCCCGTGGACACGTACGACAAGCGCAAGATCCAGCCCTTCGGCGAGCGCATCCCGATGCGGTCCTTCGTACGGCTCTTCAGCGCGGACGTGGACCGGGTGCAGCGCGACTTCGGCCCCGGCAAGGAGCCGGGCGTGTTCGCCATGGAAGGCAGCGCGGTCGGCATGGTGACCTGCTTCGAGGCCGCCTTCGACGACGCGGTGCGCTCCACCGTCCAGGACGGCGCGCAGGTGATCGCCGTACCGAGCAACAACGCCACGTTCGGCCGCTCGCAGATGACGTACCAGCAGCTCGCGATGGACCGGGTGCGGGCGGTCGAGCACAGCAGGACCGTGCTCGTGCCCGTCACCAGCGGTGTCAGCGCCGTGATCCGCCCCGACGGGCAGATCGTCCAGGAGACGAAGATGTTCACGGCGGACGCGCTCGTCGCCGAGATCCCGCTGCGCTCCACGCAGACCCCGGCCACGCGGTTCGGCCCGCTGCCGGAGTACGCGCTGCTCCTGGTCGCGGCGGGCGGCCTCGGCTGGACCCTCGCCCGCCGGCTCCGGTCCCGCCGGACGGCCGCCTGAGCCGGGGCGGCGGATCGTAGGCTCCCGGTCACCGCCCGCGGCCTCGTAGGGTCGGGGCATGACCACACCCGAGTTCATCCGCCAGATCCGCGCCTCCGCCGGGAACCAGCTGCTCCTGCTGCCCGGGGTGACCGCCATCGTCTTCGACGACGAGGGGCGGGTGCTGCTCGGCCGCCGCTCCGACACCGGCCGCTGGGCCGTGGTCGGCGGGATCGCGGAGCCGGGGGAGCAGCCCGCCGAGACGGCGGTGCGCGAGGTGTACGAGGAGACGGCGGTGCACTGCGTCCCGGAGCGGGTGGTGCTGGTCGAGATGCTCGAACCGATGACCTACCCGAACGGCGACGCCTGCCAGTTCCAGGACATCACCTTCCGCTGCCGCGCCACCGGCGGCGAGGCCCGTGTCAACGACAGCGAGTCGCTGGAGGTGGCCTGGTTCGAGGTGGACGCCCTGCCCGAACTGGAACCGTTCGCGGTGGACCGCATCCTGCGCGCCCGGGACGAGGGCCCGACCTGGTTCGCGCCGCCGGCGGACCCGAGGGGTGAGAAGGCCCTGGCGGGCGAAGGCCCGGGCGCCCCGCGCACAGAAGCGGATCCGCGCACGGAACCGGACCCGCGCACGGAACCGGACCCGCGCACGGAACCGGGCCCGCGCACGGAACCGGACCCGCGAACGGAGCTGGAGCGGACCCGCGCCGAGCGCGACGCGGCCCTGAGCGAACTCGCCCGGCTGCGGATTGAGGTCGAGTCCCTCAAGGGGGCCAGTGACGCCACGGCGGCCGCCTGGTCGCGGATCGACTACCTGATCCTCGGGGGCCGCAGGATTCAGGCCGTGCAGCAGATCCGGGAGGAGTTCGGCAGCAGCCTGCCCGAGGCCGTCGAACTGCTCGGCAACCGCTTCGCACGGCTCCAAGAGGAGCGGCCGGACGATTTCCACACGGACCCGGCCGGTCGGGACGACGGCCGCGGGGAGGGTCAGCCGGCGGAGACCGCCGCCTCGCGGTAGAGCTCCAGGGCCTGGTCGTCCATGACCGCGCTGTACGAGACCTCCGGGACCGCGCCGCCGGCCTCGTAGCCGCCGAGGACGCCGGCCAGGGCGCCGTCCGCCAGCCAGGGGCTGCCGCTGGTGCCGCCGCTGAGGTCCGGGCAGTCGATCCGGCGCTGCGTCTCGGAGAACAGGCTCGTGGTGTTCGAGCAGCGCAGCGGGGCCTCCTCGCTGCTCGGGTAGCCGAGGACCGTGACCGTCACGTCGTCCTGCTGCTCGGTGGCCACCGGGAAGCCGCCCACCGCGTCCTCGATGCGCGCGGTGCCGCCGTCCGCCGGGGCGACCGTCGCGAAGGCGACGTCCTCGTCCGGGTCCCTCCCGTCCGTCCAGCCCGGGGCGAGGGACACGCCGGTCAGCTTCCACACTCCGTACGGGGCCTTGCCGTCCCGGTAGCCGGGCGCGAAGACCGTGGTGTCCGGGTCGTCCAGGCAGTGGGCCGCGGTCGCGATCACGTTGCGGTCGTCGCTGTGCACCACGGCCGCGGTGCAGAAGTGCCCGCCGTCGAGGGAACCGGCGAAGAGGGCGCCGACCCGGTCCGACGTGGAGTCGGACACGGCCCCGGCGGTGACCCCCAGCGGTGGGACGGCCGCGGCGTCGGGCAGGTCCACGCTCACCAGCGCGGCCATCGCGGCCAGCGCCAGCAGGATCCTGGAGGCCCGCCGGGTGCGGGCGCCGTGGGCCGGTCGGGGAAGCATGCGCGGGATCATGCCCCGAGCCTCCCCGTTGAAGCTATGCCCGGAGCCCGGTATTCCATATGAATGTCCTGTGAATCGCGGCTCCGCAGGCGGCCGCGCCCCGCGCGGGCGAGACTGGCAGGGGCGGCAGGGGGGTCCAGGAGGTGTCCGCGCATGGCCTCACAGCACCGCACGCCCGTGGTGTTCATCCACGGGCTCTGGCTGCATTCCACCAGCTGGGAGGGGTGGGCCGACGCCTTCAGGGAGGCCGGGTACGAACCCGTCCTGCCGGAGTGGCCCGGGGTCCCCGACACCGTCGCCGAGGCCCGGCGCCGCCCCGACGACCAGGACGGTGTGGGACTCGTCGAGATCTCCGACGCCCACGCCAAGGTCATCCGCGACCTGCCCGTCCGGCCCGTCCTCGTGGGCCACTCGGTCGGCGGCTTCATCGCCCAGCACCTGCTCGGCCAGGGCCTCGCCGAGGCCGCCGTCGCCATCTGCCCCGGACAGATCAAGGGCGTCAAGGCCATCGCCCCGGCCCAGGCCAGGTCGACGTTTGCCGTCCTGCACAACCCGGGCAACACCCGCCGCTCCGTCTCGCTCAACCGCGAGCAGTTCCGCTACGGCTTCGCCAACGCCGTCTCCGAGGAGGAATCCGAGGAGCTGTACGACGAGTGGACCATCCCGAGCACCGCCCGCCCCCTCTTCCAGCTTGCCCTCGGCAACTTCACCCCGCACTCCCCGGCCGAGGTCGACACCGGGAACGAGACCCGCGGGCCGCTGCTGCTGCTGTCCGGCCGGCTCGACCACACCGTCCCGGACCTGCTGACCCGCTCGACCTACAAGCAGTACCGCCACTCGCACGCGACCACCGAGTACCAGTGCTTCGAGGACCGCGGCCACTCCCTGATCGTCGATCACGGCTGGCCCGACCTGGCCCGCGCCTCCCTGTCCTGGCTGGACTCCCACACCGCCGGGGCCCGCGCGGCCTGACGCCCGCGCCGCGCGGCCCGACGGCCTCCCCGCTACCGGCGCTCGTACACCGTCACCCGGCGGCCGCGGACCTGCCGGTCCTCCACCACCTTGAACCGCTCCTTGAGCACCGCCGCCTTCGCCGCGTCCCGGGCGGCCCCCGAAGGCTTCGCCACCTTCGCCGCGTCCGTCACCAGCAGCACCCGCCGCTGCCCGAGCAGCGCCTCCCGGATCCGCGCCGGGTCCGCCTCCTCGCCCTTGAGGGTGGCCGAGGCGACCGGGCCGCGCTCCAGGGCCACGTCCGCCAGCCCCGCGAAGGCCCCCGGCGAGACCAGCGCCGTGTCCCGCCGGGCCGCCGGTACGAACAGCACCGCGTCCCCGGGCCGCCCCAGCCGGGCCACCTCCCCGGCCACCGCCAGCACGTCGTCGACCCGGCTGGCCGGAGCCCGCTTGTCCAGCTCCACCGGGAGCAGCGCCAGCACCGAGATCCCGATCGCGACCGGCACGAGCAGGCCGGCCCCCCGCGGGAAGAGCGGCCGGGCGGCCCGTACGGCCGCCACCAGCCCCGCACCGATCAGCAGGGCCAGCCCCACCATGCTGAACAGCACGTACCGGTCCAGGAACAGCGGCTGGACCAGGGAGATCCCGATCAGGCCGAGCTGCGGGACCGCCAGCAGCGGCAGCCCCACGGACGACGCCGACAGCCGGCCCGCGCGCGGCCGCTCCGCCAGGGCGCAGACGCCCCCGAGCGTCAGCAGGATCGCCGGGCCGATCATCATGTGCCAGGTCAGCGGCGGTATCCAGGACACCTGGTCGGATTGGCTCCGGCTGAACAGCACCAGCGGCAGCGCCCCCGCGACCGCGCAGGCCCCGTACGCGGCCCAGCGCAGCCACACCCGCCGCCCGGCCCGCACCCACCACAGCGTGGCCGCGTGGGCGGGCAGGACGAGCAGCGACAGCCAGTTCAGCAGCGCGCAGACCAGCACCGTGACCGCGTACGCCGCCCACCGCGGCCAGGCCCGCCGCCCGGGCCCGGGCACCTCGGACAGCAGCGAGACCAGCAGCAGCGTGGAGAGCCCGGCCCCGGCCGCGACCAGCGCGTAGGGGCGGCCCTCCTGGAGGTAGAACTGCACGGCCGGCAGCAGCCCGAGCGCCGTCCCGCCGCCCAGCCCCGCCCAGAACCCGCCCAGCCGCCGCCCGATCAGGGCCACGCAGGCCGCGGCGGCCGCCACCGCCAGGACCGACGGCAGCCGCAGGGTCGTCGTACTCGCCCCGAAGAGCTCGAAGAGCCCGTGCATCAGCAGGTAGTACAGCCCGTGGACGGCGTCGACGTTGCCGAGCATGTCCAGGATCTCGCCCGTCGACCGCCGGGCCACCTGCCAGGTCGCCGCCTCGTCGCGCCACACGCTGTCCTGGCGGGAGAGCCCCCACAGACCGAGCGCCACGGTCCACAGGGAGGGGACGAGCCAGACGAGGGGCCCGCGACGGGCCGCGGGTATGTGGCAAAGCATGAAGGCGCTGGAATCCTCGGTCTGGCGTTCGGGTGGAAGACACCAGTCTATGGACGACACGGACGGTTTCCGGACAGCCTGTTGTGCACCGCGGAGCGTGATCGCCGGGCCCGCCCGCCCCTAGCCTCACCGCAGGAGCACGAACGAGGGGCGGTACCCGGTGAACTGGCTCATCCACGACTACCGCGAGAGCGATCTCGCCGCGGTGGTCCACCTGATCGACACCACGGCCGAACTCGGCCAGGAGTCCGTCTTCTCGCTCGCCGAGTGCATCAGCGCCCTCACCGACCGGCAGCCCTGCGTGGTCGCCGTCCACCAGGGCGTACCGATCGGCGCGGCCCTCGCCTGCGTCACCGGCGAGCGCGCCTGGGTCATGCGGATCGCGATCGCCGCCGGCTGGCGCGGCCGCGGCCTGGCCAGCGCCCTCCTCGTCGAACTGGAGCGGAGGCTGATCGCCGCCCGGGTCGGGCGGATCGCGTACGTCCTGCCCGAGGAGGACCTGCTGGGCGAAGGCCTGCTCAACGCCGGGTACACGCGCCAGCCCGCCGTCGCCTACTTCGAGAAGACCGAGCCGCTGCACGGACCGGCGGCCGGCCTCCTCGACGACCTCGGCGGCCGCTTCCTCCCGAACGACCTGTGGGCCAAGGTCGCCGGCATGGAGCACGAGAAGGACCTCATAGAGCGGCGCGTCGTCCTCCCGCTCGCCGAGCCCGAGCGGGCCGCCGCGCACGGCGTGCGGCCGCCGCGCGCCATCACCCTCTTCGGCCCGCCCGGCACCGGCAAGACCACCTTCGCCCGCGCCATCGCCTCCCGGCTCGGTTGGCCCTTCGTGGAACTGCTGCCCTCCCGCCTCGCCGACGAGGGCAACCTCGCCGCCGCGCTGCGCGACGCGTTCGCCCGGATCGCCGAGCTGGAGCGGGTCCTCGTCTTCATCGACGAGGTCGAGGAGATCGCCCCCGTACGCACCGAGCCCGCGCAGCCGGGTGGGATCCACGGGGTCACCAACGAGCTGCTGAAGCTGATCCCCGGATTCCGGGAGGGCGACGAGCGGCTGCTGGTGTGCGCCACCAACTCCATCCGCTCCCTGGACCCGGCGTTCCTGCGGCCCGGGCGCTTCGACTACCTGATCCCGATCGGCACCCCGGACGCCGGGGCGCGGGCCGCGATCTGGTCCCGTTACACGGCGGGCCGCACCGACGTGGACGTGGCGGCGCTGGTGGCGGCGAGCGAGCTGTTCACCCCGGCCGACATCGAGCACGCGGCGCGCATCGCGGCGCAGGTGTCCTTCGAGCGGGACCTGGAGGCGGTGGGCGCCCGCGGAGCGGCGGCGGCCCAGCTCGGCGCCTCCACCCAGGACTACCTGGCCGCGGTCGCGCAGTGCCGGCCGACGGTGACCCCCGCGATGACGGGCGAGTTCGAGGCGGACATCACCGCCCACGCCAGGTTCTGAGCCGAGGGGGAGAGAACGGCCCGCCACGGACGGGTCGGCAGGACGGCCCGCAGCCACTCCCCAAAGCGGCTGCGGGCCTCCCGCGCGGACTGGCATCCGTGCGGGACGGCCACGCTCCGGTTGGGGTGTTCGCCGGCTGGAGCGTGACGCGCAGGGGTGCCGGAGGGCGTCCCTGAGCCCTCGTCAACGCCTACGAGTCAACCAGCGGGCGGGGTGGGGGCGCTTCGGCCGGACGGCCACCTCCGCGGCGGCGGCCTCGGCCGCGAGGACGATGCCGTAGGTCCCGCCCCGCCGGGCCGTACGGCCCGCCCGACGCTGGCCCTGGCCCTGGCCCTAGCCCTGGCCCGCGCAGTGGTACGTGAACTGCGTCGCCGCGGTGCGCTGCCCGGGTGAGACCAGCTGGAGCCTGGCCTGCGCCGCGTACGTGCCCCGGCCCTGGAAGGTCCACAGCAGGTGCAGCCGGGCCTCCTTCCGCCCGCGCGGCACCCGCTCGGTGAGCTGCTCCGACTGCGTGCCGTCGGAGCGGACCCACCGGTACGTGAGGGTCCCCGGCCGCCCGTTGGTCCGTACGACGGCCACCACATCGGCGGTCGAATCGCAGCCGGGACCCTGCGGGTCGGCGGTCGCGACCGTCACCCCCCGCACGTCGATGGCCGGGCCGTACCGCTGCCAGGCGAGGTACGCGAGCACGGCGAGCAGGATCACGGCGGCCAGGGTGTACCGGCGCCACTCCCCGCGCCGGCGGCGCACCACCGGCTCCACGGTCACGGGGAAGGGAGCCGGGAGGGCGGCCGTCACTCCGGGGCCGAACCGCACGACCGAGCCCTCGACCCGGTCGGGCACGGCCTCCTGCGGCTGGACGAGGGTCTGCTGCGCAGTCTCCTGCGGCCCGCTGAACCAGTGGCTGCCGAGGACGGTGGCGCTGTAGTCGTCGCCCTCGCCGTTGTTGTCGTTCATGAGATCGTGCACCGCCTGATGAAGACCTGGCTGGTCGAGGAAGCGTTGCCGGCCGCGGGCCTGGTGGTGGCGCGCACGCCCCAGTAGCAGCCGGTGCCGGAGAAGGTGTGGGTCTTGACGAGCGGCGCCGCGGCGCCCGGCTGGTACGTGAGGGTGTCGGCGGCGCCGTCCGCCTTGCCCAGCCGCCCTTCCACGTCACCCGTGAACCATTCGAGCACCACCGTCACCGGGGCGGTGCCCTTCGCGTCGACGCTCACGGTCGCCTGGCCGACGGAGACTCCCGTCTGGCGGAGGGTGACGGACACCGCGCCGACCACCACCGTCGGCTTCGGCGAGGGCGGGGGCGTGGTGGGCGGCGTGGTCGTCGGCACGGTGATCGTGGGCGTCACCGTCGGCGACTGGAGCGGACTGGGCGTGGACGAAGGCGACGCGGACGCGGACGGGGAGGGGGAGAGCGACGGGGATGCGGACGGCGAGGGGCTCGCCGAGGCGCTCGGACCCGGCACCGGCGAAGGGCCCGTACCGCCCGGGCTCGCGCTCGACGTGGCGAACGCGTTCAGCGCGGCGGCCCCGCCGGCCTCCCCGCCCGCCGCGCTGTAGGTGAGCGCCGTCAGGACGCCGAGGACCAGGGCCGCGCCGCCGGCGATCAGCCCGCGCCGGCCCGGGGCCCAGCGCGAGGGCGGGGGCGAGGTGAGCGTGGTCGTCGCCACCGCCGTGGTGCCCGCGGCCGGGGCGCCCGCGGAGGGGAACAGCAGCGGCAGCAGCGCGGCGAGCGCCGCCAGCTTGCGCTGCCCGCGCTCCTCCCAGTCGGCCCCGTACGCGGCGAGCGCCACGCCCTCCAGCTCCGCCACGAACGCCTCGGCGTTCTCCGGCCGCTGCTCCGGGGCCTTGGCCAGACCTCGACGGATCAGCGGGCGGACCGGCTCCGGGGCCTCGGTCTCCGGGACCGGCGCCTCGATGTGCTGGACCGCGAGCTCCGCGAAGTTCTCGCCGGCGAACGGCTTGCGGCCGGTCAGGCACTCGAAGAACGTCGCCGTGGCCGCGTACACGTCGGCCGCGGGCGAGGCCGGCCGGCCCTGCCACTGCTCGGGGGCCATGTACGCCGGGGTGCCGGCCACTCCGGGCGTCGTACCGCGGCGCGCCGCGATCCCGAAGTCCACGAGCTTCGAGGAGCCGTCGGCGGAGACCAGTACGTTCTCGGGCTTGTAGTCGCGGTGGACCACGCCCGCCCGGTGGGCGGCCGCGAGGCCCAGCAGGGAGCCCTTCAGCACCACCAGCGCGGCCTCGGGATCGGCCTGCCCGGCCTGCTTGAGCAGCGCGCGCAGGGAGATCCCGTCGACCAGCTCCATCACGATGGCGGCGCCGCCGGGAGCCGTCGTGTGCTCCACGTATTCGTACAACCGGACCACGTGAGGGGTGTCCAGTCCGCCCAGGAGGCGGGCCTCGGCCCGGAACTCCGCGACGAACGCGGGGTCCTCGCGCAGCCGGTCGCTGAGGTACTTCACCGCGACCGGCGTGCCCGTCGCCTCGTGGACGGCGAGGACCACACGGCCGCTGCCGCCCGAGCCGAGTTCCCGGACCTGCGCATAGCCGGGCACCGTCCACGCGTTCTTCATCGTCATGCCCCCGTCCCCGTGTCCTCGTCAGCCGCTCCCTCGGGCCCCGGGCCCCGGGCGGCCCGCTCGTGCCGAGCGGCCACACCCAGGGACACGGTTTCCGCCACGGCCGGTTCCCATCGGCGCGGAGCATTTCACAGGGTGGCCGGGGCGGATTCAGGGGGGCTGTACACGGGTCTTCAGGGGGTCACGCCGCTGCCGCCGCCGCGCCGATCATGGCGTGCAGCCGGTCGGCCGCCGCCTTCCCGAAGCCGGGGTCGTTGATGTGGGTGTCGTAGTCGTAGAGCCGGGCGGAACTGCCCCGCAGTCCCTCGCGCAGGGCCGAGAACAGGGCCCGGTCCGCGTCCGGGTCGTGGTAGGTGCCGCCCGGGGCGCCGAGCGTGGACAGTCCGCGGAGCGGGACGCAGACGGCCGTGGGGCCGGTGGCGACGCGGAGTTTGGCGGCGACCCGGCGGCCGAGCTCCGCGCATTCGGCGGGGGTCGTACGGACCACCGTGATCGACGGGTTGTGGACGTGGACCCGGCGGTAGCGGGCCCGTTCGGGCAGGGTCTCCAGCGGGCCGAACTTCACCATGTCCAGCGCGCCCAGGCTCACCACCTGCGGGATCCCGGCCCGCCCGGCGGCGCTGAGCCGGTCGGGGCCGGCGGTGAGGATGCCGCCGCACAGGTCGTCGGCGAGCTCGCTGAGCGTGAGGTCCAGGACGCCCGCGAAGATCCCCTGGCCGGCCAGGGTCTCCAGGGTGCGGCCGCCGGCGCCGCTGACGTGGAAGACCAGCACCTCGTAGCCGAGTTCGGTCAGCCTTTCGCGGGCGGCGTCCACGCCGATCGTGGTGACCCCCGCCATGCTCGCCGCGATCAGCGGGCGGGAGCCGGCGCCGAGGCGGGCCGGGCGGCGCAGCTCCCGGGAGGCCCGTTCGAAGGCCTTGGCCATGCCCGCCGCCGCCTCGACCGCGTTCGCCATGACCGGGGCGGAGATGCTGTTGATCCCCGCGATGTCCACGACGCTGTACATCATCGTGATGTCCGAGGATCCGACGTACGGGGCCACGTCCCCGGACGCCATGGACGAGACCATCAGCTTCGGCACGCCCAGCGGCAGTGCGCGCATCGCCCGGGTGGCGATGGAGGTGCCGCCGCTGCCGCCTATGGCGAGCACCGCGTGCAGCCGGCCTTCGGCGTGCAGGCGTAACAGCGTCGCCTCCGCGCCCTTGGCCATCGCCGTCACGGCCGCGCCCCGGTCGGCGGCCGCGCGCAGTTCCGGCAGCTCCGTCCCCGCCGCCCGGGCGACCGCTTCGCGCGGTACGTCGGCGGGCACCCGGGGTTCGCCCATGATTCCTGTGTCGACCATGATCACTTCGACGCCGGTGCGCAGCAGCCTCTCGCGCAGCCAGCCGTACTCGACACCCTTGGTGTCCAGGGTTCCCACCAGCACGACGTTCGTCATATGTGCAATGTCCACGCAGGTGGGGTTTGTTGGCAAGTCAAGGTCGGGTCAATCCCTCGGTAGCCCCAACAGCCTCTCCAGAAAGGGGATTTGAGAGGGGATCAGTTTGGTTTCGGCCACCTGGGGAGTGAACCAGGCCACCCGGTCCAGCTCGGGGAATTCCTGCGTCCGGCCCGAGTGCGGGGGCCACTCCATCGTGAAGGTCCCCGGAACCATGAGCGCCGGATCGAGGTCCGCCCGTACCGCCCAGATCGTCACCAGCTTGCCGCCCGGGATCCGCACCTCTCCCAGCGGGAGGTACGGGCCCTCCGGCGGCGGCAGGCCGATCTCCTCGGTGAACTCCCGTCGGGCCGCGTCGATCGGGGTCTCGTCCTCCTCGTACTCGCCCTTGGGGATCGCCCAGGACCCGTCGTCCTTGTGCTCCCAGAACGGGCCGCCCATATGGCCGAGGAGGACCTCGATGCCCTCACCGGCCGAGCCGGCGGCCCCGGCGGCCGGGCGGAACAGGAGCAGTCCTGCGCTGCGCTTCTGTGTCATGGGTCCATCCATGCCCCGCGCGCGGGCCGCTCAGTGATCGTGCGGGCCCGTCCGGTGCACCGGGCCGTGCGCGTCGGCGCAGTGCGGGTCGGCCGGGTCCTGTCCCCGGCGCCCGACCGTGAGCAGCACCTCCGGGACGTGGTCCACCTGGAGGGTGGTGTGGGTGATCCCGTACTCCTTCTCCAGCAGCCGCTCCAGGTCGCGGCGGACGGCGTGGCAGTCGCCGGCCGGTTCGACCAGGACGTGGGCGGACAGCGCCGCCTGGCCGGAGGTGATGGTCCAGATGTGCAGGTCGTGCACCTCGGTGACCGGCGGGTGCCCGACGAGCCGGTCGCCGACCGCGTCCGGGTCCATGTGCGCCGGGGCGGCCTCCAGGAAGATCCGGCCGGACTCGCGGACCAGCCCGTAGCCCGCCTTGACCATCAGCACCACGACCACCAGCGTGGCGATCGCGTCGGCCTGGACGAAGCCCGTGGTGAGCACGATCAGACCGGCGACGGCGGTGCCGATGAAGGCGAACAGGTCGTTCAGGATGTGCTGGTAGGCGCCCTCGACGGCGAGCGAGGAGCGGTTCGCCCTGGAGATGCACCAGGCGGCGGCCACGTTCACGACGATGCCCGCGAGCGCCGTCACGAGGACCAGCCCGCCCGCCACGGGCGGCGGGTCGAGCAGCCGCCGGACCGCTTCGTACGCCAGCCAGAGCGCCAGCAGGAGCAGCGTGAGCCCGTTGGCCTGGGCGGAGAGTATCTCCGCCCGCTTGAGGCCGTACGTGAAACCGCCGCGCGCCGGCCGGGCCGCGAGCCGCATCGCGATCAGCGCGAGCACGATCGAGACGGCGTCGGTCAGCATGTGGGCGGCGTCGGAGATCAGGGCCAGCGACTGGGCCACGATGCCGATGACGACCTCGACCGCCATGAACGTGCCGATGAGGCCGAGCGCGATGGCCAGCCACCGGCGGTCGGCATCGGCGGAGACCCCGTGGCTGTGCCCGCCGTGCCCGCCGTGGTCGTGGCCGGCGGCGTGGTCGTGGCCCCCGGCGTGGCCGTGGTCGTCGTCGTGCGCGTGGTCGTGCCCACTCATGGCGTCCCCCGTGTGTTCGGTTCCGACGCGTGAAGTGAAGCGCACCGTGACGCAATGGGCAAAGGCTGCAACGGGGACCGTTGTCATTACCCATAAGACGCCGCTGACCTGCGGTGATGTGGATCGCTGCCGAGTCGGGCGGATCGTGGGAAAATTTGCGCATGGCCCAGCGTCCCGGTGTGCCGACCGCGCCCGAGCTCGTCCTGGAAACCGACGCCGGCACCACTGCGATGGTCCCGGGCCGGACGTACCACGTCGGCCGCGACCCCCTCTGCGAGGTCTGCCTCGACGACGCGCGCGTCTCCTGGCACCACGCGGTCCTGCGCCCCGAAGGCGACCACTGGACCGTGGAGGACGAGGACAGCACCAACGGCACCTGGGCCGACGGACACCGCATCCACGAGTGGAGCGTCGGCGCCGGGAGCGAGCTGCGCTTCGGCAGCGCCGCCGACGGCCCGCGCGCCCTCCTGCTGGGCCCGGCCCCGGTCCCCCCGGTCCCTCCAGCCCCATCGGCCCCGGCCGCCCCCGCCCCCGAGCCCGTCGGAGTCCGTCCGTCCTCCGTGTCCCATCCGTCCCTCACCGGCACCTTCCGCCGGCCCACCACCGTGCGCCCGCTGCCCGCCCGGACCGCCGTGAGCATCGGCCGCGCCCCCGCCAACGATCTCGTCATCGACGACCTCGTCGTCTCCCGCCGCCACGCCGAACTGCGCGCCCTCGCCGACGGCACGTACGAGATCGCCGACCTCGGCAGCCACAACGGCACCTTCCTCAACGGCGTCCGCACCGACCGCGCCCCCGTCACCGAGGGCGACGTCATCGGCATCGGCCACACCGCCCTCGTCCTCGTCGGCGACCAGCTCCAGGAGTACGTGGACACCGGCGAGGTCTCCCTCGACGTCCAGGAGCTCGCCGTCGCCGTCGACCACGGCCGCAAGACCCTCCTCGACCACGTCTCCTTCCCGGTGGGCGCCAAATGCCTGCTGGCCGTCATCGGCCCCAGCGGAGCCGGCAAGTCCACCCTCCTGGGAGCCCTCACCGGGCTGCGCCCCGCCGACCACGGAACCGTCCTCTACGACGGCCGCGACCTCTACCGCGACTACGCCGAACTGCGCAGCCGCATCGGCCTGGTCCCCCAGGACGACATCCTGCACGCCCAGCTCACCGTCCGCCGCGCCCTCACCTACGCCGCCGAACTGCGCTTCCCGCAGGACACCGCCCCGGCCGAACGCCAGGCCCGCGTCGACGAGGTGATCGGCGAACTCGGCCTCGGAGACCGCGCCGACCAGCCCATCCACAGCCTCTCCGGAGGCCAGCGCAAACGCGTCTCCGTCGCCCTGGAGCTGCTCACGAAGCCGTCGCTGCTCTTCCTCGACGAGCCCACCTCCGGACTCGACCCGGGCATGGACCGCTCAGTCATGCACATGCTGCGCGGCCTCGCCGACGACGGCCGCACCGTCATCGTCGTCACCCACAGCGTGCTCAGCCTCGACGTCTGCGACCGGCTGCTGGTCCTCGCCCCGGGCGGGCGCATCGCCTACTTCGGGCCGCCCGAGGAGACCCTCGGGTACTTCGGCTTCGACCAGTGGCCCGAGGCCTTCGAAGCCTTCGAGAACGAACGGGACCGGGACTGGGCGGGGGAGTACCTCGCCTCCCCGCAGCACCGCACGTACGTACGGAACGCGGCGCGCCAGCCCCGGCAGGAGGGGGACCGGCCCCAGGCGGCCGGTTTCGTCGCCCCGCCGCCCAAGGCCCAGAGCTGGGGCTCCCAGCTCTCCACGCTGATGCGCCGCTACGCCGCCGCGCTCAGCGCGGACCGCACGTTCCTCGCCATCATGATCGCGCTGCCGTTCGTCATGGGCGCCATGGCCCGGGCCCTCGCCGGCAGCGCCCTCACGGCCCAGACCGCGATTAACGCCCTGCTCATCCTGTGCGTGGGCGGCGTGCTGACCGGCGCCGCCAACGCCGTGCGCGAGCTGGTCAAGGAACGCGTCATCTACCAGCGGGAACGGGCCGTCGGGCTGTCCAGGTCCGCCTACCTGATGTCCAAGGTGCTGGTGCTCGGCGCCGTCACCGTGGCCCAGGCCGTCGTGCTGACGCTGGTCGGCCTGTACGGGGTCGACACCAACGCGCCGGGCGGCAAGGGCGTCTTCATGCCGCCCCTCGTCGAAATCACCCTCGCCGTCGCCCTGCTGTCCTTCACCGCGATGATGCTCGGCCTGCTGGTGTCCGCCCTGGTCCGCAAGGAGGAGGTCACCATGCCGCTGCTGGTCCTCCTCGCCATCGTCCAGGTGGTCTTCTGCGGGGCCCTGCTCCAGCTCGACGGCGTGCCGGTGATCGGACAGCTGGCCTGGCTGGTGCCCTCGCGCTGGGCGCTCGGGGCCATGGCGGGCACCATCGACCTCGGCGCGATCGTGCCCGGGGAGATCACCGACGACCCGCTCTTCGCGCACAGCGCCGGGGTGTGGCTGCTGGACATGGGGATGCTGGTCGCCCTGTCCGTCCTGTTCGGGGTGGTGGTCCTGCGGCTGCTGCGCCGCCACGAGCCCGCGATCATGCGGAAGTAGCCGCCGATGACCACCGCCGCCGGTCCCGCCGACTTCCACCCCACCCACGTGGTCCCCCGGGAGGGGCTGCCCGCCTGGGAGGAGCCCGACGTCTCCCGGCCGACCGCGGCCCTGGACCCCTTCCTGCCCGTACGGCTGCTGTCCCGGCGCGGGGAGTGGGGGGAGATCCTGTGCGCCAACGGCTGGTCCGCCTGGGTGGACGGGCGCCTGCTGGTCCCCGTACCCGAGCCGCCGCCGGCCGGCGGGCGGCCGGCGGCGCGCGCCGAGGACCCGCTGCCACTGCTCGCGCGCACCGCCGAGGCACTGGAGCGCTACCGGCGGGCCGCCGGGGAACTGGCCCCGGGGCGCACCGAAGCCGAGGCCTTCCGGGCGGCGACGCGCGGACTGCGGGCCGGCATCGTGATCGAGGGGGAGTCCGTCTGGCTGTACGAGGAGGCCTCCGGGCGGTGGATGTACGGGGACGGCACCGGCCTCGTGACGTACGCGGTCGACGACGGCCCCGGGGCCCCGGCGCAGCCGCAGCGGTCCGAGCCGGAGCCGTCCGAGCCGCAGCGGTCCAAGCCGGAGCCGTCCGACCCCGAGCGGTCCGAGCCGGAGCCCGCGGAGTCCGGGCCGGCCGGGTCCGACCGGGCGGCGCCGGCGGCCGGGCACGAGCCCACGCGGATCGTGACCCCGCCCGAGGGCGGAGGAGGGTGATGGCCGCCGAGCCCCTGGGCGGCCGCCCCTCGGACCTGCGCGGCAAGCGGATCGCCGGATACCTGGTGGAGAGCGAGATCGGCCGCGGCGGCATGGCGGTCGTCTACCTCGCCCGGGACCTGCGGCTGGACCGGCCGGTCGCCCTCAAGCTGCTGGCCCCCGAACTCGCCCGCAACGACGTCTTCCGCCGGCGCTTCGCCCACGAGTCCAAGGTCGCCGCGGCCATCGACCACCCGCACATCGTGCCGGTCTTCGAGGCGGGCGAGACCGAGGGACTGCTGTACATCGCGATGCGCTACGTCCCCGGGCAGGACCTGCGCGCCCTGCTGGACCGCACCGGGCCGCTGCCGGTGGAGACGGCCGCCCGGATCGCCGGCCAGGTGGCCTCGGCGCTGGACGCGGCGCACGCCCACGACCTGGTGCACCGGGACGTGAAACCGGGGAACATCCTGGTCGCGGAGGGCACCGACAGCGAGCACCCCGAGCACGTGTACCTGACGGACTTCGGTCTGACGAAGAAGTCGCTCTCGCTGACCGGGTTCACGAGCGTCGGGCAGTTCGTCGGCACCCTGGACTACGTGGCGCCCGAGCAGATCTCCGGCAAGCCGGTCGACGGCCGGTGCGACGTGTACAGCCTCGGCTGCGTCGTCCACGAGACGCTGACCGGGAGCCCGCCCTTCCGGCGGGAGGACGACATGGCGTTGCTCTGGGCCCACCAGTTCGATCCGCCGCCCCCGGTGAGTTCGCTGCGGCCCGGTCTGCCGGCGGCGGTCGACGAGGTGCTGGCGAAGGCGCTCGCCAAATCCCCGGACGACCGGTGGAACAGCTGCCTGGAGTTCACCGGGGCGCTGCGCCGCGCGGGTGCGCGGGCGGCCCCGCCGCCGGGCGCGCCGCCCCCGCCGCCGCGCTGGGCCCTGCCGGTGTTCCGGGACGAGGACCCCGGCTGAAACCCCCGGTCAGCCTCCCGCTGCGGCGGGCGGGTCGGGCGGCTCGGGCCGCTGCTCGACGAGGCCTCGGCGGTGCACGGGCCGGGCCGCCAGCGCGCCGAGGAAGCCCGCGAGGGCGCCCCACAGCAGGGCGAGGCCCACGTTCCGCCACAGCACCGGGCGCAGTTCCGCACGGCCGCCGAGCCCGCCGGCGTCCCCGATGCCCAGCAGCGACAGGCCGAACCGGGCCTGGACACCGGCCAGCAGGCACACCGTCAGGGTGGCGAGGGCGAGGGCCACGCCCAGGTGGAGCGCGTGCTGCCAGGCGCGGACGCCGGCCGGGGAGCGTACGGCGGCCAGGAAGCCCGTACCGAGCAGCGCCACGGCGGCCACGGCCACCAGCCACCAGGCGCGGGAGTCATGCTCGGCGAGCGAGGCCACGTCGACCCGTGACAGATCGGGACCGCGCAGCACCTCGTCCAGCAGCCGGGGCACCGGCAGCCCGAACGGCCCCTCGGCCTTTCCCTCCCAGGCTCCGCCGAACCCCAGGGTGAGCGCGGGCCAGGCCAGGTTCGGCAGGCCCAGCAGGATCACCGCGAAGGTCCGGTCCGCGTGCCCCTGGGTGGCGGCCACCACCAGAGCGACGCCGATGCCGAGGACCACGTACGCGAGGAGCAGTGCGACGGTGGCGAAGGCGGCGGGACGCACCGCGGTGTGGAAGCGGACCAGCCCGGCCGGGAGCGGGGCGCGGCGCGAGACCAGCAGGGCGATCAGCAACAGGCCCAGGATCCACAGCAGTCCGAAGCCGAGGGTCGCGGGCAGGGCGGCCCGGAAACCCACCGTGGGGGAGGCGTCGAGGAGTTCCCCGAGATCGGCGACGGGCGAGTCGCCCGGCGCGATCCCGAAGGTCTGCCGGGCCAGGAGCGCGGCGCCGGTGAGGGCGAGCAGCCACAGCAGGACCAGCGGAGCGGCGCGGGCGAGGAGTTCCCCCGGCCGGGCCACCGCCCGGTTGTGCAGGGGGCGCAGGAACAGGGCGCCGGCCGTGAGGGCCCCGGCGAGGCTCACCGAGAGCGGCAGTACGGACAGGCTCGCGTCCGCCTCCGCCAGGAAGCCGGCCCCGCCCGTCACCTCGACCGTTCCGCCGGCCGCCATCACGACGACCGCCGCGAGCACCCGCGGGAACGCCCCGCCGGGCAGACCGGTCGCGCCCGCGCACGCCAGACCCGCCGCCGCGACGGCGGCCATCACCGCGAAACCCGCCACGACGGCCACGAGGGCGTCCCGCCAAGGCCGCGCGGAGCCCCGGGCCGCCGGACGCGGTGATGCCGGACGGGAGGACGACGGACCGCTCACGCTCACGCCGCAACCGTAGGCACGCTCGGCTTGCGGCCACCACCGGGACGACGCACACAATGGTCCGCAGGGACCGGAATTCCGCCGCCTGGGAGAAGAGCCCGTGACCACGCAACCTTCCGGCCCCGGCCAGGAGCCGCAGCAGCCCACGCAGTCCGCGAGGCCGCCGGGCCCGCGCCCCACCGGGCCGCCGTCCGGCCCCCTGTCGGGCGGGCGGCAGGGACCGCCGCCGACTCCGCCCGCTCCACCGTCCGGGGGTACGCCACCGGGACCACCGCCCGGGAGGCCCTGGTGGCGGTCCGTACCCCGGGTGGCCACCGCCGCCATCGCGGTGGCCGCGCTCGTCGCCCTGGTCGTCGTGCTGACCCGGCCGGGCGGTTCCCCTTCCGCCCGCGGCGAGGTGTTCCTCCAGCCCGCCTCCGCCACCGGCCCGGACCCCTTCACCGAGTCCACCGCCGCGGGCGAGGCGATGGAGCCGCCGCAGAGCCCGGTTCCGTCACCGCCGAGCGCCACGCCCGGCACCGGTGCCAGCGCCAGTGCCACCGCCACCCGCAGCATCAGCGGTGCGGCGCCCGGCCTCTACGGCGGCACGCAGTCCGTAGCGAGCTGCGACGTCGAGAAGCAGATCCGGGCGCTGTCCGCCCAGCCCGCCAAGAACGGCGCCTTCGCCTCGGCACTCGGCATCCCCCCGCGCGCCGTCCCCGGATATCTGCGCTCGCTCACCCCGGTGCAGCTGCGCACGGACACCCGGGTCACCAACCACGGCTACCGCGACGGCAAGGCCACCGCCTACCAGGCGGTGCTCCAGGCCGGCACGGCGGTGCTGATCGACGACCGTGGCGTGCCGCGGGTGCGGTGCGCGTGCGGAAACCCGCTCGGCCCCCCGGTGGCGCTGCCGGCCGATCCCGTGCGGCAGGGGCAGCCGTGGAGCACGTACCAGCCGTCGAAGGTGGTGGTCATCGCCCCGTCGGAGACGGTCGTCCACAAGTTCGTGATCTACGACCACCACGACCACCGCTGGTTCGAGCGCGACCGGGGCGACCACGAGGGCGAGCACGACAAGCCCGTGCCGCCACCGGTGCTCCCGACCGCGCCGGTCACGCCCTCGCACCCCGCCCACGCGAGCTCCTCGGCGCCCGCGTCCGAGCCGCCCCCCTCGCCGTCACCGGCCGGGTCGGCGCCCGCGTCCTCGCCCCCGCCGGCCTCCCCGCCGCCGTCGTCCGGGCCGCCGTCGAAGCCCGCGTCGAAGCCGGTGTCGACGCCCCCGGCCTCGAAGGAGGCGTCGCGGCCCGCTTCCGAGCCGGCGTCCGAGCCCCCGCCCGGAAGCCCGCCGGACTCCGGCACACCGTCCGCCCGCGCCGCCGAGGAGACCCCTTAGGGGGCGTCTTGTGCGGGCACGCGTGCGGGAACGGTGAGACCCTGGCTGCATGGCCGAAAGGGGAGCGAGCCCCGAGGTCGACTGGCCCGCGCAGCCGGACATGAGCCTCGCGCTCAACCGCATGGGCACCTTCGACTGGGACCTCGACAGTGGGCAGATGCATCTGGATCCCACCGCCCTCGAGGTCCTCGACCTGCGCCCCGAGGAGTTCACCGGAACCCCGGCGGGGCTGCGGGCGAGGGTCCCGCCCGGCGAGGAGGCCCGCCTCGACGCCCGGGTGGCCCAGGCGCTCAAGGACGGCCGCAGCCACTACGGGGCGTACGTACGGACGCGCCTGCGCGACGGGACACCCGTCTGGACCCACATCCAGGGCCACGTCCTGCGCGAGGCGAACGGCCGCCCCTACCGCATCATCGGGATCCTGCGCGACGCCGCCCACGACCCCGGCGAGCGCGGTGCGGGCGGGGAGCAGGACGAGGGGCGCCGCCGGATGACCGGGGTCGTCGAGCGGACCGGCGCGATCCTGGCCCACGCCCGCACCGTCAACGACGTGACCGACGTCCTCAAGGACCCCGGAGCCCTCGGGCACCTCGGCGCGGTCAGCGTGATGCTCGGCATCGTCGACGGCGGCCGGATCCACCTCGTCGCGGAGGGGCAGCTCGGCAGTTACGTCCCGGAGATCGAGTACACCCGCATCGACGCGCGGTTCCCGATGAGCGAGGCCGTGCGCAACCTCCAGCCGGTGTTCATCGCCTCGCGCGAGGAGTTCCAGGAGCGCTACCCGCAGCTGTGGCCGTACATCGAGCCGCTGTCCGTGCGCAGCGGCGTCTACCTGCCGCTGATTGCCCAGGGCCGGGCCATCGCCGCGCTCGGGCTGCTGTACCAGCGGGACGGGGACTTCACCGCCGAGGAGCGCAACCTGCTCGTCGCCCTCGGCAGCGGCATCGCCCAGAGCCTCCAGCGGGCCATCCTCTTCGAGCAGGAGCACGATCTCGCGGAGGGCCTGCAGCGGGCGATGCTGCCGCGCCGGATCCCGGAGGTGCCTGGCGCACGGATCGCCGTACGGTACCGGGCCGCCCGGATGGGGCGGGACATCGGCGGGGACTGGTACGACGTGGTCCAGCTCGGCGAGGGACGCGTCGGGGTGATGATCGGCGACGTGGAGGGACACGACACGGACGCCGCGGCCGTCATGGGACAGCTGCGGATCGTCCTTCGGGCGTACGTGTCCGAGGGGCACACCCCCGGCACGGCCATGGCGCGGGCCTCGGCCTTCCTGCGGGAACTGGAGACGGACCGGTTCGCCACCTGTACGTACGCCGAGGTGGACCTGAACACCGGCATGCTCCAGCTGGTCCGCGCCGGCCACCTCGACCCGGTGGTGCGGCGCGGCGACGGAAGCTGCCACCGCGTCCCCGTGGCCGGCGGACTCCCGCTCGGCCTGCCGCCGCGCGACGCAGCGGGCTCCGGCTCCGGCTACCCCGTCACCAGCCTCGAACTGCACCCCGGGGACACCCTGGTGCTGTGTACGGACGGCCTGCTGGAGCGCTCGGACGGTTCCCCCGGGGCAGGGATGCAGGAGCTGATGGAGGCGGTCCACGTCGGGCCGGTGGACGTCGAGGAACTCGCCGACGTCCTGTGCGACCTGGTCGGTGACGCGGGCGCGGGCGACGACATGGCCCTGCTCCTGCTGCGCCGCCGCGGCACTCCCGCCCCGCGCGGCGGCGGCCCGCTGCGCCTGCCGCTCACCCCGGGCGATCCCGACGGCCCGGCGATGGCCCGCCACCTGATCCGGGCGGCGGTGGCGGCGTGGGGCGCGGCGGACCGGGCCGACGAGATCGAACTGGCGGCGGACGAGCTGATGACCAACGCCCTCGTGCACACCGACGGCGGCGGCCACCTCAACGTACGGCTGACCCCGGAGGGCCGCATCCGGATCGAGGTCGAGGACACCAGCAGCGCCCTGCCGCGCCGGCGCGAGGCGGGCGACTGGGCGGTGTCGGGGCGCGGGCTGCTGCTGGTGGACCAACTGGCCGAGGCATGGGGCGTGGAGCCCCGGGGCGGCGGGAAGAGCGTGTGGTGCGAGTTCGCCGTACCGGGGGAGGCGGCGGCGCCGTGAGCCGCGGGGGCCGCCGCCGGGGGGCGGGTCAGAGCGCCGCGTTCGGACCCTGCCCCGCCTTGCGGTTCTGCATGGCCGTCAGCTTGCGGACGAAGAGGACGGCGAGGACGGCCGCGGCGGCCGTCGCCACGCAGCCGACCATCGCCACGGCGGACGCGTCGCGCAGGGCCTCGGGAGTGTCGGCCCGCTTGTACATGTAGCCGGACACGCGGTCGAGCACCAGCGAGGAGACCCAGGTGACCCACCATGCGGTCACGGGTGCGGGGGAGACCGGACGGAACGAGCCGTCCGGTGCGAACTGGGTGCTGGCGGTCCAGGTCTCCTTGGCCGTCCGGTACGGCAGGAACAGGTTGCCGATCGGGATGAACCAGCCGCCGATGGCCCAGCCGCGGGTCTGTGAGAAGGCGTCGGGGCGCATGATCTCGCCGTTCACGCGGACGCGGTGGAACCAGATGATGAAGACGACCGCCGTCGCCGTCAGGACCAGGCTCTGGAGGGCGCCGGCGATCCCGGTGAGGACGTCCGAGCGGTCGAGCGTGCCCTCGGCGACGGCCGCGGGATCGGCGGTCACGCGCTTCATGAGCGAGTAGGCGTACCCGCTGACGGCCGCGGAGAAGAGGTTGACCGCGGCCGCGACCCCGAGGAGCAGGCTGACCGCGAGGGCCAGGCCGCGCGGGGAGCGCAGTACGTCGGCGGGGGGCCACGGAGCGGTGTACGGCATGCCGGGGTACGGGCCGGCGGGGTACCCGGGATACGGCTGGCCGGGGTGGGGCTGGCCGGGGTGGGGCTGAGCCGGGTAGGCCGGGGCCTGGTACGGCTGGTGCGGTATCTGCTGGTGGGGTGCCGACTGCTGAGGCACGGGCACGGGCACGGGCACGGGCTGGGCGGTGGGCGTCGGCTGCTCCGGTGCCGGTGCCGGTGCCGGTGCCGGAGCCGTTGTGGGAGCGGGGGCCTCGGCCGGGGGCTGAGCCGGTTCCGGCGTCGGTGCGGGGGCCTCGGCCGGGGGTTGAGCCGGAGCTGGAGTCGGCGGGCCCTGCGGCTCGTTGAAGGACATGCGGTGTGTACCCCCCACGGGAACATGTGATCACGATGCGGATGCCCGCTGACCTGCGACGAGCACGCTCGAACCTTGCCAGCCCGGTATCCGGCGGCCAAATCCTTATCCGGGGCCGGACGAGGGGCGAATGGCTGAATCCCCGGGGCACGGGCGGATGTGCCCGCCCGGAGCGGGCCGAGTGGCCGATCCTGCTCGGGTGCTGAGCCCGCGTCCGCTGCTGCCCGTCCTGCTCGCCGTCCTCCTCGTCGCCCCCGCCGCCGCCTCCCCCGCGCACGCCGTCGCCGCGGGGTCCGACGGGATCGAGACCGCCCGTACCGGCCGGCAGATCGCCCCGGGGGTGAGGCTGGAGTCCTACGACCGGCTGGAGCGCGACCGCTGGCTGCGGATCGACGAGCTCCTCGTCGACCTGGGCGGGAGCGGCGGGGTCCGCGCCGAGTACCTGGGCGGCCGCGGCCGCGGCCCGGCCACCGTCGCCGAGTCCGCCGCACGCCACTCCGCGGGACCCGGGAGGCGCGTGGTCGCCGCCGTGAACGGCGACTTCTTCGACATCCGGGGTACGGGCGCACCGCTCGGCCCCGGCCTGGGCGGCGGGCGGCTGCTGCATTCGGCGGGCCCCGGGCCGGCGGCGGCCCCGGCCGTCGGATTCGGCGCGGACGGCGCCGGCCGGGTCCTGCGCATCGCGCTCGACGGGAGCGTCACCCTGCCGGGCGGGGCGGTGCGCCCGCTGACGGGCTACAACGCGGCGCGGCCCGCCGCCGGGGGCCTGTGCGCCTACACCGCCGACTGGCCGGGGACGCGGCTGCCCGCGCTGGGTGCCGCCGTGGAGGTCCGGGGCGGCCGGGTCGCGGCCGCCGCCCCTCCCGTACGGGGCCGCCCGGGGTCGCTGCGCCGGGAGCGTCCGGAGCCCGGTACGACCCTGCTGGCGGCGGCCGCGGGGGACAGCGCCGCCGCTGCCGAACTCGCCGCCCTGCGGCTCGGGGACGCCGTGGCCGTCGCCGCCCGGGCCCTCGCGGGCGGCGGCCCGGTCCCGGTCGCGGCCGTCGGCGGCCGCGAGGCCCTCGTCGTGGCCGGAGTCCCGCAGGACCACGACGGCGAACCGAACAACACCGCCGCCCCGCGCACCGCCGTCGGGTTCTCGCGGGACGGGCGACGGCTGCGGATCCTCGTCGTGGACGGCCGCCAGCGGGACAGCGGCGGGCTCACCCTGACCGCGCTGGGCGCGATGATGCACCGGCTGGGCTCGTACGAGGCCCTCAACCTCGACGGCGGCGGCTCCACGACCCTGCTCGCCGGGCTGAGCGGGGCGAGCGTCCTCGCGCTGGAGAACTCCCCTTCGGACGGACCGCTGCGGCCCGTGGCGAACGGGATCGCCCTCACCGCCCCGGCGGGCTCCGGCCGGATCGCCGGGTTCCGGGTCGAGCCCGTCGGCGGCACCGCCGAGGAGTTCACCCGGGTCTTCCCCGGGCTCGGCCGGACCCTCACGGCCACCGGGTACGACGCGCTGCTGGGCCCGGCCCCGGGCGCGCCGGTGTGGTCCGCGCAGGGGGCGGGCACGGTCGGTCCGGGCGGGGTGTTCCGCGCCCTGCGCCCCGGCCGTGCGATGGCGCACGCTCGGCGCGCGACGGCGCACGGAGCGCTCCTGCTCACGGTGCTCGGCCCGCTGACCCGGATCCGGCCCACCCGGTCCCGGATCGGGCTCGCGCAGCAGGGGGAGAAGACGGGGTTCCGGCTGACGGGCTATGACGCGCAGGGCGCGGCGGCTGTCGTGGAACCCCGGGACGTGGCCCTGGAGTTCGACCGGTCCCGATGGAGCGTCACCGACGACGGCCTGGGCGGCTTCACCGTCACCGCCCTCGTCCCCCAGGCCACCGGCCACCTGCGCGCCGCGGTCGGGGCCGCCACCGTCGAGATCCCCCTCGGCGTCGGGCTGGTGACGCTGCCCGTCTCCGATCTGGCCGACGCCGGGGAGTGGACCGGACCGGGTGCCTCCGTGACCGAGGGGCATCCGGGGGCGGGGCTCGCTCTGGAGCTGCCCCGGGCCGGGGCGCAGGGCGGGGCCGCGCCGCCGAGGCCGGTGCCGGTGCCGGAACTGGCCCGGGCGCTCACGCTCTGGGTGGACGGCGACGGCTCGGGGGCCCGGCCCACCGTCGAGCTGGCCGACGCCGACGGGGCCGCCGTCAAGGTGCCGGGGCCCGCAGTGGACTGGACCGGCTGGCGGGAGGTCGCCTTCCCCCTCCCGGCCACCGCGCAGCCGCCGCTCGCCGTCACCCGGTTCTCGGCGGTCGGGGGGACCGGGCCCGGGCGGCTCGGCCTCGACACGCTCGGCGCCCGGACCCCGCCCACCGGACCCGCCGCCGTGCCCGTGGTCCGGGATCCGATCGTGACGACCGAGGCCGGGGTGCGGGCGCGGCCCTGGCGGTTCGCCGTCGGCGCCGACGCCCCGGGCGCCGACTTCCTGCTGACCGGCGCGGGCCGGCCGGGGTTCGTGCACCGCGGCGTGCGGTTCCTGTCGCTGGACACCGCCGAGCCCACCGTGGCGGGAGGCGGACTGTCCCGGATCCGGGCCCTGCGCGAGGCCCTGGCGGCCGCCGCCCGGGAGCCGGCGACGGGCGCGCTGGCCGTCGTACGGACGTACGCGCCCGCCGCGGTGGACCGCAAGGAATCGGCCCTGACGGACCGTCTGCTCGCCGAGTTCCGCCGGACCACCGGCAAACGCGCCGCCGTCCTCACCCTCGCCGCCCCGGAGTTCGCGGCCGCCCGCTCGGAGGGCGTCCTGTCGGTCGCGGCCCCCCGCACCGGCCGCACCGTGGTGGGAGTCGACGCCTTCGCCCGGGGAGACTGGCTCGCGGTCCGGCACACCCCCTGATCCGTCCTGATCCGAAAGGCCGGCCTAGAGCTCGACGAGCGTGACCTCGGTCGCCTTCACGCTGGTCCACACCTTCGAGCCGTCGACCAGGCCCAGTTCGGCCGCCGCCTCCGGGGTGATCTCCGCGACCAGGTCGGGCGCTTCGGCCGAGCCGACGAGCACGCGCAGCCGGCTGCCGACCGCGGTGATCTCCCGTACGGAGCCCTGCCAGACGTTGCGCGGACTGCCGGCCGGGCGGTCGCGGTGTACGGACACCGCCTCCGGGCCGATGATCGCCAGCGCCCGGGACCCCTCGGGCAGGGTCTCCGCCGTCACCAGACGCCCTCCGGAGGGGAGCGCGAAGCCGTCGGCCGACGCGGTGCCGGGCCAGGCGTTGCGGCCGAGCATCCGTGCCACCCAGGGGGAGCGGGGATGGCGGGTGACCTCGGCCGGCGGGGCGTCCTGGAGGGTGCGCCCGTCGGCGAGTACGAGGACCCGGTCGGCGAGCGAGACCGCCTCGACCGGGTCGTGCGTGACGATCAGGCAGACCCCGCCGAAGCCGGCCAGGTGGGTGCGCAGGGTGTGCCGGACCCGGGCCCGCGTGGTCTGGTCGAGGGCCGCGAGCGGTTCGTCGAGCAGCAGCAGGCGGGGCCGCGCGGCCAGCGCGCGGGCCAGCGCCACCCGCTGGGCCTGGCCGCCGGACAGCTGCGCGGGCCTGCGGGCGGCGAGGTGGCCGACGCCGAGCCGGTCCAGCCACAGCTGCGCCTCGCGGCGGGCCTCGGCGCGCGGCACCCGGCGGGCGCGCAGCCCGTACGCGGTGTTGGCCAGCGCGCTCAGGTGCGGGAACAGGGCGCCGTCCTGCGGGACCCAAGCCACCTGTCGCTTGTGCGGGGGCAGCGCGGTGACGTCGGCGTCGCCGAGCCGGAGTTCGGCGTGGGCGCGCGGAGTCAGCCCGAGCAGGGCGCGCAGCAGCGTGGTCTTGCCGGCGCCGTTCTCGCCGACGACGGCGATGGTGGTGCCGGGACCGGCGTCCAGGGTGAGCTCGTTGAAACCGGTGACGGTGGCGTGCAGCGGCCAGTGGCCGGTGTCCTGGGGGGCGGCCGGGACCTCGGCCGCCGGCAGCGGGGCGCCCGGTGCCCGCTCGGCCTCGGCGGCCGCGGCCTCCGCCCCGTCCGTCGCCGTCGCCGGGGCACCGGCGGACCGCGCGGCGACCGGGGTGCCCGTCCAGCGGCCGCGCAGGGCGATCAGTACGGCCATGGCGATCACGAGCAGCAGCAGCGAGACCGAGGTGGCGGCCTCCGGCTCGTCCTGGAGCAGCAGGTACACCTGGAGCGGCAGGGTCTGGGTGGTGCCGGGCAGGTTGCCCGCGAAGGTGATGGTGGCGCCGAACTCGCCGAGCGCGCGGGCCCAGGTCAGCGCGGCGCCCGCGATCAGGCCGGGCGCCACCATCGGCAGGGTCACGGTGAAGAACACCCGGACCGGCGAGGCGCCGAGGGAGGCGGCGGTCTCCTCGTAGCTCTGCTTGAGGCCGCCGAGCGCGCCCTCCAGGCTGATGACGAGGAAGGGCATCGCGACGAAGGTGGCCGCGACGACGGCCCCTGACGTGTGGAACGGCAGCGTGATCCCGAACGTGCCCTCCAGCCAGGGCCCGAGCAGTCCGCGCCGGCCGAAACCCAGCAGCAGCGCCACACCGCCGACGGTCGGCGGCAGCACCATCGGCAGCAGCACCAGCGAGCGGACGAACGCCTTCCCCTTGAACGGGACCCGGGCCAGCAGCCAGGCCAGCGGCACGCCGAGGAGCAGCGAGAGGCCCAGCGCCCACAGGGACACGAAGAGCGACAGGCGCAGCGCCTGCACCACGCCCGGGCTGCTGAGGTGCGCGCCGACCTCGCCCCACGCGGTGCGGCTGAGGATGCCGATGAGGGGGAGCAGCAGGAAGGCGACGGCGAGCAGCGCGGGCAGCGCCAGGGTCACGGGGGGCCGGGTGCGGGTGCGGGCGAGGTGTCTGCTCATGTGGGTTCCTGGCTGAAGCGTAGGGGGAAGGCGGGTACCCGCGGCGTTCGGCGCGGGCCGGGCGGGACACGGCGAAAGGGACCGCCTGTCCCCCCGGACCAGGCAGTCCCTCTCGATCCCCGCGGTCGCGGCGGCGGTTACGCCTTCTGGAAGCCCGCGTCCTGGAGGATCTTCTGCGCCTCGGGGGTGCTCAGCCAGGCCACGAACGCGGCGGCGGCCTCGGCGTTCTTGGACGACTTGAGGGTGGCGGCCGGGTAGGAGGCCACGGCGTTCTCGGCGTCCGGGATGTCCACGACGGAGACCTTGTCACCGGACTTGATGGTGTCGGTCTTGTAGACGAGGCCGGCGTCGGCCTCGCCGAGCTCGACCTTGCTCAGCACGGCGCGCACGTTGGCCTCCTGGGAGACCGGCTTCACCTCGATCTTCTGGGCGTCGAGGATCTGCTTGCTGTAGCGGCCGACCGGGACCTCGGGCGCGGCGAGCACGACCTTGATCTTGGTGTCGGCCAGGTCCTTCAGCTCGTCGACCTTGAACGGGTTGCCCTTGCCGGCGGCGATGACCAGGCGGTTCTTGGCGATGATCGCGGGGTCGTCGGTCTCGGCCTTCAGACCGTCCATGGTCTTGGTGTCGGCGGTGACCAGCGCGTCGGCCGGGGCGCCCTGCTTGACCTGGGCGGCGAGCTCCTGGGAGCCGGCGAAGGAGAAGGTGACCTTCGTGCCGGGATGCGCCTTCTCGTACGCGGCACCCGCGGTCTTGAAGACGTCGGTGAGCGAGGACGCGGCGAGGACGGTGAGGTTCGCGGCCTTCGGCTCGGCGGAGGTGGAGGCGCCGGCCGAGGGGGACGCCGCGGCGCCCGTGTCCTTCTTGTCGCTGCTGCCGCAGGCGGCCAGCGCGGGTACGAGGAGGGCGGCGGTGAGCGCGGCGGCGAAGGCGCTGCGGCGGTTCAGGATCGGGGACATGAGCTGGTGCTCCTCGGTCGGGTCGGCGGCCGGCCGGGTGCCGGTTCCGCGCGGTGGTGACCCGCGCCGGTGACGGGCGGAGCGGGTGGGAACGTACGTGTGCTGGTGCCGGAGGCTCAGGTGCGGTCGATGTGCACGCTGGTCGACTTCACGCGGGCGGTGGCCTGCATGCCGACCTCCAGTCCGAGCTCCTCGACGGCCTCACGGGTGAGCAGGGAGACCAGGCGGTGGGGACCTGCCTGGATCTCGACCTGGGCGGCCACGTCTCCGAGCTTGACGGCGGTGACGATGCCGGGGAACGCGTTGCGCGCCGAGGTGTAGGGCTCCTCGTCCTCGGCGTGGGCACCTTGTCCCACGGCCACGGAGAACGCGGCCAGGTCGCGGCCGTCGATCAGTCGCCGTCCGGCGTCGTCGCGATGGGTCGCGACACGTCCGGCGTCGGCCCAGCGGCGGGCGGTGTCCGGGCTGACGCCCAGCAGGCGCGCCGCCTGTCCGATGGTGTAGGACTGCATGTGCGACAAGGTAGGGGCACGTGTCCCGCATTTGCAATTCCCTTGGGTGGATACACATGGCAGATGCCATGGCCCTTGGTGATTCCGCCCATACGTGTTCCGCTCGGGGCGGCCCGGCTGGCTAGAGTTCCGGCATGGCTGATGAAGCAACGGGAACGGGCGCGGGAACCGCGGGGGCCACGGGATCCGCCCGGGTGGACGCCTGGATCTGGTCGGTCCGTCTGACGAAGACCCGCTCGGTGGCGGCGACCGCCTGCCGGGCGGGGCACGTGAAGGTGAACGGCGAGCGCGCGAAGCCGGCACAGGTGGTGCGGGCGGGGGACGAGGTACGGCTGTTCCACGCGGGGCGCGAGCGCATCGTCGTGGTCAAGCGGCCGGTGACCAAGCGGGTGGGTGCGCCCGTGGCCGCCGAGTGCTTCGTCGACAACAGCCCGCCGGCGCCGACGCGCATCGAGGCGGAGGTGGTCGGCGTCCGCGACCGCGGTACGGGCCGTCCGACCAAGCGCGACCGCCGCGAGATCGAATCCCTGCGCGGCGGCGGCCGCGGCCGCTGACGGGACGGGGCCCCGGGCCCGGCCCCCGCCCGGGGGTCAGGTCTTGCGGTACGTGTACGCCTCCTCGGCCGCCGCCGCCACCGCGTCCAGGGGGGCGCCCGCGGAGGCCGCCACCACCGCGGCCACCGCTCCCTCCAGGAAGGGCGCGTCCAGCAGCCGGGCGTCCGGCGGGAGTTCGTCCTCCACCAGCAGCGCCTTGATCGTCAGCACCGCACTGCCCAGGTCCGCGAGCAGCGCGACCCCCGCGCCGGCGTCCACCTCGCGCGCAGCCGCCGCGATGCGGTCCGCGTCCGTGCCCAGGCCGCCGTCCGGGGTGCCGCCCGCGGCGGCCACCGCGGCGACCGGGCCGCCCGCCGCCAGGCCGCGCGCCAGCTCCGCGACGGACTCCGCGACCCGCGCGCTGTGCGACACCAGCACGATCCCGACCACCGGCCCGCTCACGATGCCTCCGCCACGTCCGCGAGCGCGCCGAGCAGCAGGGCCGCCGAGGTCGCCCCCGGGTCCTGGTGCCCGATGCTGCGCTCACCGAGGTAGCTCGCCCGCCCCTTGCGGGCCAGCATGGGGACCGTCGCCCGCGCCCCGTTCTCCGCCGCGTCCGCCGCCGCCCGGTACGAGGTGCCGAGCTCCGCCACCGCCGGGACCAGCGCGTCCAGCATCGTCTTGTCCCCCGGCGCCGCCCCGCCGAGCTGGGCCACCGCGCCCACCCCGGCGTACAGGGCCTTGCGCAGCGCGTCGTCGGAGACCTCGGCGGCCTCGCCGAGCTCCTTGCCCGTGCGGCGCAGGAGCGTCCCGTACAGCGGGCCCGAGGCCCCGCCGACCGTCGAGATCAGGGTCCGCCCGGCCAGGGTCAGCACCGCCCCGGGGCTCGCGGCGGAGTCCGCCTCCAGGGCCGCCCGTACCGCCGTGAACCCGCGCAGCAGATTGCTGCCGTGATCGGCGTCCCCGATGGGGGAGTCGAGCTCGGTCAGCCGGTCCGCCTCGCGTTCCACCGCCGCCGCGGCCACCGTCATCCAACGCCGGAAGAATTGCGCGTCACGCACGGGAAGGCTCCTCTCCGTCTCGGGCATCCTCTCAGCACCCCCACCGCAGCGCCGCCGTCCGCACCGGCGCGTCCCACAGCCGCAGCAGCTCCTCGTCCGCGCGGCACAGCGTCACCGAACATCCCGCCATGTCCAGGGACGTGACGTAGTTGCCGACCAGGGTCCGCGCCACCGGCACACCGCGCTCCGCCAGCACCCGCGCCACCTCCGCGTGGAAGCCGTACAGCTCCAGCAGCGGCGTCGCCCCCGTCCCGTTGACGAGCGCCAGCACCGGCCCGTCCGCCGGACCCACCTGCGCCAGGTCCTCCAGCACGGCGCCCACCGCGACCTCCGCGATCTCCCGCGCCGTCATCATGGGCCGCCGCTCCCGGCCCGGCTCGCCGTGGATGCCGACCCCCAGCTCCAGTTCCCCGTCGGGCAGGTCGAAGGTCGGGCTGCCCTTCGCCGGCGTCGTGCACGCGCCGAGCGCCACCCCGAAGCTCCGCGAGGCCGCGTTGACCCGCCGGGCGAGGTCCGCGACCCGCTCCAGCGGGGCGCCCTCCTCGGCGGCCGCGCCGGCGATCTTCTCGACGAACAGGGTCGCCCCGGTGCCGCGCCGCCCGGCCGTGTACAGGCTGTCGGTGACGGCCACGTCGTCGTCGACCAGTACGCGCTCGACCCGCAGGCCGTCCTCCTCGGCGAGTTCGGCGGCCATCTCGAAGTTCAGCACGTCCCCCGTGTAGTTCTTGACGACGAACAGCACCCCCTGCCCGGAGTCCACGGCCGCCGCCGCCCGCAGCACCTGGTCGGGCACGGGCGAGGTGAACACCTCCCCCGGGCACGCCGCCGACAGCATCCCGTACCCCACGAACCCGGCGTGCAGCGGTTCGTGCCCCGACCCGCCCCCGGACACCAGCCCGACCCGGCCCCCGTCCCGCGCGTTCCGCCGTACGACGACCCGCCGCTCGACGTCGACGTCCAGCTCGGGATGGGCGGCCGCCATCCCGCGCAGCGCGTCGGCGACGACGGTCCCGGGACTGTTGAGCAGCATCCGCATGCGTGTCTCCTGATCGGTCGACCGGTGAGCCCGCGGGCCGGGGCCCCGGTGGCGACGGTAGAGCAGCCCGGTCCCCCGGGGCCAGGCCGCCGCGCACGGCGGGGCGGGACGCGGGTTCAGCGCCGGACGGCGTCGAGCGCGTCGTTGAGGGTGGTCGCGGCCATGATGAGCGAGAGGTGGGTGAAGGCCTGCGGGAAGTTTCCGAGTTGCTCGCCGCTGGGGCCGATCTCCTCGGCGAACAGACCGACGTGGTTGGCGTACGTGTGCATCTTCTCGAAGGTGTAGCGGGCCTGCGGCAGCCGTCCGGCACGGGTGAGGGCGTCGACGTAGAGGAACGTGCAGAGGCTGAACGTCCCTTCCGAGCCGCGCAGTCCGTCGGGAGAGGCCGCCGGATCGTACCGGTAGACGAGGCTGTCGGACACCAGGACGCGGTCCATGGCGTCGAGGGTGGACAGCCAGCTGGCGCTCCTCGGCGCGAGGAACCCGACCCGGGGGATCAGCAGGAGCGAGGCGTCCAGGACGTGGCTGCCGTAGTGCTGGACCAAGGACTGCTCCTTCTCGCTCCAGCCGCGTTCCATGACCTGTTCGAGGATGTCGTCACGGGCCTTCGTCCACAGGGCGGTGTCGGCCGGCCGGCTGAAATCGGTGGCGAGCTTGAGGCCGCGGTCGAACGCCGCCCAGCACATCACACGGCTGTAGGTGAAGTCCTGCCGGCCGCCGCGGGTCTCCCAGATTCCCTCGTCGGGCCGGTCCCAGGAATCGGCGAGCCAGTCCAGGGTCCGGGCGAGGGCCTTCCAGCCGTGGTAGTCGGCCTGCACGGCGACCGCGTGGCCCTCGGACAGGGCGTACAGCGCCTCGCCGTAGATGTCGAGCTGCAACTGGTCCATGGCCGCGTTGCCGGCGCGCACGGGGTACGAACCCCGGTAGCCCTCGAAGTGCTCCAGGACCTCCTCCGTCAGGTGCGGGTCACCGTCGACGCGGTACATGATCTGCAGGGGCTCCCCGTCCGGACCCTCGTGGGCGCGCAGACGGTCGCCGAGCCAGTGGGTGAAGCGGGCCGCCTCCTCCGCGAATCCGAGGTCGAGCAGGGCCCGTACCGACAGGGATCCGTCCCGCACCCAGGTGTAGCGGTAGTCCCAGTTGCGCTCGCCGCCGACCTGCTCGGGAAGACCCATGGTGGCGGCGGCGACCGGGGCACCGGAGGGGGCGTAGGTGAGCAGCTTGAGGGTGATGGCCGAGCGGTACACCATCTCCGCCCAGCGGCCGTGGTAGTGCGAGGTGCGCACCCACGTCTGCCAGTAGTCGACCTGTTCCCACAGTTCCTCGGTGATCCTGTCGCGCTCCGGCTGTGGTGGCGGCGTCGCGCTTCCCTCCCTGTCGGTGGTGAACACCGCCGCCTCCGCCTGGCCCGTGGTGAGCGTGATCGAGGCGCGGACGTCCTGGCCGTCCCGTTCGAGCGGGAAGGTGGCCTGGAGGAACGCGGTCGCCCCGGGCGCCCGGAAGGTCGCCCGGCCTTCCGTCAGGTCGAGTTGGTGCGGTGTCCGCGCGTAGTCGAAGCGGGGGCGGCATTCGAGGGAGAAGCGCACGGTGCCGCGTACCGCGCGGATCACCCGGACCAGGGTGTGCCGGTCGGACGCCGTGAGACCCCGGTGGACCGGCATGTAGTCGACGGTCTCGCCCACGCCGTCGGGGGACATGAAGCGGGTCACCACGACCGCGGTGTCCGGGTAGTAGAGCTGTTTCCACGTCCCTTCTTCCTGTTCCGGCGCGAGCAGGAAGTGCCCGCCCCCGTCGTGGTCGAGCAGGGAGGCGAAGATGCTGGGGGAGTCGAATCGCGGGGCCGCGAACCAGTCGATCACCCCCCTCGACGACACCAGGGCCGCGGTCTGCAGGTCCCCCACGAGTCCGTGGTCGGCGATGGGCGGGTAGCGGTCCATGGTTCTCCTCCTCGGGACGCCTCAGCGGTGTTCGGCCCGGGTCCCGGTCATGTCATTGCAGGCGCTCGGCGAGGTGGTCCCCGACGCGCAGGGCGTTGGCGATGGCCGTCAGCGAGGGGTTGACCGCCCCGATGCTCGGGAAGAAGCTCGTGTCGACCACGTAGAGGTTGTCGAGGTCGTGGGCCTTGCAGTTGACGTCGAGGGCGGAGCTCTGCGGGTCGCGTCCGAAGCGGACGGTGCCGGCCTGGTGCGCCGTGGCGCCGATGGGCATGCCCTTGTGCAGGTAGATGCTGTGCGACAGCAGATGGTGCTCGTGCATGCCGAGGTGGCCGAGCATGCCCTGCAGTTTGTGCCGCAGCCGCTTCAGACCGGCGGTGTTGTTCTTCTCGTCGAGGGCGAGGTGGATCGCGCCGTCCCCGTCGAGGGTGACGCGGTTGTCCGGGTCCGGCAGGTCCTCGCCGCACAGCCAGAAGTCGACCGCGTGGTGGGCGAGTACCTCGAAGGGCATGTCCGGGGTGACGGCTCCGGCCCAGCGGGGCGCCTCGCCGTGGATCTGCTCGGAGTCGGACTTGCCGAGCATCTGGATGCCCCCGAGGGGGAAGTCCCAGTCGTCGCTGCCCAGGTACCAGTCGTGCAGTGCCAGCGTCTTCTGGAACCTGGTGCCGTTCGGTTCCTTGGAGACCGCCATCAGGGCCAGGTTGTTGTGCCGCATGTAGTGCCGGCCCACCGTGTCCGAGCTGTTGGCCAGCCCCCGCGGGTGCCGGTCGTCGGCCGAACGCAGCAGCAGTACCGCGGAGTTGACGGCCCCGCAGGCCACCACCACGACGGCGGCGGCGAAGCGGACGGTCGAGCCGTCGCCCAGTTCCGCGACGACCGAGGTGACGCTCCGTCCGGTGGGGTCCGTCTCCAGCCGGCGCACGTCGGCGTGCGTGACCAGTTCGACGTTGGGGTGTTCCAGCGCCGGGTCCACGCAGATGACCTGGGCGTCCGACTTCGCCCCGACCAGGCAGGGGAAGCCGTCGACGCGGTCGCAGCGGATGCAGGCACTGCCGTGCGCCGCCCGCCCCTGGTCGTCCTGGAGGAGGTTCACTCCGATGGGCAGGTGGAAGGGGTGCAGTCCCCGCTTCTCCAGGTCGTCGCTCAACTGCTGGATGCGCGGCTCGTGTTGTACCGGCGGATGGGCGTACTGGGCGCTCGCCGGGCCCTCGGTGGGGTCCTCGCCGTGCCGCCCGTGGACGAGGTAGAGGTGCTCGGCCTGCGTGTAGTACGGCTCCAGGTCGCCGTAGTCCAGCGGCCAGGCGGGGGAGATGCCGTCGTGGTGGCGGAGTTCGCCGAAGTCCTCGGGGCGCAGGCGGAAGAGCGCGGCGCCGTAGAACTTGGTGTTCCCGCCGACGTAGTAGTTCACCTCGGGCGGGAAGCGGTCTCCGTTCTTGTCGTACCAGAACTCCGGTGCGCGGTACTTCCCTTTGACGAAGACCTCGGTCGAGTCCCAGTTGTCCCGTTCACGCGGCAGGTAGCCGCCGCGTTCGAGCAGCAGGATCCGCTTTCCGGTGGGCGCCAGACGATGGGCCAGGGTGCCGCCGCCGGCCCCCGTACCGATGATGATGACGTCGTACTCCCGCGCCTCGGGCATGCGGGCCACCTCCCCGGAGCACGGATCTGCTCCTGTCGGGTGAGTTGGGGTGCATCCAGCACCTACAACGTAGCTCCGGCGGGCATGCCCAGCGACTCGGGCGGGCCGCAGCGCCCGGGCGCCCGGCAGGTCACAGGATCGCGAGGGGGTTGACGGGGGAACCGGTCGCCGCGGGCAGCCGTAGCGGCGCGATCACGCAGACGAACGACCACCGGCCCTCCCGCTCGCACAAGGGGGCCAGCTCCTCGAACTGCAGGTAGTCGAGCAGGTGCAGCCCCATGGCGTGGATGGCCAGTACGTGTACCGGGAAGGCGACGCCCCGCGCGGCGCTGGGAGCCGTGTCGTTGTTGCCGTCGCTGCCGAGCACGGCCACGTGGCGGTCGGCCAGGAAGCGCAGGGCGGTCGGGTGCAGTCCGGCCCGCGCGCCGGCCGCGTCCCAGGCGCCGAGCTCCCGGCGCCGCCGCCGGTGCCCGACGCGTACGAGGAGGATGTCGCCCGCGCCCACCCGCACCCCCTGCCGCGCTTCGGCGGCGGCCAGGTCCTCCGCGCTCACGTGCGTTCCCGGTTCGAGCCAGCGGGTGCCGTGCAGGCGCGGGATGTCCAGGAGCACTCCGCGGCCCACGATGCCGTCGCGGGCCAGGTCGATGGAGAGGGCCGCGGCGCCGTCCGGGGAGAGCACGTCCGCGGCGGGGACGCCGCCGTACAGGGTGCCCTCGTAGATGACGTGGCACAGGGCGTCGATGTGGCTGTCGACGTCGCCGTGGACGTTCATGGCGATGCGGTCCCGGGCGAACTGCAGGCCGCCCGGGTCCGGGGCGCCGCCGACGGGCGCCGTGAGCCGGTGCTGCGCCGGTTCGGCGTTGTCCGGTGCCTCGTGCGTGTTCACGGGCGCGGCGAGCGAGACCGTGCGGCCGGAGCGCACCTCGCGGAGCGCGGCCAGCGTCCGCGCGGGGGTGAGGGTGGCCAGGGCCCCCCGGGGCCCGGCCCCACCGGGGGCCGCCCGGCGCAGTTCACGGTAGAGCGAGCGGAAGCCGGCCTCGGTCATCCCGTCGGACGTACCCATGTCCTCACGATCGGGCACCCCGGCGGCCCGCGCGCGCCGAGCCGCGCGGCGGCCGCACCCGATTTGCCGAGCTCCCGGGCCGCCGCGTTAATGGACGGGCGGCCCCGTCCGTGCCCGACGCACCCGTGCGCTCCCCTCTGACCCGCGGAGATTCGCTTGGACATGCTGCACGTCCGGGCCGTCAGCCCGCCGGACCTCACGGGAAGCGTCATGGCCCTGTTGAGCGCCCAGCCGTGTGTCCTCAACCTCTCCCTGCGGCCCGACAGCGTACGGAACCCCGACGGCGACGCCATCGTGTGCGACGTCCTGACCGGAGTCGCCAACGAGGTGCTGCGCGGGCTGCGCGACCTCGGACTGGAACGGCGGGGGTCCATCGTCCTCGACCCGATCGACACGGCCTTCTCCGACCACGCGGCCAGAGCCGGGGCCGAGGTCCTCGGGTCGCGGCTGCGCGTGCCGGTGTGGGAGCAGGTGGAGGCCCGGATCCGGGCCGAGGGACGCTATCCGCCGAGCTTCTACCTCTTCATGGCCATCGCCGGTGTCATCGGCGCGGTCGGCATCATCACCAACTCGCAGATCCTCATCGTCGCGGCCATGGTGGTCGGTCCGGAGTACGCGGCCGTCACCAGCGTGGCCCTGGGCATCGACCACCGCTCCCGGCCCCCCGTCCGGGAGGGCCTCGCGGCGCTGTGCGGGGGCTTCCTGCTGGCCGTGGCGGCGACCTTCCTGTTCGCCCTGTTCGTCCGCGGCTTCGCCCTCCAGCCGCGCGCCTTCGAACTCGGCCTCAGGCCCGTGTCGAACCTGATCAACACACCCAACTTCTTCTCGGCGGTGGTGGCCGTGCTCGCCGCGGTCGTGGGCATCGTCTCGCTGACCGAGGCCCGCACCAGCGCACTGCTCGGCGTCTTCATCTCGGTGACGACGATTCCGGCGGCGGCCGACATCGGGGTCTCCTGTGCGTTCGCCAGCTGGGACGAGGCCCTGGGGTCTCTGTTCCAGCTGCTGCTCAACATCGCCGTACTGATCCTGGTCGGAACCGGGACGCTCAAGGTCCAGCGGGCGATGTGGCGGCGGGTCAGCGCGCACCGGACCCGGCGGACCGGGCCGTGAACACGGCCGCCGCCCTGTCGGAGGACCAGGTGTTCACGGGCCTCGCGCTGATCGTCGTCCTGGCCGTGGGCTCCCAGCTGCTGGCGGGCCGGCTGCGCGTCCCCGCGCTGATCGTCCTGCTGCCGGTGGGATTCGCCGCCGGCGCGCTGACCGGTGACGTGAACCCCGAGAAACTGCTCGGGTCCGCCTTCTCGCCGCTGGTCTCGCTGGCCGTCGCGGTGATCCTCTACGACGCCGGGCTCGGCCTGGACCTCAAGCGGTTCAGGGAGCACACCCGGCGGGTGGTGGTGCGGCTGCTCTGGCTCGGCGTGCTGCTCACCGCCGGGTCGGCGGCGCTGCTCGCCGCGGTGTTGCTGGGGATGTCGGGCGGCGCGGCCGTGATGCTCGGAACCATCCTGATCGTGTCCGGCCCGACCGTCGTCGGACCGCTGCTGAATTTCGTACGTCCCACCGAACGGCTCCAGCACATCCTCATCTGGGAGGGCACGCTCATCGACCCGGTGGGAGCCATCCTGGGCGCCCTCGTCTTCCACGGCGTGGTGGCCGGGAACAGCAGCGGCCCCGGCGGCAAGGTGGTCGCGTTCGCCGCCAGCGCCGCGGTGGGCCTGGCCGGCGGCGCCGTGGGGACCGTGGTGCTCATGCTGCTGCGCAGGCTGCGGCCCGGGCCGGTGCTGGGCACCACGGGCCAGCTGGCCGCCGTGATCGGGGTGGCGGCGGCCTGCAACGTGATCCGGGACGACACGGGCATGATCGCCGCCGTCCTGATGGGGCTGGCCGTGGCGAACCTGCCCGGCGCGGAGACGGGCGCCCGCAACCCGTTCTTCGAGACCCTGGTGCACCTGGTCATCGGCCTCCTGTTCATCTCCATCTCGGCCACCGTCAGCCCCCAGTCGCTGCGCCACGTGGTGCTGCCCACGCTCGCTCTCGTCGCGGTCCTCGTCCTGGTGACCAGACCCCTCGTGGCGGCCATCGCCTCGATCGGTACGGATCTGACGCGCGGGGAGCGCGGATTCCTTGGCTGGATGGCGCCGCGCGGCATCGTGGCCGCGGCCACCGCCTCGACGTTCTCCGCCACGCTGGCCGCCAAGGGCGTGGGCGGCGCGTCGAAGATCCTTCCCGCCACCTTCGTGGTGATCGTCGCGACCGTCACGCTCTACGGGCTCACCGCCGTGCCGGTCGCGAAACGGCTGGGCGTCGTGCGCTCCTCGCGCTCCCGGCCGCTGCTGGTGGGCGGTGCTCCCTGGGTGGTCGATCTCGGACTGGCCCTGCGTTCGGCCGGGCTGGAGGTGGTCATGTGGGCGGGGCACGACGCGCAGCGGGACCGGATCAGGGCCGCCGGGCTCGAACTCGCCCCCGGGGAGCTGTTCGCCGCGGCCACCGGCTCGGGCGCCGAGCTGGAGGGCCTCACCGGGGTCCTGCTCCTGACCGACGAGAGCGACTTCAACGCCCTGGCCTCCATGAACCTCCGGGGCAGCGTGGAGGGCCCGGTGTACCGCCTGGGGCCGGAGACCGACACCCAGGGCGTCGTCGCCCCGTACACCGGCGGCCAGGTGCTCTTCGATCCCGCGCTGACCGGGGCGGAGCTCTCGCGCCGCTACGAGCGGGGCGCCCGCGTCGTCACGCGCCGCCTCGACGGGCCCGTTCCCGCCGGGCACCACCTGCTGTTCCTGGTACGTGCCGACGGGGTGCTGCTGCCCGTCACCCGGACCGGCGGTCCGGTGCCGCGGCCGGGGGACGTCGCCGTACTCCTGGGCGGCTGAGGGCGCCGAGGAGCGCGGCGTCACCGCTCCTTGGCCGGATCCCGGTTCACGGCCGTGCGGCGCAGGTCGTTCTCGGCGAGGGGTTGCAGGGTGCCGCTGGTGTCCAGCCGGTAGAGCAGGACCAGCGGCGGTCCGACGAGCACGATCGCGATGGCCGTGACCAGGAGCAGCCAGCGCAGGGTCGTCGGGGCTCCGGCCGCCTGGTCCACGGTGAGCGAGGTGGGGATGAGGTACGGGCGCTGGGCCAGCCCCCAGGCGATCACGACGAGGGCGACGCTGCCGACCGCCGTGATCCTCGCCCAGCCGGTGGCCCTGCGGTACAGCAGCCAGGCGGTGGCCACCGCGCAGGCGGCGGCCACCAGGACGACGGCCAGGCCGGCGCCGCTGGTGAGGCCGTCGTAGACGTAGCGCGCGTCGTGGTGGGTGACGGCGAGGCCGACGACGGCCAGCACGGCGACGACCCCGAGGCTGCACCAGGCCCGCAGCCGGAAGTAGTGGACGAGGTCGGGGGCGTCGAAGCGGCGGGCGTCGGCGGTGAGGAACACCGCGCCCAGGAAGGCGGTCGCGGCGACGGTGAGCAGCCCGGCGAGTACGGACGTCCCGTTGGACCACGCGTCGGCGGACGCCTCCGTCCCCGGAGCGACCCGGCCCGTGGCCAGCCCGCCGACGACCGCCCCGAGGAAGAAGGGCACCAGGAGGGAGGACACGGCGAAGGCGGCGCCGTAGATCCTGCGTCGCGCGAGGCGGGTCATGGGCTTGCGCAGGGCGAAGCCCGCACCGCGCAGGACGAGCCCGACGGCGGCGAGCGCCAGGGGGAGCCACATGGCCGTGAAGACAGTCTGGAACAGGACCGGAAAGCCCGTCCACATGAACACCAGGACGAAGATGAGCCAGACGTTGTTCGTCTCCCAGACGGGCTCCATCGCGTGGTCGATCAGCCAGCGGGGCCTCTTGCCCCGTTCGGAGCCCCCCGCGAAGAGGTCCCAGAACCCCGCCCCGTAGTCGGTCCCGCCCGCACACGCGTAGGCGGCCACCGCGGCCAGCAGCACCCACGCCACGACGTCCTGGATCATCGCGCTCCTCCGTCACCGCGTGCGGAGCCGTGATCCGGTGCGGCCGCGGCGGTCGCCCGGCGCGGCCCGTAGGGGGTGTCGCCTTCCGGCGTGCCGGCGGCCTCGGCATCGCCCTGCTGTTCGTCGGCGGCCCGCCAGCGGGTGCGCATCTTGAGCAGGACGCCCAGGAAGGTCGCGAAGATCAGTACGTAGACCACGATGACGAGGGCGAGCATCGTCCACAGCGACGCCGCCCGGGTGTCCGTGACGGCTTCGGACACCCGCATGTTCTCGTAGACGATCCAGGGCTGGCGCCCCACCTCGGTGGTGATCCAGCCGCATTCCACCGTCACCAGGCAGGCCGCCCCGGCCACGGCGGCGCACCGGAAGAACCACGGTGAGCGCGGCAGGTCGCGGCGGCGCAGCCAGCACCAGCCGTACCAGAGCGCGAGCAGGACGAGGAGGCTTCCGATCGTCACCATGATGTCGAACGCCCAGTGGGCGATCGTGGCCTGCGTCGCCGTCGGGCGGTCGCTCGCGGGGACCGACGACAGCCCCGTCACCTGGGTGTCCGGACTGAAACCGGCGAGGATCGAGTCCAGTTGGGGGATCTTGAGCCCGCCGGTGACCGTTCCGTCGGCGTGCAGGCGCCCGAACATGTACTCGGGTACGTGGGTGTCGGTCTTCCAGACGATCTCAGTCGCGGCGAACTTGATCGGCTGCTTGTGGAAGACGGACCGCGCGATGGAGTCCCCGAGCACGAACTGCACGGGGGTGAGGATCGCGGCGACGGTGAACGGGACGGTGAAGCCCAGCCGGTGGTAGTGGTCACGCCGGCCGCGCAGCCACCCGACCGCGTACACCCCGGCCACGACGTAGCCCGCCGTGAGGACGACGCCCGCCACGAAGTGCCAGTACTCGGGGCCGAACATCGGCGTGAAGATCGCCTTGCGGACGTTGACGTCGACGGGATTTCCGCCCGCGTCGAGCGTGAAGCCGCGCGGCGTGTTCATCCAGGAGTTTGCGGCGATGATGCCGAACGCCCCCAGCAGCGCCGTCAGCGGCAGGGGGAGCCCCAGCCAGAAGTGCGTCCACGGCTTCAGCCTGCGCCAGCCGTAGAGGTAGAGGGCGATGAGGATCGCCTCCAGGAAGAACGCCCACGCCTCCACCCCGAACCCGAGGCCGAAGACATCGCCCCACCGGCCCATCAGGCCCGGCCAGAGCAGGCCGAACTCGAAGGAGAGCACGGTCCCGGTGACGATGCCGATGGCGAACTGCACGGCCATGACCGCCGACCAGCGCCGCGCGAGCAGCAGGGCGACCGGGTCGCCCTTGCGCAGGCCGCGGTAGTGCATCAGGAGGGTGATGGCCGGCAGAGCCACGCCGAAGGGCACGAGCAGGATGTGGGAGGCCAGGGTGAAGGCCATCAGTTCGCGGGCGGGGAGCAGTTGCGGAGGGGTGTCCGCCATGATCGCGATTGCGCTGTTCATATGGGCCTTAGCAGTTCGTGCCGGACGGCTGGAGGACTGGGGGCCTCAGCCGCCGGTGGCGAACCCGGGGAACAGGGTCATGCCCCCGTCCACGTAGATCGTCGTGCCCACGACGTAGTCGAGCAGGTCGGAGGCGAGGACGGTCACGGCGTTCGCGATGTCCTCGGGGTCCCCGACGCGGCGGTACGGGATGAGCCGCAGCAGGTCCGCCTCGGCCTCGGGGGTGTCCCAGGCGCTGCGGTTGATGGGCGTGCGGATGGCTCCGGGAGCGACGGCGTTGACCCGGATCCGGTGCGGGGCGAGTTCCTGCGCGAGCGTGGCCATGAGCATCTGTACGCCGCCCTTGGAGGAGGCGTAGTTCACGTGCCCGGCCCAGGGGATGATCTGGTGCACCGAGCTCATGCAGATGATCTTCCCCGCGGAGCGGGACACCTCCGGTACGACGCCGCGGCGCAGGAATTCCTTCGTCGCCTCACGGGCGCACAGGAACTGACCGGTGAGGTTGACGTCCAGCACCTTGCTCCACTGGGCCACGGTCATGTCGGTGACCGCGGCGTCCCGCTGGAGACCGGCGTTGGCGACCATGATGTCGATGGTCCCGAACTCCCGGACCATCCGGGCCACCATCTCGACCACCTGGTCCTCCTGCGACACGTCACCCTCGTGCGCGTAGGCGCGGACCCCGAAGCCCTCGATCTCCCGCACCACCTCCTCCGCGGCGTCCTGCCCGGAGACGTAGTTCACGACGACGTCGGCGCCCGCCCGTCCGAGGCCGATCGCGGTGGCTTTGCCGATGCCGGAGTTCGCCCCGGTCACCAGGGCCTTCTGCCCCTTGAGGACCTGGGGGACGGCGGTCGTTCGGCTACGGTCACTGCTGCTGGCTTCCACTGAACCGCTCCCTGGGTGCTGACGGGGACACGAAATCCGCGCCACCACGACAGCACCGCGGCACGGCCACGGCCCGGTGGCACGACGGCCACTGACCCGTTGGAGTGCTCTCCGGAACCGAACGGCTCAAGCACCCGGTGCGCGCGGTCCCGGACCCCGACCGCCACGGGCGAGGATGGCGGACATGCATCGGACGGGAGCTCAGTTCCGGCTGACCTGTGGTCCGCAGACCGCCGTCGTCGTGGAATTGGGCGGCGCCCTGCGCCACTACTCCGTCGGCGAGCGCCCGGTCGTCGACGGTTTCGAAGCCGACGACCCGATCGAGGGCGGACGCGGGCAGCTCCTGATGCCGTGGCCCAACCGGATCGGCGACGGCCGGTACCGCTGGCAGGGGCGGGAGCCGCAGCTGCCGCTCAACGAGGTCGAACACGCCAACGCCATCCACGGTCTGCTGCGCTGGACGTCGTGGCAGCCGGTGGAGCAGACGGAGCGCCGGGTGGTGCTGGCGACCACGCTCTGGCCGCAACCCGGCTACCCCTTCCACCTGGTGGCCCGGGCCGAATACGCGCTCGACCGCCACGGCATGACGGTCACGCTCACCGCGCGGAACATCGGCGACACCCCGGCACCGTACGGGGTCGGCCAGCACCCGTACCTCGCCGTGGGGCCCCGCACGGTCGACGACATGCTGTTGACCGTCCCCGCCCGGACCTGGCTGCGCACCGACGACCGCGGCCTGCCCGTCGCGTCCGAGCCGGTCTCGGGGACGCCCCTCGACTTCTCCGCGCCGCGGCCCATCGGTCCGCTGCATCTGGACACGGCCTTCACGGACCTGCGGCGGGAAGCGGACGGCAGGGCCGTCGTACGCCTCGCCGAGCCGTCCGGTGCGTACGGCACCGACCTGTGGCTCGGCGAGGGGGCGGACTTCGTGCAGGTGTTCACCGGGGACACCCTGCCCGGACCGCACCGGCGCCGGAGCGTCGCCGTGGAGCCCATGAGCTGCGGCCCCGACGCCTTCCGCCGCGACGCCGCGCGCGTGGGTCTCGAACCGGGGGCCCGGCACACGCTGCAGTGGGGGCTCGCACCCTGGCCGGGGGAGTGACCGACCGCTTCACGACGGGTCCGGGGCGGGGCGGGCCACTGTCATTCGGCAAGTTCGCGGGTGTCCAGCGGCAGCCGCCAGACGTTGCGCCGGTGGACGGCGTCGAGTTCGGCCTGGAGCGGGGACGGCGGCACGGTCAGTACGGGGCAGGGGGCGTGCGCCAGGCAGTGGCGGGCCACCGAGGGCCGCAGCAGGCGGCGTACGGCGCCCCGCGCGCCCGTCCCCACGACCAGCAGGTCCTCGGGGCCGCTCACCGCGTCGACGAGGGCCGCGCCGGCCGTGGCCCGTACGGCATGGCCCGCGAGGGTCACGCCCGGGCCGGCCGGGCCGAACGCGGTGTCCAGGGCGAGCCGCAGCCGCTCCACGGCCGCCGCCTTGACCGCGGCCAGCATCGGGACCCCGCCCGGACCGCGGCTGCCCAGGTCGCCGCCCGGCGCCTGCCAGGCCAGGACCACCCACAGCTGCGCGCCGCGCACCCGGGCCTCGGCGGCGGCCCGGTGCAGGGCCGTCAGGCTTCCGGGGCTCCCGCTCACACCGACCACGACTCTGTGCCCCACCGCGTCCACCCCTCGTCCGGTTCGCTGCCGGATCCCATGCAAGCGCCCGGCAGGCGGATGCGGGGGCCCGCTGACGGCTTCCTGACGGGGAGAGCGCGAACCATGACGGGTCGCTGACGCGGCGGTCAGCCGGCGTGGACGTGGGGGCGGCGGTCCCGGTCGGGCTCGGCCGCGCGGATGACCTCGCGGGTGACGGGGGCGACCTCGCCCTGGCCGAAGAGGAAGAAGCGGAAGAAGTTGGCCATCGGGTTGCCCTCGGTCCACTCGAAGTAGATGTGGGGGCGTTGCCCGGTCTCGTCCCGTACGTGGAGGAGGAGGGCGGCCAGCGCGTTGGGGATGCTGGAGCTCTCCAGGGTCAGGACGCGGTAGCGGCCGTGCAGGACCTCGCCGCGCACCCGCATGCCGGATTCGAACTCCGACGCGTCCAGGACGGTGACCTCGACGAACATGACGTCGTCGCCGGCCGGGATGTCGTTGTCGGCGCGGATCTGCGCCTTCTTCGTCCGGTACTCCTCGAAGTCCCGGTTGTCGGGCTCGTTGGCGATGAACCGGATCGTGCGGTTGGCGGTGTCGCGGACGAACCGCTGCGCCATGTCGTCGAACTCGATGTGCGTGACGCGCAGCTCGAAGACGCGGGCGAGGCGGGAGAGGAGGGAGAGGGCCATGATGCCGGCGATGAAGCAGGCACCGATCTTCACGCCGTCGGGACGCTCGGCGACGTTGACGGCGGTGGTGTAGACGAAGACCGCGGAGATCAGACCGAAGCCGATCGTCCAGCCGCGCTCCCCGGCCCGGCGGGCCGCGATGGTCACGGCGACGGCCGCGGAGGTGATCAGGACGAGCACGCCCGTGGCGTACGCGCCGCCCTGCGCGTCCACGTCCGCGTCGAAGATCCAGGTCACCAGGAACGCGATCAGGGTGAACACGATGACCATCGGCCGCAGGGCCCGCGCCCAGTGCGGGGCCATGCCGTAGCGGGGCAGGTAGCGGGGCATCAGGTTGAGCAGGCCGGCCATGGCCGAGGACCCCGCGAACCACAGGATGAGGATGGTCGAGATGTCGTAGACGGTGCCGAACGCGGAGCCGAGGTATTCGTGGGCCAGGTAGGCGAGGGCGCGGCCGTTGGCCTCGCCGCCGGGCTGGAAGGCGTCGGCGGGGATCAGCAGGGTGGTGACGAAGCTGCTGGTGATCAGGAAGACGCTCATGATCACGGCGGCCGTGGTCAGCAGCTTCTTCGTGCCCCGGATCCGGCCCGCTGGCTTCTCGTCGGTGTCGTCGGGGGAGCCCTGGACGTGCGGCATGACGGCGACGCCGGTCTCGAAGCCGGACAGGCCGAGGGCGAGCTTCGGGAACACGACGAGGGCGATGGCGATCATCATGAACACGTTGCCGTGTTCGGTGACCAGTGCCTGTTTCCAGTCGGTGACGACGTGCGGCTCGCTGATGACCTGCCACAGGCCGACCGCGATGACGACGACGTTGAGCGCGAGGTACGAGAAGACCAGGACCACGGCCACCCCGATGGCCTCGCTGAACCCCTTGAGGAAGACACCGCCCAGCAGGGCGATCAGGATCAGGGTGATCAGCACCTGGTGGCCGTTGAGCATGCTGGTCAGATGCGGGTTCTCCACCAGGTGCGCGGTCGCGTCGGCCGCCGACAGGGTGATCGTGATCAGGAAGTCGGTGGCCGCGAAGCCCAGCAGGGTCAGGACGAAGAGCTTGCCCTTCCAGAACGACAGCAGCCGCTCCAGCATGGCGATGGAGCCCTCGCCGTGCGGGCTCTCCTCCGCGACGCGGCGGTAGACGGGCAGCGCCCCCAGCAGGGTGAGCACCACGAGCACGACCGTGGCCAGCGGCGACAGCAGGCCGGCGGCGAGCGCCGCGATGCCCGGCTGGTAGCCGAGGGTGGAGAAGTAGTCGAGACCGGTCAGACACATCACGCGCCACCACGGCCGCCCGGGGTCGGCGGCCGCGGCCGCTGCGCTCCCGTCGGGCGCCTCCGGCGACCCGTGGCCCGACCGGTGTCGCGTCTGGTCGGTCAGGCCTTCCAGGAGCCAGGCCCTGAGGCGGCTCGGCCGGGCGGGGGTGGCCATCGCGAGTGCTCCTTCGTACAGCTTGGATCCGGCCATCGGTGCGACGGCTGGGCAAGCGTACGGAACCCGATCATTCGTGCACGCACGCGCTCTCGTCCTGACGGGCCCCCTACGGCGCCGCCCGGGGGACTGCTCCGGTGGGGGACAGGCCCGCGTTTCACCCCGGAACCCCCCTCTCACCTGCGCAGACGTACGGCTTCGCGCCTCTGCGCGCAGGGTGGCCCCGGCTCGCGGCCCCGACCGGTCTTGACGGCTCCTTAACGGCTCCCTAGCGATACCTTGACGCCCGGATTTCCGGGGCGCGGCCGCCCTGGGACAGTAAATCGCTCGAATGTTCGAGTGGCGCGATATGATGGTTCCGTGCGTACGATCCCCGGCCTCCAGGGCTCCCTCTTCGACCAGGGCGACGAGATCCGCCTCGGCCCGCTCCCGGGGCTGCGCCGCACCGCGCTCGGTGCGGGCGCCTGGGTCGATCACCTGCCCGGCTGGCTCTCGGGCGCCGACACGCTGTTCGAGCGCCTCGCCGAGGACGTGCCGTGGCGGGCCGAGCGCCGCCAGATGTACGAACGCGAGGTCGACGTGCCGCGCCTGCTCGCCTTCTACGGTGAGGGCGAGCCGCTGCCGCACCCCGTCCTCACGGAGGCCAGGGACGCGCTGACCCGCCACTACGCCGCCGAACTCGGGGAACCCTTCGCCACCGCCGGGCTGTGCCTCTACCGCGACGGCCGCGACAGCGTCGCCTGGCACGGGGACCGCATCGGCCGGTCCGCCACCGAGGACACGATGGTCGCGATCCTCTCGGTCGGCGACCCCCGCGATCTCGTCCTGCGCCCCCGCGACGGCGGCGCCACCCTGCTGCGCCTGCCCCTGGGCCACGGCGACCTGGTCGTGATGGGCGGCTCCTGCCAGCGGACGATGGAGCACGCGATCCCCAAGTCCCGCCGCGCCGTCGGCCCCCGCATCAGCATCCAGTACCGCCCGCGCGGCGTGGGCTGAGCCGGGTCGCCGCTGGGGCGCCGGGGGAGGCCGGATGGTCGGCGGAGGCGGGCCGACGCTACGCGGGATCCGGTTCCTTCGCCGCGGCGGGCTTCGAGACCCCGGCCCCGCCCGGCCGCACCGCCGAGGCCGCCGCGTGCAGGGAGCGCAGCGCCAGCAGCAGTACGCCGATGTCGTCGAGGTAGACCGGGTCCGGGATGAGGTCCACCGGAGAGACGGTGTAGATCACCGCGACCCAGAACAGCGCCTTGTCGCGCAGCGGGATCCCGGCGTCGAGCAGCAGCCGCCGGGCCGCGAAGACCCGTACGAGGAGCACGCCGGCCGCGATCGCCAGCCCGAGGGCGACGAGCGCGGCGATCGTCAGCCAGACCTTTGCGTCCATGCCACCCCTATACCCCGTTCGGCCCCGTCACCCGACCCAGGCTATCCGCCGTGCTCGCGCAGCCGGCGGCTCACCTCGCCGAGCCCGTCGGCGAGTGCTTCGAGCTGCGCGGGGGTCAGCACGTCGATGAGTGCCTCCCGGACCATGGCCACGTGCCCCGGCGCGGCCTCCTCCAGACGGGCCCGGCCGGCGTCCGTGAGGACGGCGAAGACCCCGCGCACGTCGGAGGGGCAGCTGCGGCGGCGGACCAGCCCCGCCTTCTCCAGCTGGGTGACCTGGTAGGTCAGACCGCTCTTCGAATTGATCAGGCCATTGGCCAGTTCCGTCATCCGCAGCTCGCCGTCCGGAGCGGCGGAGAGCCGTACGAGGATCTCGTACTGCGGGTGGGAGAGGCCGGAGTCGTCCTTGAGCTGCTGGTCGAGGCGGCGGTTCACCAGGGCGGAGGCGGCCAGGAAGCCGCTCCAGGCGCGCATCTCGCGCTCGTCCAGCCATCTCGTTTCAGCCATGGGCCCAGCCTACACGGGTTGTTCCAATTTGAATCACTCGTTAGGGTCGGGGCTGGCGGTTCGAATTTGAACAACTCGTGCACCATCCTGCTCCACCGCAACTCCGTCCCCACCCGGACCGCCCGACCGGAAGGATCCCCCCTCATGACCAGCCCCTCCGTCACGACGAGCAAGCCGCAGGCCGCGGCCGCACCGGCCGTTCCGCCCGCCTTCTCCACCTCCGCCCACGACGCAGGCCTGCTCCTCCTGCGCGTCGTCCTCGGACTCACCATGGCCGGCCACGGCACCCAGAAGCTCTTCGGCTGGTTCGGCGGCGGCGGCCTCAGCGGCACCGGCCAGTTCTTCACCGCCAGCGGGTACCCGGCCGGCGACGCCATGGCCGTCGTCGCCGGCCTCACCGAGACCCTCGGCGGCCTCGGCCTCGTCCTCGGACTGCTCACCCCGCTCGCCGGGGCCGCCGTCGTCGGCACCATGATCAACGCGATCGCCGTGCACGGCGCCGGGGCGTTCTTCGCCCCGAAGGGCATCGAGTACGAGCTGCTCCTGACCGTCGCTGCGGCCGCCGTCGCCCTGACCGGCCCCGGCAAGTACGCGGCCGACCGCTTCCTGCCCGTCGTGCGCGGCCACCGCCTGGCGCACGGCCTCCTCGCCGTCGCCCTCGCCGTGGTCATCGCGGGCGCGCTGCTCCTCGTACGCAACTGATCCTCGCGCTCGGATCGTGCTCCCGAGGGTGTCCGGGCCCCGGATTGATTGGGCCCGGGCATTCGAGGGAACAGCGCACAAATGACACAACCCATCGAAGACTACGCACTCATCGGCGACCTCATGACCAGCGGGCTCGTCGGCCGCGACGGGTCCATCGACTGGCTGTGCCTGCCCCGCTTCGACTCGCCCGCCTGCTTCGCGGCGCTCCTCGGCGACAAGGAGAACGGCCACTGGCGGATCTCCCCCGCCGGGGCCCCCGATGACGCGCAGTGCACCCGCCGCGCCTACGTCGACGGCTCACTGGTCCTGGAGTCGTACTGGGACACCCCGGACGGCGGTTCGTTCAAGGTCGTCGACTTCATGCCGCAGCGCGACGACGCCCCCGACGTGATGCGCATCGTCGAGTGCCTGGCCGGCGAGGTCGCCGTACGCAGCGTGCTGCGCCTGCGCTTCGACTACGGGCACGTCGTCCCCTGGGTGCGGCGGGTCGACGGCGAGCGGGTCGCCGTCGCCGGACCCGACTCCGCGTGGTTCCGCAGCGAACCGGCCGTGCCCACCTGGGGCGAGGCCAACAGCACCTGCTCGGAGTTCAGCCTCGCCGCCGGCGAGCGGGTCGCCTTCGTCCTCACCTGGCACGCCTCGCACGAACCGCGCCCCGAGCCCGTCGACCCGTACGAGGCGCTGCTGACGAGCCTGGCCGACTGGCGGGACTGGTCCGCCCAGTGCACCTACGAGGGCCCCTACCTGGAGGCCGTCACCCGCTCCCTGATCACCCTCAAGGCCCTCACCTACGCCCCGACCGGCGGCATCGCGGCCGCCGCCACGACCTCCCTGCCCGAGGAGATCGGCGGCGTCCGCAACTGGGACTACCGCTACTGCTGGCTGCGCGACTCCACCCTGACCCTCGGCTCCCTCCTGGAGACGGGCTTCCTGGACGAGGCCCGCGCCTGGCGCTCCTGGCTGCTGCGCGCGATCGCCGGCGACCCCGCCGACCTCCAGATCATGTACGGCATCGGCGGCGAGCGGCGGATCCCCGAGTCCGACCTGCCGTGGCTGCGCGGCTACGCCTCCTCCGCTCCGGTCCGGGTCGGCAACGCGGCCGTGGACCAGCTCCAGCTCGACGTGTACGGGGAGGTCCTCGACTCCCTCTACCTGGCCAGGTCCAACGGCCTGCCCGCGGAGCGGCACGCCTGGCGGATCCAGCTCGCGCTCCTGGACTTCCTGGAGCGCAACTGGCGCAGGCCCGACGAGGGCCTGTGGGAGGTGCGCGGTCCGCGCCGCCACTTCGTGCACTCCAAGGTCATGGCCTGGGTCGCCGCGGACCGGGCCGTCCGCACGATGGAGAGCGATCCCTCGCTGCTGGGCGACGTCGAGCGGTGGCGGACCATGCGCGACGAGGTCCACCGGGACGTGATCGAGAACGGCTTCGACCCGGTGCGCGGCACCTTCACGCAGTACTACGGCTCCCGTGAGCTCGACGCGGCCACCCTGCTCATCCCACGGGTCGGGTTCCTGCCTCCCGACGACCCGCGCGTGATCGGCACGGTCGACGCGGTCCGGGCCGAGCTGGGCAGCAGCGGTCTGGTCCGCCGCTACAGCACCGAGGGGCCCTCCGTGGACGGGCTGCCCGGCGACGAAGGGGCCTTCCTGGCCTGCTCGTTCTGGCTGGCCGACGCCCTGCACATGACGGGGCGGGACAAGGAGGCGCGGGAGCTGTTCGAGCGGCTGCTGGCCGTACGCAACGACGTGGGGCTGCTCGCCGAGGAGTACGATCCGGTGACCGGCCGCCAACTCGGCAACTTCCCGCAGGCGTTCAGCCACGTAGGCCTGGTGAACACGGCCATCACCCTGGGCCGTACGCACGCCCCGCCCCCCACCGTCTGACCAGCAGCCGCAGTTCGCCCCCGTCCGTCCGCAGCCGCAGGGGCACCGTGAAGCCCAGGTGGCCAGGGCCCGGCGGGCCTGCCGCGGGCAGGTAGGCGGTCAACTCGTTCGCCACGCGCGGCGCCGTGCCCTCGGGGTGCAGCGCGAGCCGCAGCACGTTGACCGGCGGCGCGAGCAGACGCGCGGCCGCGCCCTCGGTCAGCACCCCGAACGCGGCGTTGGCCAGGACCAGTTCGCCGCGCGGCCGGCGACCACCGCCGGGTACGGCAGGTGCCCGGCCAGGACGGACCGCAGGGCGGGCGCCCCCTACGGGCAGGTCGCCCTGCTGACGAGGAGGCGCCCCGGGCCTGGCGCGAGTACGGGGCGGACGCTCCCTTCGGCAAGGCCGTCATCACGACGGACGGGGCCCGCGGGAGCTGAACCCGTACGGCCCCGCCCATCGTCCGCGGGAGGATCAGACGGCGGCCGGCTCGTCGTCCTCGGGGATGCTGACCAGCCAGCGGGTCTCCTGACGCGGTCGCAGGTACAGAGCCCAGTACAGCGTGGCCACGGCCACGATCCCGCCGGTCCACAGCAGGTACTGGGTCTCCTGCTGCTTGAGGATGTACGCGAGTACGGCGATCAGCGCGATCGGCACGCCCGGCCACAGCGGCATCCGCCACGCGCCCACCTCGCGGTGCGCCCCGCGCCGGGCGAACAGCGCGGCCACCGCGACCAGCAGGTACATGCCGGTCACCGAGACGCCGGTGACCCCGTACAGGGTGTCGAGGTTGACGAAGCACAGGGCCGCGCCCGGGACGCCGACCAGGAGGGTGGCCACCCACGGGGAGCCGAAGCGGCCCAGCTTCGACAGCGCGTGGTTGACCGGCTCGGGCCAGGCCTTGTCGCGGGCGGAGGCGAACAGCACGCGCGAGTTCTGGATCACCATGACGATGCCCGCGTTGATGATGGCGAGGGCGACGCAGAGGCTGACGAAGGTGCCGACGGCCGAGTTGGACCAGGCGGTGACCATCCCGCCGAGGTCGCCCTCGGTCAGCGCGGACAGGTCGGGGGCGCCGACGGTGATGGCGATGACCGGGATCAGGATGACGGCCGTGGAGATGGCGAGGGTCGCGAGGACCGTACGGGCGACGTTGCGCCGCGGGTTCTCCAGCTCCTCCGACAGGTAGACGGCGGTCGAGAAGCCCTGCGTGATGAACAGGGCGATGGCGAGCCCGGAGACCACCATCATCGCGGTCACCGTGGAGGTGCCGCCGCCCTCGGCGGCCACCGTGCCGTGCACCAGCGCGTCGGCGCCGCGCTCGCTGTGCGCGAAGCCCAGTACGGCGACCAGCGCGGCGGCGACGACCTCCAGCACCAGGAAGATGCCGGTGATCCAGGCGTTGGCCCGCAGGTCGAGCAGGCCGGCCAGGGTGGCGAGCAGCATCACGGCGCCGCCCGCGACCGGGGCCGGTATGTGCACGATCGGCGCCAGGTAGTCGGCCGTGCCCATGGCGATCACCGGCGGCACGATCATCACGACCAGCAGGGAGAGGACGAACACCAGCCAGCCGGCCAGCCGGCCCGCCATGGTCGACACCATCGCGTACTCGCCGCCGGCGCTGGGGATCAGGGTGCCGAGCTCCGAGTAGCAGAACGCGACGCCGATGCAGAGCAGCGAGCCGATGGCGATCGTGAGGGCGGTCCACGTGCCGAGGCTGGAGAACAGGTCGGGAACGACGACGAACAGGGTCGAAGCGGGCGTCACACACGAGAGCGTCAGCAGTGTGCCGCCGACGACGCCGATGGAACGCTTGAGCTTCTGGGGGACGGGCCCGGTGGCGGGGGCGAGGGCCTGAGGGGCGCTGATCGTTTCAGACATCGGTGCGGGGTTCCGATCGGCTGGTGCGGTGAACTGAGGTGCGGGAGCGGTATCGCCTCCGAGGCGGTGGTGAGCAAGGTGGTTCGGTGGCTCCCGGGCCGACATCGAATCCCTGCGGGATTCGCAGGTCAATAGCGGTTCCCCTGCGGATTCCGTCGCCCCGTACCGCTGCGTCCGGCCGACGGCGGCGTTAAGCCCGCGTAAACGCTGCACGGAGTGCGGGTGCGGGAACCGCAGCGGGGCGCGGGCAAATTTTCTTCCGCTTTGCCGACATGTGCCCCCCGCGACACCACCTGCCCACGAAGTGGGCACCTGCGGGGGCGTCAGGTCTACGGAGCGGCTCCTCGGCCGCCCGTGCGCGAGGCCAGCAGCAGGGCGATGTCGTCCGGCCGGTCCGCGGAGCCCCCGGCGGAGCCGATCAGCAGGTCGGCCGTCTCGGTCAGCGGCGAGGGCGGGGCCGCGGCCAGCGCCGCCCGCAGCCGCTCCACGCCCAGGTCGATGTCCACGCCGGCTTCCTCCACCAGCCCGTCCGTGTACAGGGCGAGCACCGCGCCCGGCGCCAGCCGCAGCTCGGTCACCGGGTACGTGGCGCCGGCGTCGATGCCGAGCACCACCCCGCCCGGCAGGTCCAGCACCTCGGCCCGCCCGTCCGCGTGCCGCAGCAGCGGCTGCGGGTGCCCGGCCCGGACGGCCCGCGCCCGGCCGGAGACCGGATCGAGCAGCACGTAGCAGCAGCTGGCGAACTGGCCGGGGTCCAGACCGATCAGCAGCCGGTTGGTGCCCGCCACGACCTCGTCCGGCGCACCGCCGCCGATCGTGAAGGCCCGTACGGCGCTGCGCAGTTGGCCCATCGTCGCGGCGGCCGCCACCCCGTGGCCCTGCACGTCCCCGATCACCAGCGCGAGCAGGCCGTCGGCCGTCTCGACCACGTCGTACCAGTCGCCGCCCACGTCCATGCCCTGCGTGCCCGGCAGGTACCGGCCGACCGTCTCCACGTTCTCGCGCACCGGCAGCCGGTGCGGCAGCAGCGCCGCCTGCAGCCCGCGGGCCAGCGCCGCCTCGGTGTCGTAGCGCTGCGCCCGCTCCAGCGCCTGCGCGATCAGCCCGGCCAGCGCGGTGAGCACGGTGCGCTCCTCCGGGCTGAACCCGCGCGGCGCGTCGAATCCGAGGATGCAGGAGCCCACCGGTCGGCCCGAGGCTATCAGCGGCAGGAAGGCGCGGGCCCCGACGTGGGCGTCCAGCGGGATCCCCGGATAGGCGCTCGCCAGGTGCTCCATCGATTCGAAGAACATCGGCCGGCCCGTGGTCAGCGTCTCCACGCCCGGCAGCCGCACGTCGAGCGCGACCCCGTCGAAGCGGTCCAGGAAGCCCTGCGGGAAACCCGTCTCCCACGCCAGGTGCAGATGCCGCTCGTTGAGCAGGTAGATCGCCAGCTGGCGGCCGCCGAACGCGGGCAGCAGCTCCTGCGTGACCACCGCGGACACCTGCCGGGCCGTGACCGCCTCCGTCAGCGCGATCGCCAAGGACACCGGCCGGTACAGCGCCGAGGCCCGGTCCGCCGCCGAACCCGGGCCCGCTCCCGGCCGGTCCGCCGACCCCGGCGGGTAGCCGGGCGGCTCGGCGGCGTCGATCGTCACGGTCACCCCGTCCGCGCCCGGGCACAGCTCCACCGCCACCCAGTCCGCGTCCGGCTGCCGGCCGAGGCGGGCCGGGAAGCGCACCGGCTCACCGGACATGAACGCCCCGCGGAAGTGGTCCTCGTACGCGGGCTGCCCCAGCCAGGGCACGGCCTGCCACAGCACCCGCCCGCGCAGCTCCGGCGCGCCCAGACCCAGCAGGGCGGCGGCCGAGCGGTTGACGTAGCGGATCCTGCCCTCGCGGTCCACGGAGAGCACGGCGAGGGTGAGCCGCTCCAGGGCCTCGCGGGCCCCCTGCGCGGTGTCCGGCGGCGGTACGCCCACCGGATCGCCCGTCCAGGACACCGGCTCCCCGGCCCCGGCCCGCGCGGCGAGCTCCTCGGCCAGCCCGTCCGCGGCGGTCCGCAGCCGCTCGCGGTCGGCGGCGTCGACCGGGACCCCGGGGGTGGCGGGACGCAGGACGAACAGCACCCCGAACCGCTCCGGCCCGGCCATGACCGGCTCGTACAGCGAACCGAAGGGGAACGGCAGCCCGGCCATCAGCTGCGGGAAGCGCCGCATGGACACCTCCGCGTCGGGCAGGTGCACCGACTGGCCGGAGCGGTAGGCCTCGGCGACCGGGTACGGGCGGTTCACGTGCATACGCCACCAGGGCCGGAAAAGCCGCCCGGGCAGCCCCGAGACCACGGCCAGCAGCAGTGGTCCCTCGGCTCCCGAGCGCAGGTAGATGCCGCCCGCAAACCCGCCGACGGCCTGCACCGCATCGACGCAGGTCCGCGCGAGCACCCGGGCCATGGCGTCGGTGGCGGGGCCGCTGTCCGGTCTCGCCGTCACACAGTCAGCATGCGCCCCGGGCGCCGGACGCTGCATCCCGGCGCGGGCGGGCTCCGGCGCCCTTGCGGTAGCCGGCCACGACCGCGAGCGCCGCCAGCAGCAGCGCCGAGGCCGCCGTGCGCAGCGCCACCCCCATCGCGTCCGTGAAGGCGCCGATCTGCGCCGCGTCCCGCGGATCGCCGTGGAACCGGGAGGCCAGCACCGTACCGACCACCGCCACCCCCAGCGCGGCCCCGATCTCCCGGGCCGCGGTGTTCAGCCCGGAGCCGAGCCCCGCCTGGTGCGCGGGCAGCTCGGCGACCACGGTCAGCGTCAGCGAGGGCGCGCACAGGCCGGTCCCGACCGACAGCACGAGCAGGTAGCAGGCGTACAGGGCGTACGGGGTGTCCGCGTCGACGGTGGAGACCAGCAGCAGCCCGGCCCCGATCAGGCCCAGCCCGGCGCCGACCGGCAGCCGCGGGCCCGTCCGCTCCGCCAGCCGGGCTCCCAGCTTCGGCACGAGCGCCATGCCGACGGTCAGCGGGACGATCGCCAGACCGGTGAGCGCGGGCGAGAAGCCCTTCGCGTACTGGAGGTACTGGGCGTTGACGAAGAAGAGGGAGAAGAGCCCGAAGAAGGCGGCGCCGATGCCGAGCGAGCCGGCCCGCAGCCTCCGCGAGGCGAAGATCCGCGGGTCCAGCAGCGGGTGGGCGGCGCGCAGCGCGTGGCCGGTGAAGGCCGCGAGCAGCCCGGCGCCGGCGGCGAAGGCGATCAGCACCGCCGCGGAGGTCCAGCCGTACGAGGGCCCCTCGATGATCCCGTAGACGACCGCGAGCAGCGCCCCGGCCAGCAGCAGCGCGCCCAATGGGTCGACGGAGGCGTCGGACCGGGCGGGGGTACGGGGTACCGTACGGGCGACCGCGAGCGCCAGCAGCGCGCCGAGCGGGACGACGGCCCAGAACAGGGCCCGCCAGGTCAGGAACTCCCCGGCCAGACCGCCCCCGACGTTGCCCGCCAGGCCCCCGAGGCCGGCGGACAGCGTCCAGGTGGCGAGGGCCTGGCCGCGCCGCTCGGGCGGCGTCAGGTGGATCAGGACGGACATGGTGGCGGGCATGATCAGGGCCGCTCCGGCCCCGCACAGCCCGCGCCCGGCGATGAGGACCGCCGGGGCCGTGGCGAGCGCGCTGACCGCGCCGCCCGCGGCGAACAGGGCGAGCCCGGTCAGCAGGCCGCCCTTGCGGCCGTACCGGTCGCCGAGGGCGCCGGCCGGGATCAGCAGCGCGGCGAAGACGATCACGTAGGCGTCGACCGCCCAGACCAGCTGGCCGGGGGTCGGGTGCAGGGTTGAGGCGGCGAGCTGCGGGAGCAGCAGGTTGACGGCCGCGACCATGGCCTGGGCGACGAGCACGCAGGCGCACAGGGCGAGCAGCGCCGGCCGGGTGAGGGCGGCGGGCGCCGCGGCGGCCGGATCGGTGGCGGGACCGGTGGCATCCCGCTTGAGGGCATGGCGGAGCACGGCTCCTCCTCGGAGTCGGTGACGGTGCAGGGGTGTCGGAGCGGGGAGCGCGGTCGGCGTCATCCCCCGCGGCCCACCGTAGAGTTGGCGTGACCTGCTTTCCAGTGCAAGTTCTGCAAGGGATGAATGCGTGTGACGCAATTCGGGCTGGACCTCAATCTCCTCGTCGCCCTCGACGTCCTCCTGGAGGAGTCGAGCGTGTCCCGCGCGGCCGCCCGGCTGCACCTGTCCGAGCCCGCCATGAGCCGCACCCTCGGCCGGATCCGCAAGGCCCTCGGCGACCCCGTGCTCGTGCGCGCCGGGCGGAGCATGGTCCCCACCCCGCACGCCCTCGCCGTCCACGGCGAGGTCCGCGCCGTCGTGGAGCGGGCCCGGGCCCTGTTCCTGAGCGGGGGACAGGTCGACCTGCCCACCCTCACCCGCACCTTCACCGTGCTGGCCCACGACGCGTTCGCCGCCACCTTCGGGGCCACGCTCTTCGCGCGGGTGGCCCGCGAGGCGCCCGGCGTACGGCTGCGCTTCCTGTCGGAGAGCCACGTGGACACCCCGGCGCTGCGCGAGGGCGTCGCCGACCTCGAACTCGGCGTCGTGGACAGCGGATCCCCCGAGGTCCGCGTCGAGTACCTCTTCGACGAGCGGATGATGGGCGTCGCCCGGGCGGACCACCCGCTGCTGGAGGGCCCGATGACCGCCCGCCGGTTCGCGGCCGCCGAGCACCTCATCGTCTCCCGGCGCGGCCGGCTGGAGGGGCCCGTGGACGCGGCCCTCGCCCGGCAGGGGCTGTCCCGGCGGGTGGCGGGCAGCGTCGGCTCCTACCCCGCCTCCCTGTTCCTGCTGCGCGAGAGCGATCTCGTCGGCCTGATCGCCACCCAGGCCGTTCCGCTCGCCACCGAGCTGGGGCTGCGGGTCTTCGAGGTGCCCCTCGACCTGCCGGTGCTCCCTTTCGGCCTCGCCTGGCACCCGCGCCACGACGCCGACCCGGCGCACGCCTGGCTGCGGGGCTGCGCCCGCGAACTGCTCCCGGCGGTCGCCGGGCGGCCCGTACGCCCTGCGCACTGACCCGAACGCCTCCCCCGTCCGGGGGACGGGCCGCCGCTCCCCGTCCTGGCCGGGGGCGCTGCGGGGAACGATACGCACGCGTCCCACCCCGCCACGGAAGGCAGAGCATGCGGTTCCAGTACGACACCATCGGCGAGCGCTTCGTGGAGTCGAAGACCACGGCGGCCTTTGCCGCCGCCGACACCCACACCCTGCTCGGGGCGCTCGACGCGCTCGGCGGGGTGCACGGGCTCGACACCCTCGACCTGGCCTGCGGATACGGCTACAACACGCGGCTGCTGGCGCGCGGCGGGGCCCGGCGGGCCGTCGGCGTGGACATCTCGGAGGAGATGATCCGGCTGGCCCGCGCGCACGGGGTCATCGGCGGGGACGGCGTCGGCGCCCTGGAGGGAGCGGTGGGAGCCGTACGTCCGTCGGGCGCTGCGGCGGCGGCCGGGACGGCGGGTACGGAGGGCACGGCGGTTACCGAGACCACGGCCCGGGGAGCGGGCGGGGGCACCGCGACGGCCCCCGCCGTGGAGTACGTCGTCGCCGACGCGACCAAGCTGCCGCAGATGGGCCCCTTCGACCTGGCCACCGCCGTGTACCTGTTCAACCACGCCGCCGACCGGTCCGCCCTGCACGCCATGTTCCGGTCGATCCGCGCCAACCTGCGCGACGGCGGTCGGCTGCTGGCCATCGTGCCGAACGCCGGCGCCTACCCGCACGTCGACTGGTCGCCGTACGGCGTCCGCATCGTCGACCGCGTCGTGGAGGGCGACGCGCCGCTGCTCAAGGCCCAGTTCCTGACCAAGCCGCCGGCCGACTTCGAGTTCCGCGAGTGGTCGCACGCCGACTTCGCCGAAGCCGCCGTCGAGGCGGGCTTCTCCACGGTCGGCTGGCAGCCGAACCGGACCCCGCCCGCCGAGGGCGCGCGCGACGAGGAGTACTGGTCGGCCTACCGCGCCTGGCCGATCAGCTCGCTGATGACCTGCACGGCATGACGGCGCGCACGGTCTGGACGGCCCAAACGACAACGACGGGCCGCACGACAACGACGGCCCCCGCCGCGGCCCGGCGGCCCGAGGTCACTCCTCGGCGGCGGACCTGATCAGGTCGACGATCCGGTCCCGGGCCGCGCGCCCCTCCGGCACCGGCAGCAGCGGGTACCCGTGCGGCAGTCCCGGCTCCTCGTGGAACTCCACCTCGACCCCGTCCGCACGGGCCCGGCGCAGCAGCTCCCGGCTGTCGGTGGTCAGCACGTCCCGGGTGCCGGTGAACACCGTCATCGGCGCCAGCGCCGCGAACGAACCGTGCAGGGGGCTCACCCGCGGGTCGTCGGTGGCCAGGGTGCCCGCGTACAGCCGCCCCGCCTCCAGCAGCCCCGACCGGGCCTGGAACGGGTCGGCCGCCTCGATCGCCGCCTGGTCGGGGTGGCTCATGGTCAGGTCCAGCCAGGGCGAGATCAGTACGATCCGCGAGGGCTGGTCGCCCGTACGGTCGCGCAGGCGCTGGGCCGCGGCCAGCGCCAGCCCGGCTCCCGCGGCGTCCCCGATGAGCACCGTGCCGCCGGCCCCGCCGCTCGCGATCAGCCCGCTGAGCAGGTCCGCGGCGACCGGAACCGTCCGGTCGGCCGTCCCGCGCGGGGCCAGTATGTACGCCGGGACGACGACGCGGGCCCGCGCCTGCGTGACCAGGGTCCGGATCATCGACCAGTGCGGGCGGACCAGCTCGTCGATGTACCCGCCGCCGTGCACGTACAGCACCTGGGCCGCGGGCTCGATCCCGCGCGGCGAGGCGTCGTACACCGGCCAGGCGCCGACGAAGGTGCGGGAGACGTCGGCGACGCGTCCCAGCGAGCGCGGCGGCAAGTGCGAGGCCGGCCGGCGGGCCGTCTCCGCCACCCGTGCGCGTACCGCCTCGGCACTCGCGAACCGTCTTCGCCGCCCCGCCGCGATCAGCGCGACCGAAAGCGCTCTGCTGCGCAGACTCGGCACGCCCCTCACCTCCCCATTCCCTGCCCCGGCCGCGGGCCCCTGCCCAGGCCACAGCCCTTCACGTGAGGAGCATAGGCGTGAAGCTGGGCTGTCGACCCGCTTAAGAAATCCTCGATGGACTGATCACCTCCGCGCTCGGCAGATTGGTGCCTGTCGATACGTCGCACCCGCACCAGTGGTTGCCGCGTCCCCTCCGCATGCCTGGAGCCACGCCCATGAAGGCACTCGTCAAGCACAAGGCCGAGCCCGGGCTGTGGCTCATGGACGTCCCCGAGCCCGAGTACGGCCCCGGCGACGTGCTGATCAAGGTGCTGCGCACCGGCATCTGCGGCACGGACCTGCACATCCGCTCCTGGGACGGCTGGGCGCAGGGCGCCGTCAAGACCCCGCTCGTGCTCGGCCACGAGTTCGTGGGCGAAGTCGCCGCGGTCGGCGCTGACGTACGGGACATCGAGCTCGGCGCGCTGGTCAGCGGCGAGGGCCACCTGGTGTGCGGCAAGTGCCGCAACTGCCTGGCCGGGCGCCGCCACCTGTGCCGCAGCACGGTCGGCCTCGGCGTCGGGCGCGACGGCGCCTTCGCCGAGTACGTGGTGCTGCCGGCGCAGAACGTGTGGGTGCACCGGACCGCCGTGGACCTGGACGTGGCGGCGATCTTCGACCCGTTCGGCAACGCCGTGCACACGGCACTGTCGTTCCCGCTGGTCGGCGAGGACGTCCTGATCACGGGCGCTGGCCCGATCGGCATCATGGCGGCGGCCGTGGCCAAGCACGCCGGCGCGCGCAACGTGGTCATCACCGACGTCAGCCCCGAGCGTCTGGAGATCGCCCGCAAGGCCGGCGCCACGCTCGCGCTCGACGTCTCGAAGGCGACGATCGCCGACGCCCAGGCGCAGCTGGGCCTGCGCGAGGGCTTCGACATCGGCCTGGAGATGTCCGGCCGCGCCGAGGCCATGCGCGACATGATCGACAACATGACGCACGGCGGCCGGATCGCCATGCTGGGCCTGCCCGCGCAGGAGTTCCCGGTGGACTGGGCGAAGGTCGTCACCTCGATGATCACGATCAAGGGCATCTACGGCCGCGAGATGTTCGAGACCTGGTACGCGATGACGGTGCTGCTGGAGGGCGGGCTCGACCTCAGCCCGGTCATCACCGGCCGCTACTCGCACCGGGACTTCGAGGCCGCGTTCGACGAGGCGGCCACCGCCCGCAGCGGCAAGATCATCCTGGACTGGACGGCATAAGGGCGCTCCGCCCGCCTCCGTCCCACCGAACCATCTCCCTCCGGCCGGGCCCCGCCCACCCTCCCCCCTCCGCGGGGCCCGGCCCCCTTCGTCCGCCGCACAAGGAGAAGCCGAAGCCCATGTTCGAGTCCGTACGCGAAGACCTCCGCACCACCCTCGACGAGATCCGCGCCGCGGGCCTGCACAAGCCCGAGCGTGTCATCGGCACCCCGCAGAACGCGGCCGTGGCGGTCACCGCCGGCGGCGCCCCCGGCGAGGTCCTCAACTTCTGCGCCAACAACTACCTGGGCCTGGCCGACCACCCCGAGGTCGTCGCCGCGGCGAAGGACGCGCTCGACCGCTGGGGCTACGGCATGGCCTCGGTCCGCTTCATCTGCGGTACGCAGGAGGTGCACAAGGAGCTGGAGGCGCGCCTGTCCTCGTTCCTCGGCCAGGAGGACACGATCCTCTACTCCTCCTGCTTCGACGCCAACGGCGGCGTCTTCGAGACCCTGCTCGGCGCCGAGGACGCGGTGATCTCCGACGCCCTCAACCACGCGTCGATCATCGACGGCATCCGCCTCTCCAAGGCCCGCCGCTTCCGCTACGCCAACCGCGACATGGCCGAGCTCGAAGCCCGTCTGAAGGAGGCCACCGAGGGCGGGGCGCGGCGCAAGCTGATCGTCACCGACGGCGTCTTCTCGATGGACGGCTACGTGGCCCCGCTCGCCGAGATCTGCGACCTGGCCGAGCGCTACGACGCCATGGTCATGGTCGACGACTCGCACGCGGTGGGCTTCGTCGGCCCCGGCGGGCGCGGCACGCCGGAGCTGCACGGGGTCATGGACCGCGTCGACATCATCACCGGCACCCTCGGCAAGGCCCTCGGCGGCGCCTCCGGCGGCTACGTCGCGGCCCGCGCCGAGATCGTCGCGCTGCTGCGCCAGCGCTCGCGCCCGTACCTCTTCTCGAACTCCCTCGCCCCGGTCATCGCCGCCGCCTCCCTGAAGGTCCTGGACCTGCTGGAGTCGGCGGGCGACCTGCGCGAGCGGCTCGCCGCCAACACCGCGCTCTTCCGCACCAAGATGACCGAGGCCGGCTTCGAGATCCTCCCCGGCGACCACGCGATCGCGCCGGTGATGATCGGCGACGCGGCGGAGGCGGCGAAGATGGCGGAGCTGCTGCTGGAGCGCGGCGTGTACGTGATCGGCTTCTCGTACCCGGTGGTCCCGATGGGCGCGGCCCGCATCCGGGTCCAGCTCTCGGCGGCCCACTCGACGGCGGACGTGGAGCGCGCGGTCGCCGCCTTCACCGACGCCCGCGCGGCGCTGGTGGCGGCGCAGGCCTGAGGGCCGCACGGGCCGGCGGGAGCCGGCCGCCCCTGCGGGCCGGGGGGACTCGCTCCACCTGCGAGAATGGTGAGGTGATCGACCCCCGCCGGCTGCGCATCCTGCGGGCCGTGGCGGACCACCGTACGGTGACCGCCGCGGCCGCAGCCCTGTACCTCACCCCCTCCGCCGTCTCCCAGCAGCTCGCGGCGCTGGAACAGGAGACCGGGCACGCGCTGCTGACCCGCAGCGGTCGCGGCGTACGCCTGACGGCGGCGGGCGAGATCCTGCTCGTCCACGCCCACGAGGTCCTCGCCCAGCTGGAGCGCGCCGAGGCCGAACTCGCGGCCTACGCGGGAGGCGCGGCGGGCGAGGTGACGGTGGCCGCGTTCGCGACCGGCATCGCCGAGGTCCTCGCCCCCGCGATCGCCCGGCTGGCCCGCGAACGCCCGGGCATCCGCCTGCGCGTACGGGACGCGGAGGGCGACCAGAGCCTGCCGCTGCTGCTCGACGGCGAGGCCGACCTCGCGCTGGCCGTCGAGTACCGCGGCGCCCCGGGGGCGGACGACGGCCGGCTGTCGGTGCTCCCGCTGTACGCGGAGCCCTTCGACGCGGTGCTCCCCTCGGGACACCCGCTGGCCGACCTCCCCGAGGTCCCGCTGGCGGACCTCTCCGACGCGGACTGGGTGGGGCAGTACCCCGGTAACCCGTGCCACGACGTGACCCTGCTCGCCTGCGAACTGGCGGGCTTCCAGCCCCGGTTCGTGCACTCCTCGGACGATTTCCGCGCCGTGACCGCCCTCGTGGGCGCCGGGGCGGGAGTGGCCCTGGTCCCGCGCTCGGCGCTGCGCGGCATGGACCTCAAGGAGGTCCAGGTCCGCCCGGTCTCGGGCTCCACCCCCACCCGGAGGGTCTTCGCGGCCACCCGCCGCGGCGCGGAATCCCACCCCCTGATCGCCCCGATCCTGGCGGCCCTGTCGCGCGAGGCGGGGCGCCTGCCCACGCACTGACGCCTGCCCATGCACCGACGGGGCGGTCGTCACACCCTGCGCACGTCCACGCCCGCCGCGTCGAACTCGGCCGCGACCGCGTCCGACAGCGCCGTGTCCGTGACCAGGACGTCCACCGACCGGGTCGGGCAGATGCGGGCGAAGGCCCGCACCCCGAGTTTGCTGGAGTCCGCCGCGATCACCACCCGGCGGGCCCGCTCGCACAGCAGGCGGTTCATCGCGGCCTCGTCCTCGTGGCGGGTCGCCGCGCCGTCCGCCGGGTCGAACGCGTCCACGCCGACCACCGCCGTGTCCATCGTCAGCTGGCCCAGCACCTGCTGCGCCAGCGGGCCCGTCAGCTCGTACGACTGGGGGCGGGCGACCCCGCCCGTCAGGACGATCTTGAACTGCGGTCTGATGACGAGCTCGCCCGCGATGTTGAGCGCGTTGGTCACCACCGTCAGCGCGGGCGAGCCCGCCGCGAGGTCGGGGCGGCCGGCCAGCGCCCGGGCCACCTCCGTGGTCGTCGTACCGCCCGTCAGGCCGATCACCTCGCCGGGGGCGATCAGCTGCGCCACCGCCTCGCTGATCCGGTGCTTCTCGGCGGCGCGGCGCGAGGTGCGGTAGCGCAGCGGGAGTTCGTAACTGACGCCGTGCACCACCGCTCCGCCGCGCGTGCGGACCAGCAGCTGCTGCTCGGCCAGCTGGTCGAGGTCGCGGCGGATGGTCGCGGCGGAGACGCCGAGGGCCTCCGCCGTCGGCTCGACCTCCAGCTCGCCCCGCTCCACCAGCAGATCCAGCAGCGTCTGCCAGCGCTCCTTGCGGGTCATGGACCCCACGGCGATCGACCCCCTCGGGTGTGCTCCAACGGCCTACGCGTCGACATTAACCCAAGAGATCAACCCCTCTGGGTGCTTGAAGTTGCGTGAAAAGGGCCGCTACCTTGCAAGAAACTGCACCGATTGCACCCACCACGCCAGGGAGCCGGCATGAGCCACGTCGCGTACGAGTTGGGCACGCAGCCCGAGTGCTGGGAGCGGGCCGCCGAACTGGCCCCGTCCCACAGGGCGTTGCTGCCGCGGCCGGGGGAGCGTACCGCGATCGTCGGGTGCGGGACCTCGTACTACATGGCGCAGGCCGCCGCGGCCCTGCGCGAGGAGATGGGCCAGGGCGAGACCGACGCCTTCCCCGCCTCCGAGTTCCCCCTGCACCGGCGCTACGACCGGGTCGTCGCCCTCACCCGGTCCGGCACCACCACCGAGGTGCTCGACCTGCTGTCCGGGCTGCGGGACACGGGGGTGCGCACGACCGCCGTCATCGGGGATCCGGCGACCCCGGTGATGACCCTCGCCGACGAGCTCGTCGTACTCGACTTCGCCGACGAACAGTCCGTCGTGCAGACCCGCTTCGCGACCACCGCCCTGACCCTGCTGCGCGCCCACTTCGGCCTCCACACCCCCTCCGTCGTCGCCGACGCCCGCACCGCGCTCACCGAACCGCTGCCCGAACAGGCGGCGAGCCGGGGCCAGTTCACCTTCCTCGGCCGCGGCTGGAGCGTGGGTCTGGCGCACGAGGCCGCGCTGAAGATGCGCGAGGCCTCCCTGTCCTGGTCCGAGTCGTACCCCGCGATGGAGTACCGGCACGGGCCGATCAGCGTCACCGGGCCCGGCACCCTCACCTGGTCGCTCGGCGAGACCCCGGCAGGACTCGCCGAGCAGGTGCGGGCGACCGGCGGCCAGTGGGTGGGCGGGCACCTCGACCCGCTCGCCGAGCTCGTACGGGTGCACCGGCTGGCGATCGCCGTCGCGGCCCACCAAGGCCTCGATCCGGACCAGCCGCGGAACCTGACCCGCTCGGTGATCCTGACCGCCGGTGAGGAGGCGGTCCGATGAGCCTGGTCCCCGCCGGGACGCTCGTCCTCGACGCGGCCGCCGCGGGCCGCGCCGTCGCCGCGTTCAACATCATCACGCTGGAGCACGCCGAAGCCGTCGTCGCCGGGGCGGAGCGGGCGGGCCTGCCGGTCATCCTCCAACTGAGTGAGAACGCGGTGAAGTTCCGCGGCGGCCGGCTGCTGCCGATCTCGCGCGCCGCCGCCGCGTGCGCGGAGGCCGCCGGGGTCCCGGTCGGCCTGCACCTGGACCACGTCAAGAGCCCCGACCTGCTCCGGCAGGCCGCGGACGCCGGGTTCAGCTCGGTGATGTACGACGCCGCGCAGCTCCCCTACGCGGAGAACCTGGAGGCCACCCGCTCCGCGGCCGACTGGGCGCACGCCAACGGGCTGTGGATCGAGGCGGAGCTCGGCGAGGTGGGCGGCAAGAACGGCGCCGCGCCGCTGGACCCGCACGCGCCGGGGGCCCGTACGGATCCGGACGAGGCCCGGCGCTTCGTCGCCGACTCGGGGGTCGACGCGCTGGCCGTGGCGGTGGGCAGCAGTCATGCGATGACCAGCCGCACCGCCGAGCTGGACCACGCGCTGCTGGCGCGGCTGGCCAAGACGGTGGACGTACCGCTGGTGCTGCACGGCTCCTCGGGGCTGCCGGACGCGGAGCTGGCGGCGGCGGTCGCGGGCGGCATCCGGAAGGTCAACATCGGCACGGCGCTGAACCTGGCGATGACGGAGGCGATCCGCACCCACCTGACCCCGGCGGACCCCCGCCCGTACCTGACGGCGGCCCGTACGGCGATGACGGCGACGGCCGCGGCGATGATCGCGGCGCTGAACTGACCGCAGCCGGCGCCGCCGCCCTCAGCGGGGGGTGAGCCGGGCCCGGTGGCACGTGATCGCGTGCCACCGGGCCCGGTCCGGTGTCGCGCCCCGGTCCAGGGTGCGGCGGGCCTCGACCGCGGTGACGTGGCGGTCCGTGGACAGGCACAGGAGGACGAACAGGTCGGTGTGCCCGGGCTCGGCGGTCTCCTCGTAGTACCACTCGGCCGTGACCGCCCGCGGGCCGGCCAGGAAGGGGCGCTGGAGGAAGTCCTGTACGTCGAGGGGGAAGTGCCCGAGCACCCCTTGCGCATCCGGCGGGTCCAGGACCAGCCGCTCCACGGGTGCGCCGGGCCGGCCGGGCGCGGCCGCGCCGCCGCTGCCCGCCCCGCCCGTCTGCCGAGGCCGCCCGTCGAAGGAGCGGCTCACCAGCGATCCGGGCTCCACCCGGGCCCGCTCGCCCCGGTGCTCCGCCGCCCTGCCGTCCCGGTACACCGGCTCGACCCGGCACAGCCCCCGGTCTCCCAGCACCAGCGCGAACGGGGCGCGGTCGGTGTAGACCCTGGCCCACCACAGGAGGGTCCGGCCCGCCTTCTCCAGCGTCTTGGCGCGCACCTCCTGCGGCAGCAACTCCCAGGCCGCCTGGCGCAGGGGGAACGCGGGATCGACGGGCAGCGCGCCCGGCTCGTGGATCTGCGTCACGCCGGCGGGGCCCTCGTCCTGGCCGGCGGGCAGCCGGTCCCCGGGCAGCCGGTCCCCGGGCAGCCGGTCACGGGCGGCGGGGAGCTGCTCCCGGGGCCCCGGCGACCGGTCCCGGTGCTCCGGCGTCCGGTCCCGCCCGGCGAATTCCCGCTCCCAGGCCTGCTCGTCCACGTATCCCCCCGGATCCCCGAACTCTCCTGCGCCGAAGGCCCATTGTGGGTCACGAACCGCAGTCCCGCCGCCGGTCGGCGCAAACGGCGGCCCGCGAGCCTTCCCCCTTCTTGGAACACGTTCTACTCTGTGCGCCGCCACCACAGCGACCGGCTGACCGCGAGATACCCGGAGGGGCCGTGCACCTCGAATACACGCCTGAGCAGCAGCAGTTGCGCACCGAGCTGCGCGCCTACTTCGCCGAGCTGGTGCCGCAGGACGTCTACGCCCGCTACGAGGACCCCGCCGCCCAGAAGCGCTTCTACCGGGAGACCATCCGCAAGCTGGGCTCGGACGGCTGGCTCGGGGTCGGCTGGCCCAAGGAGTACGGCGGCCGGGGCATGTCGCCCATGGACCAGTTCATCTTCTTCGACGAGGCCGCGCAGGCCGTCGTACCGCTGCCGCTGATGGCGCTCAACACCGTCGGGCCGACCCTCATGCAGTTCGGCACGGACGAGCAGAAGGCGTACTTCCTCCCGCGCATCCTCGCGGGCGAGATCGACTTCGCCATCGGCTACAGCGAGCCGGACGCCGGTACCGACCTGGCCGCCCTCAAGTGCAAGGCCGTCCGCGAGGGCGACGAGGAGAGCGGCACGTACGTGGTCAACGGCCAGAAGATCTGGACCACGAACGGGGACACCGCCGACTGGGTCTGGCTCGCCGTCCGCACCGACCCGGACGCCCCCGCGCACAAGGGCATCACCATGCTCCTCGTGCCGACCGCCGACCCCGGTTACTCCTGCACCCTCATCAACACCCTCGCCTCGCACGACACCACCGCCAGCTACTACGAGGACATCCGCGTCCCGGCGAGCCGCCGCGTCGGCCAGGAGAACAAGGGCTGGCGCCTGATCACCAACCAGCTCAACCATGAGCGCGTCACCCTCGCCGCCCACGGCACCATGGCCATCCGGGCCCTGCACGACGTCCAGCGCTGGGCCGCCGCGACCAAGCTGGCCGACGGCCGCCGCGTCATCGACCTGAACTGGGTCCGCGGCCGCCTGGCCCGCACCCATGCCCGCCTCGACGCGATGAAGCTGCTCAACTGGCAGATGGTGGGTGCCGTCAAGGACGGCACGCTCACCCCCCAGGACGCCTCCGCCGTCAAGGTCTACGGCTCGGAGGCCCGCCGCGACGCGTACGCCTGGCTGATGGAGATCGTCGGCGCGGCCGGCTCCCTCAAGGACGGCTCGGCGGGCGCGGTCCTGCACGGAGAACTCGAACGCGGCTACCGCAGCGCGGTCATCTTCACCTTCGGCGGCGGCAACAACGAGATCCAGCGCGAGATCATCTCCTGGATCGGCCTGGGCATGCCCCGCGTCCGCCGCTGAGGCCGCGGGAGGCTCCTGTGGGGGAACGCAGCGGCCGGGGGCCGGTGGCGGTCCGACCGCTGCGCTTGGGGGTGGTTACGGGACGGGCTGCTGCTGGGTGACGCAGTGGATCCCGCCGCCGCCCGCGCCGAGGCTGTCGATGTCGAGCTGTTCGACCGTGCGGCCCGGGAAGAGGCGCTGGAGGGTGGACCCGGCCGCGGCGTCGGCGCGGGAGTCGCCGAACTGCGGGGCGATGACCGCGCCGTTGCACACGTAGTAGTTGGCGTACGCGGCGACGAAGTCGGGGTTCGTGGAACGGATCAGCCCGTAGTCGGGGCCCTGGAGCTTGGTGACCGAGACGGGATTGCCCTGGGCCCCGGTGGAGGTGGACAGGATCTGGTACTGCTGTCGCGCGTCGTTCGACCAGGGGTCGGTGTCGCCCGCGAGCGGCATCTGGACCAGCCCCTGGCCCGGGGCCAGGAAGCGGGACGTGGCGTCGACGTGGTCGTCGGTGATGTCCCGGCCGAGCACCCCCTTGAACCAGATCACCTTGGACGCGCCGAAGGCGGCGCACATGGCCGCCTCGATCTGTGACTGCGTCAGGCCGGGGTTGCGGTCCGGGTTGATGATGCTGCTGCGGGTGGCCATGAGGGTGCCGGCGCCGTCCGTCTCCACCGCGCCGCCCTCGCCCACGAAGGCGGCGGTGGAGAACGGGACTCCGGTGTAGGCGGCGATCCGCGAGGCGACCAGGGCGTCCTTGGCGTGGGTCTGCTGATTGCCCCAGCCGTTGAAGTTGAGGCCGACCGTGTCGAGTCCGCCCGCGCCGTTCGTACGGAACACCGGGCCGCTGTCGCGCATCCAGCAGTCGTCGACGGGGATCGACCCGATCACGGTGACGGCCGAGCCGCAGGCGCTCTTCGCCTTCGAGACGCTCGCGGAGTTGGCGCACATGGCGACCGGCTCGTACTTGGCGATGGTCTTCGCGATGAGCGCGATGTTGGCCTGGACGCCCGCCAGTTGGCGCCCCCAGATGGCCGAGCTGTCCGGCCAGGCCATCCAGGTACGGGTGTGCCGGACGGTGTCGAGCGGGACGGCGAAGCCGCCGGCGGACGCGGGCCGCGCCAAGGGGCGGGCGGCCGCGAAGGCCTCGCCGCCCACCGCCGCCAGTGCGGCGCCGGCGGCCGTGAGACCTGCCGCCGTCAGGAAGCCCCGCCGGTCCAGGGCCCGTCGTGGCGGTCTGCCGGACGGGCCCTGGGGTGCAGCGTGATCGTTCATCACTCTTCTCCGATCGGCCAGGGGTGGATCGCTCCACCGATTGGCCGGGAACGTATTACTGACCGAGCGCTCGGTCAATAATCTGAGTTACATCAACTTCCTTGTTACAGAAGGGTGTTGGCGCCACTTGATCGTTCTTGCGGCGCCGTTGACGAGGGCTCGTTAGAGTGGCGCCGTGGCAGCAGAACTGGCAGTACCAGCCGAGGACGGGCGGCCGCCGGCTCCGTCCCGTACCGCCCGGACCGCCCGTACGTCGGCGAAGGGCGAGCAGACCCGCGCGCGGCTGATCGCCGCCGCCCGCACCCTGCTCGCCGGGGAGGGCTTCGCCCGCTTCAGCACCCGCAACGTGGCCGCGCTCTGCGGGATCTCGCACGGGATGTGCCACTACCACTTCCAGGACCGATCCGCCCTGATCGTCGCCGTCGTCGAGGACATCGGCCCCGAGTGGATCGGCCCGATGGAAGCCGCGGTCGACCGCCCCGGCTCCTTCACCGAGCGCGCCGAGCGCGTGATCGCACTGCTCACGCAGCCCGAGGGCCCGGACCTCTCACGCCTGCACTCCGCCCTCCACTGGTTCGCGCTGAACGACGAACGGGTCCGGGCAGCGGTCGAAGGGGAGTACCGCCGCTGGCGGGAGTGTTTCGTACGGCTGTTCCAGGTGCTGGCCGACGAGCAGGCCGGCGCCTTCGACCCCGTTCCGCCCGCCACGGCGCTGGCCGCCGCCGCCGACGGGCTCGCCGCCCTCCAGTCCCTGGACTCCCGGGTCGACCCCGAGGCGACCGTACGCATCCTCGTCACGGGCCTCGCCGAGGCTGCCGTACGCCGCCCCTGAGCCCCCGCACGCGCCTCAGAGGGCCCGGCGGGCCGCCGCGATGCCCCGCGGATCCCAGCCCGGCCGGGGGACGGACTCCAGCAGCAGCCGGGTGTACGGATGTTCCGGCGCGGCCAGGACCTGAGCGGTCGGGCCGGCCTCGACGATCCGGCCGCGTCGCATGACCACGACGTCGTCGGTCACGCAGCGCACGACGCCGAGGTCATGGGTGATGAACAGATAGCCGATCCCGGTCTGTTCGCGGATGCCGGCGAGCAGGTTCAGGATCTGCGCCTGTACCGACACGTCCAGGGCGGCCACCGCCTCGTCGAGCACCAGAACGGCGGGCTCCACCGCCAGCGCCCGGGCGATCGCGACGCGCTGGCGCTGCCCGCCCGACAGCTGCCGGGGCAGTGCGTCCGCCTCCCGGGCCCCCAGACCCACCTGGTCGAGCAACTCGGCGATGCGCCGGCCGTGATCGGCGTCGGGGAAGTGCAGCCGCAGGGTCTCGCGCAGCGCCCCGCCCACGGTCGTGCGCGGGTCCAGGGACAGGAACGGGTCCTGGAAGACCATCTGCACCTGGCGGGCCCGCGCGAGGCGCCCGGCCTTGCCGCGCGGGCCCGCGCGGTCGCCCCGGTCCCGGCCGTGCACGAGGACCCGGCCGCCGTCCGCGTGCTCCAGGCCCACCACGATGCGGGCGGTGGTCGTCTTTCCCGAGCCCGATTCGCCGACGATGCCGAGCGAACCGCCTTCGGCCAGCCGGAACGAGACGTCGTCCACCGCCTGTACGGGGCCGTAGGCCCGCCGCAGGCCGACGGCCTCCAGCACGGTCTTCCTCATCGGTGGCCCTCCTTCGGGGCGGGGGACCGGCCGTGCTCACCCGGCGCACCGCCGAGCCGGTCGGTGTGGTGGCACGACGCGAGATGGCCCGGCAGGCCCCCCGCCGGCGGCAGCAGGGCCGGTGCCTCGCGGCCGCACAGATCGGTGGCGTACGCGCACCGCGCCGCGAACGGGCACCCCGCCACCTCCTCGCGCAGGCTCGGCGGACGCCCCTCGATCGCGGCGAGCCGCCCCCGCGGCGCGTCCAGGCGCGGGGTCGAGTCGAGCAGCGCCGCCGTGTACGGGTGGCGCGGGCGCGCGAACAGCTCCCCGGCGGGGCCCGTTTCGGCGATCCGGCCCGCGTACATGACGTACACCCGGTCGCTGATGGCCGCGGCGAGCCCGAGGTCGTGGGTGACGAAGAGCAGGCCGGTGCCGAAGCTCTCGCGCAGCTCGCCGAGGAGCGCCACCACCTCGGCCTGCGTCGTGACGTCGAGCGCCGTGGTGGGCTCGTCGGCCAGGATCAGCGCCGGATCGCCCATCAGCGCCGCCGCGATCATGACCCGTTGGAGCATGCCCCCGGAGAGCTGCCCCGGGTACTTCCGCAGTGCGGCCGCCGAGAGGCCGACCGCCTCCAGCATCCGGACCGCCCGGGCCTCCGCGGCCCCCTTCTTCATCCGGGCGTTCAGACGCAGGCTCTCGGTGAGGAAGTCCCCGACGCGGCGCAGGGGGTTGATGGCGGCCCGGGGGTCCTGGAAGATCATGGCCGCCGTGCTCGTACGCAGGATCCGCAGCCGGGCGGGGCTCATGGCGAGGACGTCGTCGCCCACCACCCGCACCGTCCCCTCCGCTTCGGCACCCGCCGGCAGCAGCCCGAGCACGCTGCGGGAGGTGAGGGTCTTGCCGGAGCCGGATTCGCCGACCAGGGCCACGGTCTCCCGCGCCTCGACGGTGAGGTCGACACCGTCGAGGACGGGCCTGGCGCTCTCCGGGAGCCGCAGCCGCAGCCCCCGGATGTCGAGGGTGGCCGGCGTGTCCGGGGCATCGGAAAGGTTCAACGGTCCCTCCTGGCGACCTTGTCGGCCTGGCGCTCGCCGACCACGTTGAAGGCGACCACGGTCAGGATGACGGCCGCGCACGGCACGATCGCCGAGAGCGGGTAGCCGGACTGGATGGCGGTCTTGCCGTCGAAGACCATGCGGCCCCAGTCGGGCGTCAGGGCGGGTACGCCCAAGCCGAGGAAGGACAGGCCGGCCAGGTCGATCAGGGCGTAGCCGAAGTTGACCGTGGACTGGGCGAGGACGACCGGGGCCACCGCGGGCACGACGTGGCGCAGGCAGATCTGGAGCCCCGAGTGCCCCTGCACCCGGTAGGCCTCCACGTACGGGCGCTCGCGCTCGGCGAGGACGAGGGAGCGGGTGAGCCGGCTGACGTACGGGAGGTACGCGATCGCCAGCGCGATCACCGGCGCCATCAGCCCCTCCCCGTAGACCGAGACGATCAGGATCGCCAGCAGCATGCCGGGGAAGGCGAAGACGAGCTCGGTACTGCGGGACAGGACGGAGTCAAGCCAGCCGCCCCGCCAGGCGGCGGCCGTCCCGACGGCCACCCCGGCCAGGGTGGAGAAGACGACCACGCCGAGCGGGCCCAGGAGCGAGGTGCGGGCACCCAGGACCAGCCGGGAGAGGGTGTCGCGCCCGGAGGCGTCGACCCCGAGGAGGTGGTCGGCGGACGGCCCGGCCAGGGCGTTGCCCAGGTCGACGGCGTTCGGATCGTACGGGGCGATGAAGGGGGCGAGCAGGGCGACGAGGACGACCACGGCGACGAAGCCCAGGCAGAGGGCGGACAGGGGTGCGCCGGCGCCGCGGATCCGGGCGAGGCCGGGCCGGCGCAGCAGGGCGGTGGCGGCGCTCATGCGGCCTGCTTCCGCGGGCCGAGGGCGACCCGGGGGTCGACCAGCGGATGGAGGAGGTCGACGCAGAGGTTCACGGTCATGAACAGGGCGACCATGATGAGGGAGATGGCCTGCACCGTGGGGAAGTCCTTGGTGGTGGTGGACAGTTCGAGCAGCTGGCCGATGCCGCCGACGCTGAACGCGGACTCGACCAGGACGGTGGTGACCAGCAGCGTGGACACGATGAGCCCGCCCGTGGTGAGCACGGTGCCCAGGGAGTTGCGGAACACGTGCCGCCGGACCACCAGGTGTTCGGCGACCCCGCGACTGCGAGCCACGGTGACGTGCTCCTGCCCCAGGACTTCGAGCATCGCGGCCCGGGTGACGCGGGCGAGCATTCCGATCAGGTAGAGCGCCAGTGCGACGGCGGGCAGCGTCAGGTGCCACAGCATCTGTCCGAGGCCCTCGCCGGTGCCCCCGGTGGGGAACCAGTGCAGTTTCACCGCGAACAGGCCCTGGAGCAGGACCGCGGCCACGAAGGACGGGGTGCCGATCGCGAAGGTGGTCGTGACCAGGATGGTGGAGTCGGCGGCGCCGCCGCGGACCGCGCCGATCCAGCCCAGCAGCAGGCCCGCCGCCAGGACCAGGACGAGCGCCATGGAGATGAGCAGCAGGGTGCTGGGCAGCCGGTCCGCCAGCAGCCGGGACACGTCGGTGCGGTACGTGATCGAGCGGCCGAAGTCGCCGTGGACCACTTGGCCGAGCCAGCGCCGGTACTGCACCGCGAACGGCTCGTCCAGGTGGTACTGGGCGTTGATCGCCCGCAGCGCCTCCGGGGAGGCCGACCGTCCGGCGAGCAGGAAGCTCGCCGGATTGCCGGGCGCCAGGTACATGGCGCCGAAGATGACGAACGAGGCGCCGAACAGGGTGGCCGCCATCTCGGCCAGCCGCCGCAGGGCGAATCTCAGGAAGCTCATCGCGCGGCCGCCCCGACGTCGGCCGCCCACGGGGAGTACAGGTACGAGATGGTGGTGGGCGCCCCGGTGATCCTCTTGTTCAGGAAGACCGCCGTGGGCCATTCGGCCACGGGGATCCACAGGACCTCGTCGGCGGCCTTCTTCTGCAGCTGGGCCGCCGCCGCCATCCGGCGGGCCGGGTCGTACTCCGCCCGGGCCTTGGTGGCGAGCTCGTCGTACGCCGCATCGCTGTACCCGGCGTAGTTCTGGAACGCCCCGGTCTGGAAGTTGCTCAGCAGGTCCATCGGGTCGGTGATGGAGTCGTAGTACGTCTCGGGGAACATGTCCAGGCCCTCGCGCGCCTGGGGGTCGGTGAACAGCGCGGTGAAGGCGTTGGGGGCGATGGTCTTCAGCCGGACGTCCAGCCCGATCCTGCTCCCCGCCGCCTGGACCGCGGTGGCCAGCAGCGATACGTCCTGGCCGATCGCGCTGGTGGCGATGGTCACCGTCTTGCCGGTGGCGCCCGCCTCCTTGATCAGCGCCTTGGCCTGCTCGATGTCCTGCTCGGGTGACGGCAGCGCGTCGAAGGCGGCCTTGCGGACGTCCTCCGGGGCCGCGGCCCAGACGGCCCTGGTGGTGAGGGAGTTGGTGGCGGTGCCCGCGCCGGCCAGGCCCGCCTTGACGAACCCGCGGCGGTCCAGCGCCATGGACAGGGCCCGGCGCACCCGTACGTCGCCGAGCGCCCCCTTCATGCTGGTGACGTTGACGTTGACCGTGCTGAGTCCCTCGCCGAAGTAGAGGGTGCCCGCGCCGCTCCTGCTCAGCCGGTCGTAGCTCTCCGTGGGGATCAGGTACCCGCCGTCGGCCTCGCCGCTCAGCATGGCGTTGGTACGGGCGGAGGGGTCGGTCAGGAAGGTGAAGACCGCCTTCGCCGACTTCGCCCGGGTGCCCCAGTAACCGTCGAAGCGCTGGAGCTCGATCGACTGGCCCTTGTTCCACGTGCCCAGCTTGAAGGGGCCGGTGCAGTCGAGGCTGCCCGAAGTGCCGTAGTCCTTGCCCGCCTTCTCGACCCCGGCCTTCGAGGCCACGACCCCGGCGGCGGTCGCCATGTACTGGGGGAACTGCGCATCGGGCTGCTTCAGCTTGACCGTGACCTGGAGCGGACCCGTCTTGGTGATCGCTTCGACGTTGGCGAAGTCGCTGTTCCAGGCCGAACCGCCCTCCGGGTCGGCCTGCCGGCCGAGGCTGAAGACCACGTCGTCGGCGGTCATCACACCGCCGTCGTGGAACTTCACGCCCGCGCGCAGGTCGTAGACCCAGGTGTTCGGATCGGGGTTGGTGGCCTTCTCGGCCAGGCCCGGAGCCATGGTGAGCTGCGGGGTCCACCGCATCAGGGACTCGCAGACGTTGGAGACGATGGTGTTCTGCGGGTAGTCGAAGGCGGAGACGTAGTCGAGCGTGGGCGGTTCGGCGTACAGCGCCCAGGTGAAGGAGTCCAGTTCGCCGGCGGCGGCCGGGGTGCCCGCGGAGAGTTGGAACGCGGCGCTCCCGGGGGCCGGTCCGCCTTTGGGCGGGCCGGAACAGGCGGCGGCCAGGGAGACGGCGGCGAGGGCGGTGAGGGCGGCGGCCGTGCGGGAGGCGACCGCGGTTCGGGCGGCGGGCCGGGTCAGGGATCTCGGCATCGGTGCTCTCTCTTCCTTGCTCGGCGCTCAGCGGGAGGCGGCGACGGGCACCGGGGAGGGCACCTGCTGGGTGATGCAGTGGACGCCGCCGCCCCCGTAAGCGATCACGCGGGTGCGGACGCCGACGACCTTGCGGCCGGGCAGCGCGGAGGCGATGACGGCGAGCGCACCCTCGTCCTCCGGGACCCCCGCGACGGGGACGACGACCCCGCCGTTGGCGATGTAGAAGTTCAGGTAGCCCACCTCGGTCTCGCGGCCGGCCACCTCGACGAAGGCGCTCTGCGGCAGGTCGACGATCTCCAGGCGGCGCCCGGCGGCGTCGGTGGCCTCCTCCAGGACGGCGCGGTTGACCCGCATCCGCTCGTGGTCGGGATGGAGCGGGTCGCTCGGCAACTGGACGACCACCTTGCCGGGGGCGACGAACGCGCAGACCCCGTCCACGTGCCCGTCGGTCTCGGTGTCCAGCAGACCCCCGTACGGCAGCCAGATCACCTTCGTGACGCCGAGGCGGGCGATCAGCTCGGCCTCGATCTCCTCCTTGCTCATCCCCGGGTTGCGGTTGGGGTGCAGCAGGCACTGCTCGGTGGTGATCAGGGTGCCCTCGCCGTCGACGGTGATCGCCCCGCCTTCGAGGATCATCGGGGAGGCGATGCGCTCCACGTCCAGGTGCTCCAGCAGGGCGCCCGCTATCTTGTCGTCGGTGTCGTACGGGTGGTGCTTGCCGCCCCAGGCGTTGAAGCGGAAGTCCACGCCCGCCCGGCGTCCGTCGGGCCCGAGCACGAAGATGGGCCCGGAGTCCCGGAACCAGGAGTCGTCGAGGGGCAGTTCCACGACCGTGACGCCCTCCCCGCACCGCTCCTGGGCCTCGGGTCCCGAGCCGGGCAGCGCCACCATGGTCACCGGTTCGAACTGCGCGATGGCGTCCGCGACCTGTGCGTACTCCGCCTTCACCTCGTCGAAGACCTCGCCCCACAGCTCCTGCCGGGTCGGCCAGGCCATCAGGCAGCCCTCGTGCTCGGTCCACTCGGCCGGCATCCGGAAATCCGTCATGGTCGCTCCTGTGTGTGAAGGGAGGGGAGGGGCGTGTGCCCCGCATCCTCCTCCGTACTGAAAATTCAGTCAATGCTTCTGGCCAAGTGCACGCTGATTCGGCCAGCCGTGTGCCCCGTGCGGGGTTCGCGGGCCCGGTCGTGCGGGGATGCGGGGGCCATCCGGGCGTTTGACCAGCGAGTATGGTCGGCCACGGAGCCGGGAAAGTGCCTGACTTTCCGATCAGGAAATGGCCCCAGGTGACCGGCTCGGCGGGTAGAGTGACACCTCGTGTCAGACCGTCGAACGGAAATACTCAGGGCCGCCACGCGGGTGATCGCGCGCCGCGGTGTACGCGGACTGCGCGTGGGAGAGCTCGCGGCCGAAGCGGGGGTGTCCACCTCGCTGATCTACTACCACTTCACCGATCGCGCCGGAATCCTGCGCCGGACCCTGGAGTTCATCAGCGACCGCGCCGACCGCTACACCGCGGAACGCGAGCCCGGGGAGGACCGCGCGGACCCGAGGGCCGAACTGTCGCAGGTGCTGCTCCTGGAACTCCAGGACACCCCGGAGGTGCGGGAGAACAGCACCGCGTGGGGAGAACTCAGAGCCAGTGCCGTCTTCGACGCCGAACTGCGCGAGGACGTGGCCAAGGCCACGCACACCTGGGTGCACGAGATCGCCGACCTGCTCGCGCACGCCCGGCCCATGGGGACCGCCCCGGCGCACGCGGCCGCGGCCGAGCGTCTGACGGCCCTGCTGGAGGGTCTCAGCGTCCGCTGGCTCAGCGGCTCGCTGCCCCTGGAACACGCCCGGCGGCTCCTCATGGACGCCATCGAGGTGGAACTGGACCACCGCTGAAGCCTGCGGTGCCCCGAGCGGCCGGCTACAGGAAGTAGAGGCGGCTGAGCGAGACCGAATCGGCGGGTGCCGAGACGAGGGGCTCGCCGTCGAGGGAGACCAGGCCCGTGCCGGGGTGCACGTCGACCGTGCCGGTACGGGCATTGCGGAGCATGTTCCCCGGCCCGATGCCCCGGGTCCCGCGGACCGCCACGCGGCGCCGGCGCGTCGGCATCCGATCGCCGTTCTGCACGGCGGCCTCCGCGACGAACGCGACCGAGATGTCGGCCGCCGTCGCCCCGTGCGCCCCGAACTGCGGTCCCAGGACCAGTGGTTCGCACCGGTCGGTGGAGGCGTTCGGATCGCCGGTGACCCCGTACGCGGGGAAACCGGACTTGAGGACCAGCTGCGGTTTGGCGCCGAAGTACTGCGGCCACCACAGCACGATGTCGGCCAGCTTGCCGACCTCGATCGAGCCGACCTCGTGCGCGAAACCGTGCGCGATGGCGGGGTTGATCGTCAGCTTGGCCATGTAGCGCAGGACGCGCTCGTTGTCGTCGCCGGCCGCCGCCGTGCCGCAGGAGCCCTCGCCGTCCAGCGGGCCGAGCTCGGCCTTCATCTTCCCGGCCATGGCGAAGGTACGGCGTACCGTTTCGCCGGCGCGGCCCATGCCCTGGGCGTCGGAGGAGGTGATGCCGATGACCCCGAGGTCGTGCAGGACGTCCTCGGCGCCCATCGTCCCGGCCCGGATGCGGTCGCGGGCCATGGCGGCGTCGCCGGGCAGGTCGACCTTGAGGTCGTGCGCCGAGACGATCATGCCGAAGTGCTCGGCCAGCGCGTCCCGTCCGAAGGGGAGGGTGGGGTTGGTGGAGGAGCCGATGACGTTCGGCACGCCCGCCATCTTGAGCACGTTGGGGACGTGTCCGCCGCCGCAGCCCTCGATGTGGAAGGCGTGGATGGTGCGGCCGTCCAGGACGCGCAGGGTGTCCTCCACGGACAGGCATTCGTTCAAACCGTCGGTGTGCAGGGCGACCTGTACGTCATGCTCCTCGGCCACCCGCAGGGCGGTGTCGAGGGCGCGGGTGTGCGCTCCCATGTCCTCGTGGACCTTGAAGCCGGAGGCGCCGCCCTCGGCCAGGGCCTCGACGAGCGGGGCCGGATCCGAGGAGGAACCGCGGGCCAGGAAGCCGATGTTGACGGGCCAGGCGTCGAAGGCGTTGAACGCGTGGCGCAGGGCCCAGGGGGAGTTGACCCCCACCGCCCAGACGGGGCCGAACTCCTGGCCGATGATCGTGGTGACGCCGGAGGCCAGCGAGGCCTCCATGATCCGCGGCGAGAGCAGGTGGACGTGCGTGTCGACGGCCCCGGCGGTGGCGATCATGCCCTCGCCGGAGACGATGGTCGTCCCGGTGCCGACCACGACCTCGACCCCGTCGAGCGTATCGGGGTTCCCCGCCCGCCCGATGGAGGCGATGCGGCCCTCCCGGATGCCGATGCTGGTCTTGCGTATGCCGAGTACGGCGTCGATGACCAGGACGTTGCTGATGACGAGGTCGCAGGTCTCGCGGACGGCGGCGGCCTTCAGGTGCAGTCCGTCGCGGGCGGTCTTCCCGAACCCGGCCAGGAACTCGTCGCCCGGCTTCTGGGAGTCGGACTCGACGCGCACGATGAGACCCGAGTCGCCCAGGCGCACCCGGTCGCCCGCCCGCGGGCCGTGCACGGCCACGTAGTCGTACGGGTCCGTGCCGTCGCCCGGGAACGCCCCGGGCCGGCCGTGACACCCGGCGGCGTCGAAGATGCTGCCACTCATGCCTGCTCCTGGTACGCGGTGAGGTAGCCCGTGGCCCGGGCCCTGGCCAGCGCGGTCTCCCGGGCGCCGGGGGCGTCCAGGGGGCCGTCGACGAGTCCGGCGAAACCGATGGCGACGCGCGCCCCGCCGATCGGCACGAGCTCGACGAAGACGGTGGACCCGGAATCGAAGCGGACCGTGGACCCCGCCGGTACGGCGAGCCTCGTGCCGTAGGCCGCCGCGCGGTCGAAGGCGAGGCGCGGGTTCGCCTCGAAGAAGTGGAAGTGCGAGGAGACGCTGACCGGCACCGTCGCGGTGTTCCGTACGGGCAGCCGCAGCGTCGGTTCGGCGCCGTGGTAGCCCTCGCCGCCCCCGGGCAGCGTCGCGCCGGGGGCAGCGAGGCCGAGTGAACCCCGCTGCCGGAACGGGTCGTCGATGACGCAGAGCCGCGTCCCGTCGTCGAACACGGCCTCGACCTGGAGGCTCGTGACCACGTCGGGCACGCCGGGCAGCACGTCGTCGGCGTCGAGGACGCCGCGTCCGGCCTCGATCGCCTCCGCGAGGCGGCGGCCGTCCCGGGCCGCCTCGCACACGGTGTCCGTGATCAGCGCCGTCGCCTCGGGGACGTTGAGCTTCACGCCCCGGCCGCGCCGGGCGCGGGCCAGTTCCGCCGCCGTGAAGATCAGCAGCCGGTCCCGCTCGGTCGGTGTCAGTCGCATACTGCCTCGTTTCCGTGCTCGGAGGTCTTACGGGAGCGGCTCGTGCATCGTGGAGCAGTGGATCCCGCCGCCACCCGCCATCAGCCGGTCGACGTCGATCTGGACGACCGCCCGGCCGGGGAAGGCCTCCGCCAGGGCGCGCCGGGCGGCCGCGTCCTTCACCGCGTCCCCGAACTGGGCAGTGATGACCGCCCCGTTGACGACGTGGAAGTTGAGGTAGGAGTCGACGAACTGGGAGTCCCTGGAGCGGACCGTGTCGGGGCCCTCCACCCGGATCACCCTCAGCTTCCGCCCCCGGGCGTCCGTGGCACTGGAGAGGACCGAGAACTGCTCGCGGGCGTCGCGCGCCCAGACGTCGTCGCGGTCCGCGGGCGGGACCTGCACCATCACCACACCGGGGCGTATGAAGCGCGAGGTCACGTCGATGTGGTCGTCGGTGATGTCCTTGCCCTTGATGCCGGGGACCCAGATCATCTTGTCCGCGCCGTACGCGTCCAGGACGGCGTCCTCGACCTCGGCCCGGCTCATGCCGCGGTTGCGGTTCTTGTTGACCAGGCTGCTCTCCGTGGCCATGAGGGTGCCGTCGCCGTCGGTCTCGATCGCCCCGCCCTCGCCGACGAAGCCGGTCCGGCTGAAGCGCAGGCGGAGGTCGTCCGCGACGAGCCGCGCTACATCGGCGTCGTAGGCGTGGGTCTGCTTGCCGCCCCACCCGTTGAAGCCGAGGCCGAGGGCGTCGAGCCCGCCGCGGCCGTCCCGGCGGAAGACCGGTGCGGTGTCGCGCATCCAGAGGTCGTCCGTGGGGATCGAGTCGAGGACGGTGACTCCCGCTCCGCACAGGGAGCGGGCCCGGGCGGCGGTGTACGCGTCGGGGGCGCACAGGACCACGGGTTCGTAGCGGGCGACGGTCCGGGCGATCAGGGCGATGTCCTCCTGTACGCCGGCGAGGCGCCGGCCGCCCCAGACGGAGGACCGGGAAGGCCAGGACATCCAGGTACGTGCGTGCGGTGCGTCGTCCCGGTCGACCCAGCGGCCCGGGACCGCCGCGCTCGCCCGCTGCGGGTCCGCGGCCAGGGAGCCCAGGGCCACCCCCGCGGCGCCGAGACCCGCGGCGCCGAGGACGCGCCTGCGGGAGGGCTGTGCGGGCCCGAACAGGCGGCTGAGGAGAGAGCGGCTGGTGTCGTGGGAGGTGCTCATGTCCCGACTCTGTCATTGACTGAAAATTCAGTCAATAGCCGAGGTGAACGGAAGCCCCCGCCCGGAGGCGGGGGCTTCAGAGGGTGGGGGAGCTGCTGCCGGGGCGGCTCAGCCGCCCGGCTGCGCCAGGTGCCGGAGTTCGGCCGCGATGGCCGTGGTCGTCAGTTCGCGCGCGTGCGCCAGGGGCAGGCTGCCGCTCAGCCAGCGCGAGCTGAGGCCCTCGACGAGGGCAGTCAGCCGCTCGGCGGCGCCGGCGAGCGCCGCGGCCCCCGCCATGGGCCGGACCCGGCCCAGCAGCTCGCCGACTTCCTGTACCCAGACGAGCGTGGCCCGGGCCAGGTCCTCGCGCAGGTCGGGATCGAAGACCGCCGTCGCCCGCAGCTCTCCCCAGGCCGTGCTGTTCTCGCGCACCTCGGGGCTGTCCTGGAATTCGAGGAGGAGGGTCTCCTCCAGCTCGCCCCGGGCGTCCAGCGGGGGAGCGTCGGGCTCCCGCTCCGTGGTGTACCGTCCCGCGCGGTCGTTGATGAACTCCAGCGTCGCGCGCAGGATTCCGGCGCGGTCCTTGAAGTGGTAGTAGATCAACGCCGTGGACACGCCCGCCTCGGCGGCGAGCTCCTCCACGCGCAGGCCGCGCACGCCGCGTCGGGCGATGACCCGCGCGGCCCCTTCCATGATTGCTGTTCGACGGTCCGCCACGCCGACACCCTACCTGGGCTCGCATGACGCCTACGCACCCCTTCCTGACCGAAATTCCAGCCGGATGGGATCCGAGGCCGCTCGGGCGACCGCACAGCCTCCGATCCGCCCTCGTCGCCGGGAGAGCCGTCATGCCCCCATCGCCACCGCCCCCGGGTAACCGCCCCGCACCACCTCCGGGCGCCGGTGGTCGCACGGCTTCGGCGCCGGCAGGAGATCCACCGGGCGGCCGTGGTCCACCTGCCTCCCGGCCGGCAGGGGCTCGCCGACCACCAGCCCGTCACGAGGTCTCCGTCGACCACTACCGCCGCGGCGCATGACTCGGTCGGCGGATTGACTGAATATTCAGTCAATGGCAGAGTGGAGGCATGACCTCCCCTTCTTCCGTGTCCCGTCGTTCCGCTCTGCGGGCCTTCGCCGGTATCGGCGGGGCGCTCGCCCTCGGGGCCGGTGCCTGCGCCCCGGCCGATTCCGGCGATGCCGGAGCCGACGCCTCGACGGCGCCGAGCCCGGGCACGATCACGGCGGCCGGCCGCAGGTTGCCCGCCGAGTGGGAGAGCCACGCACGGACCTTCATGTCCTGGCCCGCGCTGGACCGGGTCTGGTACGAACAGCTGCCGGGGGTACGGGAGGACATCGCGCGGGTGGCCCGCGCGGTCGCCGCGTACGAGCCCGTCGTGATGCTCGCCCGCCCCGACCAGCAGGCGGCGGCGCAGAGGGCGTGCGGCTCGCAGGTCGAGGTGATCCCGGTCGCGGTGGACGACCTGTGGGCGCGCGACACGGTGCCCGTCTTCGTCGAGGAGCCGGGCAAGCTGCTCGGCATCGACGTCAACTTCAGCGGGTGGGGCAACAAGCAGGAGCACCGCAACGACGCCCAGGTCGGCCGGGTCCTGCTCGCCCAGTACGGCATCGATCGCGTGCAGGCCCCGCTCGTCGCCGAGGGCGGCTCCTTCGAGACCGACGGCCAGGGCACCCTGCTGGTCACCGAGAGCTCGGTGGTCAACAAGAACCGCAACCCGGGCAAGAGCCGCGACCGGATCGAGGCCGAGCTCAAGAGCACCCTCGGCGTCAAGAAGGTGATCTGGCTCGCCGGGGTCCGCGGCCAGGACATCACGGACGCGCACGTGGACAGCCTCGTCCGGTTCACCGCCCCCGGCGTCGTCCTCCTGGACCAGGCGTTCCCCGGCACGCCGCCGGACGTCTGGTCGCGCGCGGCCGACCAGGCGAGGACGGTGTTCAAGGAGGCGACCGACGCGCGCGGCAAGCGCCTGGAGGTGGTCGACCTGCCCCAGCCCGACCTCGACAGGATCACCGGCCGGGGGGACGCGTTCGTGTCCACGTACGCGAACTTCTACGTGGCCAACGGCGCCGTCTTCATGCCGGAGTTCGGGGACGCCAAGGCGGACGACCGGGCGAAGGGGATCCTCCGGGAGCACTTCCCCCAGCGGGAGGTCGTGCCGGTGAAGATCGACACCATCGCCTCCGGCGGTGGCGGCATCCACTGCTCGACGCACGACCAGCCCGGCAAGCCGGCGGCCGAGTAGCCGTTGCCCCGCGGGGCGCTCGGGGTGGTGCGGCGGCGGGTGTGCGCGCTTCCGCGCGCCGGGGTCCAGCCCCCTGACACGCCGGTGGGCGACCGACAGAATCGGTCGCCCACAGGCCGTTTTCGGCCTGAGCCGCACACCACCGAGGGGGAATCACGCACGTGAAGTCCATCCGCACACGGCGGCTTCGGCGCTGGGGGCGCGCCGCGACCGTCGGCGCGGCCGGCGCCGTACTGGCGCTGACCGCAGCCACCCCGGCCGGGGCGGCCAATCCGCCCAAGACCAACAGCCTCACGCCCGCCTACGACAGCCCGTTCGCGCCGCAAGCCCTCATCGGCGGCATCTTCGGCGGGGTCACCGTCACCATGCGCTGCTGGCGTGACGGGGCGTGGGCCAACGGCACCAACCGCTGGTTCCTGGTCGAGGGCCCCGGATACAACCCGTACACCGGCCGCCTGAACTTCGTCCGCGGCTTCGTGTCGGCCAACAAGATCACCAACCAGGTGCGGGTCGACCGCTGCGGCTGACCCGTCGCGCACCCCTGCTCCGGCCCGCCGTGCCTCGGTAGGCTGGAGCGGAGGGGCGATCCGGGAGCCGCAGGGGAGTTACGGGCGATACGGGAGGTACCGGAAATGGCCGCGAGCCGAGGCAGCGCATCCGCGCCGACCACCCCGCCGGGCCCCGACCCCGGGCTCTACGGCCCCGCCTCCGTCACCTGGCAGTGCCACGGTGACCCCATCATGTGGATCGCCGGGGTCCGCGCCCTGTACCTCCAGGCCCTGCACCCCCGCGCCGTCCGCGGCGTCGTCGAGAACAGCGACTTCCGCTCCGACGCCTGGGGCAGGCTCCTGCGTACCGCCGACTTCGTCGGCACCGTCACGTACGGCACCACCGAGGCCGCCGAACGCGCCGGCGCCCGCGTCCGCCGGATCCACCGGAACCTGTCCGCGACCGACCCCGCCACCGGCGAGCGGTTCCCCGTGGACGACCCCGGACTGCTGCTCTGGGTGCACTGCGCGCAGATCGACAGCTTCCTGCACGTCCTGCGCCGCTCCGGGGTCCCCCTCACCGCCGCCCAGGCCGACCGCTACGTGGACGAGAACCGGGTGGGCGCCCGCCTCGTCGGCCTCGACCCGGCACGGGTCCCGGCCGACACGGCAGCCCTCGCCGCGTACTTCGAGGAGGTCCGCCCCGAGCTCGCGGCCGGACCCGACGCCCGCGCCGTGATCGCCTTCCTGCGGAGCCCGCCCACCCCTGCCCTCCTCGTCCCTGGCCGAAACCTGCTGTGGCGCCCGGTCGCGGAACTGGCCTACGGTTCCCTCCCCGGCTACGCGCACCGGCTCTACGGGAGGCCGGCGCCACCGGCCTCCGTCATCACCCGTCGCCTGCGCCTCACCGGTACCCTGCTGCGCAGCATTCCCGCAGGTCTGCGGTGGCAGCTGCCTCCAGGTCACATCTTGAAAGCGATGCGCCGCATGGGCCCCGGGAGCCGCCCCTCGGCGTACACACTGCGTACATCAGCGGCCATACTGGACCGGCCGGGGAGGGCGTAGGACGGAGCACGACAACGGGGGCGGCTTTAAGACATGGCGGAGTCCAGACTGATCCAGGGCCGTTACCGGTCACTCGATCTGATCGGGCGCGGCGGCATGGGCGAGGTGTGGCGCGCCCGGGACGAGTCGCTCGGCCGACAGGTCGCCGTGAAATGCCTCAAACCGCTCGGACCCGAGCAGGACAACCACTTCACCCAGGTCCTGCGCGAACGCTTCCGCCGCGAGGCGCGCGTCGCCGCGTCCCTCCAGCACCGCGGGGTCACCGTCGTCCACGACTTCGGCGACGACAGCGCCGCGGGCGGCCCCCTCTACCTCGTCATGGAACTCCTCGACGGCCGCAACCTCAGCCAGCTCCTCGACGACAACGAGACGCGCCCGCTCCCCGTGGACGTGGTCGTCGACACCGCCGAGCAACTGGCCGCCGCCCTGGGCTACACCCACGACCAGGGCGTCGTGCACCGCGACCTGAAACCGGCCAACATCATGCGGCTCACCGACGGCACGGTGAAGATCTGCGACTTCGGCATCGCCCGCCTCGCCCACGACATCGGCTTCACCGCCAAGCTCACCGGCGGCGCCATGGCCATGGGCACCCCGCACTACATGTCGCCCGAGCAGATCGCGGGTGGCGAGGTCGACCACCGCAGCGACCTCTACTCCCTCGGCTGCGTCCTGTACGAGATCGCCACCGGCGCCCCGCCCTTCGACCTCGGCGACTCCTGGTCGGTGCTGGTCGGCCACCGCGACAACGCACCCGTACCGCTGCGCGAGCACCGGCCCGAACTGCCCGAGTACTTCGAGCAGGTGGTCCTGGACCTGCTGGCCAAGCGTCCCGAGGACCGCCCGGGCGATGCCCGCCACCTGCACCGGCGGCTCGTCGAGGGCCGCGTCGGCCCGGGCGGCCTGCCCGGCGCCCAGGCGCCGCTGCCGGCCTGGGCCCGAGGGATGACCGCGGGCCGCAAGGCGGGCACGCAGGCACGCCCCGCGAGCGGTGCCTGGGCCGTGCTCACCGGCTCCTGGACCGCCGGGCGCCCCAGCGGCGAGCACCGGATCCTGCGCCCCGCGGCCGCCGAGGACCCGCGGCTCACCGCCCCGTACGGGATCCCGAGCCCGGCCTCGTTCGCGCCCGGCCCCGCCGAGGCGCCCGGGCCGGACGAGCTCGCCGCCGGTCACGCCCGGGCGTTCGCCCTCAGTCGTGCGGGCCGGCCCGAAGAGGCGCTGGCCGGGTACGAAGCCGTCGCCGAGGGGCGCGCCCGGGTCCTCGGCGCCGACCACCCCGACACCCTCGCGGCCCGCGAGGAGGCGGCGTACGAACTGGGCCGGCTCGGACGCCACCGCGAGGCGCACGACGTCTACCGCGCCGTGCTCGCCGCGCGGGAGCGGGCCACGGGGCCGCTGCACCCCGACACGCTGCGCTGCCGGCACAGCCTGGCCTGCGCGCTCGGCGCGCTGGGCCGGTTCGCCGACGCCCACCGCACCGCCGCCGAGGTCGCCGCCGACCGGGCGGCGGTGCTGGGCGCCGAGCACCCGGACACGCTGCTGACCCGGTACGAGGCCGCGTACGCGCTGGGCCGCCAGGGCCGCTGGCAGGAGGCCCTCGACGGGTTCCGCCACGTCGCCGCCGTACGGGAACGGGTGCTGGGCCGGGACCATCCGGACACCCTCGCCGCCCGCTACGAGGTCGGCATCGCGCTCGGCCGGACCGGCCACGCGGCCCAGGCCCTGGACCTGTTCCGGGGCCTGGTCCGCGACCGCACCCGCGCGTACGGGGCCGCGGACCCCGAGACGCTGCGCGCCCGGCACGTCCTGGGCGTCAACCTGGGCCGGCTGGAGCGCTGGGAGGAGGCGGTGGCCGAAGCCCGGCAGGTGGCCGCCGCCCGGGCCAAGGCGCTCGGCGCCGAACATCCCGACACCCTGGTCAGCCGCCGCGAACTCGCCGTCGGACTGGGCCGGCTCGGCCGCTGGGACGAGGCCCTGCCCGTGTACCGGGAACTCTCCGGCATCCGCGAGCGCTCCCTCGGCGACGACCACCCGGACACGGTCGCGGCCCACGCCGACGAGGCACACTGTCTGGAGCGGCTGGGTCAGGTGTGTTACCAAGAGCCATGACGAGCTTCGGGCACGATGTATACGACGACGTGATCGTGGGCGGCGGGCACAACGGACTGGTCGCCGCCGCGTACCTGGCCCGGGCGGGCCGTTCGGTGCTGGTCCTGGAGCGGCTCGGGAACACCGGCGGCGCCGCGATCTCCACCCGCCCCTTCGTCGGCGTCGACGCCCGGCTCTCGCGCTACTCGTACCTCGTCTCCCTGCTCCCGGCGAAGATCGTGCGGGACCTGGGGCTGGAGTTCGCGGTCCGCAAGCGCACGGTGTCCTCGTACACGCCCTTCGAGCGCGACGGGCGGGCCGGCGGACTCCTCGTCGGCGGCGGGGAGTCCCGCACCCGGGAGTCGTTCGCGCGGCTGACCGGCTCGGAGCGGGAGTACGAGAGCTGGCGCGCCTTCTACGGCCGGACCGGACGGCTCGCCGAGAAGGTGTTCCCGACGCTGACCGAACCGCTGCCCACGCGCGAGGAGCTGCGGGCCCGGATCGACGACGAGGCGGCCTGGCGGATGCTGTTCGAGGAGCCGCTCGGGCGCGCCGTCGAGGAGCACTTCGCCGACGACCTGGTGCGGGGCGTGGTGCTCACCGACGCCCTGATCGGCACGTTCGCGGACGCGCACGACGCCTCGCTCGTACAGAACCGCTGCTTCCTCTACCACGTGATCGGCGGCGGTACGGGGGACTGGGACGTTCCGGTCGGCGGGATGGGCGCGCTCACCGACGCGCTGGCGGCCGCGGCCCGGGCCGCCGGGGCCGAGATCGCGACCGGGCACGAGGTGGTCCGGATCGAGACGGACGGCCGGACGCCGGCCGAGGTGACCTTCCGTACGGCGACGGGCGAAGGGCGGGTCGTCGCGCGGACGGTGCTGGTCAACGCCTCGCCGCGGGCCCTGGGCGAACTGCTGGGGCAGGCCCCGGCGGCGGCGCCCGAGGGGGCGCAGCTCAAGGTCAACATGCTGCTGCGGCGGCTGCCGAGGCTGCGGGACACCTCGGTCGATCCCCGCGAGGCCTTCGGCGGCACCTTCCACATCGCCGAGGGGTACGAGCAGCTCGCCCGGGCCCACGCCGAGGCGGCCACCGGGGAACTGCCCTCGGTGCCGCCCTCGGAGATCTACTGCCATTCGCTGACCGACCCGACCATCCTCGGGCCGGAGCTGGTGGAGCAGGGGTACCAGACGCTGACCCTCTTCGGCCTGCACACCCCGGCCCGGCTGTTCGAGAAGGACAACCAGCAGACGCGCGAGGTGCTGCTGACCGGCACCCTCGCGCAGCTGGACGCCCACCTGGCCGAACCGATCACCGACTGCCTGGCCTTCGACGCGGACGGGCGCCCGTGCATCGAGGCGAAGACCCCGCTGGACCTGGAGCGCGAACTGCGGCTGCCCGGCGGGCACATCTTCCACCGGGACCTGTCGTGGCCGTACGAGGAGGACCGTGGTGCGGCGGCGGGCCGCTGGGGCGTGGGGACCCCGTACGCCAACGTCCTGCTGTGCGGCGCGGGCGCCGTGCGCGGAGGAGGCGTCAGCGGGGTCCCCGGCCACAACGCGGCGATGGCCGTCCTGGGGCACTGACCGCCGTTACGCGGCGGCTCCGGCGGGCTCGATGACGACGATCGGGATCTCGCGGTCCGTCTTCTTCTGGTACTCGTCGTAGTCGGCCCAGTGCTTCACCATCACGGGCCAGTACGCGGCGCGCTCCTCGGGCGTCGCCGTACGGGCCGTCCCCTGGAGCACCTTCGGGCCGACCTGGATGCGGACCTCGGGGTGGGCCGTCAGGTTCTTGTACCAGAGCGGGTGTTCGGGGTCGCCGCCCTTGGAGGCGACGATGAGGTAGCGGCCGTCGGCCTCGCCGTAGATGAGCGGGGTGCGCACGGCGTTGCCGGAGACCCGGCCCACGGTGGTGAGCAGCAGGGTCTGGGTGCCGTTCCAGTGGTGGCCCTCGGCCCCGTTCGACGCGACGTACTGCTTGACGTGGTCGAGCTGCCAGGTGCCCTGCTTGGGGTCCTTGGGGTGGTCCCAGTCGATCGCGGTGTTCGCCATGGCCTGTACCTGCCTTTGCTTGCCGAGCTGTTGGGGGTTGAACAGTCAACGAAACTCAACGACCACCAACACCGCCGGGCACGGCTTTATGCCAGGATCGGCTCGTGATCGCCGAACTTCAGTGTGTCGTGCTGGACTGCCCCGAGCCGCTGCGGCTTGCCGAGTTCTACCGGGACGTGCTGGGCGGGACCGTCAACCGGCCGGACCCGCGCTGGACGCTCGACGAGCACTGGGCGACGCTGCACGTCCCGTCGGGCCAGGTGCTCGCCTTCCAGCGGGTGGAGGACCACCGCCCGCCGCGCTGGCCGGACCCCGCCCACCCCCAGCAGTTCCACCTGGACTTCGCGGTGGCCGACCTGGACCGGGCGCAGGAGCAGGTGCTGGCCCGCGGCGCCGCCCTCCTGGACGCCCGCACCGGCGCCGTGCCCGACGACTGGCGCGTCTACGCGGACCCGGCGGGCCACCCCTTCTGCCTGATCCGCCAGGGCTGAGGAGCAGCGGCAGGCCCCGCCCGGCGCCGCGCCCCGTGCCCCCGCCGTCTCAGTCCGTGGAGCGGGTCCAGCCGACGGCGTCGATGCGGGAGGCGTCGGCGGGCCGGTCCTCCGTGAAGAGGAGGCGGCCGGGCTCGGAAACGCGCAGGACGTCGACGTACACCCCGCGGCCCACGTAACGGCCGGTCGCGGCGTATCGGACGCGGAGGTGGACCGGGCGGCCCGCCCAGGCGGTGAGGGGGGCCTCCAGGCGGTGCCAGATCCGGCCGGACCAGCCGCCGGCGCTCGCCCGCGGCCACTGTTCGGGGGCTCCGCCCGTCGAGCGCAGCGTACTGAACGGCAGCGGCTCCCAGGCCGACCCGTCGGCCGAGGCCTCCAGGTGGAAGGCGCCCTCGCCGGGGACGGTGTCCCACCACACCGCGCAGCGCAGCCGGGCCGCGGCCGTCGCCGGGGTCAGCGGGGGCAGGGTGAGGGTGCCGGAGCCCCCGGTCTCCATGCCGGAGAACCAGGCCGGGCCGCCGTGCTTCGTACGGACCGGGACGGCCCGGGCGAAGCGGTTGCCGACGGCGACGCGGGGCGCGCTGCCGGCCCGCCAGGTGCGCACGGGGTGGACGGAGTTGCCGAGCAGGACGAGGAAGGAGTCGGTGGAGGGGTCCAGGACCAGGGAGGTGCCGGTGAAGCCGGTGTGGCCGGCGGAGTGCGGGGTGGCCATGGCGCCCATGTACCAGTGCTGGTAGAGCTCGAAGCCGAGGCCGTGGTCGTCGCCGGGGAAGGCGGTGTTGAAGTCGGTGAAGAGCAGTTCGACGGAGGCGGGGCGCAGGATGCGCTTGCCGGCGTAGACCCCGCCGTCGAGGAGGGTGCGGGCGAGGACGGCCAGGTCGAACGCGGTGCCGAAGATGCCGGCGTGGCCGGCGACGCCGCCGAGGGCGTACGCGTTCTCGTCGTGGACCTCGCCCCAGACCAGTCCGCGGTCCAGTCCGGACCAGGGGGGCCGCTGGATCTCGGTGGCGGCGGTGACGCGGCGCCAGGAGAGCGGTGGGTTGTAGCGCGTGCGGTGCATCCCGAGGGGAGCGGTGATCTCGTCGTGGAGCAGGAGGTCCAAAGTGTGACCGGTGATCCGTTCCAGGAGCAGCTGGAGCGCGATGAGGTTGAGGTCCGAGTACCGGTACACCGTCCCGGGGGTGTCCTGCGGGCGCACCCCGCACAGCAGCCTCAACTGTCCCGCACGGGTGGGCTGCTGGTAGAAGGGGGCCCAGGAACGCAGCCCCGAGGTGTGCGTCAGCAGCTGGCGCACCGTGATCAGCTCCTTGCCGCCGCCGGTGAACTCGGGCAGGTACCGGTCCACCGGGGCCTCCAGCTCCAGCCGCCCCCGCTCCATCTGCTGCACGGCGAGCAGCGACGTGAACAGCTTGGTCAGCGAAGCCAGGTCGAAGACGGTGTCCTCGGCCATCGGGATGCGCTGCGCCGCCGGGAACTCCCGCACCCGGTCGGTACGGCCGTCGTAGTCCGCGTACCGCACCGCCTCGCCCATCGCGCGGTGCAGGGCGATCGTGCGGCCCCGGCCGGCGAGCAGCACGGCGCCCGCGTAATAGGGGTGCTCGGGGGAGGGGCCGAGGAAGCGCCGGGCCTCGTCGGCCGCCGCCTCCAGGTGCTTCTCCACCAGTCCCGCCTGCCGCGCGGACCCGTACCGCAGGCGCAGCCCCTGCAGCGCCCGGCGCTCGGCCGGATTGCCCGCGGCCCCCGCGGCCCCGGGCAGCGCGGCGTGCAGGAGCAGCACCCCGCCCAGCGCCAGCAGCCGCCCCCCGAGCCGCCGCCGGCTCAGCCCCGCCCGGGCAGGGGCTTTGCGGTCTGCTCCCCGGTCCCCCGTGTGCTCCTCCACCACCGGCCTCCTGTTCGCCGAACCGCCCTCACGAAGTATCTGCCCGCCGGTGCGGCGGGCCCCGCACCGACCGGCCCGTAAAGAATCTGACGAGTCATCAGAAACCTCTTCCCTCGGCTGCCGGGCTGCGGCATGCTGCCGCCCATGGAGACGGAGCTGAGCAAGAAACTGGGAGTCGAGCACGCCATCTTCGGCTTCACGCCCTTTCCGGCGGTCGCCGCGGCCATCACCCGCGCCGGCGGATTCGGCGTCCTCGGCGCCGTCCGCTACACCGCCCCCGACGACCTCAGGCGCGACCTCGACTGGATGCAGGAGCACAGCGACGGCAAGCCGTACGGCCTCGACGTCGTCATGCCGGCCAAGAAGGCCGTCGACGGCATCGGCGAGGCCGACATCGAGGCGATGATCCCGGCCGCCCACCGCGCCTTCGTACGCGACACCCTCGCCAAGCACCACGTCCCCGAGCTGGCCGAGGGCGAGGCCTCAGGCTGGCGGATCACCGGCTGGATGGAGCAGGTCGCCCGGGGCCAGCTCGACGTCGCCTTCGACTACCCCATCAAACTCCTGGCGAACGCCCTCGGTTCCCCGCCCGCCGACGTCATCGCCCGCGCCCACGACCACGGGGTCCTCGTCGCCGCCCTCGCCGGCAGCGCCAAGCACGCCCGCCGCCACGCCGAAGCCGGCATCGACATCGTCGTCGCCCAGGGCTACGAGGCCGGCGGCCACACCGGCGACATCGCCACGATGGTGCTGGTCCCCGAGATCGCCGAGGCCGTGGCCCCGCTCCCCGTCCTCGCCGCCGGCGGCATCGGCAGCGGCGAGCAGATCGCCGCCGGCCTCGCCCTCGGCGCCCAGGGCGCCTGGCTCGGCTCCCTCTGGCTGACCACCACCGAGGCCGACCTGCACTCCCGCGCCCTCACCGAGAAGCTGCTGGCCGCCGGCTCCGGCGACACCGTCCGCTCCCGCGCCCTCACCGGCAAGCCCGCCCGCCAGCTGCGCACCGAGTGGACCGACGCCTGGGACGACCCGGCCGGCCCCGGCGCACTCCCGATGCCGCTCCAGGGCCTGCTCGTCGCCGAGGCCGTCTCCCGCATCCAGAAGTACGAGGTCCGGCCGCTGCTCGGCACCCCCGTGGGCCAGATCGTCGGCCGGATGAACTCCGAACGCAGCGTCCAGGCCGTCTTCGACGACCTCACCCGCGGCTTCGAGCGCGCCATCGACCGCATCAACCGCATCGCCGGCCGGGCCTGAGAGGTGTGACCAGCATGAGTGCCACGAACGAGCAGCCCCCCAACGGTTTCTGGGCCCAGGCGGCCGCCGACCCCGGGCGCACCGTCCTCGTCACCCCGGGGGGAGAGGAGTGGAGCGCCGGGCGGCTGTACGCCGACGCCAACCGCCTCGTCCACGGCCTGCGCGCCGCCGGACTGGAGAAGGGCGACGTCTTCGCCGTCGTCCTGCCCAACGGCGTCGAGTTCCTCACCGCCTACCTCGCCGCCTCCCAGGCCGGGTTCTACCTGGTTCCGGTCAACCACCACCTCGTCGGCCCCGAGATCGCCTGGATCGTCTCCGACTCCGGCGCCAAGGTCCTCATCGCCCACGAGCGCTTCGCCGACGCCGCCACCGCCGCGGCCGACGAGGCGGGCCTGCCCGTGAGCCACCGCTACTGCGTCGGAGAGGTCGCGGGCTTCCGGCCGTACGCCGCGCTCCTCGACGGCCGGCCCGAGGCGCCGCCGGAAGGTCGCACCCTCGGCTGGGTCATGAACTACACCTCCGGCACCACCGGCCGCCCGCGCGGCATCCGCCGCCCGCTGCCCGGAAAGCTCCCCGAGGAGACGTACCTCGGCGGCTTCCTCGGCATCTTCGGCATCCGGCCGTTCGACGGCAACGTCCACCTCGTCTGCTCCCCGCTCTACCACACCGCGGTCCTGCAATTCGCGGGCGCCGCCCTGCACATCGGGCACCCGCTGGTCCTGATGGACCGCTGGAGCCCCGAGGAGATGCTGCGGCTCATCGACCACCACGCCTGCACGCACACCCACATGGTCCCGACGCAGTTCCACCGCCTCCTCGCGCTGCCGCAGGAGACGAAGGACGCGTACGACGTCACGTCGATGCGGCACGCGATCCACGGGGCCGCGCCCTGCCCGGACCACGTCAAACGGGCGATGATCGACTGGTGGGGCACGTGCGTGGAGGAGTACTACGCGGCCAGCGAGGGCGGCGGCGCGTTCGCCACCGCCGAGGACTGGCTGAAGAAGCCGGGAACGGTCGGCAAGGCCTGGCCGATCAGCGAGCTCGCCGTCTTCGACGACGACGGCAACCGGCTGTCGCCCGGCGAACTCGGCACCGTCTACCTGAAGATGAACGCCGGCGGCTTCAGCTACCACAAGGACGAGGGCAAGACGAGGAAGAACCGCATCGGCGACTTCTTCACCGTGGGCGACCTCGGGCTGATCGACGAGGACGGGTACCTCTTCCTGCGCGACCGGAAGATCGACATGATCATCGCGGGCGGGGTGAACATCTACCCGGCGGAGATCGAGTCGGCCCTGCTCACCCATCCGGCGGTCGCGGACGCCGCCGCCTTCGGGATACCGCACGCCGACTGGGGCGAGGAGGTAAAGGCCGTCGTCGAGCCGGCCGAGGGCTTCGCCGCCGGGGAGGCCCTCGCCGCGGAGATCCTGCACCACTGCGAGCGGCTGCTCGCCGGCTTCAAACGGCCCAAGTCGGTCGACTTCATCGAGACGATGCCGCGCGACCCGAACGGCAAGCTGTACAAGCGGCGGCTGCGCGACCCGTACTGGGAGGGCCGCGAGCGCGCCGTGTGAGCGCGCCGCGTGCGCCGGACCGGGATCCGGGCCCCGCGACCCGCCCCGGTCCCGGTCCCGGTCCTGGGCCCCGGCCTCCGAGTCCCCGGCCCCGGTCCGCCACGCCCGACATCGCGTGAGAAGTGCCACGTCAGAGCCCCGGATGCGCTCCATGCACCGCACATCGGGGACACTTCTGGCAAGTTGGCTGATATGAGTACGGCTACCCGCAGATTCCCCCTGACCGACTGGACCGTCGTGGTCCCCGTGGTGGCGCTCCTCGCGCTCGTCTTCAGCTGGGGACGCGATCTGCCCGGATTCGCCGTGGCCCTGGTCGCCCTCTGCCTCTGCGGCGCGGTGCTGGCCGCCGTGCACCACGCAGAGGTCGTCGCCCACCGGGTGGGCGAGCCGTTCGGCTCGCTCGTCCTGGCCGTGGCCGTCACCGTCATCGAAGTGGCCCTCATCGTCACCCTGATGGCCGACGGCGGGGACAAGACCGCCTCCCTGGCCCGGGACACCGTCTTCGCCGCCGTCATGATCACCTGCAACGGCATCGTCGGCCTGTCCCTGCTGGTCGGGGCCCTGCGCAACCGGGTCGCCGTCTTCAACCCGGAGGGCTCGGGCGCGGCCCTGGCCACCGTGGCGACCCTCGCCGTCCTCAGCCTGGTGCTGCCGACGTTCACCACCAGCAAGCCGGGGCCGGAGTTCTCCACCGCCCAGCTGACCTTCGCCGCCGTCGCCTCGCTCGCCCTGTACGGACTGTTCATCGCCGTCCAGACGGTCCGTCACCGGGACTACTTCCTGCCGGTGGACACCGGGAACGCCACGAAGCCGGCGGCCGGGGCCCCCGACGGCGAGGCGGGGGGCGACGGCGGGGACGGCGACGGAGAGCACGCCGCGCCGCCCACCTCCCGCGCCGCCCTGGTCAGCCTCGGCCTGCTGCTGGTCGCGCTCATCGCCGTGGTCGGCGACGCCAAGGCCGTCTCGCCCACCATCGAGGCGGGCGTCGCCAAGGCGGGCCTGCCCAATGCCGTCGTCGGCGTGATCATCGCCCTGCTGGTGCTGGCCCCCGAGACCCTCGCGGCCGTCCGCGCCGCCCGCCGCGACCGCGTCCAGACCAGCCTCAACCTGGGCTACGGCTCCGCCATCGCCAGCATCGGCCTGACCATCCCGGCCATCGCCCTCGCCACCATCTGGCTCTCCGGTCCGCTGCTGCTCGGCCTCGGGCCGATCCACATGGTGCTGCTCGCCCTGACCGTCGTCGTCAGCGCCCTCACCATCGCCCCCGGCCGGGCCACGCTGCTCCAGGGCGGCGTGCACCTCGTCCTGCTCGCCGCCTACCTCTTCCTCGCCGTCAGCCCCTGAGCGGCCCCCGGCGGGACCGGACCGTCCCGGTCCCGCCGCAGGCCCGCCGCGGATCAGCGGCGCTCGCGCGGCCGGACCACCTTCAGCTGCGGCGAGGTGAGGATGTCCCGCTCGCAGAACCGCGAGGTCACCCACCGCTCCTGGGAGAACAGCCGGGTCTGGTCGGCGTAGTGCGGCGAGTTCGGGTTCGACGACTGGCCGTACGTCAGCAGCGTGCGCGCCACCGGGCAGCGGGTGCCGTCCCAGCCGACCGCCTGGATGTGGCTGGAGCCGTGCACGACCTCCGGGTAGCCGCCGGCCGCCGCGTTCCACGGCGCCTCGATCTTGTTCCAGACCCCGAGCGCCTCGGTGCCGCCCGGCACCGGCAGCTTCTGCCCGCCGCGCACCACGAACTGGTGCTCGCCGAGCGGCGCGTCCAAGGCGATGCCGGCCGCCCCGAGCTCCGCGACGGTGTCCGCGAGGGCCCGGCCGATCCCGGGCGCCGCCTGGTTGAGCGTACGGGGCGTGCGTACGGGGTCGGCCGCCGAGAACGGCACCAGCCACAGGTCCTTGGCCGGGGTGCTTGCGGTCAGCTTGCGCCAGAACCGGTCGAAGAGCAGCGCGCCGCGGCTGCCGGTGTCGGCCGTCCGGTCCCAGCCCGCCAGCACCGCGCAGGCGGCCGAGACGTCCACCGACCGGCCGTCGCTCGCGGTGGCCGCGCCGCCGGGCAGGGCCGCGCAGGCCTTCGCCGCGTCCGCCGCGGCGAGATCGCCGGCCGGTACCCGGTTCGCGAACTGCTGCTTCTGCAGGTCGGCCACGGTCAGCCCGCCCCTGGCGGCCATCGCGGAGACGTCCTCCACGGCGCCCCGGGTCCGCAGCGAGCGCGGGGTGGCGAAGCTGCCCCAGACCCGCTCGTAGCCGGTCACCGGCGTCTCGGCGTTGGCCAGCCAGGCGCTGTCGTTGGAGTTCTCGGCGTACGGGGCGTCGCGCAGCGTCGGCGCCTTCGCCGGGCCGAACACCCCAGGCTGCACCGCGTCCGGGTCCGATCCGAGCGCGCAGTCACCGCGTGCGCCGTCGAGGACGGCGAGCCCGGAGGCCGGGTACGTGGCCCTGCCGAGCGGGGTGGAGCAGCGGGCGGCGAGCTCGTCGGTGATGCGGGGGAGCACCTGGGACTGGGTGAACAGCGTCCCGCCGGCTGAGTCCGCGGCGATCGTGTTGACCCAGGGCAGGCCCTGCGTGCGCTTCAGCGCGTCCTGGATCCCGGCGACGGAGCGGGCCCTGCCGACGGCGAGGGCGGTGTCGGAGCCGCGCAGGTTGGCCGCGTTCGGGTCGTTCAGCGCGTACGCCGTGCCGGCCGTCCAGGGCAGCGGCAGGCTCGGGCCGAGGCCGGTGACCACGGGTCCGTAGCGGGTCCACCACTGGGTGCGGCTGACCGGAGCGCCGCCCGCCACCTGGACGGTCACCTGGCGCCGCGTCATCTTCTCCGGCTTGCCGTCCACCAGGTAGGCGGTCGGGTCGGCCGGGTCCAGGGTGAGCTGGTGCAGGTTGACCGGGGTGCCGGTGGCCACGGTGTGGCTCCAGGCGATCTTCTCGTTGAAGCCGATGTTGATCACGGGCGTGCCCAGCAGGGAGCCGCCGGAGACGTTCAGCTCCCCGGGTATGGTCTGCTGCGACTGCCAGAACCTGCGGCCGCCCTGCCAGGGGTAGTGCGGGTTCCCGAGCAGCAGCCCGTGGCCGCCCGCGGTGGTGGAGCCGGCGAAGGCCACCGCGTTGGAGCCCATGTCGTAGCGGCCGGTGTCGAAGAAGGCCCGCGCGGCCTCCGCGGCCGCCGCCGGGTCGGTGACCGGGCCGGCGGTGAGGGAGGCTGTCCGGCCCGGCGGCTGCGCCGCGGCGATGTCGTCCACGGCGCGCCCCTGGCCGCCGATCACCGAGACGGCGAAGGCGCGGGCCGCCACGTCGACGGCGGTGACCGGGCGCACCCAGGCGGCTCCCTTGCAGGCGGGGTCGGTGACCTTGTTCTGGGCCAGCCAGGCGTTGTACCCGGCGGCCCAGCCGCGCATCAGCTCCTTGAGGTCCCGGGTGGGGCCGGCCGGGGCGGGAGTCGCGAGCAGCTTCTCGACGGTGCCGGCTTCCCGGACCCCCTTGAAGTACAGGTCGCTGGTGAGGTTCTTGCTCGCGGAGGAGAGCGAGCCGTCGGTCGGCGCGTCGGGGCCGAACCATCTCGATCGCTCGCCGGCCACGGTCACGAACCCGTCGGCCAGCACACAGGCCTGGTCGGCGGCCTGGGCCCAGCCGGTGCCGAAGCCGAGGTGCGCGTAGTCCTGGGCCAGGATGTGCGGGACGCCGTTCTCGGTGTACCGGATGACGGCCGACAGGCCGCCGCCGGCGGGGCCGTGGTCGGCGGCGTCCGTGGCCGCCGAGGCCTGTGGGGCCGCCGCGGTGGCGGCGAGCAGGGCGGCGCCGAGGAGCGCGGCGCGCCGGAGCAGCGGGCGGGTGCGACCGTGTCCGTCCGACGGGTGCAAAGTGCCTCCCAAGTTGCCTGTGGCTGGGCGGGGTTGCCCGTGGTGAAGGCCGTGCTCGTGTGCCCCCACACTCATGCAGGCGGTCTGATGATCTGTCAACATCCCGTTCGGTATCCGCGGATCCCGGTGGCCCCGGTCATTGACCCCGGCCGTGCGCGGAGACGAGGATCACGCCATGACAGCAGCGCGGGCGGTGCGGCAGAACACGGTCGACGGGCTGGTGCGCGACAGCGCGCTGCGCGTCCCGGACCGGCAGGCCGTCACCTACCGCGACCGGACCTGGACCTACGCGGAGCTCGACGCCGCCGTCTCCACCGGGGCCGCCGTCCTGCGCGAGCGGTACGGGCTGGCCGACGGCGACCGGGTCGCGACCTTCGCCCACAACTCCGACGCCTACCTGCTGGCCTTCCTCGCCTGCGCCCGCGCCGGTCTCACGCACGTCCCGGTCAACCAGAACCTCACCGGCGAGGACCTCGCGCACATCCTGGACGACTGCACGAGCGCGCTGGTCCTCGCCGACCCGGACCTGGCCGCGCGGATCCCCGAGGGCCATGCCGTACGGCCGCTGCGCGACGCGCCCGGCTCGTTCCTGGCGGAGCTCGCCGACGCGCTGCCCTTCGTACCGGACCGCGATCCGTACGCGGTGGCGCAGCTGCTCTACACCTCGGGGACCACCGCGCTGCCCAAGGGCGCGATGATGACGCACAGGGCGCTGGTCCACGAGTACGAGAGCGCGATCGAGGCGCTGGACCTGGCCGAGGAGGACCGGCCGGTGCACTCGCTGCCGCTCTACCACTCGGCGCAGATGCACGTCTTCCTGCTGCCCTACCTGGCGGTCGGCGCGCGGAACACGATCCTGGACGCCCCGGTCGCCGAGGAGGTCTTCGCCCTGGTGGAGGCGGGACGGGCGGACAGCCTGTTCGCGCCGCCCACGGTGTGGATCGGGCTCGCGAACCACCCGGACTTCGGGCGCCGCGAACTGGGCGCGCTGCGCAAGGCGTACTACGGGGCCTCGATCATGCCGGTGCCCGTGCTGGAGCGGCTGCGGGCGCGGCTGCCCGGGCTCGGGTTCTACAACTGCTTCGGCCAGAGCGAGATCGGCCCGCTGGCCACCGTGCTGGGGCCGGACGAGCACGAAGGACGGATGGAGTCCTGCGGGCGGCCCGTGCGCCACGTCGAGGCGAAGGTCGTCGACGAGGACGGCGCGGACGTGCCGGACGGCACGGCGGGCGAGGTGGTGTACCGCTCGCCCCAGCTCTGCCTGGGGTACTGGAACGATCCGGAGGCGACGGAGAAGGCCTTCCGGGACGGCTGGTTCCGCTCCGGTGACCTCGCGGTGCGGGACGCGCAGGGGTATTTCACGGTCGTGGACCGGGTGAAGGACGTCATTAACTCGGGCGGCGTGCTGGTGGCCTCACGGCAGGTCGAGGACGCGCTGTACACCCACCCGGGGGTGGCCGAGGCGGCGGTGGTGGGCTTGCCCGACGAGCGGTGGATCGAGGCGGTCACGGCCGTCGTGGTGCCGCGCGGGGAGGTCACGGAGGCGGAGCTGCTGGCGTACGCGCGGGAGAGGCTGGCCCACTTCAAGGCCCCCAAGCGGGTGCTGTTCGTGGACGCCCTCCCGCGCAACGCCAGCGGCAAGATCCTCAAGCGGAAACTGCGGGACCGCTTCGGCCGTGGCGACACCCCCTAGGAGGGCGTGTCGATCGGGCCGGATCAGGGAGCGGGCTCGGTGCCGTGGATCGCACGGCGCACGAGGGCGGGGCGGGGCGACGCGGAGTGTCGGCGACCGAGGGCAACGCGGCGAGGCGCGGTGCGGGGCGCCGCGAGCCCGGCCCGATCGGCAGGACGCCTCCTGGGCCGGCGGATCACTCGGCCAGGCCGGTGGCCCGGAGGCGGCGGAGGGTGAGGTGCTCGTGCACCAGGCGTCCGACCAGGGCGCCGCCGTAGACGACGAAGCCCACGCCGACCAGCCAGGACTGGACGACCAGCAGCGTGCCGAAGGGGCCGTACGTGACGGCGTTGGACGCGATCAGCGGGGAGAACACCAGCTGGGAGAAGAGCCGCAGCCCGAGCAGGCCCAGGCTGGTGGCCACCGCCCCCGGCAGCAGGGCCCGCCAGCGGACCCGGCCGCCGAGCAGCAGCCGCTGCGAGCCCCAGAAGAAGAGGATGGTGCCGAGCAGGTCGCCGGTGGTGCCGAGGACGGTGCCGACGGCGTCGTTCGAGGGCGCCGGGATCTCGACGAGCAGCGCGAGGTAGCAGACCAGCAGGGCGAGCCAGACGACGTGCCGCCACATCGTGTGCCAGCGCGCGGTGGGCAGGTCCCAGACCTTCTCGTACCCGGTCTGCACGGCCGAACCGAAGGTCAGGCCGAAGACGGCGAGGGCCGCGAGCCCGAACGCGGTGGTCCGCTCCAGTGCCAGGTCGGCCGCGCCGAACAGCATCTCGACCCGGGCCCGCGAGGACTCGGTGACCCCGAGGGCCTGGCCGAGCCAGCGGCCGAAGCCGGAGCCGCTGCCGGGGGCGGCGGCCGCGACGACCACCAGCAGCGGCACCAGGGTCAGGAAGCCGAGGGCGGCGAAGCCCATGGCCCGGTGCATGAGCTCCATCTCGCGCCCCCGGCTCCACGCCAGCCCGGCCGGGGAGGCCTGGAGCCGGTCGTGGAGCCGGTGGAGGATCGAGGTCACGCCTCATGGACTACCCGGACGGACCCGCCGGCTCTCGGAGGCTCCCCCGAAGTAGGCCCGAAGGGGTGGTTTCGCCGGGTGGTTCCGCTACCGCGCCTCTCTGAGGTCCTTCAGGCGCTTGATCTTGCCCACAGACCGCTCCAGGGTCTCGGGGTCGACCACCTCGACGGCCACCGAGACCCCGATGCCGTCCTTGACGGCGCGGACCACGGAGGCGGCCGCGGCCTCCCGCTGGCCGGCGTCCGCCTCGCGGCGGGCCTCCACCCGGACCGTCAGGGCGTCCATCCGGCCCTCCCGGGTGAGCCGCAGCTGGAAGTGCGGGGCCAGGGCGGGCGTGCGGAGCAGGATCTCCTCGATCTGCGTCGGATACAGGTTGACCCCGCGCAGGATGATCATGTCGTCGCTGCGGCCGGTCACCTTCTCCATCCGCCGGAAGGCGGGCCGGGCCGTACCGGGCAGGAGCCGGGTCAGGTCCCGGGTCCGGTACCGGATGATCGGCATGGCCTCCTTGGTGAGCGAGGTGAACACCAGCTCTCCGGACGCGCCCTCCGGCAGCACCTCGCCGGTGAACGGGTCCACGACCTCCGGATAGAAGTGGTCCTCCCAGACGTGCAGACCGTCCTTGGTCTCGACACACTCCTGCGCCACACCCGGGCCCATCACCTCGGACAGGCCGTAGATGTCCACCGCGTCGATGTCGAGCCGCTGCTCGATCTCCCGGCGCATCTCCTCGGTCCACGGCTCCGCGCCGAATATCCCCGTACGGAGCGAGGTGGCGCGCGGGTCGATGCCCTGGCGCTCCATCTCGTCCAGCAGCGTGAGCATGTACGAGGGAGTCACCATGATGATCTCGGGCCGGAAGTCCTGGATCAGCCGGACCTGGCGGTCGGTCATCCCGCCGGACGCGGGCACGACCGTACAGCCGAGCCGCTCCACCCCGTAGTGCGCGCCGAGGCCGCCGGTGAACAGACCGTACCCGTACGCGACGTGCACCATCTGGCCCGGTCTGCCGCCCGCCGCCCGGATGGACCGGGCCACCACGTCCGCCCAGGTGGAGAGGTCCTGGTCGGTGTACCCGACGACGGTGGGCCGGCCCGTGGTACCGCTGGAGGCGTGGATGCGGCGCACCTCGGAGCGCGGCACGGCGAACATGCCGAAGGGGTACTGGTCGCGCAGGTCGGCCTTGGTGGTGAAGGGGAAGAGGGCGAGATCGGCCAGGGAGCGGCAGTCGTCGGGGTGCACACCGGCCTTGTCGAAGGCCTGCCGGTAGTGGGGCACCCGCTCGTAGGCACGGCTCAAGGTGGCGCGCAGCCGCCGCAGCTGGAGCGCGGCCAATTCGTCGCCGCTCAGCCGCTCGCCGTCGTCGTGGAGATCCGCGTGCGCCGTCATGCCGTCACCTCATCTTGAGCCGTGAACCGGAGCCTGATCCGGGTTAACCGACCGATCATTCGGTAGATTGCCCCAGCCCGGCGGCTAAATCAATGACTCGAACGAGTGATCGCATGATGGGATGGCCCCATGCCGATCTTCACCTCTTACGACGGAACCGAGCTCGCCTACCACGTCAGGGGTGAGGGCGAGCCGCTCGTCTGCCTCCCGGGCGGCGCCATGCGGGCCTCCGCCTACCTGGGCGACCTCGGCGGGCTGACCGCCGGACGCCGGCTGGTCCTCCTCGACCTGCGGGGCACCGGCGACTCGCGGGTCCCGGCCGACGCGTCCACGTACCGCGTCGACCACCAGGTCGCCGACGTCGAGGCCCTGCGCGTCCACCTCGGCCTGGAGCGCATGGACGTACTGGCCCACTCGGCCGGCGGCAATCTCGCCCTGCTGTACGCGGCCGCGCACCCCGACCGGCTGCGCCGCCTGGCCCTGATCACCCCGACCTGCTGGGCCGTGGGCCTCGACTCCACCCCGGAGCAGCGCCTGGAGGTGATCCGCAAGCGGGCGGGCGGCGAGCCGTACGACACGGCCATCGCCGCGTACGAGCAGATACTCGGGATCCTGGCGGCCGGCGGCGCCCCCACCCCGGCGGACTGGCGCCGGGTGATGCCCCTCGCGTACGGGCGCTGGGACGAGGAGGCGCGCGCCCACGTCGAGGCGAGCGACCGGGAGAAGAACGCGGTGGCGTCCGCCGCCTTCGCGGGCCCCGGCGCCTTCGACCCGCCCGCCACCCGGGCCGCCCTGCAGCGCGTGGCGGGCGAGGTGCTGGTCCTGGCCGGGGAGCTGGACAACAACCCGACGGCCGCCCTCGCCGCCGAACTCGCGGGGCTCTTCCCGCAGGGCGTCACCGACGTCCAGCCGGGCGGAGCGCACTTCCCGTGGCTGGACGGCCCGAAGTGGTTCGCGGCCCGCGTGGAGGCATTCCTGGCCGGCGGAGCCTGAGCGGCGCGCGCACCCGGCCTCCGGCCGCCACTGCGGCCACGCGGACCACGCGCCGGTGGGCGGGACCCGAAGGGACCCGCCCACCGCCCGCTGCGCCCCGGCCCACTGAGGCTCCGCGGGTCAGCGCGCCGCGTCCGCCTCCGTCGCCACCGACTTCGCCCAGCGGTAGTCCGCCTTGCCGCTCGGCGAGCGCTGGATGGCCGGCGTCACGACCAGCTGGCGCGGGATCTTGTACCCCGCGAGCCTGGTCCGGCAGTGCCGCTGGATCTCGTCCAGGGTCGGCTCCGGCGCGCCCGCCCGCACCTGCACCACCGCCGCCACGTGGTTGCCCCACTTCGCGTCCGGCACCCCGGCGACCAGGGCGTCGTACACGTCCGGATGGGACTTCAGCGCCTGCTCGACCTCCTCCGGGTAGACCTTCTCGCCGCCCGTGTTGATGCACTGCGAGCCGCGCCCGAGAACGGTGACGATGCCCTCCTCGTCCACCGTCGCCATGTCCCCGAGCAGCACCCACCGCTCCGGGCCCTTCCGGAAGAACGTCTCGGCGGTCTTCGCCGCGTCGTTGTAGTAGCCGAGCGGGACGTGGCCGCGCTGCGCGAGCCGCCCCGGTACGCCCACCGCCACCGGCTCGTGCGTCACCGGGTCCACCACCTGCGTACGGTCGTTGACCACCAGGCGGAAGCCCTTCTCGGGGCCGGAGTCCTCGGCCGCCCTGCCGTTCGACCCGGACTCCGAGGAACCGAAGTTGTTCAGCAGCATCACGTGCGGCACCAGCCGCTGGAACTCGGCCCGCACCGTCTCCGACATGATCGCCCCGGACGAGGAGACGCTGAACAGCGAGGACAGGTCGGTCCCCTTGAGCGGCCCCTTCAGGGCGTCGATGAGCGGGCGGAGCATCGCGTCGCCCACCAGCGAGACGCTCGACACCCTCTCCTTCTCGATCGTACGGAGCACCTCCTCCGGCGCGTACTTGCGGTGGATGACCACCCGCTGGCCGTAGTTGAAGGCGATGAACGAGGTCAGCGTCGACGTGCCGTGCATCAGCGGGGGTGCGGGGAAGAAGGTCAGCCCGGCGCCCTTCGACGCGACCCGCTCGGCGAGTTCCTCGGGCCGCTTCACCGGCTCGCCCGAGGGCTCGCCGCCGAACAGCCCCGCGAAGAAGAGGTCCTCCGCACGCCACATGACGCCCTTGGGCATGCCGGTGGTGCCGCCCGTGTAGATGATGAACAGGTCGTCGGGGGAGCGGGGCGAGAAACCGCGCCCGGGCGAGCCGGCCGCCTCGGCGTCCGCGTACGCGACCGGCGCGATCGAGGGCTCCGGCGCGCCCTCGGGAGCGGACCCGACCCGGATCAGGTGGCGCAGCTGCGGTGTCTGCGGCAGGGCCGCGGCCACGCGCTCGGTGAACTCGCCCTCGAAGACGAGGGCGGCGAGGTCGGCGTCGTTGTAGAGGTAGACCAGCTCCTCCTCCACGTACCGGTAGTTGACGTTGACCGGTACGAGGCGGGCCTTGAGGCAGGCCAGGACCGTCTGGAGGTACTCGATGCCGTTGTAGAGGTGCAGTCCCAGGTGCTCGCCGGCCCTCAAGCCGCTGTCCAGCAGGTGGTGCGCGATGCGGTTCGCCGCGGTGTCCAGCTCCGCGTACGTGAGGCGGCGTTCGGCGCCGGTGCCGGGGTGGTCCACGTACACGAGCGCCTCGCGGTCCGGAACCACGTCGACGACCGACTCGAACAGGTCGGCAAGGTTGTACTCCACCGTTCCTCCTCACCCCCGAGGTTTCCCGTTGCCGGGCCGTGGCTGTCGGCCCCGCGGCGGTCATTAGAGCGCCGCTCAGCCCAAGTGGGAAGGGCGTGACCCAAGAAAACTGACTGGGTGTCAGAAAACTATTGAACTGCACCCGGCCCTCCTGCAACCTGTTCTAGGTCTTGAGACGGGAGGACGGCAATGGGTGGGACGGAACACCTGACCGTGGACCGCCACGGCGCCACGCTGGTGCTCACCATGAACCGGCCGGAGGCGAAGAACGCGCTTTCGCTGCCGCTGCTGGTGGGGCTCTACGACGGCTGGCTGGAAGCGGACGCCGACGACACGATCCGCTCGGTGGTCCTCACGGGCGCGGGCGGGGACTTCTGCGCCGGGATGGACCTGAAGGCCCTGGCCGGGAAGGGGATGGCGGGCGACCAGTACCGGGACCGGCTGAAGGCCGACCCCGACCTGCACTGGAAGGCGATGCTCCGCCACCACCGGCCGCGCAAGCCGGTGATCGCGGCGGTGGAGGGGTACTGCGTGGCCGGCGGGACCGAGATCCTGCAGGGCACGGACATCCGGGTCGCGGGCGCGGGCGCCACCTTCGGGCTGTTCGAGGTCAAGCGGGGGCTGTTCCCCATCGGCGGCTCGACGGTACGGCTGCCCCGGCAGATCCCGCGCACGCACGCCCTGGAGATGCTGCTCACCGGCCGGCCGTACTCGGCCGAGGAGGCGGCGCGGATCGGGCTGGTCGGCCAGGTCGTCCCCGAGGGGACCGCCCTGGCCAAAGCCCTGGAGATCGCCGAGCAGGTCAACGCCTGCGGGCCGCTGGCCGTCGAGGCCGTGAAGGCCTCGGTCTACGAGACCGCCGAGCTGACGGAGACGGAAGGCCTGGCCTCGGAACTGCTGCGCGGCTGGCCCGTCTTCGACACCGCGGACGCCAAGGAGGGGGCGCGCGCCTTCGCCGAGAAACGGCCCGCCGTGTACCGGCGCGAATAGCCCCCGGCACCAGCCCGTCCCAGCCCCGTCCAGCCCCGGCCAGAGCCGTCCAGAGCCGTCCAGACCATCGGAGAGACAGCCATGACATCCGCCGCGTCCCCGCCAGAGGTGCTGCGCGCGCCCCTCGTCGTCGAGTTCCCCTTCACCCGCTCCCTCGGGCCCGTCCAGAGCGCCTTCCTGACCGGACTGCGCGAACGCGTCGTCCTCGGCGTCAGGACCTCCGACGGCAAGGTGATGGTCCCGCCCGTCGAATACGACCCCGTCACCGCCGAGGAGATACGCGACCTCGTCGAGGTCGGCACCACCGGAACCGTCACCACCTGGGCCTGGAACGGCTCCCCGCGCCCCAGCCAGCCCCTCGCCACCTCCTTCGCCTGGGTCCTGGTCCGCCTCGACGGGGCCGACACCGCGATCCTGCACGCCCTCGACGCCCCCGGCCCCGAGGCGGTCCGCACCGGCATGCGGGTACGCGTGCGCTGGGCCGAGGAGCGCACCGGAGCCATCACCGACATCGCCTGCTTCGAGCCCCACGACGGCCCCGCGTCCGAAGGGGCCGCCCCGCACGACGGCCGGTTCGCCGGAGCCGTCACCGGCATCGTCGCCGCCGCCCGCCTCGACTACACGTACAGCCCCGGCCGCTCCCAGACCGCCTACATCAACGCCCTCGCCGAGCGGCGGACCGTGGGCGAGCGCTGCCCCTCCTGCCACAAGGTGTACGTCCCGCCGCGCGGCGCCTGCCCCACCTGCGGGGTCGCCACCACCGACCACGTCGAGGTCGGCCCGGCCGGCACCGTGACCACGTACTGCATCGTCAACATCAAGGCGAAGAACCTGGACATCGAAGTCCCCTACGTCTACGCGCACATCGCCCTCGACGGCGCCGACCTCGCCCTGCACGGCCGGATCGGCGGCATCCCGTACGACCAGGTCCGCATGGGCCTGCGCGTCGAACCCGTGTGGACCGAAGGCGGCCGCCACCCCGACCACTACCGCCCCACCGGCGAACCGGACGCCGACTACGACGCGTACAAGGAGCTCATCTGATGCCCACGACGAGCAGGTACGCGCGGGACGTGGCCGTCGTGGCCTTCGCGCAGAGCGACCACCGGCGCCGCAGCGACGAACTCAGCGAAGTCGAGATGGTCATGCCGGTCCTGCACCAAGTCCTGGACCGGACCGGCCTGAAGGCCGGCGAGATCGGCTTCACCTGCTCCGGATCCAGCGACTACCTCGCGGGCCGGGCCTTCTCCTTCACCATGACCCTCGACGGGGTCGGCGCCTGGCCGCCGATCTCCGAGTCGCACGTCGAGATGGACGGCGCCTGGGCCCTGTACGAGGCCTGGGTCAAGATCCAGACCGGCGAGGCCGACACCGCGCTGGTCTACTCGTACGGGAAGTCCTCGCCCGGATCCGTACGGGACGTCCTGACCCGGCAGCTCGACCCGTACTACCTGGCGCCGCTGTGGCCCGACTCGGTGGCCCTCGCCGCCCTCCAGGCCCAGGCGCTGATCGACGCGGGCGAGACCGACGAGGCCGGGCTCGCGGCCATCGGCGCCCGCAGCCGGGCCGCCGCCGGGGCCAACCCGCACGCCCAGCTCAGGGGCGACGCCGTCGCGCCGGGCGACTACCAGGTCCGGCCGCTGCGCACGGGCGACTGCCCGCCCATCGGCGACGGCGCGGCCGCCGTCGTCCTCGCCGCGGGGGACACCGCGCGCAGGCTGTGCGCACGCCCCGCCTGGATCACCGGCATCGACCACCGCATCGAGGCCCACGGCCTGGGCCTGCGCGATCTCACCGACTCCCCGTCCACCCGGATCGCGGCCGAGCACGCGGGCGTGTTCGACGCCCCGGTGGACACCGCGGAACTGCACGCGCCCTTCTCCTCCCAGGAGGTCGTGCTGCGCAAGGCGCTGCGGCTGGACGGTGAGGGCGTCGCCGTCAACCCGTCCGGCGGGGCGCTCGCCGCCAACCCGATGATGGCCGCCGGCCTCATCCGCATCGGCGAGGCCGCCGCCCGGATCCACCGCGGCGAGTCCGACCGGGCCGTCGCGCACGCCACCTCCGGCCCCTGCCTCCAGCAGAACCTGGTCGCCGTCCTGGAAGGGGAACCCGCATGACGCGTACGGGGAAGGAGCCGGTCGCCGTCGTCGGCATCGGCCAGACCAAGCACGTGGCGGCCCGCCACGACGTCTCCATCGCGGGACTCGTGCGCGAGGCCGCGGTGCGCGCCCTCGCCGACGCCGAGCTGACCTGGGCGGACATCGACGCGGTCGTCATCGGCAAGGCCCCGGACTTCTTCGAGGGCGTGATGATGCCGGAGCTGTACCTGGCGGACGCCCTCGGGGCGGTCGGCAAGCCCATGCTCCGCGTCCACACGGCCGGGTCGGTCGGCGGCTCCACCGCCCTCGTCGCCTCCAACCTGGTCGCGGCCCGGGTCCACCGCACCGTCCTGACCCTGGCGTTCGAGAAGCAGTCCGAGTCCAACGCCATGTGGGGCCTGTCGCTGCCGGTCCCCTTCCAGCAGCCGCTGCTGGCGGGGGCCGGCGGATTCTTCGCCCCGCACGTGCGCGCGTACATGCGGCGCACCGGCGCGCCGGACGCGGTGGGCTCGCTCGTGGCGTACAAGGACCGGCGCAACGCGCTGAAGAACCCCTACGCGCACCTGCACGAGCACGACATCACCCTGGAGAAGGTCCAGGCCTCGCCGATGCTGTGGGACCCGATCCGGTACTCCGAGACCTGCCCCTCCTCGGACGGGGCCTGCGCGATGGTCCTCACCGACCGGGCGGGGGCGGCCCGTTCGCAGAAACCGCCGGCCTGGGTGCACGGCGGGGCGATGCGCAGCGAGCCGACGCTGTTCGCGGGCAAGGACTTCGTCTCGCCGCAGGCGGGCAAGGACTGCGCGGCCGACGTCTACCGGCAGGCCGGGATCACCGATCCGCGCCGCGAGATCGACGCGGTGGAGATGTACGTGCCGTTCTCCTGGTACGAGCCGATGTGGCTGGAGAACCTCGGCTTCGCGCAGGAGGGCGAGGGCTGGAAGCTCACCGAGGCCGGGGTCACCGAACTCGACGGCGACCTCCCCGTGAACCCGTCGGGCGGGGTGCTGTCCACCAACCCGATCGGCGCCTCGGGCATGATCCGCTTCGCCGAGGCGGCGCTCCAGGTCCGCGGCCAGGCCGGCGAACACCAGGTCCAGGGGGCCCGCCGGGCCATGGGCCACGCGTACGGCGGCGGCGCCCAGTTCTTCGCGATGTGGCTGGTGGGAGCCGAACCACCCGCCTCCTGACGGGAACCGGGCCCCGCGGCGACCGGGCGGCCGGGCGGCGTCGGGCGGGCGGCGTGCTGCCGGACCGGGCCACGGGTGACTCACCGTGGCCTGTGCGGCACCCGCTGCGATGGTTACTCTGGCCCCCGGACGACGTACCGGGAGTACCGGGAGGAGCACGCACGTGGCCGAGAGCATGACTTCACAGCCCCTGGCAGCCGGGTGGGGCAAGCCGGACCTCGATCTCAGCGGGGCGGACTGGCAGTCGAGCAGCCGGGGAGCGGGGGACGTCCAGATCGCCTTCGTCGAGGGGTTCATCGCGATGCGCAACAGCGAGCGCCCCGAGAGCCCCTCGCTGATCTTCGCCCCGGACGAGTGGCGCAAGTTCGTACTGGGCGCGAGGGGCGGCGAGTTCGACCTGACGTAGCCTCGCCGCCGCGCGGGCCGTGCGGAGGCCCGGAGCCGCGCCGGCCGCGGCGTCCGGGCCCCGCCCGTCCCGGGCCCCCGCCGGTGGCCGACCGGTGCGGCCGCCCCCTCGCCCGGCTGGCGCCGCGGATCCACGGGGAAGTCGCCTAGGGCGACGGCGCGTGCGACGGCGGCGGCGTTCTCGGGAGCCGGTCCACCAGCACCCGCGGCCACGCCGCCGCCAGCACCAGCAGCCACACCAGTTGCACCGCCACGGCCTCCCGGTCCACCGCCCCCGTCACCAGTACGACGGCCAGCGACGGCCCCACCAGCAGCGCCGCCTCCCGCCCCCCGCGCCCCGAGGAGAGCGCCGCCACGCCCGCGATGGCCAGGTACACCGCGGCGCTCCCGCAGAGCAGCCACCGCACCGACCCCGGAACCGGGTGGTCCGTGTACTCCACCGCGTTGCCGAGCGCCGCCGCCAGCGCCGCCACCGACCCCGCGACGAAACAGTGCAGCGGCAGGACCAGCCGTACCGGAAGCACGTCCCAGGCCAGCAGCGGCACCCCGTCCGCCCCGTGCCGCAGCGACAGCGACCACAGCAGGAGCAGCAGCAGGAACGCGCCGGCGCCGACCCCGTACAGCGCCGCGTCCCACTCGGCCTCGGAGGCGGCGGCCACCACTTGGGCCACCGCCTCGCCCAGCACGATCAGCTGGAACAGGCCCAGCCGCTCCCCGAGGTGCGGCGCGTCCATCAGCACCGCCACCGGCTTCGGCGGGGAGCGCCGCCTGCGCGCCGCCTCCTCGGCGTACTGCGCCTCCATCCGGGCGGCCAGCCGCTTTCCGGACACCGTGAACATCACCGCGAGGTCGATGGCCAGCCCCAGCGCCCACAGCGCGTACCGGGCCGTCCCGTCGAACCACATCGACACGATCCAGGGGGTCAGCCCCAGCCCCCACTGCGTGATCGGCAGGTCCGGCACGTACTCGCCGCGCCGCTCCCACGCCTTGCCGGCCAGCGAGCGCACCAGGATGTAGGCCAGGGCGAACGCCCCCGCCCGGTCCTCCCGTACACCGTGCACGGAGGCGGCCATCACCGCCATGCCGAACATCCCCGCCAGCACCGTCCACGTGCGGGTCTCCTCGCCGCTGACGTTGCCGTACACCGTGAACAGCATCCAGCCCGTCCAGAAGGCGAGGAACATCACCGCGTACAGCGCCACATCGCCCGGTCCGGGGCTGCCGTGCAGCAGGTGGGCCAGCTGCGCGACGCCCGCCACCGCCGTCAGATCGAAGAACAGCTCCAGCCACGAAGCGTGCCGTTCGCCCTCCGCGGGCGCCGACGCTGCAGGCGTGGAATCGGTCATACCGGGATGATAGGTAGGGTGGCGGCATGAGCGGCGAGAGCGACCTGAGGAAACTGCTGAGCGGCATGCGCCCCGAGCTGCGGGAGGGGCGGTACGTCTTCTGCACGGTCCCCGGCGCCACTGCGCCCCCGGCCGGCACCACCCCCGTCGCCACCGTCCTGGAGGCCGAGGGGCTCACCCTGGTCCTGCCCCAAGAGGAGGCCGACGCAGCCGGTCTCGCCTACGACTACACCGCCGGGTGGATCACCCTGCGCATCCACTCCGCCCTCGACGCCGTCGGCCTCACCGGAGCCTTCGCCGCCGAGCTCGCCGCGCACGGACTCAGCTGCAACGTCATCGCCGGGTACCACCACGACCACCTCTTCGTGCCCGCCGAACGGGCCGCCGAAGCCGTGGCCGTACTGGAAGAACTGGCAACCCGTTCGATGTAATCGAGACACCGGTAAACGGCGCGGACACCCGATCCCGAACATTCCGATCTTTCTCGGCCGAACACCTTCGCCCCTGCATGCGCGGGCGTACGCTGATGCCCCCGAACCGGCCTGGGGGGTACCAGCCATGACGGAACGCCCGATCCGTATACGGCGCAAAATGTTCGAACGTGAGGCCGAACTCGCCATCGTGGACGAGGCCCTGGACCAGCTCCACGGCGCCGCGCCCGGCGAAGGACCGGGCTCCGGCCGCCGCGCCGGCGGCACGCTGCTCGCCTTCTCCGGTCCCGCCGGCCTCGGCAAGACCACCCTCCTCACCGAAGTGCGCCGCCGCGCCCTCGCCCGCGACTGCACGCTGCTGGCCGCCCGCGGCGGCGAACAGGAGCAGAGCCAGCCCTTCCACGTCGCCCGCCAGCTCATCCAGCCCCACCTGGCGGGCCGCTCCGAGGAGGAACTGCGCGCCGCCCTCGGCAGCTGGTACGCCATCGTCGGCCCCGCCCTCGGCCTGTGCGCCCCCGAACAGGGAGCCCCGCCCGACCCCCAGGGCCTGCGCGACGGCCTCGACTGGGTCCTCACCCACCTCGCGGTGCAGCGCGCGCCCGTCGCCCTCGTCCTCGACGACGCCCACTGGGCCGACCCCGAATCCCTCTCCTGGCTCGCCGCCTTCGCCCCGCGCGCCGAACACCTCCCGCTGCTCCTCGTCGTCGCGTACCGCCCGGAGGAACTCCCCTCCCACGCCGAGGCCTTCCGTACGCTGCCCGGCCGCGCGGGACACCGCCCGCTGGCCCTCGCACCGCTCACCGAGGCCGCCGTGTCGGGCCTGGTCCGCGAGGCCGTCGGCGACCACGCCGACGACGCCTTCTGCCGGGAGGCCTGGGCCGTCACCACCGGCAACCCCTTCGAGGCCGTCGAGCTCAGCGCCCGGGTCCGCGACAAGGGCCTCGACCCCACCTCGGCCAGTGCCCCGCTGCTGCGCGACCTCGCCGCCGCCCAGCGCGGCAGCGGCCTCGTCGCACGCTTCGAGCGGCTCGGCCCGTCCACCGTCCGCTTCGGCTGGGCCTGCGCCGTCCTCGGCACCGAGATCCCGCGGGAGCTGGCCGCCCGCGTCGCCGGGCTCGGCTCCGAGGAGGCCGCCGACGCCACCGCGCGGCTGCGGGAGGCCCGCATCCTGTCCGGAGCCGGCGAAGAGGACGACGCCGGGCTGGAGTTCGTCCACCCGCTCATCGCCACCGCCCTCTACCGGGCCATCCCCGACGCCCTGCGCGTCGCCCTCCACGGCCAGGCCGCCGTGGCCGTCGTCGACGCCGGACTCGGATCCTCCGCCGCCGCCCGCCACCTGCTGGAGACCCACCCCGAGAACGACCCCTGGGTGGTGCGGACCCTGCGGGAGGCCGCCGCCGAGAACCTGCGGGCCGGCGCCCCCGAGGCCGCCCGCCGCCAGCTCGCGCGCGCCCTGCGCGAACCCCCGGACTTCGGCGAGCGCGCCGCGGTGCTGTACGAGCTGGGCTGCGCCTCCCTCCTCACCGAGCCCGCCAACACCGTCAACCACCTGCGGGCCGCGCTCGCGGAACCCTTCGACGACCCCGCCCTGCGCCAGGGCATCGTCATCCGGCTCGCCCAGGTCCTCGCCCACAGCGACCGCCTCGCCGACGCCTCCGACGCCCTCGCGCGGGAGATCCCGTACACCCGCGACGTCCGCGCCCGGCTGCGCCTGCAGTCCGAGCAGTTCATGTGGGACGCCTTCGACGCCTTCGAAGGCGACTCCCCGGCGCGCTCGCGCCGGCTGGCCCGGCTCGCCGACCGGCTCACCGGCCGCGACCTCACCGAGCGGTACGTCATCGGCCTGCGCGCCTGGGACGCCTGCCTGCGCGGGGAGCCGGTGGACGTGGTCCTGCACCACGCGGTGCGGGCCCTGGGCACGGAGTTCAGCTGGGCGCACGAGGACCGGGGCTTCGAAGTGCCCGTGCTCGCCGCCATGGTCCACATGTACGCGGACCGGCCCGGCCGGGCGGAGGAGCTGTTCGAGGCGGGCACCGCCGAGTTCGAGCGCCAGGGCTGGCGCGGGGCCCACCTGTCGTTCGCGTACAGCCTGCGCGCGTACATCCGCTACCGGCGCGGGCGGCTCGCGGACGCCGAGGAACTGGCCCGGGCCGGGCTGCGGCTCGCCGAGCGGGTGGGGCGCGGCACGCCCGTCCACTGGTACGCCATCGCGATCCTCGCCACGACGCTGCTCGCGCGGGGACGGGCGGACGAGGCGTGGGAGCTGGCGCGGGAGCACGCCTTCGGGGAGTCCTTCCCGGCGGCGGTGGTCTTCCCCGACGCGCAGACCGTGTACGCGGAACTGCTGCTGTCCCGCGGCCAGACGAAGGCGGCGGCGGCCGAACTGGAGGCCGTGGACCGCCGGCTGAGCCCGCGCGGGATCCGCAACCCGTCCTGGTGCCCCTGGCAGCTGCACCTGGCCCGGGCGGTGGCGGCGCAGGAGCCCGCGCGGGCCCGTGAACTGGCCGAGGACGCGGTCCGCCGGGCCCGCGCCTTCGGCGCCCCCTCGGGCATCGGCCAGGCGCTGCGGGTCGCCGCGCAGGTGGCACCCCCGGCAGAGCGTCCGGCGCTGCTGACCGAAGCGGTGTCCCTGCTGTCCGAGTCGCCCGCGGGGTACGAGCTCGCGCTCGCCCTCGCCGCACTGGGAACCGAGCTGCGCGACACGGCCCTGCTGACCCGGGCGGCGGTGACCGCCCGCGAGTGCGGCGCCGACGGCCTGGAGCGCGGCGCGGTGGACGCCGTGCTCGCGCTCGGCGGGACGCTGCCGTGCGCCGCGGCGCCCGAGCGCGCCCTCACGGAGGAGGAGGCCGCACTGGCGCGCCGGGCCGCCGAAGGTGACCCGGCGGTGCCCGGCCCGGTCCTGTCGGCGGTCTGCCGCAAACTCGGCACGGACCGCGCCGGTCTCCGCGAGGCGCTGGAGGTGTACGCCCGCAGCTCACGGTGATACGGCCGCTGCCGGTGGGGGCAGGGTCAAGGCCATGGACCACTCGACGAGGCTCTCCCACTTCCGCAACGAGACGTCGGCCTTCGAGGAGGCCGTCCGGCGCGCGATCGACGCCGCCGGCGCCGCCCCGGTTCCGCTGGTGCCGTCCTGCCCCGGGTGGTCGGTCGCCGACCTGGTGGGGCACCTGGGCGCGGTGCACCGGTTCGTGGCCCGCATCCTGCGCGAGCGCCTCGCGCAGGCCCCCGACCACACCGATCCCACGATCTTCGAGCTTCCGCGGGACCCGGCGGTACGGGCGGCCTGGCCGAAGCCGGAGGGCGAACCGAACCGGGGGCCGGTGCCACCGGCGCTGACGCAGTGGTTCGCCCAGGGCGCGCGGCAGCTGGAAGCCCTCTTCGGGGAGCTCGGGCCGGACGTGCCGGTGTGGACGTGGTCGGCGGACTCCGGGGACCGCACGAGCGGTTTCTGGCTGCGCATGCAGACCATCGAGCTGGCCGTGCACCGGTGGGACGCCCAGTCCGCGACCGGGGTGCCGGAGCCGGTCGACGCGGCGATCGCCGCGGACGCGGTCCCGCAGAGCTTCGAGACGATGGCCCCGTTCCGGCGGGCCGCCGCCGGGGCTCCGGCCGGGGCGGGCGAGCGGTACCGCTTCCGGCGTACGGACGGCCCCGGAGCCTGGAACGTGACCTTCTCCGGGGACCTGGTCCTGGTGGAGCACGGGCCCGGCGCCGCGGCGGACGTGGAGGCCGCGGGCACGGCGTCGGACCTGATGCTGTTCCTCTGGCGGAGGATCCCGGCTTCCGCGCTGCGGGTCACGGGCGACGCGCAGCTGCTGCCGCACTACTTCACCCTGGTCCCGCCGCTGTGACCGCCGCCCGGCCCGGCGGTCCGCTCGGGCCCCGCCGCGGGAAGGGCCCCGCCGCGGGAAGGGCCCGGCGGCGGGGGGCCCGAGGGGGCGGGCGGCGCCCCGGGGCCGTGGGCCGGGGGCGGGCCCGGAAACGCGGGGCGGGCACGTACCATGGCGGCATGTCCTTCCTCCGCCGCAACCGCGCCGCCACACCCGCCGGCCCGGACTTCGACGTCCTGGCCATGGACCCGGGGGACTGGCCGGGCAATCTCGGGGCCGGGCTGCTGCCCGCGCCCGACGGCAGCTGCCAGGGCGTCTTTCTCCGCTACGACCTGTTCGGCGGACGCGGCCCCGCAATGATCATCGGAAACCTCCCCGAGGGCTCCCCGGCCCGGGACCTCACCGACGGCCAGGTCCCCTTCGAGGTCGCCCAGCTCCTCGACGCCCTTGAGAACGACGAGGACGTCGAGGTCACCGGCGTCGAGGACTGCCCCGTCATGCAGGGCGACAACCTCCTCATCGTCCGGAAGGTCAAGCTCTCCGAGGGCCGGATCAGCTGCGTCCAGTTCGATCGCAGCGACAACGTGCTGGTCACCATCGCCAGCTGGGACCGGCCCATCACCGACGACCTCTACGCGCTGCTGAAGCCGCTCCCCGCCGAGCTCTTCCAGCAGGGCTAGGTCGTGTCTTTCGGATCAGGGCCCGCCGTGATCCGAAAGACACCCTAGGCCGTGGTCCCGTCCGCGATGTCGTTCGCGGCCACGTAGCCGAACGTCATCGCGGGGCCGATCGTCGACCCCGCACCCGCGTAGCTGTGGCCCATCACGGCCGCACTCGCGTTGCCCGCCGCCCACAGGCCGCGGATCACCGAACCGTCGGGCCGCAGCGCGCGGGCCCGGGCGTCCGTGACGATGCCGCCCTTCGTGCCCAGATCGCCCGGCACGATCTTGAAGGCGTAGAACGGCGGCGCCCAGATCGGGGCGAGGCAGGAGTTCGGCTGCACCCCCGGGTCCGTGTAGTAGTGGTCGTACGCCGTGTCCCCCCGGTGGAAATCGGGGTCGGCGCCGTTCCAGGCCTGGGCGTTGAACCGGTTGAGGGTGGCGCGCAGCGCCCCCGCCGGGACTCCGATCTGGCCCGCCAGCGCGTCCCAGGTCCACGCCTTCTTCGCGGCGCCCGCCTCGTACCAGGCCTCCGGGAAGACGATCGTCGGCAGGATGTCCTTGAACAGGTACTTGTTGCGGTAGTTCTGATCGACGATCAGCCAGGCCGGGATGTGCGAGCCCGTCGCCCCCCGGTCCTTCTCGTACATCACGTGCACCACGTCGCTGTACGGTGCCGCCTCGTTGACGAACCGCGCGCCCGCCCGGTTCACGATCAGGCCGCCGGGCAGGGTGCGCTCCGCCAGGCAGAAGTACGGCTCCCCGGGCAGCGGGATCGACGGCCCCCACCAGGCGTCCTCCATCAGCGCCAGCGCCGCCCCGGCCCGCTGTCCCGCCCGGATCCCGTCGCCCGTGTTCTCCTTGGCGCCGACCGACCACTGGGTGCCGATCGGCTGCTGCTGGTACTGCGCCCGCATCTCCGCGTTGTGCTCGAAGCCGCCCGAACCGACGATCACGCCCCTGCGGGCCCGTACGACACCCCGTACGCCCTCCTTCTCCACCACCACGCCGGTGACGGCGCCGCCCTCCTGCACCAGGTCGACCAGCGGGCTGTTCAGCCACACCGGCACGCCCGCCCGCATCAGCCCGGCCCGCAGACCGGCCGCCAGCGCCTGCCCCATCGTCAGCGGCTTCTGCCCGCACAGCGCGGCCTTGGTGCCGCGCGCCAGGCACTCCGTGGAGACCGCGAGGCCCTTGGCGTTCACGGCCGCCAGGTTCAGCCACTTGTAGTCCTGGCTGAACACCACCATCCCGGCCGGCACCGGCATGTACGCCGGGTTCAGCCGGGCCAGTTCGGCGCCCAGGAGGTTGCCGTCGATCTGGTCGGGCTCGATGGACCGGCCGTTCGCCAGCCCTCCCGGCAGGTCCGGGTAGTAGTCGCTGTACCCGTCCATGTACCGGAAGCGCAGGGGGCTGTTGGCCATCACGAAGTCCAGCATCCGGGGGCCGTTGGCGAGGAAGGCCGCCTGCCGGTCCGCCGGTGAGCCGTCGCCGACGACCGCCGCCAGGTACGCCGCCGCCTTCTGCGGGGTGTCCGGGACTCCCGCCGCCAGGATCACCGAGTTGTTCGGCAGCCAGATCCCGGCCCCGGAGCGCGCCGCCGAACCACCGAACGTGGGCGCCTTCTCGACCACCAGGACGCTCAGCCCCCGTACGGCGGCGGTGAGCGCGGCGGTCATCCCGGAGGCCCCGGACCCGACCACGACGACGTCGTACTCGCCGAGCGGAACCCCCGCGCCGGACCCGTCGGCCCGCGCGGCCGCCGACGGCAGCACGGTCGCGGCGAGCATCCCCGCCCCGGCCCCGGCGAGGACCGCGCGGCGGGAAGGCGGGGAGGAGGCGGGCGCGGGAGCGGGGGCAGGGGCGGGACAGGCGGACTCGGCGCTTTCGGACATGGGCGGGCTCCAGCGGAGTGGGGAGGCGGGGAACGTCGGCGGCTCCAGCATTTCTGATGCTAAGTCAGAAAAGGTGTTCGGGGGATCATGTGATGTCAAGACATGCGCAGGGGTGGCGAGATGCCACGGAACGCACGAAATCCCGTGGTACGCACACCGGGTGCGTACGGCACGGGATTTTCGTACGGGGTGGGGCCGCCGGGGTCAGCGGGTCCCTACCGCCGCGCGTACCGCCCTGCGGGCCATGCCGCAGTCGTCGTGCAGGCGGCGCAGCAGCAGCCGCTGCTCCTCGCCGGAGGACAGCGAGCCCGCCGGGAGGGGGTGGCTCGGGGCGGTCGCCAGCATGGAGCGCTGGACCGCCGTCTCACACATCCGGATCTCCCGCGTCAGCACCAGCATCAGGTTGACCAGGAACGCGTCCCGCGAGGCCGGACCGGCCGACTGCGCGAGCCGGCTGATCTGGCTGCGGGCGGCCGGGGCGTCGCCCAGCACGGTCCACAGCGTGGCCAGGTCGTAGCCGGGCAGGTACCAGCCCGCGTGCTCCCAGTCGAGCAGCACAGGGCCCGCCGGGGACAGCAGCAGGTTCGACAGCAGCGCGTCACCGTGGTTGAACTGCCGCTGGACGCCGGACAGTTTCAGCCCGCACAGCAGCTTCTGGAGGTCACCCAGGTCCCGGTCGGTCAGCAGTCCCAGCTCGTGGTACCGCGCCACGCGCTGCCCGTAGTTCAGCGGGTCCCCGAAGAGATCGGTCGCAGGACGCCACTGGTTCACCCGGCACACCGCGCCCAGCGCGGCCCGTACGTCGGCCCGCGGCGGGGCCTCGACGGGGTGCCTCTGCAAAGCCGCGACCCGGCCCGCCATCCGTTCGACCACCAGCGTGCAGTTCTCGGGGTCCGCGGCGATGAGCCGCGGCACCCGGACCGGCGGGCGGTGCCGGACGAACGCCCGGTACGTCGCTATTTCGTGCCGGTACCGCTCGCGCCATTCCGGCGAGTGGTCCAGTAAAACCTTGGCGACCGCGGTCATCCGGCCTGTCGTCCCGACCAGGAGGACCGACCGGCCGCTGCGCCGCAGCACCTGGACCGGCGCGAACTCCGGACAGATCCGCTGCACCGAGGCCAGTGCGGTGCGCAGCTGCGCGCCCTGGGGTCCCGACAGGTCGATTCTTCCGCTGAGCGGCTGCGATCCGGCACCCGGCATCCGCCGTGCCCGTACGGCGCCCTGCGCCGGTGCCGCCTGGCGGCCGGGATCGAGGTAGGGGCCGCCGCCCGCCTGGAGCGTGCGGTGCGGCCGGACCGGGGCGGACACGGAGGACGTTGCTGCGTACATGGCGTTTACGGATCCCTTCGTGCGCCGACGAGTTGCGTACGCCACCCCGCCGGTCCCGTACTTCACCCTGGGGAGTTCCGCCCGGAGACCGGGTCGGGGAGGCGCATTCCTACCTGACACCCAGCCGTGGGTGGCGGACCACGAAGCGTGCCCTGGCGAAGCCTGGCGAATATGCACGGGGCCTCTGACGGCGGGCTACTGTCAAATCAGCCGAGAACCTGGGGGCTTGACGTGAGCAAAGGACCAAACACCCGCTTGAACGACTTGTTCGGCCTGGCCGGCTGGTCGAAGGGTGAGCTGGCGAGGATGGTCAACCGGCAGGCGGCGGCCATGGGCCACCACCAGCTGGCCACCGACACCTCGCGGGTACGGCGCTGGATCGACGTGGGGGAGACCCCGCGCGAGCCGGTGCCGACCGTACTGGCAGCCCTGTTCACCGAGCGGCTCGGTCGTGTCGTGACCATCGAGGACCTCGGGTTCGTACGGCAGCGGCGCACCACGAAACGGCAGCCGGACGGGGCGAAGGAGAACCCCGACGGAATGCCCTGGGCGCCCGAACGCACAGCCGCGGTCCTCACCGAATTCACGGGAATGGACCTCATGCTCAACCGTCGCGGTCTGATGGGCGCGGGCGTCGCGCTCACCGCCGGCTCCGCCCTCACCCACGCCATGAACGACTGGCTCCACACCGACCCCGCCCCCGTCAAGGCCCCGCAGAACTTCTCAGACTCCTACCAGGCCGATCCGATCGGCTACGACCGCTACGAAGCCGCCCCCATCGGCTCCCAGGAGATCGATGCGCTGGAGCGCTCCGTGGAGGTGTTCCGCGCCTGGGACGCCTCACGCGGCGGCGGACTCCAGCGCAAGGCCGTGGTCGGCCAGCTCAACGAGGTCGGCGGCATGCTGGCGTACCACCACCCCGACCACCTCCAGCGGAGGCTGTGGGGGGTGGCGGCCAACCTGGCGGTGCTGGCGGGCTGGATGTCCCACGACGTGGGTCTCGAACCCACCGCGCAGAAGTACTTCGTCATCGCCGCGCACGCGGCCCGCGAGGGCGGGGACCGGCCGCGGGCCGGGGAAGCGCTCTCCCGTGCCGCGCGCCAGATGGTCCACCTGGGCAAACCCAACGAAGCCCTGGACCTGATGAAGCTGGCCCAGTCCGGCTCCGGCGAGCAGACCCTGCCCCGTACCCGCGCCATGCTGCACACCATCGAGGCCTGGGCGCAGGCGGCGATGGGCAAGGGCCAGGCCATGCGCCGCACCCTCGGTGAGGCCGAGGACCTGTTCGTCTCGGACAAGGGCGACGTCCCCCCGCCGTGCTGGATGCAGAACTTCGACGAGGCGGACCTGCACGGCATGCAGGCGCTCGCCTTCCGCACCCTGGCCGACCACGACCCCTCGGTCGCCCCGATCGCCCAGCGGCACGCCCGCGAGGCGCTGCGGCTGCGCTCCGGCGGCCACCAGCGCTCGCAGATCTTCGACTACATCTCCATGGCCTCGGCCTGCTTCATCGCCGACGATCCGGAGCAGGCTGACCGCTACGCCCGGCTCGCGCTGGTCTCGATGAACGAGACCTCCTCGCACCGGACCTGGGACCGGCTGCGCGAGATGTACCGGCTGACCGGGCAGTACGCCGGGTACGCGCGGATCGAGGACCTGCGCGAGGAGATCAAGATGGCGCTGCCGAACAGCCCGTCGCAGCGGACCGTCTAGGCCTCGCCCGCCCGGATGGCACCCGTAAGGAGAAGAGAAAGGCCGCGCCGTGCGGCGCGGCCCTGAAGCGGTACCCGTCGGCCCTTCGCGGGGCGGTCAGCCCCCGACCCTGGCCACCAGGACGCAGGCGTCGTCCTCGCGTCCACCCACTCCGAACTCCTCGACCACCATCCGCACGCAGTCCTGCGCAGAGCGCGCGGCCGAGAACCGCGGCGCGAGGGCCAGCAGCCGTTCGGCACCGTCCGCGCGGCCGAACTCGATGCTGCACGGCGTCAGCGCGTCCGTGTGCAGGACGAGCACGTCGCCCGGTTCCAGCCGCTCCTCGGCCTGCCCGTACGCCGCTCCGGAGGTCGCGCCCAGCAGTACGCCCTCCGGCGGCCGCAGGGCGCGGCCCGAGCCGCCGCGGAACAGCAGGGGGGCCGGGTGGCCGGCCTGCGCCCAGGACAGCACGCGGCGCGCGGGATCGTAGCGGCAGCACACGGCGGATCCGAGCGCCGGCTGGGCCGAGGCCTCCAGGAGCTGGTTGAGCCAGCCCATCAGCGGGCCCGGGTCGATCCCGGCCATCGCCATGCCGCGCAGGGCGCCGAGCATCATCGCCATCCCGGAGGTGGCCGTCACCCCGTGCCCGGTCAGGTCCCCCACCGTCAGCAGCGAGCGGCCGTCGGGCAGTTCGAGTGCGTCGTACCAGTCACCGCCGATCAGCGCGCTCGTCGCGGCGGGCAGGTAGTGCGCGGCGACGTCGAGCGCGCCGGTGGTGTGGTGCGGGAGCCGCAGGGAGCCGCGCCACGGGGGGAGCACGGCTTCCTGCAGCTCTACCGCCAGCCGGTGCTCGGTCTGCGCGATCTCCCGCCGGCGCTGCAGCGAGTCACCGGACTCGCGTACGGCGCGCTGGCTTCGGCGCAGCTCACTCACGTCCCGGAACACGGCCCACATGGAGGCCGTGCAGCCGTCGGAGTCGAGCACCGGCTCGCCTCGCATGTGCAGCGTCCGGACGCGGCCGTCGGCCCGGACGATGCGGAACTCGCCGTCGATCGGCTTCCCGTCGACCAGACAGGCCGTCACCATCGAGGTGAGCAGCGGCTGGTCCTCGGAGAAGAGGGTGGAGCCGAGTTCGTCGAGGGGGAGCGGTCCCGCCTCGGTCGAGCGGCCGAAGATCTGGAACAGCTCCTCGGACCAGTTGACTTCGTCGGTCAGCAGATCCCATTCGGCGCTGCCGATGCGGGTCTGCCGGGCCTCGGTCGCGGCCGGGTCGACCTGGGCCGCGTCCTGCGCGGACCCGGACCCGTCGGGGGCGGGGACGGCCGGCAGGCCCTCCTTGAGCTGGTCCAGGTGCCGGCCCAGGTCGTCGAGCTGGTGGACGGCGAGGTCGCACAGTGCGCGCTGCCAGCGCCCCTGGGCGTCGTCCTCGTCGACGACCGTGTCGCGGCGCACCGCGTCCACCTCGCCGCGGAGCCGCCGGGTCTGCGAGATCAGTGCGTCCACCGACCCGGATTCGGGCGGCTGCGCGGGACGGTCCGCGAAGAGGTGGGACGGCATGAGAACTCCGATACAGGCGGCGCGGTACGGCCATGTCTGAAGGAAGGACCGGTTACGACTGTTGCACAGGCGGCCACCACCCGTAAGCCGTTTGGCAACATCCGTAAGGTCCTTGCTCCAGGCATATGCCAAGGGCCTCCCGGCCCCCCTTTCGCCCGTACGAACGTTTCCGGTCACCCCTTCCGGGGCCCGCCGGAGCCCTGCGCCGTCATACGGTGATCGGCACCGGGTGGATCTCGCTGGCCGGGTGTCCGGTCCGCTCGTGGATCCGCATCACCGCGTCCGCCGAGGGGGCCTCGGACAGGCAGTACACCGTGCCCGAAGCGGGGTCGGCCCAGGCGCGCTCGAAGTGCACCTTCTCCTCGCCCTCGATCGCCAGGTCCGCCTTGTGGGCGGCCATCAGCTCGGCTTCCGTGATGCCCTTCATACCGTGGTGGACGTCCATGTACATCGTCACCGCCGTACACCTCCTCGCGTGCTGTCGGCGTGTACCGCCATCTCTCCTCCCATGGTGCTCCCGCGGCCGGAAACCGGCGCTCCGGAGGGCGCGGTTCGATCGTACGGACGAGGTGGACGACCCTTCCGGGCGGTGGAATCCGTACACGGCCCGGATCGACGCCCCCGCGGGGGACCCCCCGAACGAAGGACCCCGTCCCGCGAAGCCCGGACGACGCCCCGCTTCCCAGCTCATCCCATGATCGCTACGCTACGCGTCGGTAATGAACGGACCGCAGGTGGGGACAGAGACATGACCGGGCAGAGCCGCCGCTCCTTCCTCACGTACCTCGTCGCCGCGCCGACGCTCGCCCTCGTCACGCGGGCCGGGGCCGACGCCCTCGCCCCGCAGCCCGCGCACGCCGTGGTCCCGAGCCTGCCCGCCCCCGCCGATCTCGTGGACCTCGGCGACCTGTTCATCCTGGCCGGCGCACCCACCTCCGCCCTGCTGGCGCTCTCCGTCGAGGCGGACGGGAGCATCCGCTTCCGGCTGCCGCGCGAGGAGGTCGGCCAAGGCCTGACCACCGCAGTGGCCATGCTCGTCGCCGAGGAGCTCGACGCGCCGCTGGCCGCCGTCCGCGTGGAACTGGACGACGCGCGGCCCGAGCTCCTGTTCAACCAGCTCACCGGGAGCTCCAACTCCATCCGCTCGCTCTACGGACCGGTCCGCCAGAGCGCCGCCACCGCCCGGGCCCGCCTGGTCGCCGCGGCCGCCCGCCGCTGGGACCTCTCCGCCTCCTCTCTGACCACCGCGGACGGCGTCGTACGTGCCCCCGACGGGCGCACGGCCGGGTACGGCGCCCTCGCCGCGGCCGCCGCCGACCCCGCCCTGATCATCCTCGGCGCCACCCCGAAGAAGACGGCGAAACACTCCCTCGTCGGCCGGCCCACCCCGCGGATCGACGCCCGCGCCATGGTGACCGGGGCCCAGCAGTACACCCTCGACCTCGACGTGCCCGGGGCCAAGCCCTGCGTGGTGCGCCGCCCGCCCAGCCTCGGCGGCACGGTCAAGGGCGTCACCAACCTCGCCGCCGTCCGGGCCATGCCCGGAGTCCTGCACGTGGTCACCATCCCGAGCGGGGTCGCCGTCGTCGCCGAGACCTTCGGCCAGGCCCTCGACGCCAAGGCCGCCCTCCAGGTCACCTGGGGACCCGGCCCGGCCGATCAGCTCTCCGACGAGCAGATCCGCGCCAAGCTGCGCGCGGCCACCCCGCCGCTGCTGGTGCCGCCGCTGCTCACCCCGTACGTGGACGCCGAGTTCGACTTCGCCTTCGTCAGCCACGCGCCGATGGAGACCAACTCCGCCGTGGCCGACGTTCGGGAGGACCGTGCCGAGATCTGGTCCGGGCTCAAGTCCCCGATCGTGGCCCGGCAGACCATCGCCGCCGATCTCGGTCTGCCGCTCGACAAGGTCACCGTGCACGTCGTCCAGGCCGGCGGCTCCTTCGGGCGGCGGCTCTTCTTCGACGCCGCCCTGGAGGCCGCCCGCGTGTCGAAGGCATGCCGCCGTCCCGTCCGGCTGATGTGGACCCGTGTCGACGACACCCGGCACGGCCGGATGCGCCCCGCCACCCACCACAAGATCCGCGCCACCCATCTGCTGGGCGAGGTGCTCTCGTTCGAGCACCGGGTGGCCGCGGCCGAGACCGACTTCCGGCACGGGCTCGGCGAGATCATCACCGCCACCGCCGCCGGCCTGCCGGCGGGCATCGGCAACGCCACCCTCGCCCAGACCCTGTTCCACACCACGATCAAATCCCCCTACCACTTCGGACTCACCACCCACGGGCTCAGCGAGGTGCCCACCGGCATCCCGACCGGCTCCTGGCGCTCGGTGTACTCCGCCAACACCCGGGGCGCCGAGGAGATCGTCGTCGACGAACTCGCCGCGCGAACCGGCAAGGACCCGTACGGGTTCCGGCGGGCCTTCCTGAAGACCGACGCCCAGCGCGCCGTGCTCGACAAGGCGGCCGCGGAGGGGGAGTGGGGGCGCGCGATGCCGGCGGGCTGCGCGCAGGGCATCGCCTTCCACGAGGAGTACAAGTCCCGTACGGCCTGCCTGGTCGAGATCGACGCCCGCGACCCGGAGCACGTCCGCGTCACCAAGGCCGTCATCGCGGTCGACGTGGGCCTGCCCGTCAACCCGCGCGGACTGGAGGCCCAGATGATCGGCGGTCTCACCGACGCGATCTCCACCACCCTGAAGGCCGGACTGCACCTGGACAGGGGGCTGCCGCTGGAAGGCAGCTACAGCCAGTTCCACTGGGCCCGCCAGCGCGACACCCCGCGGGACGTACGGGTCTTCGTGCTGCCGGCCACCGGGGATGAGCCGGGCGGGGCGGGCGAGCTGGGCGTCCCGGCGGCGGTCGGCGCGATCGCCAACGCCTGGGCCAGGGCCACCGGTTCGAAACCGCGCAGTTTCCCCCTCGACTTCGACGTCGACTTCACCCCGTATCCCCGCTAGCCGCTCGCCGGCAGCCCAGTCCAGTCCAGGAGAGTCCTCCGTGCCCTCGCACACCTTCACCGTCAACGGGCGCAGCGTCACCGTGGACGCGCCCGACGATCTGCCCCTGCTGTGGGTGCTCCGCGACATGCTGGGCGTGCGGGGCCCCAAGTACGGCTGCGGCGTGGACGTCTGCAAGGCGTGCACCAGCCATCTCGACGGGGCGGACGTCCGCCCCTGCGTGGTGCCCGTCTCCGCGTGCGCCGGCAGGACGGTGACCACCATCGAGGGACTGGCGAACGGGGACGAGCTGCACCCCGTTCAGGAGGCCTGGCTCGAACAGGACGTCGCCCAGTGCGGTTTCTGCCAGCCCGGCCAGATCATGGCGGCCGTCGCGCTGCTCAAGCGCACCGCCACGCCCACGGACGAGGACATCGACGCGATCGCCAACATCTGCCGCTGCGGCACCTACTTCCGCATCCGGGAGGCGATCCGCAGCGCGGCCGCGCGGATGTGAGCGTCCGGGCCCCGGGAATTCCCCCGTGCGTCCCGGGGCCCCGACCGCTCGGGTCAAACCTAGGCGGGCGCGGGCCGGTTCGCAGGATCCGCCCTGCACAGTGACCGGGTGGGCCGGGTATCACCGGGCACAGTGACGCCTCGCGTGGTGGACTGTGACCGCGACGGCACGACCCGGACCGAAGGGAACCTCTCATCTCGCACCCGCCCCTTTCGACCACGGCCTCGGACCGGTCCCGCAGCCGGGCCGAGGACGTCCTCAAGGTGCACCGGCTGGCGCACTCCGGCGGCTCGGCCGCCCTGTTGGAGTGGCTCTCCGCCCGGCTGGGCGGCTGGACCGGCGTGGTGGCGACCGACGCCGACGCGGCCGCCGAGGCCGCCGCTGTCGCGGGTCCCGGGCTCGCCGTCCGCGGGGCCGCGGAGCTGAGGGCCCGGGGCGTGCGTTCGGCCGTCCTGCACGGCGAGCGCTCGGCCGCGCTGCTGTTCGCGCTGGACGGGGGCCGCGCGCTGGCCGCCGTACTCGACCTGCCGCACGACCCGGCGGCGCCCGCGCTGCTCGCGGACGCCGCCGCGGCACTGGCCCTCGTCCTGCGCGCCGAGGAGGCCGAGCGGCGCGAGGAGCGGGCCGAGCTCGCCGAAGCGCGGGCCCGCGAGGCCGTCCTGCACCTGCTCATGAACGGCCGTCTCTCCACCGCCCACCAGATCGCCGAGGCGCTCGGCCCCTCGCTGCCCGACCCGCTGCGGATGTACGTCGTGGAATGCCGGGCCGGACAGCGGGGCGAGGTGGCCCGGATCTGCGCGGAGCTGACGGGCGGCCGGGCCTGGATCGTGCGCTGCCCGGTGTACGTCCGCCACCTCATCGCCCTGGTCCCGGCCGGTCCCGCCGGCGGCTGCGCCGAGCACGATCCGCTGGCGCAGGCCCTGGTGGGCGCGGCCCGCGACCGCACGGTCGGGGTCAGCGGGCGGCTGCTGCTGCGCGAGGCCCCGGCCGCGTACACCCAGGCCTTCCACGCCCTGGCCGTGGCCCGCGGCCGCGCCGGGCGCCACGCCCGCTTCGGCCCCGGACCCGAGCTGGAGCTGGCCGCGCACACGGCCGGGACCGGCTGGGCGAAGGCGCGCCTCGCGCCCCTGCACACCTACGAGCCCCGGCGGCCCCAGGACCCCGGTGCGCAGGAGCTGCGGGCCACGGCCCACGCGTGGCTGAACTTCGGCCCGCACGCGACGCGGCTGCTGAAGGTCCACCGCAACACCCTGGCCACCCGGCTCCGCCTGATCGAGTCGGTTCTCGGCGCGGACCTCGCACGGCTGCCCGCGCAGGCGGAGCTCTCGCTCGCGCTGCGGCTGACCCCGGGCGGGCCGGGCGCCTCCCCGGGAGCCCCGGCCGCCGCTCCGGCCGATCTGGACGCCGTACTGCGCCACCGGGACCTGGCGCTCTGGGCCCGTGCGCATCTGGCGCCGCTGAGTGGACCGGACGCCCCGCCCGGCGCCCGCGAGACCGTACGGGCGTGGCTGCGCCACGACGCGCACCTGGTCCCCGCCGCGGCCGCGCTCGGCATCTCGGTGCCGGGCACGCGCAAGAGGCTGGCCCGGGTCGAGGAGCTGCTGGAACGCTCGCTGCTCCGGTCGCCGAGCGCCCGCCACGACCTGTGGCTGGCCCACCGGGCCGAAGAACTGGCCGGGTTCGCGGGGTCCGGGGCATGACACAGTCCCGATAAGGGACAGGCTGCATGAAATATGCACGATCATGCAGGAATGAGGCGTATCAACCTGAAGCGCGTGCTGGTGGGTGAACCGCTCGACACCGCACGACTGGGCGAGACCCTGTTGCCCAAACGGCTCGCGCTGCCGATCTTCTGCAGCGACCCGCTCTCCTCCGTGGCCTACGCCACCGAGGAGATCCTGCTGATCCTCGCCCTCGGCGGCGTGGCGCTGCTCCACCTCGCCTGGTACGCGGCCGCCGCCATCGTCTTCCTGATGATCGTGGTCGTCGCCTCCTACCGGCAGACCTGTTACGCCTATCCCGGGGGCGGCGGCGCCTACGTCGTCAGCTCCGAGAACCTCGGCCAGACCGCCGCCCTGACGGCCGCCAGTGCCCTGCTCGTCGACTACGTCATGACCGTGGCCGTCTCCGTGGTCTCCGGCGTCGACGCCATCACCTCCGCGATCCCCTCCCTCAGCGACCACGAAGTCAGCCTGTCGGTGGGGTTCGTGGCGCTGCTGATGCTGATGAACCTGCGCGGCGTGCGGGAGTCGGGACGCATCTTCGCCATTCCGACCTACGGGTTCGTCCTCGTCATCTACGTCATGTTCGCCGTGGCGGCCGTCCGGCTCGCGACCGGCGCCACCATCCGCGCCGAATCCGCCGAGCTCCCGATCACCCCCGAGGGCACGTTCACCGGCCTGGGCCTGGTGCTCCTCGCGATGCGGGCCTTCGCCTCCGGCTGTACGGCGCTGACCGGCGTCGAGGCGATCAGCAACGGCGTCCCCGCCTTCCAGAAGCCCAAGAGCCGCAACGCCGCCAACACCCTGGCCGCGATGGGAGCCCTGTCGGTGACCATGTTCCTCGGCATCACCATCCTGGCCATGGTCTACGAGGTGCACGTCGCCGCCGACCCGACGGAACTGGGCCTGCCGCCCGGCACACCGATGTCCACCGCGCTCGCCCAGATCGGCCGCGCCACCTTCGGGAGCTGGCACTTCCTCTTCTACCTGCTCCAGGCCGTCACCGCGGGGGTGCTGATCCTCGCCGCGAACACCGCCTTCAACGGCTTCCCGATGCTCGCCTCGATCCTCGCCAAGGACCGGTACGCGCCCCGCCAGCTCTTCAACCGCGGCGACCGGCTCGTCTACTCCAACGGGATCGTGCTGCTCGCGCTCGCCGCCGTCGCCCTCATCATCGCCTTCGACGCCGAGCTGACCCGCCTCATCCAGCTCTACATCATCGGCGTCTTCGTCTCCTTCACCCTCTCCCAGGCGGGCATGGTGCGGCACTGGCGGCGCGAACTCGCCTCCCCGGCCACGCCCAGGGCGGAGCGGATCCACATCCACCGGCGGCTCGCGATCAACGCGGTCGGCGCCACCCTGACCGCCGTGGTCCTGATCATCGTCCTGCTCACCAAGTTCACGCACGGGGCCTGGCTGGTCGTCATCGCGATGCCGCTGCTCTTCTTCGGCATGAAGGGGGTCCGCCGGCACTACGACCGGGTCTCGGCGCAGGTCGCCGTCGCCGCCGGGGTCAAACCGCGCAAGCCCTCCCGCCACCACGTGGTGGTGCTCGTGGCGAACGTGCACGCCCCCACGCTGAAGGCGCTCGGCTACGCGCAGGCGCTGCGGCCGGACACGCTGACCGCCGTCACCGTCGCCGCCGACGAGGAGGACGCGCGGCGGCTGCGCGAGGCCTGGGCGGAGCACGACCCGGGCGTACCGCTGAAGATCCTGCACTCCCCGTACCGCGAGGTCGTCGGTCCCGTGCTCGCGCACGTCCAGGAGCTGGCCGCGGCGGAGGGGACGGACATCCTGTCCGTGGTGATCCCGGAGTACGTGGTGGGGCACTGGTGGGAGCAGCCCCTGCACAACCAGAACGCGTTCCGGCTGAAGGCGAGGCTGCTGTTCATGCCGGGGGTCGCGGTGATCGACGTACCGTACCTGCTGGAGTCGGCGCGGCCGGCGCAGACGGCGGAGCCTGCGCGATCGGCGCAGTGACCCGGTCGTCGGCGCGCTGGAGGACCGCCGCATGGGCAAGGGCAAGCTCCACCACGTGCGCCGGGTCGGAGAGGGTGCGGCCGGTCAGCCGCTCCAGGCGGCGCAGCCGGTTGGAGACGGTGTTGCGGTGGCAGTACAGCCGCTGGGCCGCGTAGGTCGTCGAGCCCTGGCAGGTCAGCCAGGTGCCCAGCGTCGTCAGCAGCACCCGGAGGTCCTCCGCGGGCAGCGCCAGGACCGGGCCGAGCACCACCTGCCGCAGCCGGCCCGCGAGTTCGGCCTGGGAGGCGACCAGCGCGGCGGGCAGCCGCTCGTCGAGCAGGGCGGTGCGCGGACCGCCGGACGCGGGGGCGGTGCGCAGCGCGAGCGCGGCCAGCCGGCGCGCCCGGGCCAGGTCGGCGGGGGTCTCCACGACCGGACTGACCCCGGCCCGGGCACCGGGCGGGGCGAGCGTGTCCCGTACGGACTCCAGCGGATGGTGGCCCAGCTCCACCAGGCCGGTCTCGCCTTCGGCGCGGATCCGCCACAGCACGCGCGGGCCCCCGGCGTCGAACGGGTCGGACGCGCAGAGGGGGTCGCCCGACGAGCCCGATTCACCCGATGCCCCCGACGCGCCCGGGGCGAGCACGACCACGGCGAAGCGGCCCCGTCCGGGGAGCCCCAGCTCGGCCGCGGGCCCGTCGGCCGGGCCCGCGCCGTCGAGCAGCGCGTCCAGCAGGGCCGACCGGCGCTCCCGCTCGTGGTCGCGGCGGGCGGTCTCCGTACGTCGGTACGCCTCCGACACCGCGTCCGTCAGCTGGTCCTGTACGTCCCACAGCACGGCCGCGGCCGGCAGCAGCCGGGGCAGCGCCGCCGGATCGTGCGCGGCCACCGCCTCTCCCAGGGTCTGCCACACCATGCGGCCGCCGCGCCGGCGGGTGCGCAGCAGCGAGGCGAGCGGCAGGCCCGCCCCGGCCAGGAGCGCGCCGGTGGCGCGGGCCTCGGCGAGCTCCACGGGCAGCCCGCGCAGGGCGCGGTCGAGGCCCTCGACGGACTGCCGGAGGTCGAGGCGGATCCGCTCGCGCAGCCCGGCCCTGCCGAGCAGGGCGGCGTAGACGGGATCCTCGGCCAGCGTCCGCGCGGCGAGCCGGTCCGCCGTGACGGTGATCCGGCGCGACAGGTCCTCGCGTATCTCCTCGATGATCCGCTCCATGACCGGCAGGGTGACACGGGGGAGGGGGCGCTGGGGAGGGCCGGGACCCGCCCCGTTCGCTCGCCTGTCCGAACCCTTCCCGGTCCGCCTCCGGCGGAGGACCTCGACGGAAGCGAGGCCGGGCGCCTGCTCAGCGCGCGAAATCGCGTATGACGCGGCGGGCCGCAGCGGCGCGCGCAGGCGCCAGCTCGGCCGCCACCGCCACGGCGCGGGCCCCGTCCCAGACGACCTGCGCCGGGCACGGGGCGCCCGCCGCCGCGCAGCGTCGGCGCAGATGAGTGGGCGGATGGGTGCTGTCGACCTGGTGCCCGCGCCGCGCGGCGACCCGGCGCAGCCGCTCGTACTCGTGCTCCGGAACGGCTGCGACGTGCGCGGCCAGCCGCTCCCACAGTCCGTGCTCCGCCGCCTCGCGGGCCTCGCGGCCGGCCTGGCCGCCCCGCATCTGGGCCGCCACCGACACCCGGCGCAGCTCGGAGCCGATCACGGGGGCGATCAGCAGCCGGTCCATCAGTCCCACGGTGCCCTCGGTGGATCCGGCCCTGGCCGCGCTGACGTCGGCGAGGTACTCGGCCCGCTGCGAGGCGCGCAGGGTCAAGTGGTCGAGGAGTACGAGCAGTCCGTACGCCGCCCACCGGGGCAGGAACGTCACTGCGTTCACGAACCGGTCCATCAGCCCCGTCGGTTCGGTCCGCGCCAGCACGTAGCACCACGTGTCCAGAGCGCGCAGCGCACCGTGCGTGACGAGGCCGCGCCGGGTGTCCCCGTGCGCGAAGTGCCCCAACTCGTGCCCCAGCAGGGCCACCCGCTCCTGCGGGGCGAGGACCTCCCACAGCCCGAGACCCAGCTCCATCACGCGCCGCCCTCGCAGGCCGTACGTAGTCACCGAGGCGTTGGCGCCGGGGGTGACCACCACGGCGTGCACACCGGCCGTCCCGACGGCGGCCCCCACCTCGTCGATCAGCTCGAACAGCCGGGGCGCATCGGCCCGGTACAGCACCGGGGCGTGCTTCGGCAGCCGTGCGGGCCGCGGCCGCAGCACCACCGCGAGCCCCAGCATCAGCGCACCCACCACCGGTTGGACCCCGGTGTCCCAGCCCAGGACGATCAGCAGAACCCCGGCCACCACCAGCATCACGGTCACCCCGTGCACCAGCAGCGAGAGCGCGAACGCCGCCACTGTGGCCGCGTCCCGCCCCGCGGGACCGTCCCCGACCCCGTCCCGCTCCATCTCGGCCGCGAGCTGCTCCCCGTACCCTTGCGCGAGCCTGCGCCGTGCGGCCGCGATCCTTCCGGCCACGGGCTCGGGCGCGCCCGGGTCCACGTTCCAGTCGCAGGCGGCGCACCACTGCACGTACCGCTCTTCGATGGAGATCCGGGTCCCGCACTGCGGGCACGACCGGACGGTGCCCGCCCCGACGACCGTTCTGCTTTCCACTCTTCCCTCCCCGCCGCGGACCGGCAGGATCCGCGGCGGGGGAAGGATAAGCGGTCGGAGCGGCAGGGGCGTGCTGGTTTTTGCGCGAGCCGGGGGTGCGGAGCCCGGGCGTGGTGATCTTATGTACGGGGCGTGCGCGAGTCAGCTGGGATTGTGGGCGGTGAAGGACTTTGATGGGGGTGCCAGGACTCGTACCGGAGCAGGGGGAGTATTCATGGTCACCGACGGCGGTCAGAAGGACGGCGACAGCGCACCCACCCTGAAGGACGGCGACAGCGCACCCACCCTGATCGGTTCCGTGCAGCGCGCGCTGCGCCTCGTGGAGGCGATGCACGCCGAGGGCGGGGCGACGGCGAAACGCCTCGCGCGCGTCACCGGCATTCCGCTGCCCACCGTGTACCACCTGCTGCGCACCCTCAGCCACGAGGGCTACGTCGAGCGCGAGGGCGGCGCCTTCCGGCTCGCGGAACACCTTCCGCTTGCTTCGTGAGCCCCCGGTCGAGCCGCCCTGTGAACCCCGTGCGCCCCGTGCGCCCTCTTGCGTGTTCGAGGGCCGTGATCAACATTCCTGATCAGAAGGCGATGGGTTCCGGCCACGCAGCCGCGTGGTTCTGTGCATGTTCCCGCGGAAAATGCCAGAAGCCCCTTCCGCGCTGTGGAACGTGAGTAAGTTCCCTCCTGTCGCGCCGTAGACCGTGCACCTCGCACGTCTGGCCGGGAGGGGAGCCCGCGTGCCCGGGATCGACGAATGCCTGCTCGAAGCCATGGCCCTGCCTGGTGCGCGGGGGGCCGCGCTGGTCGACTGGAGCAGCGGACTGGCGCTCGGCACCGCCGGGGAGTCGCCGGTCGGCGACCACGAGACCACCGCCGCCGAGACCGCCGAGCTGGCCCGGGCGGCCGCCGAGTACGAGTCCTTCGCCCAGCCCGCGCCGGATTCCGCACCGGGACCGGACTTCGGCGAGGCGGGCCCGGGCCTGCCCGTGGAGGACCTGATCGTCACCACCCGCACCGGCTACCACGTCCTCCGCTTCGTCGAGACCAGCTTCGACAGCAGCGTCTTCCTCCACCTGTGGCTGGACCGCACCGACGGCAACCTCGCCCTCGCCCGGCACAGACTCCGCATCCTCGCCGAGGGGCTGGTCCTCAGATGACCCCCGCCCAGGTCGGCGGCCTCGCCGCCGTCGCCGTCTCGCCCCTGCTGACCCGGCTCGCCGCCGAGCGCGCCACCGGAGCGCTGCTGCGCGACCGCGGCACCCTCTTCCTGGAGGACGGCCGCATCGTGCACGCCGAGAGCCCGGCCACCCCCGGCCTCGACGTCCTCCTCACCACCGGCGGCGGCCTCGCCCCCGAACGCTGGCGCGAGGCCGTGGACCGGGCCGGCGCCCGCCGCCAGGTCGCCCGCTTCCTCGTGGACAGCGGGGGTCTCGCCGGCGGGGAACTGGAGATCTGCCACCTCGCCGCGATATTCGACGCCGCCTTCTTCGCCCTGTCCCCGGGCACCGGGCCCTCCCGGTTCCGCCGCGGGGCCACCCACTGGATCGGCTCCGTCCGCTCGGTCCCGGCCGCCGCCGTCGAGCGCGAGACCCGGCGCCGGCGGGAACTGCTCGACGCGGTGTGGCCCTACCCGCTCCTCGACACCTCCCCCGTGGTCCCCCGGGCCGCCGCCCCCGGCCAGACCGTCACCGCCCGCCAGCGGACCCTGCTGGCCAGGGCGGACGGCGTACGGACCCCCGCGGACCTCGCGTGGGTCCTGGGCCGCCCGGCCTTCCACACGCTGCTCGACGTACGGCGCCTCGCGGCGGCCGGACTGGTCGAGACCCCCCACGCGCCGGTCCTGGCGCCGGTCGAAACATCCCTGCCCGACTGGATCACCCAGACCCAATCCCCGGACGTGGCGCTGCTCCGCCGGTTACGTGACGCACTGGAGGCAAGCCTGTGAGGCTCCCGCTGCGACCGGCTCTGCGCCCGGAGCGCGCCGACCGCTCCGAACGGAGGCAGCCCGAAAGGAGCAAGGCCGACATGAGCACGGCGATGGTGCCCCCCGAGGCCGAAGCCGAGATACTCGCCGAGCTCCGCAGGCTGCGCGCCCGGGTCCCCCAGCTCACCGGCGCCCTCGCCGGCAGCGCCGACGGCCTCGTCCTCGCGCAGGACAGCGCCGCCACCGAGGTGGAGTCCGTCGCGGCACTGACCGCGGCCGCCCTCGGCGTCGCCCAGCGGCTCAGCGACTGCACCGGCCAGGGCGGATTCCGTGAGCTGCTCGTACGGGGCGAACACGGCTACGTGGCCACGTACGCGGCCGGCGACGCGGCCGTCCTCACCCTCATCGCGGAGACCCGCGTCAACGTCGGCCGGCTCCATCTGGAGGCCCGCCGCTCCAGCCTGCGGATAGCAGAGCTCATCGACCAGGTCCTCGGGCGCCGCGGCCCCGAGGTCCCGCACGCCCAGGTCCGTACGGACCAGGCGTAGTCCGACGGATCCGGCGTGGAAAACGCCGGAAAACCGTCCGAAATCACCATGAAACCGCCTGGACTTCGCCAGAACCCAGAGCCGGAACCCAGAGAGAACAGGAGCCATTCATGGCCAATGTGGAGACCGCCCTCAAGGAAATCCTCGCCACCATCGACGGCGCGATCGGCGCCGCCCTGGTCGACTACGGCAGCGGCATGGCCCTCGGCACCATCGGCGGCGGCAAGGACCTCGACCTCACGGTGGCCGCGGCCGGCAACACGGACGTGGTCCGCGCGAAGGTCCGCACGATGGAGATGCTCGGCCTCAAGGACGAGATCGAGGACATCCTGATCACCCTCGGCACCCAGTACCACCTCATCCGGCTGATGAAGAGCCGCGACTCCAAGGGGTTCTTCCTCTACCTCGCGCTCGACCGGGGCCGTGCCAACCTCGCGATGGCCCGGCACCAGCTCATGAAGATCGAGGCGGAGCTCGAAATCTGAGCACACGTTCGGTCCGAGCCCGACGCAGAGGTGGCGGGCGGCTGAATTCTTTGCCGTCCGCCCCGGGAGCTGCGGGTCTTATGTCCAGGATGGGGGGACTTTATCATCCCGTTACCGAGTAGGATGCTCTCATCACCTGATCATCGAAATAGCTTGAAACGCTGGAGAACCCGCCACCCATGCCCCCGCGCCTGAGCATCGTCGTCCCCGTCTACAACGTCGAGCTCTATCTCGACGAGTGCCTGGAGTCCATTGCCGCCCAGACGTTCGCCGACTTCGAGTGCATCCTCGTCGACGACGGGTCCACCGACACCAGCGCCGTCATCGCCAAGGCCTTCGCCGCGCGGGACAAGCGTTTCCGGGTCGTCATGCAGGAGAACGCCGGACTCGGCGCCGCCCGCAACGTGGGAGCCCGCCACGCCGCCAAGGACAGCGAGTACCTGGCCTTCGTCGACAGTGACGACACGATGCCGGACTACGCCTACGAGCGCCTGATCGCGGCCCTCGACGAGACCGGCTCGGACTTCGCCGGCGGCAACGTGAAGCGGTTCCGCTCCGTGGGCATGCAGCAGTCCTGGGGCCACCGGGCGGCGTTCGCCAAGACGCAGCTGAAGACCCACATCTCCAAGTTCCCGGCGCTGGTCACCGACCGCACCGCGTGGAACAAGGTCTACCGGCGCAGCTTCTGGGACGAGCACGGCTTCCAGTACCCCGAGGGCATCCTCTACGAGGACGCCCCCGTCAGCATCCCCGCGCACTACTTCGCCTCCAGCGTCGACGTCATCAGCGACTGCGTCTACCACTGGCGCGTGCGCGAGACCGGCGAGCGCTCCATCACCCAGCGCTCCACCGACCCGGTCTCCCTGATCGACCGCGTCACCTCCGTCCGCCTGGTCCGCGAGGCCCTCAAGGCCAAGGAGGGCGCCAAGTACGCCCGCTACCTGCGCGACTACGACTACAACGTGCTGAGCGAGGAGCTCCCGCTCATCTACAAGTACGTGGGTGAGGGCGGAGCCGACTTCCGCGCCGCCTTCGTCAAGGAGGTCGGCGGTCTCGTCCGCGAGATCGGCACCGGCCCCTGGTCCGACCTGACCGTCGCCGACCGCCTCAAGGCGTACCTGGCCCGCGAAGGCCGCGTCGAGGACTTCATCGCGCTCACCAAGCACCAGAGCGACTACTCGTACAGCGTCCCCGTCAAGGGACTCGCCCGCCCGCAGGCCGACTACCCGTTCCTGCACGGCCGCCCGCCGGTCCCCGCCAAGATCCTCACCCTCGGCCCGCGCGAGCGCCGCGTCGTCAGCCGCCTCGAACAGGCGGTCTGGAGCGACGGCAAGCTGCTGCTGCGCGGCTACGCGCTCCCCGGCCACCTCGGCGCGGAGAGCCGCCTCGGCTCGCGCAAGATGCTCGTCTTCCGCGAGGGGGGCAAGCGCCGCCGCACCGTCGTCACCGCGCGGACGGTCGCCTCCCCGATGGCCACCGTCAACGCCCCGCACCTCGCGCTGCGGCACGCCGACTGGGCCGGCTTCACCGCCGTCGTCGACCCCACCGCCTTCCAGTCCGGAGGCAAGTGGAACGACGGCATATGGACCACCTCCGTCGCCGTCACCGGAGCCGGCGGCCTGCACCGCGCCCGCCTCAAGGGCGGCGAGTCCGACAGCGGCCAGAACCCGCCCGCCCACTGGGTGACCCCGGACGTCCGCATCGTCCCGAACTCCACCGGCGCCCTCACCATCCAGGTCGAGACCGTCCGGGCCCGCGCCCTCGACGTCCGCCCCTCCGGCGACGACGCCATCGAGGTGAGCGGAGAGCTCGCCGCCGAGATCGGCGCCGGCGCCACCCTGCGCGCCGAGCACGTCTCCACCGCCGCCGTCCTCACCTTCCCCCTGGAGACCGCCGCCGCGAGCGGCTCCGGCGGCGCCGGCCGGATCCCCTTCACCGTGCGCGTACCGCTGGCCGGGCTGGCCGCCGTACCGGACGCGGAGTGCGAGCCGGGCGAGTGGGCCCCCGAGCCGTGGAGCCTGACCGTGGTCGGCGCCGACGGCTCCGAGCACCGCCTCGCGCACGACGAGCGCGGCGGATTCGCCGGCCTGGTCGTGCCCCTGGCCGGCGGGGACACCGGCCGCGCCCTGTTCGCCAAGCGCGGCAACACCGGCCACCTGACCCTCTCCGTGCAGCCCTCGCCGCCGCTCGTGGACTCCGTCACCGGCCGGGACGGCACCCTCACGATCAAGGGCCGCTTCGTCGCGCCCACCGACGAGCCGTACGAGCTGGTCCTGCACGACGCCCACGGCGCCGAGTACAGCTACCCCGTCAGCCGGGACGGCGACCGCTTCGAATCCACCTTCGAGCCGGTCCTCCCCGAGTCCTACGCGGGCCGCACCACGCTGCCGAAGGGCCGCTGGTGGCCCACCCTGCGCCCGCTCGCCCAGGGCGGCACCACCGCGGGCCTGCTCGGCGTCGACCGCGGCGCCCCCGTGCAGTTCGCGCCCACCGCCCTGCACGACGGACCGACCGCGATCACCGTCCTGGGCCGCCGGATGCGGGTCGAGGCCCGTTTCTACGACCGCATGGTGCTCGTCTCCGACCCGCTGCTCAGCCCGCACGACCGCTCCCGGTACGCCCAGCGCGTCACCCGGTTCGAGACCTACCCGGCCCAGCGCGCCCTGCCGGTCAAGGACATCGCCGTCTACGACACCCACCAGGGCAACGGCGCGGGCGACTCGCCCCGCGCCATCCACGAGGAGCTGCTGCGCCGCGGGGAGAAGCTGGACCACGTCTGGCTCGTCCGCGACGGCCGCGCCGAGGTCCCCGCGACCGCCCGCGCCGTCCCGTACGACAGCACCGAGGCCTGGGAGCTCCTGGCCCGGGCCCGTTACTACGTCGTGAACGACAACGTGCCCCGGCGCTTCCAGCGCCGCCCCGGCCAGATCGTCGTCCAGACCTGGCACGGGACGCCGATCAAGGAGATCGGTCACGACTTCATCCACGACTACTACACGAGCCCCGAGATCCTGGAGGGGCTGGAGCACGACAGCGCCCAGTGGTCGCTGCTCGCCTCCCCGAGCTCGTACGCGACCCCGATCCTCAAGCGGGCCCTCGGCTACCACGGCGAGGTCATCGAGTCCGGCAGCCCGCGGACGGACGCGCTCGTCAAGCCCGACGCGCAGCGGATCGCCGAGGTCCGCCGCCGGCTCGGCCTGCCCGAGGGCAAGAAGGTCGTCCTCTACATGCCGACCTGGCGCGAGAACCGCGAGGGCTGGTCGGGCGGCTACAAGCTGGACCTCCAGATCGACCTGGACGCGGCGCGGCGCGAGCTCGGCGAGGACCACGTCCTGCTGGTCCGCGGCCACCACCACGTCACCGAGCAGGTACGGGACAACGTGCGCGACGGGTTCGTCGTCGACGTGTCCCGCTGGCCCGACGCGACGGACCTGCTGCTCGTCGCCGACGTCCTGATCTCGGACTACTCCTCGGCGCTGTTCGACTTCGCGCTCACCGACCGGCCGATCCTGCTCTTCACGTACGACCTGGAGCACTACCGGACCACGCTGCGCGGCTTCAACTTCGACCTGGAGGCCAAGGCCCCCGGCCCGCTGCTGGCGGACTCGGCGAGCCTGATCGAGGCCGTACGGGGCGTGGACGCGATCGGGGCGGAGTTCAAGGAGGCGCGGGCCGCGTTCCGCGCCGAGTTCTGCGACCTGGACGACGGCGGCGCCGCCGGGCGCGTCGTCGACCGCATGCTGTCGATGGCGGCCGAGCCGGCGGTGTAAGCCGTCCGGGTGCATTCAGTACGCGTTGCCGACCGGCCCCGGGCCCACCGATGAATTTCGGGCCCGGGGCCGGTCTGTACAGGAGAGGGAGGGTGAACCGCCTTCCCGCTTCGACCGGCACACGCCTGGAGGCAGTCATGACGAGCAACGGTTTCACCACGTGCCTGTGGTTCGACGGCGAGGCGGAGGCCGCCGCCGACTACTACGTGTCGCTGTTCAAGGGCGGCAAGCTGGGCCGGGTCGCCCGCTACCCCGAGACCGGGCCGGGCCGGACGGGTGCCGTGATGACCGTCGAGTTCGAGATCAACGGCCAGAGGTTCGTCGGCCTCAACGGAGGCCCCCAGTTCACCTTCAGCGAGGCGATCTCGTTCCAGATCGACTGCGACGACCAGGCCGAGGCCGACCACTACTACGCCGAGCTGACGAAGGACGGCGGCGAGGAATCCGCCTGCGGCTGGGTCAAGGACAAGTTCGGTGTGTCCTGGCAGGTCATCCCGGCCGGGTTCACCGAACTGGTCGCGGACCCCGACCCGGAGCGGGCCGCCCGCGCCATGGCGGCCATGATGAAGATGAAGCGGCTGGACGTCGCCGAGCTCCGCAGGGCGGCCGACGCCGGCTAGCGAGTGGGGCCCCGGGGCCGTCTCAGGCGGGGCCGGGGTCGCCGATGCGGGCCAGCAGGGCCGGGAGCGCGGTCCCGATCGGCTCGCGGATCACCTCGTCGGCGAGGGAGTCGTACGGGGTCTCCTCGGCGTTCACGATGACCAGGCGGGCCCCCGCCTCGGCGGCCATCCCGGCCAGCGAGGCGGCGGGCTGCACCTGGAGCGTCGTCCCGACGGCGATGAACACGTGGCAGCCCTTCGCCACGGCGACCGCCTGCGCGAGCACCTCGGGGTCGAGCCGCTCGCCGAACATCACGGTGGCCGACTTGAGGATCCCGCCGCAGGCCAGGCAGGCGGGGTCGGGCTCCCCGGCGGCGACCCGGGCCAAGGCCTCGTCCATCCCCGACCGGGCACGGCAGGCCGTGCACACCACCGCCCGCGCGGTCCCGTGCAGCTCGAACACCTTGCGCGCCGGCATCCCGGCCAGCTGGTGCAGTCCGTCCACGTTCTGCGTGATCACCCGCACCGGAGTGCCCGATCGCTCCAGCTCCGCCACGGCCAGATGCGCGGCATTCGGCTGCGCGCCGAGGGCCCCGATGTCGGCGCGCATCCGCCAGGAGCGGCGCCGGATCTCCGGATCGGCCATGTAGTACGCGTACGTCACCAGCTTCTCGGCGTCCGGATCGCGGCGCCACAACCCCTGCGGCCCCCGGTAGTCCGGAATTCCGGAATCGGTCGACATCCCGGCCCCACTGAACACTGCGACGAGCGGCTTCCCCATGTCGCGACCCTATGTACGGCCGGGCCGCAGCCGCGACCGTATTAACGGGGCCCGCGGGGCGTGCGCGTCCGAGAGGGGCGTTCCTGCGGTGAATCCCGCCCCCCACAGGAGTGAGATCCACGGCCCACCCCTGCCCGTGAACGCCCCGGGCGGTTACACATCCGGCATGAAGACCACCCCGTACAGCCTCGGTGCCCTGCTGCTGGCCCTGCTCGTGCTGCCGGCCCCGGCCACCGCCGTCGCCGCCGACCCCACCCCGGTCGCCGTCGCCCGCCACCGGCACACCGCCTCCGAGATCAGTGCCTTCCTCACCGCCTTCTACGGCCACCACGGCCCTTCCGCGCGCGACCGGGAACAGAGCATCTCGCAGCAGCTCAAGGAGAAGCAGGCGCACGCCCCGAGCACCGACGTGCTGCTCTGCGCGCAGAACGAGCCCCAGGACATCGTGGTCGGGGCGGTCACCGTCGCCCAGTCGGCCGGGATCGGCTGGGCGACGGTCACCACCCACTGGGCGGCGGACCAGACCGACACCTTCACCGCGTACGTGCGCCTCGACTCCCGGCCGATCAAGCTCGATGACGTGATCTGCGCGGGCTGATCCCGTCGTACGCCGTCTGGTACAACACCGGACATGACGGGATTCGAGATCAGCGGCGCGAGCGCCGCCGACATGGAACTGATCCGCCGCTGGGCCGACGAGGAAGGGTGGAACCCGGGGGATTCCGACCGCTTCGCCTTCGCGGTCGCCGATCCGGCCGGCTTCCTCGTCGGCCGGGTCGACGGCGAACCGGCGGCCTGCATCTCGGCCGTGCGGTACGGGTCGGACTTCGGGTTCATCGGCTTCTACATCGCCCGGCCCGCCTTCCGCGGCCAGGGCTACGGGATCCGGCTGTGGCAGGCCGGGATGGAGCGGCTCGACGGGCGGCTCGTCGGCCTGGACGGGGTGGTCGACCAGCAGGACAACTACCGCAGGTCCGGGTTCCGTTCCGCCTGGAACAACGTCCGCCACGAGGGTGTGCCGCGGCCGAACGGCTCGGGTGGCGGGGCCGGGGGTGGCGCCGGTGGTGGCGCCGCGTTCGAGGTGGTCGACGCCGCCTCGCTGCCCTTCGCCCTGCTCGCCGCCTACGACCGGCGGTTCTTCCCCGGGCCGCGCGACGCCTTCCTGTCGGCCTGGACCGGGCTGCCGGGCCGTACGGCCCTCGCCGCCGTCCGGGACGGCCGTATCGAGGGACTCGGAGTGGTCCGCCCGTGCAGCGGGGCCTCGCGGATCGGCCCGCTGTACGCCTCCACCCCGGCCGTCGCGGCCGCCCTGCTGCACCGGCTCGCGGAGCACACCCCCGACGGGGCGGTCGCCGTGGACGTGCCGGACGCGAACCCGTCGGCCACCGCGCTCGTGGCGGGCCTGGGGTTGGAGCCGACCTTCGAGGCCGCCCGGATGTACACGGGCCCGGCCCCGGAGGTCGAACTGGCCGGGATGTACGGGGTGACCAGCCTCGAACTGGGCTGACGGGCGCGGTACGGGCGACGGTACGGGGGCGGGGCGGGGGCGGGGCGCGCCGGGCGGCGCGTCCCCGCCGCGGATGCCGGGCGGCGGTCGCACGTCGCCGCCCGGCCGCTCGCGCCGTGCCGGGTCAGAAGCCGAACAGGGCGCCGCTGGTGTGCCGCAGGCCGCAGGGGTTCCCGAAGGTGTACGAGTAGCTCATCCGGCGGCCCTGCCACACCCCGTCCGCGGTCACCGTCATCGGGTTCCACTCCCGGGTACAGTCGACGCCCGGGCCGGGGGCGGCCACCGCGTCCAACTGGTGCGCGTTCGCCCGCAGTTCGGCGCAGGCGGCGGCGGGGGAGGGGTGCGTCCCGCCCGGGGTCGGCGCGCAGACGAGCGTCACGGCGCGCATCACCGTGCCGTTCGTGGCGTCCTCCCCGGCCGTGATGCCCAGGACGAGGGCGGAGGGCGCGTAGAGGCTCTCCGCTCCGGACGGTGCGGCGTCGGCAGCTCCGGGCCAGGCCAGGGCCGTGAGAGCGGTGAGCGCCATGGCGGCGGAACCGAGGCCGAGACCCTTTGCGATGGACCGCATTTCGAACTCCCTTGAGTGGTTGTGTCGGATAGCGGACAGGAGTCTTGCCGACACGGACCGTGAACGCCCGTTCGCACCTCCATATTTCGTCACCGATCGTAAGGGAATGTATGCAGACCGCAGTGGGGTGGGCGGTGCTGACCTGTGGGGGAGCGGTCCGCCGAAACGGCCGAACACACGCGCTGAAACATTCCCGGGGGCGCGTTCGGCCTCCGGGAACGGGTGTCGGAGCCGCTCTAGGCCGTCGCGATGCGCGGGGCGTAGAGGTCGATCAGCCGGGTCCGGGTCTGCTGGAGGCGCAGCGCGAGCACGCGTCCGACCCAGTGCCCGACGGCGGAGCCGAACGCGGGATCGGCGTCCATCAGCATGCGTACGGCGGTCGCGTCGAACTCGTACGAGCGCACCGGGGTCATCGCCTCGGCGCTCAGCTGCCAGGTGTACGGCGGGAAGAGCCAGGACCAGCCGACGAGCTCCCCGGGGCCGAGGTTCTCGACGGGGGCCGGCCGGCGGGCGGGCAGCGGGATCTGGAGCGTCACCGTGCCGGATCGCACGATCCAGAAGGACTCGGCGCGCGAGCCCTCCTCGAAGATCCTCGCGCCCTCGGGGAAATTGACCTCGCGGGCCTGGGACATCAGCCGTCCGCGGTATTCGGTGGAGAGGACGGCGGCGATTCGGATGGGGGAAGGTGTGCTCACGACGGCCTCCGATCAGGGCCCCCCGTTACCCCCAGTGTGACCGACACCCGGACGAAACCGGGCGCGGCGCATCACCCGATGGTCCGGTACCCCGCGAGCGGCCCCGCACACCCCTGGCGCGGCCGGGGCCGCGGACTCCCCGAGGTCGGCCGGTGGCGCCCCCGCGGGGTCAGTCCTCGGCGTTGGCCTCCAGGCAGGCCAGCTCCATCGCGTCGAGGACCGCCTCGTGGCTGCGGCGGCTCAGCTCGGCGACGTTCTCGATCTGCGCCGTGGCCCAGGCCGCCAGGGTCATGACCAGGACGCGCAGCCCGTCGGTGCCGTGCTCGGCCAAGATCGCGTCGGCGACGAGCATCGCGTCCTCGGGCACCTGCTCCGGCGGTTCCAGCCCGGCGAGCCCGCGCAGCATCGTGAGGGTGCGGCGGGAGATCTCCGGCGTCATCCTCGCCAGCCGCATGTCCTCTTCCTCGTCCATCCGCCCCGCCCTCCCGTTCGGTCCCGTCCCCCCAGGGCACGGTAGGCGCTGGCGGCCCCGCGCGGGGCCGTTTCGCCAGGGTGACCGCACGTAAGGGAACGGCCGGGGCCGCGGAGGCCGGAAAGTCGGTGCCCATGTGGGTTCCATGGTCGGCGACCGGCCGGTAACTTGGCCGCGGCATCCGCCGGTTGCCCCTCCACCCCCCTCGCAGGAGCGACATGAAGAGCCTCATCCGCGCGCTGTCCGGCGCCCTTCTGCTGCTGGCGGGAACCGTGCCGGCGGTGGCCGCGCCGGCCTCCGCCGCGGCCGCGCCCCCGACCACGACCACGGCAACGGCCGCGGCGGACGCCCGCACGGCCGAGGCGTGGACCCCGCCGCTGTCCACCCGCGGCCGCTACATCGTCGACGCGCAGGGCAACCGCTTCCGGCTGCGCTCCGGCAACTGGGACGGCGCCCAGGGATCCTGGAGCGGCAGCGGCGACCGCAGCGACCCCGCCACGCACCACGCCGGACAGAATTCCAACGGCATCCCGATCGGCCTGGACCGGGTGCCGGTGTCCACCCTGCTGGCCGACTTCCGGGCCCTCGGCCTCAACAGCGTCCGGCTGCCCTTCTCCAACGAGATGCTCCACACCACCGCACCCGTCCCGGACGCGGCCGTCGCCGCCAACCCGCAGCTGCGCGGCCGTACCCCGCTCCAGGTCTACGACGCCGTCGTCGCCGCGCTCACCGACGCCGGCTTCGCCGTCATCCTCAACAACCACACCGTCACCACCCGCTGGTGCTGCGGACTCGACGGCAACGAGCGCTGGAACAGCGGCGGGTCCACCGCCCAGTGGGCCGACGACTGGGTGTTCCTGGCGCGCCGCTACCGGGACAACCCGCGCGTGGTCGGCGCCGACCTGTACAACGAGGTCCGCCGCGACGTGCTCGACGACCCGAACTGGGGGCTCGGCGACAACCACGACTGGCAGGCGGCCGCCCAGGAGGCGGGCGACCGGATCCTCGCCGAGGCCAACCCGAACCTGCTCATCGTGGTCGAGGGCATCAACTGGACCGGCATCCCCCTGGACGGCCTCCCGCACGGCCGCCCCACCCTCACCCCCGTCCGCACCCTCTCCCACACCCTCGTCGTCTCGAACAAGCTGGTGTACTCGGCGCACTTCTACGGGTACACCGGCCCCCGGCACAGCGGCGCGACCGGCATGGGCGAGACCCACGACGCGCGCTACCAGGACATGAGCCGGGCCCAGCTCGAACAGACCCTCTACGACCAGGCCTTCTACGTCTCCGCCGAAACCGGCAACCACTTCACCGCGCCCGTCTGGGTCAGCGAGTTCGGCATCGGCGCCGACGAGACCGGCGCCCTGCCGCGGGCCTGGTTCCAGAACCTCACCGGCTACCTGAGCGCCGTCGATGCCGACTTCGCCTACTGGCCGCTCGTCGGCTGGAGCGCCACCGCCCAGGGCACCCCGGGCGGCGACAGCTGGGCGATGCTCCGCTACGACGCCTCCGGCCGCCGCTCGGGCGTACTGGACGCGGGGGACTGGCGTACGCAGCCGTGGACGGCCCTCGCCACCCCCGGGCGCACCGGCCGGATCCCCGTCACCCCCTCCTGGTACCAGCTGAGCACCGACCACCGCGACCACAACGCCTCGCTGCGCAACCGGGCCGCCGGCGACTGGGACAACGGGGCCCGCAAGGCGGTCTGCCCCGACGGCTCCGGGCTGGCCGGACTCGGCCACACGGACGGGCGGGGCCTGTGCGCCACCTCCGACCTGCGGGCCGCGACGGGCGGCAACACCGTGGTCCGCGACGAGGCGTACGTCCCGCCGGGCGGCGACTGGGCCTCCGGCTACACGAAGTTCCAGTGCCCGGCGGGCCAGTTCCTGATCGGGTACAGCGTGCGCGGCGAGCGGGTCTCGGCGGCCCTGTGCGCGCCGGCCCGTACGGCCCTCCCGGCCGGCGGGCGCACGCTCTGGTTCGACCGCGGCGACAACCGTCCGTCCGGCGGCCCCGGCGGCGAGTTCGCGTACGGGGACTACAAGGGCCAGTGCCTGCCGACCGAGTACGCGGCGGGCATCGCCTTCACCACGCGCGCGGCCTCCAGGCCGGGTCCGGCGGCCCTCCTCTGCCGCCCTCTGCCGCCCGCCTGACCCGGGGTCCGCCCTCCGGCGGACCCCGGCCGCCCCCAGCGGAAATGATCATGGCGAGAAGGCGCCGTCGGCCCCGGAGGCCGTCAATTTGGCATCCAATGCGTCAAGAGGGGTGAACGGGGGTGCGAACGGGCCTAGTGTGCGCCCGTACGCACGGTCGTGAACGGCAGCTGTACGTCTGTTTTCGGCCACCACCGCACAGTGACACCGAACTGGGGGGTTCATGCGTAGATCCAGAGGGTTCGCGGCCGCACTCGCCCTGTCCCTGGCCGGGACCGGCGCGGGCGCGGTCCTCGGCCTCGTCCCGCAGGCGGCGGCCGTCACCCCGCCCGTCGCCTTCACCGCCGACGCGCTCTCCACATGGCAGCCCAACGGCGTCGTCTGGGCCCTCGCCGAGGCGGGCGGCACCGTCTTCGCCGGCGGTACCTTCTCCGCCGTCCGCCCGCCCGACGGCTCGGGCGGCGCCGAACAGCCCGCGGTGAACTTCGCCGCACTGGACGCCGCGACCGGCGCCCCGACCTCCTGCCACCTCTCCTTCACGGTCGGCGGCGGCACCGCCACCGTCCGCGCCCTCACCCTCTCCCCGGACAAGCAGACCCTCTACGCCGGCGGCTACTTCGGCGCCGTCAACGGCACCCCCGTCTCCAGCCTCGCCGCCATCGACGTGGCGAGCTGCACCGTCAAGACCGGCTTCCGCCCCGCCTTCGCGGCCACCGTCAGGGCCCTGGCCGTCACCGGCGACACCGTCTACGCGGGCGGCGACTTCCTCACCGTCGCCGGGCAGCCGCGCCAGCGCTTCGCCGCCGTCGACGCGACCGACGGGGCGCTGCGGCCCTTCACGGCCGACGCCGACGAACCCGGCCGCGCCGTCGAGGTCACGCCCGACGGGGAGAACGTCGTCCTCGGCGGGGACTTCTTCACCGTCAACGGTACGAACACGCACGCCCTGGCCGTCGTCGACGCCACCAGCGGCACGCTCACCAAGACGTACGCCGGCTTCATCGAGACCAACTCCGTCGTCAAGGACATCGCGACCGACGCGACCGGGTTCTACACGGCCAACGAGGGCACCGGCGGCGGCGTCTTCGACGGCCGGATCGCGCTCAACCTCAGCGACTTCAACCAGCGCTGGCGCGACACCTGCCTCGGCGCCACCCAGGCCGTGCTGCCGTACCGGAACGTGCTCTACAGCGCCTCGCACGCCCACGACTGCTCCAGCGTCGGCGAGTACCCGGACGGGCAGCGCCACCACCTGCTCGCCCAGCCGACCACCAGCGTCGGCAAGCTGGGCTGGGCCCCCGACACCAACGACGGCATCGGCGAGGGCATCGGCCCGCGCGTGATGACGGTCGGCTCCCAGGGCGGCGTCCAGTACCTTTGGGTCGGCGGGGAGTTCACCACCGTCAACGGCTCGGCGCAGCAGAGCCTGACCCGCTTCGCCTCCACCGGCGACACCGGGGCGCCCACCGTGCCCGTCGCGACCGCGGCGAGCTTCCGGCCCGGCGAGGTGCAGGTACGCTGGCGCACCAGCCTCGACCTCGACGACAGCGCGCTGACGTACCGGATCTACCGGAACGGCTCGGGCACGCCGATCGCCACGGTCGCGGCGGACTCGCTGTTCTTCAAGCGTCCGCAGGCCTCCTGGACCGACACCACCGTCGCCGCCGGACAGTCGTACACGTACCGGGTCACGGCCACCGACGCGGCCGGCAACACCAGCGCCCTGTCGGCGACCGCGAGCGTGACCGTGCCGACCTCGGTCGACGCGTACCCCGACCGGGTGCGCGCGGACGGCGCCCAGCTGTTCTGGCGCTACGACGACGCCTCCCTGCCGAACGTCGCGGACTCCTCCGCGAGCGGCAACCAGAACGGAGTGCACCTGAACGCACCGGCGCTGCGCCAGACGCCGGGCGCGGTGTCGGGCGCGAGCACGGCGATCGGTTTCAACGGCACGGACACCCGCGTCTACGGGGACCAGCGCCAGACCATCGGCAGCAGCTACACCATCGAGACCTGGTTCCGGACGAACACCACCCGGGGCGGCAAGCTCTTCGGCTTCGGCAACAACCAGGTGCGCGGAAGCAGTCAGTACGACAAGCACATCTACATGACCAACGACGGGCGTCTCGTCTACGGCGTGTACACCGGAGCCACCCGCACCATCACCACCGGCGCCGCCTACAACGACGACCAGTGGCACCACGTCGTCGCCACCCAGGGGCCGGGCGGCATGGTCCTCTACGTGGACGGCGCCCAGAAGGGCACCCTCGCCGTCACCACGCACGAGAACTACGCAGGCTACTGGCATGCCGGCGGCGACAGCCTCGGCGCCTGGCCGAACCCTCCGACCAGCGAGTTCTGGGCGGGCCGGCTGGACGAGACCGCCGTCTACCCGAGCGTGCTGAGCGCGGCCCAGGTGCAGAACCACTACGCCCTGGCCACCGCCCCGGCCGACTCGGTCGTCCAGGTCCAGGCGGCCGAGGACACGTACGCCAACGCGGGTGCCCCGGACGGCAATTACGGCGGCTCGTCCTCGCTCGCCGTGCGCGGCACCTCGCTCTACACCAGCTACCTGCGCTTCAACCTGCCCGCGGCGCCCGCGGGTACGGTCCTCAAGTCGGCCTCCCTGAGCGTGAAGACGAGCACGATGAGCGGAGCCGGCACGGCCGACACGGTCTCGGTGGTCCCGGTCACCGGTGCGTGGACGGAGGCGGGAACCACCTACAACAACCGCCCCGCCACGGACGCCGCGGCCCTCGGCAGCTTCGCCGGAGTCCCGGACGGCTCGGCGGTGCACACCACCGGGCTGAACACGGCCGCCCTGGCGGGCGCGCTCGGCACGAGCTACGGCCTCGCGCTGACCAGCCCCGGTACGGACGCGCTGTGGCTGTGGTCCTCCGAGGCGGCGGCGAACGAGGGCACGCCGCAGCTGACGCTGACCTTCGGCGCACCCTAGCGGCACGGCCGCAGGGACCGGGGTCACAGGGGGCGCGGGCCGATACGGTCCGCGCCCTCCGTCGCCCGCTACGCCACGGTGTAGCGGAACTCGTACGCGACGGACGCATCGCCGTGCCGGTACGTGAACCCGCCGGACCCCGACAGCCCGGCCAGCTCGCCCGACCCGGAACCGGCGACCACCTCGAACGTGCACCGGGTGCCGCCGGCGTCGAACGTGCCGCGCTGCTCCAGGACGAACGCGCCCTCGCGGCCGTCCACGGAGCCCGACAGCAGCTCCAGGCCGGTGTAGGAGCCGGTGGCCTCCCCGGTGTACGTGATCGTGTAGCCGGCCCGGGTCGCCGCGGCCTCGATACCGCCCGCGAAGGCGTTGACGACCGTGGAGCGGGCGAGGCGCGGGGTGGCGTCGGCCGCACCGATCGGCTCCTCCCGCCAGTCGGCGAAGGTGAAACGGCCGGTGGTGGTACGGGACATGGAGGGCCTCCTGGTTCACGGCCGGGCGGTTCGTTCCCCCGGCGCGGGAACAGCCTGTCCGGCATACCTGACACCCTCTGTCATGTATGCCGGCGCCCCGGTCCACAATGGCCCCATGCGCGCCGACCGGCTCCTCTCCCTGCTCCTCCTGCTGCAGAACCGCGGCCGGATGACCGCGCCCCAACTGGCCGCCGAGCTGGAGGTGTCGGTCCGTACCGTCCACCGGGACATCGAGGCCCTCGGCGCGTCCGGCGTCCCCGTCCACGCCGACCGCGGACCGGCCGGCGGCTACCGGCTGATGGACGGCTACCGCACCCGGCTCACCGGCCTCACCGACGCCCAGGCCGGCTCCCTCTTCCTCGCCGGGGCGCCCGGGCCCGCACGGGAACTCGGGCTCGGCGCCGATCTGGCCGCCGCCCAGCTGAAGCTCCAGGCCGCGCTCCCCGCGGCCCTCGCCGAGCGGGCCCGCCGGCTCCAGGACCGTTTCCACCTGGACGCCCCGGCCTGGTTCCGCGACGCCGATCCGGTCCCGCACCTCGCGCGGATCGCCCAGGCGGTGTGGGACCAGCGCGTACTGCTGACCCACTACCGCCGCTGGAGCGGCGAGGAGCGCGCCGGGCGCCCGCTGCACCCCCTCGGCCTGGTCCTCAAGGGCGGCATCTGGTACCTGGTGGCGCGGGCCGCCGACGAGCGCGTACGCAGCTACCGGGTCTCGCGCTTCCTCGCGGTGGAGACCGCCGAGGAGGGCTTCGAGCGCCCGGCCGGCTTCGAACTCGCCGCGTACTGGACCGAGTCCGCCCGCCGGATGGAGGCGGCGACCCGCCAGGGGACCGCCCGGCTCCTGCTGTCCCCGCGCGGGCGCCGACTGCTCCCGATGCAGTTCGGCGCCGCCGGCGACCGGGCCCTGGCCGGTGCGGTCCCGGCCGGCCCCGCCGGCCCGGAGGGCTGGGTCCGGGTCGACCTGGAGATCGAGTCCGAGGCCGTCGCGGTCGGCGACCTGCTCCGGCTCGGCACCGAGGCCGAGGTCCTGGCCCCGCCGGAACTCCGCCGGGCCGTGGCCGCCACGGTCGCGGCCCTGGCCGCGCGGTACGGCTGAGCCCCGCTCAGGAACCGGTGGCGGGCGGGGGCGCGGAGCGCCGCTCCCAGCGGACCTCGCCGTCCTCGCGGTGGCGGGTCGGGGTGAAGCCGCAGGCCGCGGCGACCGCCGCCGAGGCGCGGTGGCCGGGGTGGATGTGGGCGATCAGGCGCCCGACGGGCAGTTCCTCCAGCCACGCCGTGACGGCCAGGGCGGCCTCGGTGGCGAGGCCGCGGCCCTGCCAGGCGGTTCCGATCACCCACGCCGTCTCGGCCGTGTCCCGGCCGGGCGTGACGGTGGCCTGGACGGTCCCCACCAGCGGCCCGTCCCCGCGCAGCCTCAGTACCCAGTTGCACCACACGACCGCGGGATCGGGCGACCCGGCCTCCAGCCGGGCGTAGCGTGCGCGCAGCGCATCGGTCGCGAGCGGGGCCCCGCCGGTGAACTCGTGCAGCACGGGATCGCCCAGTACGCGGGCCATCTCCGGGGCGTGTTCGACGCGCAGGGGGAGCAGGTCCATCCGGTTCGTGCTCAGCGGCTCGGCGCGCACGGCACGGACCGGCGGCCGCCGGACCTTGGCCGCCGCGCCCGGACGGGGTACGCCGTCCACGGCGAGGCAGATCCCGAAGACGCGGTCGTGGCCGGTCCAGCCGTTGACCCGGCCCCGGTTGCCGGCGATCTGCACGCGCCGGCGCGGGGCGTCCACGGCAGAGACCAGGTGCAGGTACACCGTGCCGGACACCCGGGCCAGGACGATGTCGCCGGATGCGACGAGCGCCGGGTCGACCGGGGCGACCCGGACCCGCTGCCTGCTGTGGATCAGCGGGACCATGGAGTCTCCGGTCGGCCGGAACTCCACCGTCTCACCCTCGCGGATCCGGTCCGCCACTGCGTCGAGCATGCCCATCGGGCGAGTGTGCCCGGCGCTGCCGGGTCCGGGAAACCGGATTTCGTGCCGGTCAGCGGGGAGGCTCGACCTCCAGGAAGCGCCGCCGGCGCGGGCCGCGGTAGAGCAGGCAGCTCCAGCCCAGGGGTTCCAGCGCGGCCGCGCAGGCCGTCAGCCGCTCCTGCTCCGCCTCGGCCGCGCCGCTGCCGGGCGGCCCCAGCCAGGTGACCTCCACCGTCGCGGCCCCGGACGTACCCGGCGCCACCCGGTACCCGGTCCGCGTACGGCGGCCCTGCGCGTCCACCGCCGACGGCGGGATGCCCGCAGCCTCCAGTACGAGGGCCACGGCGCGCGGCATCCGGCGCAGCTCCCACGGGGCGGGGACCGCCGCCCCCGCCGGGCCGTTCACCAGGCGGCGGATCTGCAGCATGCCCTCGTAGGCCGTGCGGACCTCGGCCTCCCGGGCCGCGGTGGGGGGCGGCTGCGGCCCGTCGCCGGTTGCGGGTTCGAAGGTCTCCATCGCCACTCCTCCCTCGGTTCCCCCGGCGCGTTCTGAGTACGTCACACCCAACGACCTGAGTATCCAACCCGATTCCCCGCCACCCCGACGCTGATCGAATGGGGGCATGACCTCCGAAGCCACCGCCCGCCCGCGCCGTATGCAGCACGTGACCATCGCCGGCTCCGCCCTGGCCGTGGCCCTGGTCCCGCTCGTCGTCGGGGTCCTGGTGGCCAAGGGCATCGCCGCCGATCCGCACGCCCCCGTCAACGCCCTGATCACCGGCGGCGGCCAGCGGGCCGGGTTGCCCCGCGCCGAGTGGCGCCGGCGCGGCCATGCCACGCTGCGCCGTCTGCGCACGGCCCGCCGCCTCACCGCCCGCCGCCGCCCCGACTCCGCCGGTCCGTGCACCTGCCGCCGCCCCGGGTGATCCGCCGGGGCGCCCGTTCTCCTTCGGTCAGACCTCCGGCGCGAGGGGTTCCTGGAGTTCCGTGACCCACTGGGCGCGGTCCTCCGGGCAGGCCAGCGTCAGCTCGCGCGCGTAACCCGCCGACCGGTGGCCGTTCGCGTCGATCCAGCGCGCGAGCGCCTGGGCGGTGGGCAGGACGCCGTCCATCGCACCGCGGTGCACCACGGTCGCCGCCCGCTCCACCCCGGGCAGCTCCACCACCCGTACCCCGCCCCCGAGGGTCTCGGCGCGCACCGAGGCCCCGACCGGCAGCCCGGCGTGGACGAGGACGGCTCCGGCCCCGGCGCCCGGCGCGTCCTCGTAGTACGCGATCCCCGGGCCGGTCGGGACCACCCCGGCGGCCTCGATCCGGCGGCACAGCTCGTCGTAGAGCGGACCGATGACCGGCCCGATGTCCTGCGGCTCGTAGCTCCCCGCGACCCCGCTCAGCTCGGCGAGCCGGACGGGCGGAAGGCTTTTGACGACGATGTCGACGGTGGACATGGATCCCTCGCTCTCGATGGTCCGGAGCCTCGTCTCGACCTGGGTCAGCCGGGCCGCCGCGGCGGCCACGGCCGACTCCAGTTCCGCCCGCCGCAGCCGCAGCATGCCGCGCAACTCCTCCGCGCCCAGCCGCTCGTCGAGGATCGACCCCACCTGGTCCAGGCTGAAGCCGAGCTCCTTGAGCGCGATGACACGGTTGAGGCGGGCGAGTTGCCCGGCCTCGTAGTAGCGGTAGCCGCTGGCGGGGTCGACACGTGCCGGGCGCAGCAGTCCGATGGCGTCGTAGTGGCGCAGCATGCGGACCGATACCCGGCCGTGCTTGGCGAAGTCTCCGATGGTGAACATGACGTCCTCCAGTGCAGGCCCTGACACGGGGGGAGGGTCAAGTCCTGGGCGATCCCTGCTGGTCAGCGGCCATACTGCCGGATGCAGAGATCCACGATGGAAGGCGGTACCGCTCCCTCGGCCGCGGCGCACAGCTCGTCGGGGCCGGGCAGGGCCGGCGCGGCCTCCTGCCGAGGGCTGCGCGGCGCAGCGGGCCCCGGTGGGCGGGCACGGTGGGGCGCCGCGGGCGGTTTCGCGCCGCGTGCGGCGGGGGGCCGCTCCGGGGCGTGCCGGACGGGCGGTGCGGCCGGCGGCTCCGGCTCCGGGAGCTCTCCCAGCGGCAGCGCCGCGGACCGCGGGGGAGGCGGCGGCAGGCCGGGGGTGGGCGGGGCATCGGCCGTTACCTCGGCGTCAGCGGGCGCCGAGGTACCGCGTTCGGGCGCCGGGGCCGCCTCCCGGCCGACGGAGACGCAGCCGGTGCTCGCGAGCAGCGCGACGAGGGACAGGGGCAGGGCCCGGCGTAACTGCATCCGCCCACCATGCCGCACCGGGGGCCGCCCGAAGGCCCGCGCTCACGCGTGCGGGTGAAGCGGCTGCGCAGTCGGCCGGAGTCGGCTACGGGGCCGCAGCGGACCTGGTCCGGCGCGGGGGTCCTCACCGTCACGGCCCGGATGCCGAGGGCTACCGGGCCGAAGAACCGGAACGGATGGATGGGGCAGTTCGGACACCCGGCTTGACCCGGGCCATCCCGGGAGGAAAGAGTGCGCCGGTCAAGCACTCAAGAACCACCGCATGAGCTGCACTTCGGAGATATCTCATATGTTCGTACCGGTCCGCGATTCGCTTGACCCCATGACGACCCGAGGCGCCCTTCAGCCGGGCGCGGCAACGGGCACGGTCCTGGTCGCGCGGCGGCGCAGGGCCTGACCGGCAGGGTGGGGGCCGACACCGCACCGCCGCGCCGGCCCCCACCCCCGCCGGGAGACCACCGTGTCCCAGCATTTCGACGAGAGCGCTGACGCGCCCGACGACCGCCTGTTCGTACGTCCTTACGTGGCCCCCTCCGGGCGGCCGGCCCGGTCGGCGACGCCCGCCTGGCCGCACACCGGGCCCGTGCCGGTGTCCTTCCGTGCGCCCGGGACCCGGGGCGAGGGCGACAGCGGTCCCGAGTCCGCCCCCGGGGCGCGGCCGGCCCCCCACACCGCCCCGGAGCGCGGGAGCCGGGTACCGCTGCCGGCCCTGGCCCTGCTCGCCCTCGCCGCGGGCGCCGGGCTGGTGTTCCTGCTGAGCGGGCCCGACCCGGAGCCCCGGCGGGCCGTGAAGCCGCCGCAGTTGTCCGTTCCGGTGCTTCCGGCGCGCAGCCCCGGAGCCGACGCCGACGCCGAGCCCTCGTCCGAAGGGTCCGTACGGGCCCCCGCGCCCACGGGGTCCGGGCCGACGTCGGAACCGGGCGGCCCCTCCGCGGGGCGGCCCCCCAAGTCGGCGCCGCCGAGCGGTCCGTCCGCAGCGCCCTCCCCGGGGGCCTCCGGGACGCTGCGGCCGGGTGACCGGGGGCCCGAGGTGCGCGCCCTCCAGGAGCGGCTCTACGGGCAGGGGTTCACGTACGTCGCGGTCACCGGGGAGTACGACAGCCGGACCGAGCGCGGGGTCGCCCAGCTCCAGCGCGACCGGGACATCAAGGGCGACCGGCCCGGGGTCTACGGCCCGGCCACGCGGGCGGCGTTCGGAGACTGACGCCCCGGACGGCACGGGCCACGCGGTCAGCGGCCGCCGGATACCCGCAGGATCGCGCCCGTCGTGTACGAGGCGTCCGGGGAGAGCAGCCAGGCCACGGCCCCGGCCACCTCCTCGGGCTGCCCCGCCCGCCCGAGCGGGATCCCGGCGGCCGCGCGAGCCGGGCGTCCGGGATCGCCCATCGCGGCGTGCATGTCGGTCTCGATGATGCCGGGAGCCACCGCGTTGACCCGGATCCCGTCCGGGCCGAGCTCCTTGGAAAGCCCCACCGTGAGGGCGTCGGTGGCGGCCTTGGTCGCCGCGTAGTGGACGTAGTCGCCGGGGCTGCCGAGGGTGGCGGCCGCCGAGGACACGTTCACGATGGCCCCGCCGCCCGCCTCCGCCATGTCCCGGGCGGCGCGGCGGCAGCACAGCAGGTACCCCAGCAGGTTCACCTCGACCACGCGCCGCAGGTCCTCGGTGGCGGCGTCGGCGAGCCGGCCGAGCGGCCCGGTCACCCCGGCGTTGTTCACCAGCCCGGTCACCGGGCCGAACTCGGCCCCGGCGATGTCGAAGAGCCGCTCCACCCCGCACTCCTCGGAGGTGTCCCCGCGTACGGTCAGACAGCGCGCGCCCGCCGCCCGTACGCGCCGGGCGACGGCCTCGGCCGCCGCGTCGTCGCGGAGGTATCCGAGCACCACGTCATGGCCGTCCGCGGCCAGGCGCAGACAGGTCGCGGCGCCGATGCCCCTGCCGCCCCCGGTGACGACGGTGACCGGACGACGTGGCACGGGGACCTCCTGGGCGGCGCCGGGCGGCGGGTTGGCGAGGGCGCGTCAGGTTAACACCGGTATTCCGGCTGGACCAGCGCAAATGCCGGACCGCACAGTGGTCGGCGTCGCGTACGAGCCACTGTCCCGAACCGCTCGGGGAGCATGTCCGTACCACGTCCGAGGAGCCGAGCACATGTCGACCTTGCGGGTCACCGCCGAAGAGCTGACCGTCCACGAGCATCCGAACGCCGACGCGCTGGAGCTGGCCCAGGTGGGCCTGTACCGGGCCGTCGTCGCCAAGGGTGCCTACCGCACCGGCGATTTCGCCGTCTACATACCCGAACAGGCCGTACTGCCCGCCGACCTGATCGAGGAGCTCGGCCTGACCGGCCGCCTCGCGGGCAGCTCCGCCGACCGGGTCAAGGCGGTCCGGCTGCGCGGCGAGCTGTCGCAGGGGCTGGTGTGCCGGCCGCGAGCGCTGGCCGATGTGGACCTGGAGCGGGCGGCCGGGGAGGGCGTGGACTTCGCCGAACTGCTCGGGATCACCAAATGGGCGCCGCCCGTACCGACGACGATGAACGGCGAGGTGGAGGCTGCGCCCGAGCTGCTGCCGTGGGTGGACATCGAGAACCTCCAGCGCTACCCGGACCTGTTCGAGCCGGGCGAGCCGGTCGTCCTGACCGAGAAACTCCACGGGACGGCCTGCCTGTTGACGTACGTCGCCGAGGACGGCCGGGTGCTGGTCTCCTCCAAGGGCTTCGGCTCCAAGGGGCTGGCCCTGCGGGAGGACGAGCGCAACCTGTACTGGCGGGCCGTACGCGCCCACGGGGTGCCCGAGGCCGCCGAGAAGCTGGCCGAGCGGCTGGGCGCCACCCGGATCGGCGTCTTCGGCGAGGTGTACGGCGCGGGCGTCCAGGACCTGTCGTACGGAACGGACGCGCGTACGGCCGCCACCGGGCCGGGATACGCCGTCTTCGACGTATCGGCGGAGATCGACGGACAGGTGCGGTGGCTGGACCCGCAGGAGCTCTTCCCGGACGGTGAACTCCCCTTGGTGCCGCGCCTGTTCGAGGGGCCGTACGCGCTGGAGACGGTGCTGGAGCTGGCCTCGGGCCGGGAGACGGTGTCCGGCCGGTCCACGCACCTGCGCGAGGGCGTGGTGATCCGCCCGGCCACGGAACGCCACAGCCCGGTGGTCGGCGGCCGCGCGATCGCCAAGGCCGTCAGCCCGGCGTACCTCACCCGCAAGGGAGGCACGGAATACGAGTGACCCCGACGCACGGGGCGGGCCCGGGCGGCCCCCCCGGTCCGGCGGGGCCGCCGTTCACGCCGGCGGCCCTCCGGGGGTGGTGAGCGACAGGGGGGTGTTGGGGCCCTGGGTGAACTCCACCGTCGTGAAGACGAGCGGGGTCGGGCCGATGTTCTCCAGGTCGGGGAGGAGGAACTCGCCGTGGCCGAAGGTGAGATGGCGGGTCTCGCCCTGTGCGTACGTGACCTCGTGGGTGGCGCCGTCGGAGGTGTGCTGGCGGCCGCGGCCGGGGGTCACCGCCGTCCAGAAGTAGTCGAGCACGTGCCGGTGCGCCGGCACCCGCTCGCCCGGTGCGAGCCGGATCTCCCAGACCCGGACCCGGTCCGTCTCGCTGAGCAGCCGCTGCCCGACGTGCCCGTTGGACGCCCCCGCCTCGAACTCCGCCCGCAGCGCGGGCGACCAGCCCTCGAAGCCCGATCCGGTGGTCTCAGACAAGGCGCGCACCTCCGTCCACGTGCAGCACGGTGCCGGTGACGAACCGGTTGCCGATCGCGTACAGCACCGCCCGCACCACGTCGTCCGGAGTGCCGCTCCTCCTGGCCGGGTTGCGGTCCGCGACCCCGCGCAGGAAGGCCGCCTTGTCCTCGCCCAGCCGGTCCCAGGCCCCGGAGTCGATGATGCCGGGGGACACGGCGTTGACCCGCAGCGGCGCCAGCTCGACGGCCAGTGCCTCCACCAGGAAGGCCAGGGCCCCGTTGGTGGTGGCCATGACCACCCGTTCCGGGGCGGGACGCCAGGCCGCGACCCCGGAGAAGAAGGTGAGGGAGCCGCCCTGCGCCATCCGCCCCGCCAGGTGCTTCGCGAGCAGCAGCGGGCCGAACACCTTCGCCGCGAACGCCCGCTGGACATCGGCGAGCACGAGAGCGGACACGGGCCCGTTGGCGGGCACGGCCGCCGTCGAGACGACGTGGTCGACCTGGCCCGCCGCTTCGGCGAGAGCGGCGATCGAGCCCTCGTCGGTGAGGTCGGTCACCTGGATGCGGGCGGGTCCGGGCAGGGCGGCCGCCGTATCGGCCAGCCGGTCCGCGTCGGGCCCGGCGAGCACGAGCTCGGCGCCGGCCGCCGACGCCGTACGGGCCAGCGTCCGCCCGATGTGCGAGCCGGCGCCGACGACGACGAGCCGCTTGCCGTCGAGGGAGTCATGGGAAAGGGGAGCGGTGGTCATGGAATGTCCTGAGTTCTGAGTGCTGGGGTCGCGGTTCCGCGTTGCGCGTTCCGTCTCCACGACTCTCCATCGGCGCAGCCCATACGTCCAAGGCATGCTTTCTACCGCTGCCATAAAATTTGCTCATGACTACCCTGCGGCAGCTCGAATACCTGGTCACCGTCGTGGACACCGGCTCCTTCACCCGGGCCGCCGAGCTCCTGCACGTCTCCCAGCCCGCCCTGTCCCACCAGGTCCGCGCCCTGGAGCGGGATGCGGGCGGACCGCTGCTGGAGCGGCTCCCGCGCGCGGTCAGGCTGACGCCGATGGGCCGCGCGATGCTCCCGCACGCCCGGGCGGCGCTCGCCGACGCCGAACGGGCCCGTACCGCGGCCCGCCGCGCCGTCGGCCTGGACGGCGGCGAGATCCAGGTGGCCGCGGTCTACTCGATCACCCTCGGGATCCTGCTCCCGGTGCTCCGCAGCTGGCATGAGCGGCATCCGCAGGTCCGCGTCCGGCTCATGGAGTTCCCGCACACCGACGCACTGCTCGCCGCGATGGCCGCGGGCCGCGCCGACCTCGCCGTCGGCCCGGCACCCCGTGAATGGGACGGCCCCGTACGGGAGTTGGGGGAGGAGGAGTTCGTACTGGCGGTTCCCGCCGACGATCCGGCGCCTGACCGGGTGCCCCTCGCGGACCTGGCGGACCGCTCATGGGTGCACTACGCCCCCGGCAACGGGCTGGCCGAGGTGGTGGACCGGGCCTGCGCGGCGGCCGGCTTCCGGCCGCGCGCCGCCGTACGGACCGAACAGACGGCGGCGGCGCCGCTGTTGGCCGCAACCGGGCTGGGCACCGCCCTGGTGCCCGAGAGCGTCGTGCCCTCCGGCTTCGCGGGCCGGGTGCTGCACCCCGAACCGCCGGTGCGCCGCATGCTGGCCGCCTACACCCGCCCGCACCCGGACCCGCTCACCACGGCCTTCCTGGACACCCTCGCCCGGTGCGCGCAGGCCGGCGGCGGCGCCTGACCCCGCCGGGGCGCCTCGCTCACGCCCGCCGGGCCGGCGCTGCGGCGCGGACCTCCAGGGAGGTGCGCCAGCCCGGCGGTTCGGGCTGCGGGGGGCGGGGCGCGGGGCGGCCGCCCGTGGCGAAGAACGCCGACAGCGGGAGGGTAGCCGCGCCCACCGTCACCGCGTCCGGCCCCAGGGAGCCCAGATCGATGGTGACGCGGTCGGCGGGGTGGCGCAGGGAGTACCGGGCCGCGTGCTCCCGTACGGCGGGCAGGATGTGCGGGCCCAGCAGCAGCCCCGCCCAGCCCCCGATCAGGATGCGCTCCGGCCGGAACAGGTTGATCACGTCCGACAGGCCCGCGCCGAGGTACTCGGCGCTCTCCTCCAGCACCTCCAGGGCCACCGGATCGGCAGCGACGGCCGCCGCGAGCAGCGCCGAGAGGGCCTCCTCCTCGTCCGCCGCCTCCCCGGCGCCGCCGCCCCGTTCCGCCCACCGCTCCAGCAGGGACTCGGCCCCCGTGTACGCCTCCAGGCAGCCCAGCGCCCCACAACGGCAGCGCCGTCCCCGTACCGAGACGGTGAGGTGTCCCCACTCCAGGGGGGTGCCCTCCGTCGTGCCCCCGTCGGGCGAGCCGTCCGTGATCAGGCTGGCGCCGACGCCCGAGCCGAACAGGACCACGACGGCGTCGCGGGCGCCGCGTCCCGCCCCGAACCACATCTCGGCCTGGCCGAGCGTGCGCGCACCGTTGTCGATGATGTACGGGACCTCCGGGGGCACGGCTCCCGTCGCGCGCAGCAGCGCCTCCAGCGGGACCGCGTCCCAGCCGATGGTCTGGCCGTGGACGACCGCCCCGTCCGGCGCCTCGCGGTCCACTATGCCCGGGACGCCCACCCCGACCCCGAGGAGCCGGTCCGTCCCGACTCGGGCCTGCGCGAGGACGGCGGCGATCCCGGTGCGGACGTGGTCCACGATCGGGCCGACGTCATAGCAGCCGCGCGGCTGCAACGGCAGCTCGGCACGCGCGAGTTCGGTCAGGGCCAGGTCGAACAGCTCGACGCGTACCCGGGTTTCGCCGACGTCGACCCCGATCATGTGGGCGCTGCCGGGCGCCACGCGCAGGAGGGTGCGCGGCCGTCCGCCGTCCGAGTCGACGACGCCGGCCTCCTCCAGGAGCCCGTCCGCGACGAGTTCGCCGACCACGTTGCTGACGGAGCCGGAGCTCAGCCCGGTCGCGGGCCCCAGCTCCTGCCGGCTCATCGGCCCGCCGAAGTACAGTCGCTGGAGCACGGCGCTGCGGTTGCCGCGCCGCAGGTCCCGCACCGTACGGCCGCCACGCCCTGTGGTCATCTGGCTCCTTCCGTCCTGCCGTCCGCCCTGTCGTCGCTCGCAACATACCCCTGCGAGACCTCTTGACGCGACCCTTTCACGAGGCTTAACTCACGTCCTGAATTAAGGCGTTGAGGCGTTGGACTCCGATGCGGCGGGTGCCGCCGGAGCATCGCCGCCCGAGCCGAGAACACCCGCCGGCCTTCCCCGACCCAGCCGAAAGGGGCCGATCCGCCATGCGCAGAACCCGAGCCGCCGCTGCCGCCGTCACCGCCTCCCTGCTCGCCGCCGCCGTCACCGCCTGCGGAGGCGGTACGGCGGACTCCGGCGCGGGCTCCAACGCCGCCCCCAAGGAGCTCACGTACTGGGCCTCCAACCAGGGCCCCGACCTCGCGGCGGACCAGGCCGTCCTGGGGCCGGAGCTGAAGAAGTTCGAGGAGCGGACGGGCATCAAGGTCAAGCTGGAAGTCGTCCCCTGGTCGGACCTGCTCAACCGGATCCTCGCCGCCACCGCCTCGGGCCAGGGCCCCGACGTCCTCAACATCGGCAACACCTGGTCCTCCTCCCTCCAGGCCACCGGCGCCCTGCTCCCGTGGAACGCCGAGAACTTCGCCGCGATCGGAGGCAAGGACCGCTTCGTGGAGTCGGCCATCGGCTCGGCGGGCGCCGCCGGCCAGGACCCGGCCGCCGTCCCGCTGTACTCCATGGCGTACGCGCTCTACTACAACAAGAAGATGTTCCAGGAAGCGGGCGTGGCCAAGCCCCCGGCCACCTGGGACGAGATGGTCACCACCGGCCGGCTGCTGTCCAAGGACGGCAAGTGGGCCCTCGGCGCCGAGGGCGGGAACCTCTCCAACAACATCCACCAGGTCTTCGTCCTCGCCAAGCAGCACGGCGCGGACTTCTTCGACGCGGCGGGCCGGCCGACCTTCGACTCCCCGGGCGCCGTCGACGCCGTGAAGCAGTACGTCGACCTGATGGCCAAGGACGAGATCATCGCGCCGGGCAACGCCGAGTACGCACAGAACCAGTCCCTCCAGGACTTCGCCAACGGCAAGACCGCCATGGTCCTGTGGCAGAGCGCCGCCTCCACCTTCAAGAGCCACGGAATGAAGGAGGGCGACTGGGGCGTGGCCCCGGTCCCGGTGCCCGCCGGCGGTGCGCCCGGCGCGGGCCGGGGCACCAACTCCATGGTCGCCGGCATCAACCTCGCCGTCTTCAAGAACACCGACAACATCGCCGGCTCGCTCAAGTTCGTGCAGTTCATGACCAGCGACGAGGAACAGAGGATCCTCAACAAGACGTACGGCTCCGTCCCGCCCGTCAAGGCCGCCCAGAGCGACGCCGCGTTCGCCACCGAGGACCTCACCGTGCTCCGCACCACCCTGGGCACCAGCGCCGCCCCGCTCCCGCAGGTCCCGCAGGAGTCCCAGTTCGAGACCGCCGTCGGCACCGCGGTCAAGGAGCTCTTCGCCGACGCCGCGGCGGGCCGCCCCGTCACCACCGAGTCGGTCAAGGCCAAGCTCGGCAAGGCCCAGCAGCAGATGGCGAGCTGAGTCCGGCCCGATGAGTACCGGAAGCCGCGTGAGCACCACGTCCCCGCGCCTGCGCCGAAGCGCCCTGCCGTACCTCCTGCTCCTGCCCGCCCTGCTCCTCGAACTGCTCATCCACCTCCTCCCGATGGTGATGGGCATCCTGATGAGCTTCCGCCGGCTGACCCAGTTCTTCATCCGCGACTGGTCCCGCGCCCCCTGGACCGGCTGGGCCAACTACGAACTCGTCCTCGACGTCGACCGGCCGGTCGGCGAAGCCCTCCTGCGCTCCTTCCTCACCACCTGCCTCTTCACCCTGCTCTCCGTCGGCCTGTGCTGGCTGCTGGGCACGGCGGCGGCGGTGTTCATGCAGGAGAGCTTCCGCGGCCGCGGCCTGCTGCGCGCCCTGTTCCTGGTCCCGTACGCCCTGCCCGTGTACGCGGCCGTCATCACCTGGGCCTTCATGTTCCAGCGGGACAACGGCCTGGTGAACCACGTCCTCCACGACCAACTGGGCCTGGGCGGGCCCGAGCACACCTTCTGGCTGCTCGGTGACAACAGCTTCTGGGCCCTGCTGACCGTCTCCGTCTGGAAGGGCTGGCCGTTCGCCTTCCTCATCGTGACCGCCGCCCTCCAGAACATCCCGGGCGAGCTGTACGAGGCCGCCGCACTGGACGGCGCCGGCATCTGGCAGCAAATCCGCCGCATCACCCTGCCCTCGGTCGGAGCCGTCAACCAGGTGCTGGTGCTGGTGCTGTTCCTGTGGACCTTCAACGACTTCAACACGCCGTTCGTCCTGTTCGGCAAATCGGCCCCGGCGGCCGCCGACCTGATCTCCCTCCACATCTACCAGTCCAGCTTCGTCACCTGGAACTTCGGCGCCGGCTCGGCCATGTCGGTCCTCCTGCTGCTCTTCCTCCTGCTGGTCACCGCCGGGTACCTGCTCGTGACGAGCCGCGGAAGGAGGAGCCGGCATGTCTGACAGCCGCGGCGGCCGCCGCGACCGACCGTCCTCTCCGCTGGCCCCGCCCCTCACCTTCCGGGTGATCCGGGCCGTCTTCCTCACCCTGCTCACCGGCTTCGTACTGCTGCCCGTCTACGTCATGGTCACCAGCTCCCTCAAACCGCTCCAGGACGTCGCGGGCCGCTTCCGCTGGCTCCCCAGCGGGCTCACCGTCCGCCCGTACATCGACATCTGGCACACCGTCCCGCTCGCCCGGTACTTCGTGAACTCCCTGATCGTGGCCGGTGCGGCCACCGCCGCCTCCGTCGTCATCGCCGTCTTCGCGGCCTACGCGGTCAGCCGCCACCGCTTCCGCGGCAAGCGCCTGTTCACCGTCACCGTGCTCTCCACGCAGATGTTCCCCGGGATCCTCTTCCTCCTCCCGCTGTTCTTGATCTTCGTGAACATCGGCAACGCCACCGGGATCGCCCTCTACGGCTCCCGCGGCGCGCTGATCCTCACGTACCTGACCTTCTCCCTCCCCTTCTCCATCTGGATGCTCATCGGCTACTTCGACGCGGTGCCCCGCGACCTCGACGAGGCCGCCACCGTCGACGGCTGCGGCCCCCTCGGCGCGCTGGTGCGCGTCGTGGTCCCGGCCGCAGTCCCCGGCATCGTCGCCGTCGCCGTGTACGCGTTCATGACCGCCTGGGGCGAAGTGCTCTTCGCCTCCGTCATGACGAACGACACCACCCGCACCCTCGCCGTCGGCCTGCAGGGCTACTCCACGCAGACCGAGGTCTACTGGAACCAGATCATGGCCGCCTCGCTCGTCGTCAGCATCCCCGTCGTCGCCGGATTCCTGCTGCTCCAGCGGTACTTGGTGGCCGGCCTCACGGCGGGAGCCGTCAAATGACCCCGGCAGGAGCCGACACATGACCCTTTCCGAAACCCGCCCCGGCCGCGGCGCGGACCTCGACGCGGAACTCGGCGCCATCGATCTCGCCGCCCTGCCCCGCGCGTTCGCCTGGGGCACCGCCACCTCCGCCTACCAGATCGAGGGCGCCGTGGCCGAGGACGGCCGCGCCCCCTCCATCTGGGACACGTTCTCCCACACCCCCGGCGCCGTCGCCGGCGGCCACACCGGCGACACCGCCTGCGACCACTACCACCGCTGGCGCGAGGACATCGCCCTGATGGGGGAGCTCGGTACCAACGCCTACCGGATGTCCGTCGCCTGGCCGCGCGTGGTCCCCGGCGGCGACGGCCCCGCCAACGCCAAGGGCCTCGCCTTCTACGACCGGCTCGTCGACGGACTCCTCGCCGCCGGGATCACCCCCTCCGTCACCCTCTACCACTGGGACCTGCCCCAGGCCCTCCAGGACCGCGGGGGCTGGCCCGAGCGGGCGACCGCCGAGCACTTCGCCGCGTACGCCGGGATCGTCGCGGCCCGTCTCGGCGACCGGGTCACCCAGTGGGCCACCCTGAACGAGCCCCTGTGCTCGGCGTGGATCGGCCACCTGGAGGGCAGGATGGCGCCGGGCTGGACCGACCTGACCGCCGCCGTCCGCGCCTCGTACCACCTGCTGCTCGGCCACGGGCTCGCCACCCAGGCCGTACGGGCCGCGGCCCCCGGCGCGCAGATCGGCATCGTCAACAACCTCTCCACCATCGAGCCCGCCACCGACGGCGAAGCCGACCGGGCGGCGGCCCGGCGCATGGACGGCCACGTCAACCGCTGGTGGCTGGACCCCGTCCACGGCCGCGGCTTCCCCGCCGACATGCGCGAGGTCTACGCCGTCGACCTGCCCGAACGCCCCGGCGACCTGGCCACCATCGCCGCCCCGCTCGACTGGACCGGCCTGAACTACTACTTCCCCCAGACCGTCACCGCCGACCCGGCCGGCCCCGCCCCGTACGCCCGCCAGATCGAACGCCCCGGCGTCCCGCGCACCGGCATGGACTGGGAGGTCGACGCGGGCGGCCTGGAGACCCTGCTCATGCGGCTGACCGAGGAGTACGGGGCCCGGCGCATCCACGTCACCGAGAACGGCTCCTCGTACGAGGACACCGTCGCCGCCGACGGCAGCGTCCACGACCCCGACCGCGCCCGCTACCTGACCGGGCACCTGGCCGCCTGCGCCCGCGCCGCCCGCCGAGGCGCGCCGCTGGCCGGCTACTACGCCTGGTCCCTCCTGGACAACTTCGAGTGGGCCTACGGCTACGACAAGCGCTTCGGTCTCGTCCGCGTCGACTACGCCACCCAGCGCCGCACGGTCAAGACCAGCGGCCGCCGCTACGCCGAGGTGATCGCCGCGCACCGGGCCCTGTGAGAGGTCGGCCCCCGCGCCGCGCCGCGCCGTGCCCGCCCCGCTTCTCGGGGCGGGCACGGCCTTTCGTGATGGGATGGGACGCGGCGCTGGAAGCGGTGCTTCCACCAGCCCACGGCTCAGGGCACACGGAGAGGTCGGGTAGATGGCCGAGGACACCATGCGGGCGATGGCCTACGAGACGTACGGCGGGACGGAGGTGCTCACCGAGACCCGGCTGCCCCTGCCCAAACTGGCCCCCGGCGAACTCCTCGTCCGGGTCAAGTGCGCCTCGGTCAACCCCGTCGACTGGAAGATCATGGCGGGCGGGCTCGACCCCCTGATGGACGTGGTGTACCCGGTCGTCCCCGGCTGGGACGTCGCCGGCACCGTGGAGCGGGTCGGCATCGACACGCCCGAGTTCGCGGTCGGCGACGAGGTCATGGCGTACGCCCGCAAGGACTACGTGCACGGCGGGACCTTCGCCGAGTACGTCAGCGTGCCCGTTCGGGCCGCGGCCGCCAAGCCCGCCTCGCTCAGCTGGCAGGAGGCGGCCGGCCTGCCGCTGGCCGGACTCACCGCGTACCAGCTGCTCACCCGCCTCGCCACCGGCAAGGACGACACCGTCCTCATCCACGGGGCCGCGGGCGGGGTCGGGTCCTTCGGGGTGCAGATCGCCCGTGCGCTGGGCGCCCGCGTCATCGGCACGGCCTCCCCGCGCAACCACGACCGGCTGCGCGAACTCGGCTGTGAGCCGGTCGAGTACGGGGAGGGCCTGGTCGACCGGGTGCGCGCGCTCGCGCCCGACGGGGTCACCGTCGCCGCGGACTTCGTGGGCGGCGTCCTCGACGTGACCCGGGCGGTCCTCGCGGAGGGCGGCCGGCACGCCTCCATCGCCGACCCCGCCGTGCTGGGCGCGGGAGGCCAGTGGATGTGGGTGCGGCCCGACGCCGAGGGCCTGGCCGAACTGGGCAGGCTCGCCGACGCCGGGCAGCTCAAGGTCACCGTCGCCAAGACGTTCCCGCTGGCGCAGCTCGCGGAGGCCTTCGAGCTCAGCCAGACGGGCCGCACCGCAGGAAAGATCGTTCTGGAGGTCTGACGCGTCCCCGAACGCGGGGGAGGCGCGGGAGGCGCGGGGCGGCCGGGGCCGCCCCGCGCCCGCGTGGAGCTCTCGGATCAGGGGAAGGAGACGACCGTGGACGGGGTCGTCGACGTTCCCGAGGTGGGTGCGCCCGTGGTGTTGATGACGTGCTCGTACTGGCCCTTGCCGCCGAGCGAGACGACGAGCAGGTCGTGGAACTTCACGCCCGGCCTCACCGGCGCCTGGAAGCCGTGGTCCTGACGGATCGTCGGGTCCACGTTGTAGTAGCAGTAGCTGCCCAGGCCCCAGCCCTCGTGGACGGTCACCGAGTCGGCCACCTTGTAGGCCGCGTAGCCCTTGGTGGAACCGTTCTGGATCGCCGCCTGGTTGGGGGCGTCGTACGCCTTCTCGTTCTGGTAGAAGACCGTGCGGCCGCGTTCGCCGTTCCACTGCACGTCGTACTTGTTGAAGTGCTCGACGAACAGCCCGGTGGCGAGTACGTCGTCACCGTTCACGCGGAACCCGTAGTCGGCGCGGTTGGTCTCCCAGCCGACCCCGTCCCCGTGGTCGGCCCGCCAGATCCAGGTGTGGTCGACGATCGTGTCGTGGTTGTTGATCACCATGCCGACGTCCGTCCTGCCGGGGCCGGCGCCGCCGACCCGGATGAACACGTCCTGCACGGTCGTCGGGTTGGCGGCGTGGTCCGTGGTGGTGCCGGCCGGGCCGACCTCCAGCAGGCTCGGCGAGTCGACCGGCCCCGCGTCGATGAGGAACCCGGCGAGCCGCACCCCGTCCACGTCGGCGACCTTCATGGCCGTCACCCCGTTGTCCGGGACGAGCGTGGCCAGGCCCAGGCCCAGGACGACCGTGTCGGCGCGGTTGACCCGCAGGGTCTGGTCGACGTGGTAGACGCCGGGGGTGAAGAGCAGGTTCAGGCCCTGGTCCAGCGCCTGGTTCATCGTGGCGGCGGTGGTGCCCGGCTTGACCACGTAGAACCGGCTCAGCGGGAGCGAGCCGCCCTGCGGCGCGCCGTTGCCCCAGGAGGTGCCGCGCGCGTTCACGCGCTTGGCCGGGACGAAGACCTTGTACTCGGACCCGTCGAGGTACAGGAAGGGCTTCTCCCGGGAGACGGGAGTGGTGTCGAGCGTGGTGTACGGCGGGTTCGGGAAGGACTGGGCGGGCGCGCCCTGGACCCCGGAGAAGACCTGGTTCCAGACGCCGTTGCCCCAGCTGCCGATCGCGCTGTCACGCGTGTACCACTGCTGCTGGGAGTAGTTGCCGACCTGGCCGTCGACCTTCGAATCGGCGATGTAGCCGCCCGAGGCCCAGCCGAACCCGTCCGGAGCGAGGTTGAGGCCGCCCTTGACGTGCATGCGGCGGAAGGGCGCGGCCTGGGACACGGCCCAGCGGTCCGTGCCGTTGACGGGGTTGAGGGCGAGGTTCTCGGCCGAACGCCAGAAGTTCTGGGTGGCGTTGCCGCCGAACCAGCCCGCGTCGACGGTCACGTCGCCGTTGATGGTGGTGTCGTCCGGGCTGAGGCCCAGACCCGAGATGGAGGTGTAGAAGCCGATCTGGGCGTTGAGGCCGTTGTACGTGCCGGGCTTGAACAGGAACTGGTAGCGGCCGGCGCCGAACTGGGCCGACTCCTGCTGCCGGAACACCTCGTCGAGCCTGCCCTGGATGTTCGGCGTCGAGGGGTCGAAGACGATGACGTTGGGGCCGAGGTCGCCGCCGCCGGGGAGGGTGGGGCCCCCGCCGGAGGTGCCGAAGACCTGGAACTCGTAGAGGGAGTAGCCCCATTCGGTGGCGCGCTGGGTGCCGTACACGCGGACGTAGCGGGCGGTGCCGGTGATGTTGTGGGTGCCGACGCCGCCGGTGGCCGTGGTCGTGGAGTACGCGGTGCTCCAGCTGGTGCCGTCGGCGGACAGCTCGATCCGGTACGCCTTCGCGTACGCGGTCTCCCAGCGCAGTACGACCTGGCTGAGCTGGGCGGGGGCGCCGAGGTCGACCTGGATCCACTGCGGGTCGGCGAACTGGCTCGACCAGCGGGTGGCGTTGTCGCCGTCGACGGCGGCGGAGGCGGGCGTGCCGCCGTTCTCCTGGCTTGAGGCGGTGACGGGTCTGCCCTGGGAGAGGAGGACGGGCGCGGCCTGCGCGGGGGCGCCCGGGAGGAGCACGAGGAGGGCCGCCATGAGCACGGCGGCGAGGGCGGCGGCCGTCAGTCGTGGCGGATGGTCCGAGAGGCGGGGCATGGGGGCTCTCCTGACGTCGTGGATCCGGGGGATCGAAGCGTGAGTGAACTGCCCGCCCAGGGGGTCGTCAAGGGTTTCGGCGTTCATGAAATGAACGCCTGAGGAGGTGTCAACTACTGGTGGGGCCTGTGAACTCGGAGTTTCTTCAATCCTTGTGAAAAGTGTTGACGAAAAAAGTCGTGCGGACTCTACTGAGGCTCGTGACCGTTCCGTACCGAGGCTCGTGACCGCTCCGTCCCACCGCGCCCGCTGGGCGGGACGGAGCACGGCCGTCTTCGGAGAGTGGTCCTGGGTGGAGGGCCGGGGCCGGGGCGTGTTCGTTACTTGGCGCCAGGGCGAGGGCGGTTCACCCGAGCGAGGGGACCGCTCCGCATTCCGCCCAGGTGACCTCGACACCGGGCAGTTCGGCGGACCAGCGGCCCGCGAGCGCGGTCAGTCCGGCCGCGTCGGGCGGGGCGGCGCCGAGCCCGATCGCGTACCGGGCCGAGACGGCGGAGCGGGCGAAGGGGCGCGGCCAGGCGTGCGCGTCCCCGACGCCGGCTTCCGCGAGGGCTCCGAGCAGGGCGCGCATCCGCCCCCGGGCCCGGCCCAGGCGCTCCTCGAACTCCCGCGGCCCGTCGGCCCGTACGGTCACCACCGCCCAGGCCGCGTGGCGCCGGTGCGGGGGCGTAGCGGCAGGGGCCACGGCACCGGACTCGCCGCCGGGGTCCCCGCCGGACCCCTCCTCCATGAGCTCCCAACTCCGGTACAGCTCCCTGACCAGGAGGTCGCGCAGACCCGGGCCGACCTGGGCCGTGCAGGTGCGGACCGGTGCGGAGGGCGTCAGGACGGTGACGGGGCCGGGGTGCGGCTCGTGGGGCGCCTCCGTCAGGGCGATCGGGTCGCGCCAGTCCCAGGCGGCCCAGGTCCCGAAGAACTCCCGGAGCAGGGCCGTGGGGGACAGGCCGTCGCCCTCGCGGACCGTGCGGGCCGCCAGTACCGCCCAGGCCAGCCCCGGCAGCCCGCCGAACGGCGCCGAGTCCAGGCCCCGAGCGCGCGCCCACGCCTTGACCTCCCGGGCCAGCGCGACGAACCGCGCATGCCGCCCGCCGCCCACGAAGTCCCGTACCGCGTCGGCGTCGGCGACCGCGCCGAGCGCGATCGCGGCCGCCTCCCCGAGCTCCGCCCGCCGCCGCACCGCCCCGGCCGGATCCACCGCCCCCGTGCCGACGACCACCAGGTCCACGTCCAGCCCGGCCGCGCGCAGCCGCAGCCCCGGCACCCGCGCGCCGACGACCTCCCGCAGCCGCTCGGCCTCCGGGAGCGCTGCCGCGACCCGCTCCCGCACCTCGGTGATCGACGGCGTGCCAGGGAGCGCGGCCACCAGATCGAGGTCGGCTCCGGGCAGGGCGCAGCCCATGCGGCGGGATCCCGCGAGGTGCACCACGCCGTCCCCCAGCGCCTCCGCGATCCGGGCGATGAGGGCGTCGGCACCGGCACCGGCACCGGCACCGGCACCGGCACCGGTCTCCGGCTCGTGGGGCAGCGGCCCTGCCGGTTCCGCGTCCGGCACCCATCGCCACGCGCCCGTGCCCAGTTCCACCGTCGCCCGCACCCGCATCGGGCCGTCCCCGCGCCGGGACAGCACCGCCAGCTCCCCGACGCGGGCCGCAGTCCCGGTCCCGGATCCGGTCCCGGATCCGCCGAGCCGCGCGGCGAACTCCGCCAGGGCCCGCTGCGGGTCCCGGCTGCGCCCGAGCGTCAGATGCGGGGTGAAGCCCTCGCGCCCCCGGCACCCCGGGAACCGCTCCGCGAGCCCTCGCCGCAGCCGCTGCCACGGCTCGTCGCCGGCCGCCGCCGGGTCCAGCCACAGCGTGGCGTCCTCACGGTGCCCGAAGCCGTGCACTCCCGCGAGCCGAGCGGTGAACGGTGCGTTCTGCGCGGCCACTTCGGCCAGCAGGGGCAGCGCTGCCTCGAACGAGGACTCCGGTACGAAGCCGAACAGCAGGTTCACGTGCGCCGGCCAGCGGCGTACGGCCGGGTCGTGCGCCCGGCGCAGCTCCTCGACCGCCGGATCGTGTGGCGGCAGCCAGGCCGCCGCCGTCCGCGCGGTCGCCCGTACCCCGAGCACCGCGCGCCCCTCGCCCGGCTCCGCGAAGTCCACCACCGCCTCCACCCCGAAGTGGTCGGAGATGAACAGCCCGTCCGGACCGGGGGAGTCGCCGCGCAACGCGGCCTCCCGCACCCGCGCCCGCGCCGAGCGCAGCAGGATCCGGTCCAGCCGGGCCGGCCGCCCCGACAGGGAACCCACCGCCGCCAGCGGATTGGCCACCGGATCGAAGGTCGGCGTGGTGTCCTGCGCCCCGTGCGCCTCGGTCCAGGCGTCCCGCATGCCCAGCGCCGCCGCCGGACCCTCCCGTCCGCAGCGGCCGTCGTTGAAGTCGCCGAGCAGCGCCACGTCCGCCTCGATGCCGCTCAATCCCTCGGCGATCCGCGCCAGTTCGGCGCCTCGCCGGTCGGACCCGTTCTCCGTGTGATCGCTCGTCAGATGGACGCAGGCCACGACGAGCGGGCCGCCCTCGGTGTCCACCGTCACCGCCGCGACCGCCTTGTGCGGACCCAGCAGATGCAGTCCCGCCTCCCGTACGGGCAGCCGGCTCAGGACCAGCAGTCCGCTCGCGGCCACGTCCTTGCCCCGGGGATCGGTGGTCACGGTGTACCCGGAGCGCACCCACGGCTGCGCCAACAACAGCTCGAGCAGGGCCGGTTCGACCTCCTGGAGGGCGATCACATCGGCATCCGCGGCCGCCAGGTCGGCCAGCAGCATCGGCCTGCGCCGGACGGTGTCGATGCGTGGGGCGTCGTACCGGTCCCACAGGGTGTTCCAGGTCAGCAGCCGTACGGGTCGCGGCTGCGGGCCCCGGCCCCGGCTCGGGTCCGTGGCCGTACGGTTCGTCCCGGCCGGGCGCCAGGCGCCGCCGTCCGCCGGATCCCACGCGTGCGGGGTCCGGGCGGTGAAGAACGGGGCCCGCAGCAGCCGCGGTTCGCGGATCCGGCCGGCGTCGGTGGAGTCGATGAGGTCCACACCGCTCGCCCGGTCCCATACGAGCTCCCCGTCCGCCTCCACGAACAGCACCCGGTGCCAGGGGATGTCGCCGCCCGGCACGAAGGAGGGCAGCGGGACCCGCTTGGGCGGCGCTCCGCGCTGGTGCAGCCCGAACACGAAGCGGGCCGGATCGAAGCGGGGGTCCCAGCGGACCTGGTGGTAGAGCTCTTCACTGGTACGCATCAGCCGTCCTCGCCCGCTGCCGCTGCCGCTGCCGCTGCCGCTGCCGCTGCCGCTGCCACTTCCCCTGCCGCGGCCGCCGGAAGCGGCAGCGTCCGCGCCGGTGCTCCGATGGTCCCCGCCGTGTCCTCGACGGTCCCGCCCGCCCCGACGTACCGGATGCGGTGCGCCGCCCCCTGCCCGGGATACGGCGGGCTGAACCGGTGCAGCTGGGTGGCCAGTACCTGCGCCGGTACGGGATGGGGCCGGACGGCATTGCGCCGGGCCAGCTCCTCCTCCTCGACCAGTACCACGACCTGGGTGACCAGCGCGTCCCGGCGCCGCGCGACCGCGGCCGCCAGCCCCCGCTGCTGTTCGGTCAGGGAGGTGGCGTCCCACACCACCGTGGACCCGGCGCCCGCCGCCAGCGCGGCGTCCAGCCGGTCCAGGCCCTCGCGCAGCACGTCCGCGTTGGCGCGCTGGTCGGCCCGGGAACCCCGCGCGGCGCGCAGATCGTCGAGAGCGATGTACGCGGCCACGCCCGGCAGACCCCGGGCGTACGTGCTCTTGCCGCTGCCCGAGGGCCCGCACAGCTGCACCAGCTTCGGGAAGTGCCCGTCGCGCCACCGCCAGGTCGCGGCGACGGCCTCCTCGGCGGTGGAGATCCCGCCCCGCCCGTACGCCTCGCGGGCCTCCGCCCAGCAGCGGTCCGCCGCGTCCGGACCGAGGTCCCCGAGGGCCTCCCGCAGCCCGGCCCGCAGCGGACCCAGCGGATCGGGGCCGAGCAGCCCGGCCTCCTCGGCGTACAGCGTGGACCACTCGACGTGTTCGCGGGCCTGCGCGTCGCCCGCCGCCGCGGCCCCCGCCAGGGCGTGCAGCACGCCGAGATCGGCGGCGCAGGCCATCCGGACCAGCCCGGCCCGCCGCCCCTCGTCCGGGAACGGCCGTTGCAGGTACGGGTACAGCCCGACCAGGTCGGCCACCCGCCGGGCGAGCGGCATCCCCAGCGGCCCCGCCGCCAGCCGCGCCGCGATCCGGGCCCGCGGCGCGCGGTGCAGCACGGCGGCCAGTACCCCGGCCAGCCGGGCCTCGCCGGTACGGCCGGACGCGTCGAGCCGGCCCGCCACCTCGGCGACGACCGGCCCGACGCCCGGGGCGTCCGCTTCGCCGTCCGCCGGGTACGGCTCGCCCCCGCCCGCGGGCCCGGAGACCGGGCCGAGGGCCGCCGCCAGCTGCGCCGCATCCGGCTCGGAACCCGAGCGCACCGCCCACAGCGGAGCCCGCGCACCGAGCCCGTTCGGCACCACCTGCGCGTACATCCAGTGCGTGTCCGTCTGTACGTGGCCGCCGCGCACCCACTTGGCGACGTACCGCCCGAACTCCGCCCGCGCGAACCCGGCCACCGTCCGTACGACGTACCCCTCCTGCCGGGTGGTGTCGAGCCGCAGCCTGCGCAGGGCGCGCTCATCGAAGACGCCCCGCCAGAGCACGCGCGGGGTGGGCACCCCCAGTCCGTGCAGGAAGCGCACGGTCCGGTCCCAGTCCAGGCAGTGCTCCCCGTCCCACACCGAGAACCCGTAGAACCAGCTGTCGAGGTCCTCGTACGGGAGCGAGTGGCGGGCGTACAGGTTCTCCCCGCACACCCGCCACCCCGCCGGAATGCCGGCGCCGATCCGGCTCTGGAGGCCCTTGACCCAGGCCCGCGAGGGGTGGTGGCCGGAGTCCGGCGAGCGCGCGTGCAGCCCGTCCGCGTACAGGGTGGTGTTCTCGCCGTCCAGCTTCTCGGTGACCACGACCTCGCGCCCGGTCAGCCCCGCGAGTCCGGCGGCCCGCACGTCGTCCGCCCCCGCCCCGGGGGACCAGGGCAGGTGCGGGGTGCGGGGGTAGTGCGTGCGCATGGCCGGCTCCAGCTCGACGACGGTTCGTCGTCACTCTAGGTATCCGGAGCCGGGCCATCCACCCAATAACCCCCGCACCGGGTCCCTCAGGGGCGGCGTCCGGCCCAGGCCACCAGCCGGTCGATCGCCGGGGCATCGGCATCGACGGGCACCACCTCGGCGAACGGGATCCGTCCGCCGCGGGTTTCGGCCGGCAGCGCGCCGCGTACGACGCCGATCACCCGCTCGATCAGGGCCGGGTCCCAGTCCGGGCTCTGTCCGGTGGCCCGGGCCAGGTCCCAGGTGTGCACGGTCAGTTCGTGGGTGTAGACGACGGCGGCGGCCACGCCCGGCAGGACGCCGATCGGCAGGCGCAGCTGCCGCCCGAGGATGGCCGGGTCCGCCCACACCTGGGCGACCTCGCGGGCGCCCGGCTCCCAGGCCGCCGCCCAGTCGCCGTCGGCGATCTCGTCGGCGAAGGACGGGACGCTGAACGGGTCCTCGCCGCGGCCGATCACCGAGATCCGCCGGACGACGGCCACGAGGTGGCTCGCCAGCCGCCGGACGTCGAACTCCTCGCAGGGGGTCGGGGCGTCGTACTGCCCGGGCCGGACGGCGGCCAGCGTACGGCCCGCCAACTCGACGGCCGCGGCGAGGTCGACCCGCGGATCGAAGGAGGAGGAGGGGGCGGCGACGGCGCCGGTGGAGTCGGAAGGGGTCGCGATGAGCTGTTCGGTCTCGTTCATGCCTCCATCCTCGAAGGCAAAGTGGCCACCTTCTGGCCAGTTTTCCGAAGAGAATGAAACGGAGACGACGAACAGGCCCACGAAGGAGGAAAAAGGCAGATGAGAGCCGACCGGCTGGTGGCGGCCTTGCTGTTCCTCCAGGAGCGCGGCCGCGTCACCGTCCCCGAAGTGGCCGCCGAGCTGGAGGTCTCGGAGCGCACCGCGCGCCGCGACCTGGAGGCGCTGGCCGCCTCCGGCATCCCCGTCTACTCGCAGCGTGGCCGTGGGGGAGGCTGGTCCCTGGTCGGCGGGGCCCGTACCGACCTCACCGGGCTGACCGCCGACGAGATCCGGGCGCTCTTCCTGGTCACCGGCCCCCTGTCCGCCACCCCCGAACTGCGCACCACCCTGCGCAAACTGGTCAGGGCCCTGCCCCCCACCCTGCGGCCGCAGGCGGAGGCCGCGACCCGCGCCGGGGTCGTCGACGCCACGGACTGGTCCCGCAACGCCCTCACCGCCGATGCCGGCCACCGCTCCGCGCTGCAGGGCGCCGTCGTGGACGGGATCCGCGTCCGCCTCGGGTACGCGGGCGTCGGCAAACCGGCCGGCGAGCGCACGGTCGACCCGCTCGGGCTCGTGGCCAAGGCGGGGGTGGACTACCTCGTCGCCGGTACGGACAAGGGCCTGCGCACCTTCCGGCTCAGCCGGGTCACCTCGGTCGAGCCGACCGGCGAACCCGTGGTCCGGCCGCCCGGCTTCGACCTCGCCACGGCGTGGCGGACGCTGTCCGGCGCCTTCCAGGACGGCATGTACACGGTGACCGCGCGCGCCCGCGTCCGCCCCGACACGCTGGCCCTGCTGCAGCGCTTCCTCGGCGGCCGGGTGCGCGTCGGCGGTCCGCTGCCCGACGGCTGGACCGAGGTGTGGGTCGACGGACCGGCGGCCAGGGCCCTGGCGGGGCATCTGGCCGGGCTCGGGGCGGGGGTGGAAGTGCTGGAGCCGCCGGAGGTACGCCAGTGGCTGGCCCGGATCGGCGCCGAACTCACGAGGACGTACGCGGGGGAGGGGGCGCCGGACGCGCCCGGTCAGTAGCCGACGGTGAACCGCTTCCCGGGATGTCCGTCGCGCTCGATCTCGTCGACCAGGGCCACGGCGTAGTCCTCCGTGGAGATCCGGCTGAGGCCGTCCTCTTCCACGACCAGGTCGTCGAGGCCCAGCCGGTAGGTGCCCGTCCGGGTACCCGGAGCGACCTGCGCGGCCGGGCTCAGGCAGGTCCAGCTCACCTCCTCGACGGGGACGGTGCGCAGGAAGTCCAGCGCCTCGGCGTGGGCCTGCATGAGGGCGCGGACCGGTTCCGGGATGCCCGGCTCGGCGCTGACCAGCGGCCCCTGGGGGGTGCGCAGCGAACCGGCCCCGCCGACGACGACCACCCGGGGGCGGGGGACGTCCGGGCCGAGCGTGCAGACGCCGCCGATCAGGGACTTGGCGGCGGTCACGAGGACGGCCGGGTCCCCGCCGCCTGGGCCGACGGCGCTGACGACCACGTCCTGGCCGGCGGCCGCCTCGGCGACGGAGTGCGGGTCGAGGACGTCGCCGAGCATCACCTCGGCTCCGGAGTCTGCGAGTTTCGCGGGGTCACGGACCACCGCGGTGACCTCGTGGCCGCGGTCGAGCGCTTCGCGCAGGACGCGGGTTCCGATGGTGCCGGTCGCGCCGAACAGGGCGATCTTCGCCATGGCGACTCCCTGGGAGTGGAGGTGGTACGGGCCTCAGGTCGGACCCGCGCCGCCCATCCAAGCGAACCGTCCCCCCGCCTCCCGGCAGCCGGGCCGAATCCACACGGATGATCCACATCAGGCCTCAGCGGCAGAGGGCGACGATCGAGGGGTGGACCGTGCCCTTGGCGGCCTCGCACAGGGCGGTCATGTCGTACGGGCGCGGCTGCGCGGGTGCCGGGTCCTGTCGTACGCGCGGGTGTGTGCGGGGCTTGGGGGCGGGGGCCGGGCGGCCGGGCCGCGCCGGCCGGGCCGGTGCGCGTTCCGCGGCCCGGGGCGGAGCCGGCCGGCTCTCCTCGGCCGCTCCCTCGGCCGGCGCGGAAGGCTCCGGCTCCGGTGGTTCCGAGGCCGGCGGCGGCTCCGGCAGCCGCCCCAGCGGCAGGGCCTCGACGACCGCTCCCGGCTCCGCGGCCGGAGCCGTACGGGCCGCCTCCGCGGGCCGGTCGGGCCGTACGGTCACGCACCCGGCGGTCAGCGCCACCGCGGCGAGGATCAAGGGCAGGGGCAGGGCCGCCCGGCGTCGCAGCATCCGCCCACCCTGCCGTACGACAGCTGCCGGAACCTACGCACGGTCACACACACGGGTGACGGACGGCGGGCTCGCAGGGGCGTTCGGCAGGGGCGCGAGAAGTCCTCACGCCCGCGACCGCCCGCCACCGGACATACCGCGAGGGACGGAAGGGGCAGGGGCGGGTCTCAGCGGCCGCCGCCCTGCGCGGCCAGCCGGAGCAGGTGTTCCAACGGGCCCCGGCGCAGCGGGCTGTGCGCCCAGAAGCGCTGCCAGGCCCAGGCCGCGGCCAGGGCGACCCCCGCGAACCCGGCCAGCGCTCCCCAGCTCCCGGCCCCGTGCGCCGGGCCGGCCAGGACCAGCGCGTGCAGGACGTACGCGCTCAGGGCCATCGCCCCGAGCGCGGCCGGCAGCCGCAGCAGCCGCGCCCCGGCCCGGCCGTGCGCGGCGAGCGCGAAGAGCCCGACGAGCGCGCAGCCCACCCCCGCGTTGCCGATCGTCTCCAGCGGCGTCTGGCTGTACGGGTCCGCCACCAGCAGCCAGTCCCACGAGGTGCTCGGCACGGCGCCGAACTGCCCGCTCAGCACCTCCCGTACGGGATCGGCCGCCCCCAGGGCCTCCGGGTGGCGGGCCGCGACCACGTCGAGCAGGCGCTCCCGGCCGCCGAGCAGATGGGCGGCCACCCAGGCGGAGCCGTAGCCGCCGGCCGCGGCGGCCGCGCCCCAGAGCGCCATCCGCCCGGCGCCCCGGCGCTCGCGCGGATCGCAGAGCCGGCCGGCCGCCAGCCCGACCAGGACGTACGGGAAGTAGGTGGCGAGCGGATACGCGCCCGTGAGCAGCAGCTCGCACAGCACCCGGCCCGGCCCGTCCCATCCGGTGAGGGAGGCTGGTACGGGGACCGCGCCGCGCCCGGAGGTCTCGTACCCGAACACCGGGCCGAGCAGGAACGACAGCAGCGGACCGGCGACCACCGAGACCCCGGCGACGGCCGTGAGCACCGGGGCGGGCAGCCGGGTGAAGGGCTCGGCGGCGAGGAAGTAGACGGCGAAGAAGGCCAGGATGACCAGGATCCCGGGGCACAGCGCGGCCAGCACCAGCCCCAGCCCGGCCAGGACCGCGCAGCGGATCAGCAGGGGCCGGTAGCGGTGCGCCCAGCCGTCCGGCCGCTCCGCGGGCGGGCGGCCGCGCTGGGCGAGGGCGAGGGAGAACCCGGCGAGGAGGGTGAACAGCGCGGGCGCCCGCCCGTCCGCCGCGACGATCAGGTACCCGGCGCCCTCGGGCCGCGGTCCGGGACCCACATGGACGGCGAACATCCCGAGGACGGCCAACCCGCGGACGGCGTCGACGGCAGTGAGCCGCCCGCTGCCGCCGCGCGTCTGCGTCATCCGCAGGTGATGCGGTCGCGCGGGGTGTACCGGGTCTTCATCGTCTCCCGCTTGACCTCCTGGCCGCCCTGCACGAAGACGCGGTCGACGGAGACGTCGAAGCCCTCCAGCGGGGACTGGGGTTCGCACGTGGGCCCGCTGTCGGTGCGGGTCGCCGGCTGCTTGACGTTCGCACGGGGGCCTTGGATCGCGCGTACCTCCTCGTACCTCCTCGTTCCGAGGAAGGTGATGGTGATGGCCGTGTCGGTCGCTTCCGCCTGGATGTAGAGCGCCTTGCCCGAGTCGTTGGCGAAGCGCAGGTCGAGGCTGCCCCAGGCGACGGTGGCCTCGCGGCCCTCCGGGTAGCGCTCGATGTAGAACGAATGGGCCCCGTACTCGACTGGTTTGACGCCCGCGAAGAACATCGCGTTGAAGACGGTGGTCGCGACGGCCGAGACCCCGCCGCCGGAAGCCCTCTCGTACCGGCCGTTGTTGATGATCAGGCCGTCGACGAAGCCGTTCTCCTTGGTGCGTTCGCCCACGGTCCGGTTGAAGCTCCAGGTCTCGTCCGGCAGCACCAGCGATCCGTCGATCAGTTCCGCGGCGCGCCCGATGTTGGTCGTCCGGTACGCGGCGGGCTCGAAGCGGACGGTGAAGGAGGACGTCTTCTCCTTGATGCCCAGCTGCCGGACCGTGTCCCGCGTGAGCCTCGGCCGGACCGGCTCGGTGGCGACCTCGCCGGTACGGGCGGCCGGGCCGCTCCCCTTCAGCAGCGGCAGCACGGCCGCGGTCAGGGCCCGCTCGGTGATCTGCCGGCCCGCGCGGCCCTCTTCGGCGACGGCGACCTGCCCCGAGGCGTCGAGCCGCAGCTTCGCCTCGGCCGGGCGGGGGACGGCCCGGCGCAGCGGGTCGGCGAAGGCCGGGTCGGCCAGCAGGGCCTTGGCGTCGAGGGCGGGGGTCAGGCGGCGGCTGCCGTCGTCCTTGAGGGAGAGGTGCCGGGCGAGGAGGGCGGGGCCGACCGGTATGCGCTCGCCTCCGGCGGTGAGCGTGACGGGGGCCGACACCGCGGGCTCGGCGAGCTCCTTCAGGGCCCGGTCGGTCTCCGCCTGTCCGATGCGGGGCTGCGTCCGGTGGACCGGGAGTTCGAGCGGGTCGCCGCCGGTACGGGGGTGGGCCTCGCGCAGCACGCCTAGGGAGCGGTCGACGTCGAGGGCCGTGCCGGTGACCGGAGGTACCGCCTTGGCCTTGCCCTTCTCGAAGGTGACGGCGCCTTCGCGGACCTCCCGGCCGGCCTTCTCGCCGATCCCGTCGAGGGCGGCGCGGGCCTTCTTCTCGTCGAGGCGGACCACGGGGCGGACATCGGGGTCGCCGGAGGCGAAGAGGCGGCCGATCACGCTGACCGGGCCGGAGCCGGAGCGGGCGGCCCGGGCGACGGTGGCGGCGGTGTCCAACGACAGGCCGAGGGCGGCCGGTTCGGCCTGCTCGGCGTGGTCGCCGACGCGCAGCCCGAGTGGGGCCGCGGCGGCCGGGCCGAGCTCCCGGTCCAGGCGCCGGACGGCTTCGGCCCGGCTCAGCCCGCCGATGTCGACTCCTCGGACCTTGGTGCCGGACGCGATGTCCTCGCCGGTCAGGAGCAGCCCCGCGGCGTACAGTCCGCCGAAGCCGAGGGCGGCGGCCCCGCCGGCCACACCCGCGACGACGGGCGCGCTCCACCGCCGGGCGGGGGCGGCCCTGTTGGCCGCGTCCGCGCCCGTGTCCTTACGGGAAGCGCGTCGCATGGTGCTGCCTCTCCTCCGTGGTGCGGCGGGTCGGTTCGTACGGGTCCGGTGCGGGCCGGTGACGTGGTCGGACCGGCGGGTTCCAAGCCGCCAGTCCGCGAGACGAACGTACCAACGAGGGTGTAACAAGGTAATAAGGAGGTATAGGGGCGGCAAAGCGATGGTCAGCGGGCGGGTGGTGGAACCGGCGTAACCCCGGGGCCGTACGGGCTGTTGCACAGGCGGAGGGTCCATCCACGGTGAACGGAGTTCCGATGCCGCAGCTGACCGACGAGGCCGTGACCGAAGACCGGGACGAGGGCGACGGAAGCCGGCCGGGCACGTGGATGACCCCGCAGGAGTACGGGGCTTCGCGGGCCGCGCTGTGGACCGGAGCCGTCGTCCTGGTCACGGACGCCCACGGCCGGGTCCTCGTCCAGAGCGTCGACTACCGCCCCGACCGGCTGCTGCCCGGCGGCGCGGTGGACGCGGGCGAGGCTCCGGCGGCCGCCGCTGCCCGGGAGGTGCGCGAGGAACTCGGGGTCGACGGCCGCTACCCGCGCGGGCTCGCCGTGGACTGGATCCCCGCCGACACCCCGGGCATCCCGCCCGAGATGGGTTTCCCGGGGGAGATCATGCACGTGTACGACGGCGGTACCTGGACCCCCGAACGGATCGACGGGATCCGCCTCCCGGCCCAGGAGATCACCGGCATCCACTTCGCCGAACCGGCCGACCTCACCGCCCTGATGGACCCCGGCGACGCCCGCCGCGCCCTGTCGGCGCTGCGCGCCCGCATCAACGGCGGCGGCCCCGCCCTCCTGGAGGACGGCCGCCCCACCCTGCCGACCGCCCTGGACCGGCTCGGGGTCCTGCGCAGCCGCCGCACCCCGCTCCACGGCACCTGGCATCCCGGCCCGGTGCCCCCGGGGCTGCCCGTACGCGAGCCCTCGGCCTGGCTGTTCGCCCCCGACGGGCGGGTCCTGCTGCTGATCTCCCGCAGCACCGGCTGCGCGCACCTGCCCTCCTCCGCCCCCGGCTCGGAGCCGCTGGGCTACCGCCACGCCGACGGGACGGCCCATCCCCGCACGGTGGGCCGCCTCCCCTCCCCGCCCCCGGCCGGGGACCCGGCGTACGCGCGTCTGCTGGCCACCCCGGAGCAGGTCCGCGAACTCGCCGACTGGGGCCCGGCCGGCCACGCCGAACTGGCCGCGGTGCACGGGGCCCGTACCCGCCTCCGCCTCCCGGACGCGCCCCGCACCCCCCTCACCGAGCTCCCGGCGGACGCCTCCGACCACTGATCGCGCGGTACGCCGGCCGTACCCGGGAAGAAACCCGGATGCGGGTGCCGCACGGCGCCCCTAGGCTGCGCCCGCGGGGCGGCCGAGGCGCCGTACCGGCCGTCGGCGAATCGGAGATGCACGGGCATGACCAGTCAGCTGTTCGCGATCTGCTTCCACGCGACCCGGCCGTCGGACCTCGCACGGTTCTGGTCCGGGCTCCTGGGCCGGGAGCCGGCCGGCGGTACGGACGACGGCATCACGCTCCTGCCCCCCGACGCCGCCGGGTTCCGCATCCGTTTCCTGCCGAGCGAGGAGCCGAAGACCGGCCGGAACCAGGCGCACTTCGACCTGACCAGCAGCTCGCCGCAGGAGCAGCGGCGGACGGTGGCCAGGGCGCTGGAACTCGGCGGACGGCACATCGACGTGGGCCAGCTCCCCGAGGAAGGCCATGTGGTGCTCGCCGATCCGGACGGCAACGAGTTCTGCGTCATCGAGGCGGGCAACACGTTCCTCGCCGGCACCGGCTTCATCGGGGCGCTGGCCTGCGACGGCTCGCAGGAGGTCGGCTACTTCTGGAGCGAGGCGCTGCGCTGGCCGCTGGTCTGGGACCAGGACCAGGAGACCGCGATCCAGTCGCCGGACGGCGGTACGAAGATCACGTGGGGTGGCCCTCCGGTGGCGCCCAAGACGGGCCCGAACCGGCTGTACTTGGAGCTGGCGCTGCCCGCCGACGCCGACCTGGAGGCCGAGATCGAGCGCCTGATCTCGCTCGGCGCGACGCGTACCGACGCCGACGCCGACGCCGGTGCCGACCCCGGTGCCGGCGGCGGCGACGACGGACGCGTGCTCCTGCTCGACCCGGACGGCAACGAGTTCTCCGTGCGCAGGCCCCGGTAGCGAAGCGGCCGTGCCGGACCGGCGCCCCCGGCCGGACGGCGGCCCGGGGCGGCTGCGATCATGCTCCGTGTAGCGACCACGGAATCCGGAGCGCAGCCATGGGGTTCGAACACCACCGCGTCGTCATCACCGCCGCGGGGCGGGACTTCGGCCGGACCCTCGCCCTCCGGTTCGCCGCCCGGGGAGCGGACGTCCACCTCTGCGCGCGGACCCTGCAAGCCGCCGAACGCGTCCGCGAGGCGGTCCTCGCGCAGGGCCACGACGCCGGCCGCGTCCACGCGTACGCGTGCGACCTCGCGGACCCCGCCTCCGTGCGGGAATTCGCGGCCGCGGTGTCCGCCCGCACCGACCGTGTCGACGTACTCCTCAACCACGGCTCCCGCTACCACCACGGACCGGACCTGCTCTCCGCCTCCGACGCGCACGACGCCTTCCACGCCGCCACATCCGCCCAGGCGGGTTCCACCGAGATCCTCTCCCGCCGGCTGCGCGAGCACGGCGTCCGCGTGATCTCCCTCTACCCGCCGGACTTCGACGACCACGACCCGCTGTCCCCGCAGTGGGAGGGGGCCCCGCGCACGGCGAAGGACCCGCGGACGGCCCAGTCGCCGGTGGACTGCATCTTCTTCGCCGTCGGCCGGCCCCGGGACTGCTTCATCAAGTCCTTCCACTTCGAACAGGTCTGACGGACAAGGGGACGTACACGCATGGGACGTACGCGCGAGACGCTCGAAGAGATCCTGGCCGCGGCCGCCGAGGGGGAGTTCCCCCCGGCCGACGGCGGGACGACGGTGGTGCCCCAGCCGAGTCCGCGCGACGCGGGCGTCATCGCCTTCACCGCGCACTCCGTCGTGTTCACCGACGAGGACCCGCGGTGGGTGCGCTCCACCCTCGCCGCCCTCGACTGCGACGCCCTGGCGGCCACCATGCACCCCCGCTTCCTCACCGCCCTGCTGGACCGCACCCGCCGCACCACCGACACCGTCGACCTGCTCACCGTCGCCGGACCGCTGCCCGGCGACCCGCCCCTGGAGCTGCGCGAGGTCGACGACCCCGGCCACCCGCGGGTGCGCCGGGCCCTGCGCCGCCGCGACGGCGTACGGGTCTGGGCGGCCGACGGGGGAGTGCTCGTACTCGGCCGCGGTGTCGCGGGCCGCTGGGAGACGGCGATCGAGGTGGACGAGGGGGTCCGCCACCGGGGCCTCGGCCGGGACCTGGCCCGCGCCGCCCGCCACCTCGTCCCCGACGGCCACCCGGTCTGGTCCCAGCAGGCAGCGGGGAACGCCCGCAGCATCCGCGCCTTCCAGGCCGCCGGGTACCGCCCGGTCGGCTCCGAGGCCCTGCTGCTGGCGCCCCCCGGCTGAGGCACCCCTGGACACCGGGTGTTCAGGGGAGTCGTGTGGAATGGGTGCATGGGGAGAAGCGAGAACCACATAGGGGCCGAGGGCACGGCCACCACCGTGCCCGAGCACTGGCGTTACGGGCGTCACCTGGAGGCCCTGGCCGCCGCGGCCACCGGAGCGGGCGAGGCCGACGCCGTGGCCGCCGTACTGCGCGACCGCGACCCGGTGATGGCCGAGAGCGCGGTGGTCACCCACCTCGACCGGCGCGCCGCCCAGCTGCTGGCCGACCCGCGGTTCCCCGGCTGGGCCCGCGCCATGGGCACCGCGATCGGCCCCCGCGCCTTCCCGGCCCGCCGGCTGCGCGAATGGACCCTGCTCAAGGCGATCGCCGACGGCGAGCCGTGGTCCGCGGCCGAGCTCACCGCCGCCTCCGACTGGTGCCAGCGCACCGCCGCCCAGTCGCTCACCTCGTACGAGGCACTCGGCCTGCTCGCCGCGACGGCCCGCACCCACCGCGTGCGCACCGTCGCCGCCGCGCGCCTGCGCCGCCGGAACGCCACGGGCTGAACCCGGAGGCGGGCAGAAGTGCGGGGGACCGGGGCCGCGGTTTTATCCGCTTCGCACAGGAGTCTCGTCACACGGCCGTTCGGGGGTTTAAGGTCTGCCTACCTGGCCGGGTATCAGCGTTGATTCCGATGCCGTTCCACTGGAGGCTGCTCTCCGTGTCGCACGTTTCCCATGCTCCCGTCACCACCCCCGACGGCGAGCCGGCCCCGCCCGCACCAACCTCGTACGACCAGGTCAAGGGTTGGTTCTCGGGCTATGACCAGGTGCTCTTCGACTGGTTCCTGTCCCGCCGCGGCGCGGAGGAGAAGCCGGGCGATCTTCTCGAACTCGGCGCTTTCATGGGGAAGAGCGCGATCTTCCTCGGGGGGTACCTGCGGGAGGGCGAGGAGTTCACCGTCTGCGACCTCTTCGACTCCCCGGCGCCGGACGACTCCAACCTCGCCGAGATGCAGGACTCGTACCCCACGCTCACCCGCCGCGGCTTCGAGACGAACTACCTGGCCTTCCGCGAAGAGCTCCCCACGATCATCCAGGCGCCGACCTCCGTCGTCGCCGAACGCGTCCGCGCGGCGAGCTGCCGGTTCGTCCACATCGACGCCTCGCACCTCTACGAGCACGTCGTCCAGGACATCGCCTCCTCGCGGGTCGTGGCCGCCCCGGGCGCCGTCGTCGTCTTCGACGACTACCGCTCGGAACACTGCCCGGGCGTCGCCGCAGCCGTCTGGGCCGCGGTGGCCACCGGCGAGCTGCACCTCATCGCCGTCTCGGCGTCGAAGCTGTACGCGACCTGGGACGACGCGGCGCCGTACCAGGCGGATCTGCTCTCCTGGCTGGAGGGCCGGGAGGACCTGTGGCACGGGGTGGACCTCGTGGCCGGCCAGTCGCTGGTCCGCATAGGCGACGAGGGGGCCGTCCCGCCCGTGCCCCCGAAGCCGCTGCGTCCGGCGCCCGAACCCGCCGCCGCGCCGCAGCCGGCGCACCAGCCCGGACCCCGCCCGCGGGTCGCCACCGCCTGGCGCAGGCTGGCCAAGGACCTGCTCCCGCCCGTGATCACGCGGGCGATCGTGGCCCGGCGGCGACGCCGCCGGGGCTGACCCGTCGATCGCCCGTCCGCGGACATCCGTACGGTGCCGGTCCCCGCACAGGGGGCCGGCACCGGTGTCTTCGGGCCTCAGCCGCCCCGGCGGACCCGGGCGGCGCGGCGCGCCTCGGCCAGCTTGCGCGCCTCCGAGGTCTTGCGGGACTCCTTGCCCGCCCCGGGCCGGCCCGGCCGGGTACCGATCCCGCGGAAGCCGAGGTCCGAGCCCGAGGGCCGGCCCTTGGCATCGGTCGGCTCGGCACCCGCCAGCGGCACACCGGACGGGGCTTTGGCCCCGGTGATCCGGCTGAGCGCGGCCTCGCCGGAGCGGACCTGGGTGATGGTCGGCCGGATCTTGGCCTCGGCCATCAGGCGGACCATGTCCCGGCGCTGGTTCGGGGTGACCAGGGTGACGACCTTGCCCGACTCGCCCGCGCGCGCGGTGCGGCCGCCGCGGTGCAGGTAGTCCTTGTGGTCGGCCGGCGGGTCCACGTTCACGACCAGGTCGAGGTCGTCGATGTGGATGCCGCGCGCCGCGACGTTCGTGGCGACGAGGACCGTGACGGCCCCGGTCTTGAACTGCGCGAGCGTGCGCGTGCGCTGCGGCTGCGACTTGCCGCTGTGCAGCCCTTCCGCCCGTACGCCCATGGCCCGCAGGTGCTTCACGAACTGGTCCACGCCGTGCTTGGTGTCCAGGAACATCAGCACCCGGCCCTCGCGCGCCGCGATCTCGGTGGCGGCGGAGTACTTGTCGGCGGAGTGGATGTGCAGCACGTGGTGGTCCATCGTGCTCACCGAGGCTGCCGACGGGTCGACGGAGTGCGCGACCGGGTCCTTCAGGTAGCTGCGCACGAGCTGGTCCACATTGCGGTCCAGGGTGGCCGAGAACAGCATCCGCTGCCCGGCGTGGTGCACCTGGTCGAGGATCTCGGTGACCTGCGGCATGAAGCCCATGTCGCACATCTGGTCGGCCTCGTCGAGGACGGTGATCCTCACCCGCTCCAGGTGGACGTCGCGCCGCCCGACCAGGTCGCTGAGCCGTCCCGGGGTCGCGACGACGACCTCGGCGCCGGTGCGCAGCGCGCTCACCTGCCGGCCGATCGACAGCCCGCCGACCACCGTGGCCATCCGCAGGTCAAGGGCCTGCGCGTACGGGGTCAGCGCCTCGGTCACCTGCTGCGCCAGCTCGCGCGTCGGTACGAGGACCAGGGCCAGCGGGCGCTTCGGATCGGCCTTGCTGCCCGCGGTGCGCGCCAGCAGGGCCAAGCCGAAGGCCAGCGTCTTGCCGGAGCCCGTGCGGCCGCGGCCGAGGATGTCGCGGCCGGCCAGGGAGTTGGGGAGGGTCGCCGCCTGGATCGGGAACGGCTGCGTCACCCCCAGGTCGGTCATCGTCGTCACCAGCTCACGGGGCAGGTCCAGCTCGGAGAACGCCTCCACCGGCGCCAGCGCCGGCAGGGCCGTCTTCGGCATCGCGTACTCGCCCCGCAGCGGAGCGGTCCGGGGGGTCTTGCCGCCCGACTTCGCACCGCCCTTGGGGCCTGCCTTGGCTCCGGCCTTGATGCCGAAACGCCCGTGAACCGACGGGTTCTTCATGCAGAACCTTCCGTGAGACGTGAAAAGTCGAATTTTACCATCGGGGCCGTGGCGCCCGGGTGCCGCCGGGGGGAGCGGTCGGCCCGCGAGGGCAGCGGCTGCGGGGCCATGGCTACGGGGCCGCGGGGCCCAGCCGTCCGCTGCGCACCTCGGCGAGGTGGGCGGTCATCTCGACGGTCGCCCGCTCGAACCAGTCGGCGATCACGGCGACCTCGTCGGGGGAGTACTGCGCGAACACCGCGCCGAGCCGGGCGTAGAGGGGCTCGTACACCGCGATGACCCGGGCGGCGGCTTCGGGTACGGCCACGACGCGCACCCGGCGCCGGTCCGCGGGGTCCGGCTGCCGACGGGCGTATCCGGCCCGCTCCAGGCGGTTGAGTACGCCGGTCACGGCCCCGGTGGTCAGGTTCGTCAGCTCGGCGAGGTCGCCGGCGCCGAGGGGGGCGTCGCAGGCGCCGAGGATGTGGCCCAGGCAGGTCAGGTCGGTGACGTTCAGCCCCAGCAGCTGCGCCACCTCCTGCTGGCCGATCAGGCTCAGCGCGACGTACCGGTCCATGCGCGACAGCGCCTCCTCGGCCGTGGCGGAGGGGCGGGGCTTGCCCTGCACGCACATACTCCTTAGTGTCTAAGTAACTTAGCTCGTGAGATGCTTATCTTGCTGACTAAGGCATCTCGCCTTTCGAGCCTACTGCCGCCCGTCCGTATGGAGAGAATCATGAGCGCGCACGGAGACGTCGACATGGGCCACACGGTGGCCGGCTGGACCGGTACCGCCCTGGCCCTGATCGGTTTCACCGGAGCAGGGGCCGCTTTGTGCGCGGCCTGGACGCCCGGTGTCTGGCTCGGTCTCGGTCTGGTCGCGGCGGCCGGGATCGTCACCTGGCTGCTGCACCTCGCCGGATGGGGCAAGCCCAGCGGCCCCCGCCCCCGCTCCGCGTGGGACTGGCGTACCCGGGACACCGTCGCGCGGACCGGGCACGCGCAGTGCCTGGGCTGCCGGGCCGGCGGACCGCGCCGGGCCGCTGCGGCGGCGCCCCGCCCGGTGCCCGCCGAATCGGCCGGTAAGGAGTTCGACCCTGCTCCGATCGGCCGCGCCTGAGGTGTGGTGGGCGGGGCGGACGGGCAGGATGGGGACGGCTGCACCGCACGTGCGGCCCGCGTGGAACGTTGAGAAGGATCAGTACTGATGGCAACAGGCACCGTGAAGTGGTTCAACTCGGAGAAGGGGTTCGGCTTCATCCAGCAGGACAGTGGCGGCCCCGACGTGTTCGTGCACTTCTCCGCCATCCAGGGCACCGGCTTCAAGGAGCTGCAGGAGAACGAGAAGGTCGAGTTCGACGTCACCCAGGGCCCCAAGGGCCCGCAGGCGGAGAACGTGGTTCCTCTTCGGTGACAACCACTGTGACGCCACTTCTGTGACGCCACTTCACGAGCCCAGCCCGTGACATGAGCCCCGCCGGTCGGTCCGGCGGGGCTCATGGCCGTTACGGGGCCGCGGGCCGCGAGCCCGCGCGGTGCAGGGCCAGCAGCAGCGGCCAGAGGTGGCCGGCCAGCTCCGCCGGGGAGCCCGGGACGCTGCCGTGCAGCCAGTCGGCGAGGATCCCGGTGAAGGCCGCGGCCACCGCCGAGGCGACCAGGTCGGCGTGGGGTGCGCCGGCCGCCGTCCGCTCGGCGCGGGCCCGGGCGCGCAGCTCCCGGTGGAGGCGCTCGCCGAGCGGGCCGCCGCCGCCCGCCAAGAGCAGGGTGCGGTACAGGGGTGCGTGCGCGGCGGCGTCGGTGAGGAAGCCGGCCAGCGCGGCCGGGGGCCGGACCGGGGCGCGCGCGCCGGGCTCGGTCTGCCAGGCGTGCAGGGCGTCGACCGCCGCGTGCACCACGTCGGCGCAGGCGTCGACGGCCAGTGCCGGGAGGTCCACGTAGTGCAGGTAGAACGTGGCGCGGCCGACCCCGGCCCGGCGGACCACGGCCGAGACGCTGACCTCTCCGAGCGGCCGGTCGGCGCACTCGGCGAGCAGGCTCTCCCGCAGCCGTGCCTTGGTGCGGGCGGTACGCGGGTCCTCGGGGCTCACGCGGCCGACAGCGCCGCGCCCAGGGCGAGCGCGCCGGGCAGGGCCTGGGCGAGGAGGATGCGCCGGTTGGCGGTCGCGCCCCCGTACAGCCCGGCGACGATCACGCAGACGAGGAAGAAGATCTGCGTGGCGAGGGAGTCGATGACCAGCGACCAGACCAGGCCGGCGGCCAGGAAGCCGTTGTAGAGGCCCTGGTTGGCGGCGAGGGGCGCGGTGCGGCGGGCCAGGTCCGCGTCGAAGCCCGACAGGGCCCGGCCGGGCGGCCGCTGCCACAGGAACATCTCCAGGACCAGGAAGTACACGTGCAGGGCGGCGACGACACCTATGAGGACCTGAGCGACCGTGTGCACGACAACCTCCAGTTGACCCGATTTCCTGGACAACTGTACAGGAAGTAGCCGTCCGGTCCATGGGCGGCGCGCGGCTAGGCTGATCGCATGACTGTGCTCGTGTACGAAGACTTCGGAACCGGACGCCATCGCGAGGCCTCCCTGATCCGCCACGCCCTGGGCAGTGCCCACGACGAGGAGCTGATCGCGGGCCTGGCCGGCGGGATCGGCTTCATGTACTTCGTGTTCGAGTACGCCGGCCGGGCGCCCATCGCGACGATCGTCGCGCAGGCCCACCCCGAGCCCTGGGTGCAGGTCGCACTGCGGCGCCTGCGGATCCCCTACGACGCCACGCGCGCCACCAAACCGCGCTGGGGCCGGGTGCGCGCCGCGCTCGACGGCGGTCAGCCCGCCTTCTGCGTCGTCGACCGGTCGTCGCTGCCCTGGCACGAGGCCGACCCGGACGCCGAGATGATCGGCGCCGACCCGTACACCGTCGTCATCGCCGGATACGACGGCGACGACCTGCTGATCGAGGACGGGGCCGAGACCCCGTACCGGATCGACCGGGAGGAGTTCGGCGCCGCCTGGACCGCGCACCGCAAGGGCCGCCACCAGCTCGTCGTGCCCACCGGCCCGGCCGAGGGCGAGCCGGACGTCGAGGGGGCCGTCGCCGCGACCGTCACCCGCCTCACCGGGCCGGTGCTCGGCAACCAGTTCGACGTCAACTTCGGCTTCTCCGGCATGGAGAAGCTGGCCGCGCAGCTGCGCGACCGGACCACGAAGACGGGCTGGGAGCGGCGGTTCGCCGGCCCGGAGGCCTTCCGGGCGGGCACCGCGCGGCTCTACGCCTGCCTGGAGGAGGAGTGGACCGCCCCCGGCGCCACCCGGCCGCTGTACGCCGACTTCCTCGACCTCGCCGGGCGGCCGGAGGCGGCCTCGCTCCTGCGGGACTCCGGCGGGCACTGGTCGCGGCTGGCGGGCCTGGCCCGTACGGCCGAGCCGGACTCCGACGCCGCCGCGCGACGGGCCCTGTTCGACGAATGCGCCGAACTCGTGGACCGCTCGCTGGAGCTGGAGCGCCGGGCCGTCGCCCTGCTCTGAGCCGTACGGGCTCCCGCGGCCCCGCCGCTCGTGGTGGCGGGGTCACTCCTCCCTGATGCTGATGGCGGCGACCGGGCAGGCCCGGGCGGCCTCGCGCAGCAGCGGGCTGCCGTTGCCGTCCTCGCGGCCCGGGATCACCTGACTGAAGCCGTCGTCGTCCTGGGTGAACACGTCAGGTGCGGTCAGGGCGCACTGTCCGGCGCCGATGCAGATGTCCGTCTTGATGTCGATGCGCTGTGGCGACATGTTCCTCACCATGCCACGGGGAGTTCGACCATGCCCTGAATGGTGTCGCCGGGCCGGAACGGGATCCGCTCCGGCTCGGCCGCCAGCCGGAGCCCGGGCAGCCGCGCGAACAGCGTGCCGAGGGCGATCTCCATCTCGGCGCGGGCCAGGTTCTGCCCGAGGCACTGGTGGATGCCGAAGCCGAACGCGACGTGGTGCCGGGCGGACCGGTGCCAGTCCAGCGCGTCCGGCTGCGCGAACACCGCGGGGTCCCGGTTGATGACGGAGGTGGAGAACACCACCCCGTCGTCCGGACGGATCGTCACCCCGCCGATCTCGATGTCGTCGGTGGCCACCCGCAGCATTCCGTCCGCGATGGACAGGAAGCGCATCAGCTCCTCCACGGCCACCGAGATCAGCGAAGGGTCGGCGCGCAGCTCGGTCAGCTGCTCCGGGTGCCGCAGCAGGGTGAACGTACCGAGCGAGATCATGTTCGCCGTCGTCTCGTGGCCCGCGACGAGCAGGATCGCGGCCAGCGCGACCAGTTCCTCCACGTCGGTCTCGCCGGTCTCCAGGCGGGTCGCGACGAGCTCGTCCAGCAGCCCGTCACCCGGTTCGGTCCGCTTGCGTTCGATCAGATCGGCGAGGTAGCCGTTGATCTGGTCCCGCGCGGCCTCGACGTCGGCGAGCTCGGGCCCGCGCAGGAGTCTGCGAGACGCCCCCTCGAAGAACTCGTGGTCCTCGTAGGGCACTCCGAGCAGGGCGCAGATCACCATCGAGGGGACGGGCAGGGCGAAGTCGCTCACGAGCTCCGCCGAAGGCCCCCTCGCGACCATCTCGTCGATCAGCCGGTCCACGGTCTCCTGGATGGCGGGCCGCAGGGCCGCGGTCCGCTTGAGGGTGAAGCTGGGGATGAGCATGCGGCGCTGGACGTTGTGCTCGGGGTCGTCCACGCCGAGCAGGGCCGTACGGCGGTACTGGAGGCCCTTGAACCGCTTGGTGGGAGTGGGGAACGCCTCGTTGCTCCGGTCGGCGGACAGCCGTCCGTCGGAGAGCAGGGCGCGCGCCTCGGCGTGCCCGGTGACCACCCAGACCGAGCGGCCGTCGAAGAGGGTCACCCGGGAGAGCGGCCTGCCCTCGCGGAGCGGGTCGTAGGCGGTCGGCGGGTGGTAGGGGCAGGTTCGGTCCTGGGGGAAGGCAACGGTCTCTGACATGCAGCACCTCGTAAGCATGGTTCCGTGGGTCCGTCTCGCCGGAATCCATTACATGCCCAAGGCACCTATCTGACCTATGCCACTTTCGGCCAGATGGACCGCTTTCGCCCGCCCGGCCGAGCGGCCTCCCGGACGCTCAGAGGTGGGCGTCCAGGAAAGCGCGGAGCTCGGCGGCGTCCATCGCTCCCGCATGGCTCGCCACGGCCTCGCCGCCCTTGACGAGGACGACGGTGGGGGCGCCGGTCACGGCGAAGCGCCTGGTCGGCTCGGGGCAGCGGGTCATGTCGGTGCGGACGGCCGTCAGGCGCGTGCCGTACTCCTCGGCCGCCTCGGCCACGAGCGCGTCCATCGCCCGGCAGGACTCCAGGGCCTTGGGCCAGGTCCCGATGAAGTAGGCGAGAACCGGCCCCTCGGTCATGCCGAGGATGAAGTCGAACTCCTGGTTCTCCAGCGGCTGGTGTACCCGACGTGCCATGGGCGGTGCTCCTGCTTCGTGTTCCGGGTGATGCGCGGGCGGGCTCCCATCATCGCCGCCGGGCCCTCCGGCCCGGAATTCCCGTCCTCGGCGGTGTTGCCACGAAGCGACCGGGGTGTTCGGCGGGGATTGCGGGCGGGCCGTTCGGCCGATGCTCCAGGGCGGTTTTCACGGGGTGGGGCAGATGCGGGAGTTCCGGTATGTTGCGCACGGCATTTTCGCCACATGGGGGCTGATCGCCTCGCATCTGCGGGGTAGTCGATCGGCGTGGCGGGAGGGGTCGTCCATGGAACGTCGCGGAAACCTTCGCAGAGCGGGCCTCGCGCTCGCGGCGGGCGTACTGGTCCTCGCGGGCTGCGGTCAGCCGGCCGAGGGCAAGGACGCGAAGACGGGTTCCGAGGCCTCCGTCCCCGCCTCCGCCTCCGCCGCGGCCTCGGCGAAGGCCTCCGCCGCGCCGCTGAAGCCGGGCGAGGTACAGGTCGGCGGCGAGGTCGCCAAGCCCTACACCCTCACCCTCGCCGACCTGCGCAAGCTGCCGCAGAGCTCGGCGCCGGTGAAGTTCACCAGCGCCAAGGGGGATCAGGAGCACACGTACGCGGGCGTGCCGCTGTACGAGGTGCTGAAGACGGCGGAGCCGCGCTTCGACCCGAGCAAGAAGAACGGCCAGCTGCGCGGGGTGGTCGCCGCGACCGGGGGAGGCGACTACCGCGCCGTGTTCGCCTGGGCCGAACTCGATCCCGGGTTCGCCAGGAGCCAGGTCCTGCTCGCGGTCTCCGAGGACGGCGTGCCGTTCGACGACGCGGCCGGGCCGCGGCTCGTCGTACCGCAGGACACCAAGGGCGGCCGGTACGTGTCCGAGCTGAACCGGATCTGGGTCGGGGTCGTCGACCCGCTGGTCGACGGGGCCAGGTGACGGTGGAGGGCCGCGCGGCCGAGGAGCCCGGCGGGCGCGGTCCGTCCGGTGACCGGTCCCGGATCGCCCGCCGGGCCCTGCTCGGGGCCGGGGGAGCGGCCGCCGCCCTGGCCGCGGGCGGCGCCGTACTGACGACCTCCGGGGCCGGGGCCCGGGGGCCGGCGGCCGTCATCCCCTTCCACGGGCCGTACCAGGCCGGGATCCTGACCAGGCGGCAGCCGTACGCGCACCTCGCCGCCCTGGACCTCGGGCCCGAGGCCGACCGGGCGCGCGCGGCCGCCCTGTTGCGCGCGTGGACCGGGGCGGCGGCCCGGATGAGCCGCGGCGAGCCGCCGGCCGCGGCCTGTCCGGGGGCGGACGGCGACACCGGCGACACCGGCGTCGCCCTCGGAGCCGGGCCCGCCTCGCTCACCGCCACCTTCGGCTTCGGAGCGGGCCTCTTCGACCGGCTCGGGCTCGCCCCGGCCCGCCCGGAGGCCCTCGCCCCGCTCCCCGACTTCCCGGACGACCGCCTCGATCCGGCCCGCTCCGGCGGCGACCTGTTCGTGCAGATCGGCGCGGACGACCCCTTCGCCGCCGTACACGCCCTGCGCACCCTCCAGCGGCTGGCCCGGGGCACGGCGCGCACCCGCTGGGTGATGTCCGGGTTCACCCGGCCGCCCGCGGGCGCGCCTTCCCCCGCCGCGTCCGGTACCCACCGCAACCCCATGGGCCAGCTCGACGGGACCGCCAACCCGGCCCCCGGTGAGGACCCCGCCCAGCGGGCCCGGATCCTGGTCACCGGCTCGGACGCGCCGCCCTGGCTGACCGGGGGCTCGTACGTGGTCGTACGCCGGATCCGGATGCTCCTCGACACCTGGGAGGGGCTGCCCGTCCACCACCGGGAGGAGGCGGTGGGGCGGCGCGTGACCGACGGGGCCCCGCTGACCGGCGGCACCGAGCGCACGCCGGTGGACCTGGAGGCCGCGCGGCCGGACGGGATCCCCGTCATCGCGGCCAACGCCCACATCCGGCTCGCCGCGCCCCGCACCAACGCCGGGGCGACGATGCTGAGGCGCGGATGGTCGTACTACGACGGCCTGCGGCCCGACGGCGCACCGGACGCGGGGCTGCTGTTCGTCGCCTGGCAGGCCGATCCCCGCACGGGCTTCGTCCCCGTCCAGCGCCGGCTGGCCCGGGGCGACGCCCTCGCCCGCTACACCGAGCACGAGGCGTCCGCGCTGTTCGCCGTGGCGGGCGGGGTCGCGCCGGGGGAGTACGTCGGGCAGCGCCTCCTCGAAGGCTGAGGAGGCGGCGCCGCGGGCCCGTTGTCAGTGGTGGCTGTGAAGCTGGGCCCATGGACGACAGGATGCTCAGGCGCCGGGTCTACGGCGCCGACCACGACGACCCCGACCCCGGCGCGCGCCCCGGCCGCCTCTACGGCGAACTCGTGGGCGGCCCGCTGGACGGGCTCCTCCTGGACATCACGGGCTGGAGCCCGCGCCAACTCGCCGAGGAGGCCCGGCTCCCCACCGAGATAGGGCGCTACGGGGCCGGCGGCCGCGCCCACTACAGCCGCCGCTCGGCCGATCCGGACCACTGGGACTGGTCGGGCGACAGCCCGTGACCCGGGCGGGCGTGCCGTCAGCTGGCGGCGCCCCGGCTCACCTTGCGGGCCCACAGGACCAGCGGGACCTGCAGCGGCAGCCGGGCGAGCGTCGCGGCCCGCACGGCGGGGGAGCGGCGCCCGGCGTCGACGGCCATCTTGACGTTCGCCGGGAAGACCCCGACGAAGAACGCCGCGGTGGCCAGCGCCGCCACCCGGCGGGTCCGCGGATGGGCGACTCCGGCGGCCAGCGCCAGCTCGGCCGCGCCGCTCGCGTACGTCCACTGCCGGGGGGTGCCGGGCAGGGCGCTCGGGACGATCGCGTCGAACTGCTTCGGCGCGAGGGCGTGCGCCACGCCCGCGGTCGCCAGCAGTCCGGCGAGCAGGAGGGGGGAAGAGGGGGTGCGCGGCATGGGAATGTCCTCTCGGAGGGGCCGGAGCCCCGCGATCCTACTCGCGAGTAGGGCTTTTCGGCCCGGAGGATTCTTTTTGAAGAAATCTCCGGGGAGCTGTCGATCCGGGCCTCTCCCGTTCGACGCAGGAGTGAGAGGCGGGGACAGCCCCCGCCCGTCCGACCGAGGAGCCACCATGCCGCGCTTCCTTTCCCTGATCCGTATCGACGAGCAGGCCCTGCCCGCGAACACCGAGTTCCCGCCGGAGTTCGGTGAGCGCATGGGCGCGCTGATGGAGGAGATCACCAAGGCCGGGGTCATGCTCGACACCGCCGGGCTGCTCCCGACCTCCGAGGGGACCCGGGTCACCTGGTCCGGCGGCAAGCTGAGCTACACCGACGGCCCCTTCACCGAGACCAAGGAGGTCGTCGGCGGCTACGCCCTCCTCCAGGCCAAGGACAAGGCCGAGGCGCTGGAGTGGACCAAGCGCTTCCTGGAGATCCACCCGGAGGAGTGGACCGTCGGCGCCGAGCTGCGCCAGATCGACGGAGGCTGACCGCGCCGCATTTGCCCTGCCTCGTCACGGCTGCTCTGATGGGTGGCCGTGACGGCAGTGAGCGCGACCCAGGCGGTCGAAACGGTGTTCCGGATCGAGTCGGCGCGGATCATCGCCGCTGTCGCGCGCATCGTGCGCGACGTCGGCATCGCCGAGGAGATCGCCCAGGACGCGCTGGTCGCCGCGCTGGAGCAGTGGCCGGAGTCGGGTGTCCCGGACAAGCCGGGCGCCTGGCTCATGGCCACCGCCAAACACCGCGCGATCGACCTCGTGCGCCGCAAGGAGACGTACGCCCGCAAGCTGGCCGAGGTCGGCCGGACCCTGGAGGACGTACCGCCTCCCGCCGAGCCGGCGGCCCCCGACGACATCGACGACGACCTGCTGCGGCTGATCTTCACCGCCTGCCATCCCGTCCTGGCCACCGAGGCCCGGATCGCCCTCACCCTGCGCCTGATGGGCGGGCTCACCACCCAGGAGATCGCCCGCGCCTTCCTCGCCCCGGAGCCGACCGTCGCCCAGCGCATCGTCCGGGCGAAGCGGGCCCTGGCCAAGGCCGGAGTGCCCTTCGAAGTCCCCTACGGAGCCGACCGCGAGCAGCGGCTCTCCTCGGTCCTGGAGGTCATCTACCTGATCTTCAACGAGGGGTACTCGGCGACCGCGGGCGACGACCTCGTCCGCCCGGCCCTGTGCGAGGACGCCCTGCGGCTGGCCCGCGTACTGGCCGCCCTGATGCCCAAGGAGCCCGAGGTCCACGGGCTGGCGGCGCTCCTGGAGTTCCAGGCCTCCCGGATCCCCGCGCGCACCGGCCCGGACGGCGAACCGGTGCTGCTCGCCGACCAGAACCGGTCCAGGTGGAACCGGATGCTGATCCACCGCGGGGCCCTGGCCATGCGGGACGCGGGGAGCGGTCCGTACTCCGTACAGGCCGCGATCGCCGGCTGCCATGCCGAGGCCGTCCGCTACGAGGACACCGACTGGGTGACGATCGCCACCCTCTACGGACGGCTCGTCGAGCTGGTCCCGTCCCCGGTCGTGGAACTCAACCGGGCGGTCGCCGTCTCGATGGCCGAGGGGCCGCAGGCCGCGCTCCCCTTGGTCGACGCCCTCGCCGGGGAGCCGGCCCTGCGCACCTACCACCTGCTGCCGAGCGTCCGCGGCGACCTGCTGGAGCGGCTGGGCCGCAGGGAGGAGGCCCGGGCGGAGTTCGAACGCGCCGCCTCGCTGACGCACAACGCGCGGGAACGGGACCTGCTGCTGGGGCGTGCCGCCCGCGTGTGAGCACGGGCGGCCGGCGTCGTCAGGAGCGCAGGGCGGAGGGGGCGTACGGAGCCGCGCCGTTCAGCGGCGTGCCGAGCGGTCGGCGCGGCGCGGTGAGGGCCACCGGCCGCCGGAAGGAACCGTGCCGGGCGATCTCCCGGACCGTGGCGCGCAGCGCCTCCTGGAAATCGTCCATCGTGCGCCGCGCGGCGGCGGTGTCCACGTAGATCGAGTTCATGTGCAGACCGGCGGTGTCCCGCTGGAACCAGGAGCAGGCACCGTTGGCCCGCGCCGACCACACGTGGGAGGTCGGCCGCCAGTCCTCGTGCCGCTCGGCGCCGGGGCACTTGCGGGTGTCGATGTACGAGAAGAAGTTCACCGGGTAGGGCCAGGAGCGGGCGGCGAACTCGGCGGGCGCCAGCAGCTGCCAGGCCCGTACGAACGGCACGTCGATGTGCCGCATCATCTCGCCGAACCCGGCCCGGACCGCCGCCATGACCTGGGCGAAGTCCCGGCCGGGCGAGGCGTCGAACTCGATCGGCATGGTGTTGACGAACCAGCCCACCGAATTGGCCCAGCCGGTCCGCCCGCGCTCGCTGACCGGCATGAAGCCCCGGTAGACCCCGGGGCCGCCGGCCTCGCGCAGACATACCGCGACGGCGGCCAGGACTCCCATGAACGGCTTGCCGTCCACCGCCCGGCAGACCTTTTCGAACACCTCCGCCTCGGCCGCGTCCAGCAGCGGCGAGGCCTCGTTGACGATCGGGTACATCCGGTCCGGCTCGACGCCGAGTTCGAGCGGGAACCGGGGGAAGAACTCCCCGCCGCCGCGTGCCATGAACGACTTCCAGTACCCGAGGCGGTCGTCACCGGCGTCGATGGAGAGGTAGCGGCGGCGCTGCTCCTCGGCGAAGTCGAGATAGCTCGGCGCGGGCGGCAGATCGATCTCCTCGCCGCGGCACAGCGCCTCGTACGCGCTCTGCACCTCGTGGACCACGATCGGCATCGACAGGCCGTCGCACACGATGTGGTCGAACGCGAGGTAGACGGTCGCGGACTCCCCGCGCAGCACGGCGCCCATGGTGAACAGCGGCCAGGACAGCGTGTCGATGCTGCGCTTGAACCGGTCGACGAGGAAGCCGCGCAGGGCCTCGGAACAGTCGAAGGCGGCCACGGGCACGGTGTCGAGGGCGAGTTCGGCGGCGGCGATCGGCTCGCACGCCAACTCGCCCGCGAGGCGGCGGAATTCACACCGCAGCACCTCGTGCCGGCGTACGAAGGCCAGCAGGGCCCCGGTCAGGGCCTGCTCGTCGAGCACTCCGGTGACCTCGAACGTGACCGCGATCCACGAGGCGACGGGGTCGTCGGCGCCGCGGCTCTCCTCGGCGACGGTGAAGTGCTTGTCCTGGTTGAACGATGCCCTCCTGCCCGCCGCGTCGGCCGGCACCCCGTCCGCAGCACCCCCCACCGGGCCGCCCGCGCCGCCGGCGTCCGCCGCCGCCCCGGCCGTGGACCGCAACCGCCACTCCACGACCCGTCCCGGTGCCATCTGGTGCATCTCCAGAGGAAACTGCCGCATTCCGTCATCCCTTCGCCCCCAGAGTCAACCCCGAGGCCCTAACGACACCCGCCCCACGGAAGTGACGCCCACCAGTTCGTCCACCGGCGGGGGCGGCTCATGCGGACGGGTCCTGCGCCGTGTCGGGGCGGACCTCGATGTGGTCCGCGGCCAGGTCGACCGCGACCCGGTGTTCCATCCCGAGGGCCTCCAGGAACTTGTGCGGGAGCTGCACGCGGCCGGTCCGGTCGAGCATCACGTACTCGCGCTCGCTCACCGACTCCGCTCCGTGCTCGTCGGTAACCGTGCGGCGCAGCACCTCGCTGCTGGTGCGGCCGTCGCGGATCGCCACGGTACGGCGGACCTCCCCGGCGACGAGCGGGTCGTGCGTCACGATGACCACGGTGGCGCCGAGCTCCCGGTTGACCGTGCGGAAGGCCTCGAAGATCGCCGCTCCGGTCTCGGAGTCGAGCTCCCCGGTGGGTTCGTCCGCCAGCAGCACCGCCGGGTCGTTGGCCATGGCCACGGCGATGGCCACCCGCTGCTGCTGACCGCCGGAGAGCTCGGCGGGGCGCCGGTCCGCGAGATCGGAGATCTCCAGCGCCTCCAGGAGGCGGGCGACCCGGTCCGCCTGCCGTCCTGCCGCGCCGCGTCCGCGCCGTCCCGTCAACTGCATCGGAAGGGCGATGTTCTGGGCCGCCGTCAGGAAGGGCAGGAGGTTGCGGGCGGTCTGCTGCCAGACGAAGCCCACCGCCTCGCGGCGGTAGCGCAGCCGGTCCTTCGCCGACATCCCGAGTAGGTCGAAGCCCTCCACGGTGGCCGAACCGGCCGTGGGGACGTCCAGCCCGGCCAGGATGTTGAGCAGGGTGGACTTGCCGCTGCCGGAGGCGCCGACCAGGGCGACCAGATCACCCCGTTCCACTGCCAGTTCCAGGCCCTGGAGCGCCTGCACCTCGACCCCGTCGGCGCTGAAGATGCGGACCAGGCGGTCGCAGGCGATGGCGGTGTCGGCGCGCCGGGTGCGCGGTTCGGCGGCGGCCAGGGCCTGCCGGCGCAGCTCTTCATAGGTCGGCTGCTCGCTGTTCAGCGTCAACGCTGGTCTCCCGCTCTCAACTCGGTGGTGATCTGGCGCCGTCCGGAGATCGCCGCCTCGGCGATCACGGCCAGGGTGACCAGGAGGGCCAGCCCCAGCGCCTGCGTCAGCACGGGCGGCGCCGTCAGGCGCAGTCCCGTGGGCACGTTGGAACCGACCAGGGCGGACAGGTCCATCGCCGGCCCCAGGAGGGCGACGGCCGAGACCGCGACGAGCGCGCCGCCGACGGTGGCGGCCAGCGCCTGAGGCAGCGCCTCGGTGAGGATCAGCCGGATGCCGTCCCGGGGTCGCAGCCCCATCGTGCGCAACCGCGCCAGCAGGGCGGCGCGTTCGGGCGCCGCCCGTACCAGCGTGAGCAGTACGGCGAGCAGGGCGAAGCCTGCGACTGCGGCCACGGAAGCCCAGAACAACCGCACGGCCGACCGCTGGAGCGGGTCGCTGCCGAGCTCGGCGGCCGTGCCGGCGCTGGTCCGTACGGTGTACTGCCCGGCGGTCCCCGCCGGGGCGGCGGCCCGTACGGCCTCGCGCAGCCGGTCCCCGTCGACCTGCCCGGTCGCGAGCCAGCGATCGGGACGACCGGTTCTGGGCAGCCGTGCGGTGGTCGGCCCGGCCGGCAGGACGACCACGGCGCCGCCCGGTCCGGGCCGGGCCGGGGTTCCCTCCACCACACCGACGGAACCGATCTGCAGTTCACCGCCGCCGAGCGACAGCCGGTAGGTACCGGCGGCCGCCAGCTTGGCCAGGTCACTGCTGAACAGCGCCGGCACGGGCGCGTCGGCGGAAGGGCCGGCCGAGAGCAGCGCGGGGTCGAACTGTCCGCGGCCGATGGTCCGGGCCAGTTCCGCGTACGCCTTCGGCTCGGCGACGACCACCGTGACCTGGGTGGATCCCTGGACCGTGCCGAACACGAACGCCTTGTCGTCCGTCCACACGCCGGCCGACGTCCGTACGCCGGGCAGCGCGGCGGCGGCCTCGGTCATCGCCGGGGGCAGGGCGCCCCCGTACGGCGCCGCGATCTGGACGTCGCCGCCGACCGCCAGGCGGGCGACCCGCAGCCGTCCGCTGTCCACCGCGTCCAGCACCGTGGCCCCGAACCCGCCCGTGGTCACAGCCAGCAGCAGCGCGATCAGCGGCAGGACCGGCGGGCGGGCCCGGCCGCCGGTGCCCCGGGCCGCGCGGGCCAGGCCGAGGAAGCCGACCAGTGCGGACGACCGTCCGGCCGCCCGGGCCAGCATCCCCACCAGGACGGGCTGGAGCCGGGCCAGTGCCAGGCCGCCGCAGAGTGCGAGCAGCAGCGGGGCGGCGACCAGCAGGGGATCCAGGCCCTCGCCGGCGGGCGCGACACCGCGTTGCCGTACTTCGAAGACGGCCGCGGCGGTGGCGGCGGCGACGAGCAGCTCGGCGACCAGCCGGCGCCGCGGGGCCGGTCCGCGGCGCCGCGCGGACAGCAGCACGGCCGCCCGCACCGGGAACGCCAGCCAGGCCAGCAACGCGACGGCCCCGGCCGCGAGCAGGGCGGCGGCCGACCGGGGAGCCGGCAGCAGCCACAGCGCGAGTGCGGTGGCCAATGCGGCGGCGGGCAGGACGGTCACGGCGCCCTCGCCGAGCAGCCGGCCGACGATGCCGCCCGGCGATCCGCCGCGGGCCAGCAGCAGCCGCAGCTCCGACTCCCGCCGGTCCCCGGTGAGGGCGGCGGCCAGGCAGAGCACGACGGCCGCCACCCCGGCCACCCCCGCCGGGCCGATCGCCGCCAGCGGCGCGACCGCCTGCTGGCGGGCCTCGGCCTGTTTGAACAGCTCCGGCAGCTGGGAGGCGATGCGCAGGTCGCTCCGCTGGGTGGTGCCCCGTAGGGCGGAGGCGGTCGGGCCGCCCACGTACGCGGCGATCTCCCGGGCGACGACGGGCAGCCGGTCGGCCCGCAGCCGGTCGGTGTCCACCGGGATCCGCCAGAAGTCCTCGGCGCCCGCGCCCCACGGTCCGAGCCGGTCGAGCCCGTCGGGCCCGACGAGGGCGGCGGTCTTCCAGTACCGCTGCGGCGGAACGGTGGAGGTGTTGCTCGCGCAGGCACGGGTGAGACAGGGCAGCCCGGTCCAGAAGACGTCGGCCTCGTCGGTGGCCCGGTAGAGACCGACCACCTCGGCGCTCATCGGGTCGGAGCTGCTCGGGACCGTCTGCAGCACCGTGCCGATCCGCACGCCCAGCGTCTGCGCGGCCTGCTGGGAGATCGCGACCGGCACGGGCCCGTCCGGGGCTCCGCCGCTCGGCCAGCGTCCCTCCACCAGCGCGGTGTGGGCGGCGGCATCGCGCAGGTAGAGCAGGTCCAGGCCGGGCGGAACGCCATCGGGGCGCGGCAGTTCGGGATTGGCGAGGCTGCGCGGCTTTGCCGCCTGGGTGCCCTGGACCGTTCCCGCGGGGGCGACGGCGAAGGCGTCGCCGGTACGGGCGAGCAGCGCGTCGCGTACGGAATCCAGGTTCTCGGGGGACTCGTTCCCGTACCGGGAGGTGGAGGTGGCGAGCAGGCTCGTCGCGGCGGGACCGCGGTCGTCCAGGAACGAGCGCAGGGCCTGATCGGCGCCCCGGTCCAGGGCGCGCGGCAGGGCGGCGGCGAGCAGTACGGCGACGAAGGCGAGGGCCGCGGCGAGCAGGGCGCTGGACGGCGCCGAGCGCAACCGGGTCCGCACCCAGGGCGCGCTCGCACGTGCGTGGCCCGGCGCTCCGTCCGTCGCGGTTTCCGGTACGCCGCCTCGCGCGCCGTCCGGCATGTCTGCGGGCCTGGTCACAGCTCCTCCACGTACCGCAGCCGGGCGGCCGCGTTCGAGACGTTCCGGTCGCGTCGGCCGCCGAGCACCGCGGACAGCAGCGGCACGGCGGCGATCGCGACGGTCAGCAGCAGCGTCGTGCCGTTCGGCAGGTCGACGATCACCTGGGGCACCGGGCGGCGCGCGGCGGGCGTCAACACCACCAGCGGCACCACCAGATGGACGATCGCGGCGCCCAGACCGACCCCGACGGCGCAGCCGAGTCCGACCAGCAGGCCGCTCTCGGCGGCCGCCGTCCGGGCCAGGGTCCGGCCGGGCGATCCGAGTGCCAGCAGCACCGCCGACTCGCGGGCCCGCTCACGGGCTCCCGCCGCCGCGGAGGCGGCGAAGCCGATCGCCGCCAGCACTGCGCAGGCCGCGGCGAGGGCGGCCAGTGCGCCCTGCGGACCCGCGCTGAGCGGGTCGTCCAGCAGCCCGGCGGCGACCTCCTCGCGCAGCCGTACCTGCTGCACCCCGGCTCCGGCCCGCAGTTCGGCGGCGGCGCGGGCCGGCGCGGTGTCGGAGGCGGACTTCGCCGGCAGCCACCACTCGGTGGGGGCCGGCAGCTCGCGTGCGCCGCCCGCCGCCAGGAGGCGACCCACACTGCCCACGTCGACGGCGAGGGCGGTGTCACCGGCCACCGGCAGGGAGCCGATGGCGGCCGTGATCCGCACCGGCACCGTGGCGCCGTCCAGCGGGACGGGCACCAGGTCCCCGACAGCCGCGCCGACCCCGGCGAGATAGGCGCGGGTGGCGATCCCGGGCACCTCGGCGGAGCCCTGCGCCCCCGGCGGCGTCAGCGCCAGCTGGATCCCGCTCTTGGCCTCGTTGCCGCCCCGGTAGCGCACCCGCAGCAGCTCGGAGCCGTCCTGCGTGCCCGGCAGCAGCTCGGCGGCGCGGGAGCCGTCGGTGAGCGCGGGCCCGGACAGCGACCACGCGCCCGCACCGGCCACCACCGGTTCGGCCCGGCCCGTCGCGGTGTCGGACACGGCCAGTCGGCGTACGGTCAACTCCGCGCCGCCGGGCGCCTTTTCCTCCGCGTCGAGGCCCGGGTACTCCTCTCCCGCGCCGTACGACACCGCGATCCCGGCCAGGGTCAGCGGGGCCGCGGCCGAACCGAGGGGGGCGCCGGTCGGCGCGCCGAGGTCCACGGAGACGGTGGAAGCCCCGGTGCCGGGCAGCTGGACCATCGGCGTCCGATAGGTCAGCCCGAAGCGGTCGCGCAGCAGCAGACCGATCCCGGGGTGCCCGCTGTCGCCGCCGGACACCCGCAGGTCCACGTCGAGGTCGACGCGCCGCGGCTTCCCGGGCAGCGCGATGTGGCCCGCCTCCGGGACGGAGGGCTTCGACAGCGGCGCGAACAGCTCCCGCATGCCCCGCCCGTCGCGCAGATCGGCACGCAGCGGCACCCGTTCGGCCACCCCGGCCGCGTCCAGTGCGAGCACCTGCGCGGCCCGCCCGCCCGGGAGCTCCTGCGGTTCGCGGATCACGGGGATCACCCCGTCACCGCCGGGCAGCGCCGCGTACCGGCCGGCCTGGCCCATCGCGGGCAGGTCGCTGCCGGAGATCCGCAGACCCCCGGCGGTGGTGAACTCGGCCTGGTCGCGCTGGGAGGCGGACCAGGCAGTGTGCTGGCCGAGGGCCAGGACCCCGCTGGACACGGCGAGTACGAGCAGCAGTACGGGCCCGGTGGCCCGTCCCGGCCGGCGCGCGAGCTGCCAGCCCACGAGAGCAGGGCCGAGCCCGCGGCCCCGGGCGGCGATCCGCCCGCCCAGCCGCGCGGCGAGCGGCAGCAGCCGCAGCACCAGCAGCGTGCCGGCGCACAGGGCCAGCGTCGGTGCGGCCACCAGCACCGGGTCCACACCGATCGTCCCGCCGCCACTGCCGGCCGCCGGCCCGGCCGTGAGCCCGTCGCCGCTGTGCTGCGACAACTGCTGGTAGGCGAGGGCGGCGAGTGCCACCAGCGCCAGGTCGGCGCCCGAGCGGACCGCCCCGGCCACCAGGGCCTGACGGCGTCCGCTGCGTCGCAGGGCCGCCGCGGCGACGCCGCGCAGCACGGCGGGCAGCGCGGCCAGCAGTACGCAGGCCAGGGCGCAGCCCGCCGCGACCGGCCACAGCAGCCAGGTCCCGGAGGTGTCGAACGGCACCCGTGCGAGCGGTCCGAACCCGCCGAGCAGCCGCAGCAGCGGCGGGGTCAGCAGCGGTGCGAGAACGGCGGCGGGCAAGGCGAGCAGCAGCGCCTCGGCCGCGCTCAGGGCGCCGAGGCGCCGGCGGGACGCGCCGCGCGCGGCGAGCAGCACGCGCTCGCCCTCCTGGCGCTCCGTCAGCAGGTGGGCCACGAGCAGCAGGGCGGCCGCGGCCAGGACGGCGAGCTGGAGGGCGCCGATGAGCAGAGTCGAGCGGGCGACCAGCTGCGCCGAGGCCAGTTCACCGAGGAAATCGGGGAGTTCGGTCCTGGCCTGGAGGGACTTGGTGCGCTTGAGCGACTCGGCGGCCGCGGCCGCGCGGTCCCGGATCGCCTCCGCGTCCGAGCCGTTGGTGGTGGCCAGGTCCGGGGTGAGGAGCGAGGCACGGTTGTTCTGTACCAGCCCGCCCGCGGTGAAGGCCGTGTCGTCCACGAGCAGCGGGCCGTACGTGGTGAAGCTGCCGACCTGGAGCTCGCGGCCGCCGAGCGGGTCGAGCCGCCAGTAGGGCGCCTCGGGTTCGGCCGCCCGGTAGACCCCGGTGACCAGCACGGTCAGCGGGGAGCCGCCGTAGCGGTCGTCGAGCCGCACCTCGGCGGGCAGCGCCTCGGGGCTCAGCCCGAGCCGGGTCAGCGCCGCCCGGGGCACGGCCACCGGCACCCGGCCGCCGGGAGCGCCGACCGGCTCGGGCCACGAGCCGGCGAGCAGGCGTACGTTGCGGTGGTCGAAGGCGGCCAGCAGGGTCAGGTCGGCGTCCCGGCCGGGGGTGCGCGCGCCGGGCAGCCCGTACGAACGGCTGCGCGCCACGTTCTCGACGGCGACGGGCAGCCGGCCGAACAGCTCGCCGGCGAAGGCGCGTACGGCCTCGTCGTCCGAGCCGCGGTCGGGCGCGGCGTGTTCGCCGGTCACCAGGACGGTGGTCCGCGCCCGGTCGGGTCCCTGCAGGGCCTGGCGCAGTCCGGCCTCGCCCACGCCGCGGGTGAACGCGGACAGTGCGGTCAGCACGGTCGTGGTGATCAGTACGGTCAGCAGCACGGCGGCGGCGAGCGGCACTCGCCCGCGCAGCCGGCGCACGACGAAGCCGAGCATGTGCCGTTTTCCTCCCCCATCCGGACCGATGGCACCGGATAGCGGACGATGCTGTCAGATTCGAACGCGCGACGGAAGGGGCTTGCGCGAAGGGTGGGGCGGATGAACAAATTCGAAACGAAGCGATTGAGGGCGAACGAGGCGATGGCAACGGCCGATGCGGCGTGGCCCGCGGCGGTGATCGTCGGCAGATTCCAGGGGGAGTCCACACCATGACGCAGAACCAGGTCGACACGGCGCAGACGCCCATGGTCGTGGCCCACGGTCTCCGGCGCAGTTTCGGCAGCGGCGACCGCGAGGTACACGCGCTGCGCGGGGTGTCGTTCGAGGTGGAACGCGGGCGGCTGACCGCTCTCAAGGGCCGCTCGGGCTCCGGCAAGACGAGCCTGCTGAACCTGGTCGGAGGCCTTGACACCCCGACGGGGGGCCATGTCGTCCTCGACGGTACCGACCTCGCCGGTCTGGACGAAGAGGGCCTGCTCGCGCTGCGCCGCGACCGGATCGGCTTCGTGTTCCAGTCCTTCGGGCTGATCCCCGTCCTGACCGCGCTGGAGAACGTCGGCGTCCCGATGCGGATGCGGAAGATGCCGGCCAAGCAGCGCGAGGAGCGTGCCCGCACCCTGCTGGCGCTGGTCGGCTTGGCCGAGCACGCCGGGCAGCGGCCCGGCGAACTCTCCGGCGGCCAGCAGCAGCGGGTGGCCGTGGCCCGCGCCCTGGCCAACGAGCCGGCCCTGATCATCGCCGACGAACCCACCGGCCAGCTCGACTCCGAGACCGGCCGCTCCATCATGCAGCTGCTGCGCGCGGTGGTGCGCAGCGAAGGCGTCACCGTTCTCGTCGCCACCCACGACCCGGCCCTCATCGAACTCGCGGACCGCGTGCTGGAGCTGCGCGACGGCGCGATCGTCGGCGTCGCGGACGCCTGAGCCGCCCGCGGCCGAGGACGGTCCGCCCTGCGCGCGGCGGCCGCCGTGTTCGCGCACCGGGCCGTCAGCCCTCGCCCGTCCGCCGCTCCAGGGGAGTGGCTACCGCCGAGTTGCTCACACTGAAGGTGACGCTGCCCGCACGGTAGCGGTCGTCGGTCCACTCGATCGGGCGGCCCGTGGCGGTGGCGGACACGTGCCGCTGGCGCAGCAGCGGGCTGCCGCGCCGGACCCCCAGCAGCCGGGCGTCCTCGCTGCCGGCGGAGAGCGCGTCGATGAGGTGCTCGCCGTAATGGGCCACGATCCCGGAGTCGTTCGCGAGACGGTCCATCACCGAGCGGACGTCCTGCGGCATCGCCTCGACCGCGGCGGCGACCCAGTCGGCGAACGCGGTCCGCTCCACCATCGTGGGCTCCCCGTCGAGGAGCCGCAGCCGCAGCACGGACAGGATCTCGGTGCCCGGCGCGAGGGCGAGCCGCTCCGCCTCCTCGGCGGTGGCCGGCCGTCGGACCCGGGTGAGGAAGCGGCTGGTGACCTCCTGGCCGAGCCCCTCGGCCCACTGGGCGAAGCTGTTGAGTTCGCCGAAGCTGTGCCGCCGCTCGTGGCGCAGAACGATCCTCCGGGCGCCCTGCCGGGAGCCGATCAGCCCCTCCGCGGCGAGCGTGGCCACCGCCTGGCGGACGGTTCCGCGCGAGGCGGACCAGCGGGCGGCCAGATCGCTCTCCGAGGGGAGCTGGGCGCCCACCGCGTACTCGCCGGAGAGGATCGCCGTGCGCAGCGCTTCGGCGATCTCCAGATACCGGATCGTGCCCATGGCCGCCCCGCCCCCTCGCTGCCCTTGTCGTCGTCACCGGATGCCGTCGACCGTATCCCGACGAGCCCCCCGACCCGGGATTCGAAGATCATTGAAGCCTCCCTGTCACGGCTTCTTTCGGTCAATCTCGTCTCTTCCTCGACTCGTGCCCCGCGGTCCAGCCCCCGTTCACCGTCCGTACAGCGGGGCCGGGCGAACTGGAGCCAACTTGTTCAGACAAGTCGACCCCCGTCAGGAACCCGTCTCCGGGAGAGACCGTGCTCAGTTCCTCCGCCCGCCGCGGTGCAGCCGTACTGCTCAGCGCCGCTGTCCTCACCACGCTCAGCGCGTGTGGCGCCGCTCCGGACAAGGCCGCCGGTACCGCCGGCGACGGCAAGTCCAAGGTCCAGCCGGGCGCCGCCGCCTCGGCGGCCGACCTCGGCGGCATGGACGCCCTCGTCGCGGCCGCCCAGAAGGAAGGCAAGCTGAACGTCATCGCGCTGCCGCCGGACTGGGCGAACTACGGCGCGATCATCAAGGCCTTCGAGGCCAAGTACAAGATCAAGGTCAACAGCGAGAACCCCGACGCCTCCAGCGCCGACGAGATCGCCGCCGTGAAGTCCCGCAAGGGCCAGGACCGGGCCCCCGACGTCATGGACCTCGGCATCGCCTTCGCGCGCAGCGGGGCCGCCGAGAACCTGTTCGCCCCGTACAAGGTCACCGCCTGGGACAAGATCCCGGCCGGCCAGAAGGACGCCGACGCCCGCTGGTACAACGACTACGGCGGCTACGTCTCCATCGGCTGCGACGCGGCCAAGATCCCGAACTGCCCGACGACCTTCGCCGACCTGCTGAAGCCCGAGTACAAGGGCAAGGTCGCCCTCAACGGCAACCCGACCAAGTCCGGCTCCGCCTTCGGCGGCGTCTACGCGGCCGCGCTCGCCAACAAGGGCTCCTTCGCCGACATCCAGCCCGGCATCGACTTCTTCGGACAGCTGCGCAAGAGCGGCAACTTCATCCCGGTCGAGTCCACCCCGGCCACGGTGGAGAAGGGCGAGACGCCCATCTCCATCGACTGGGACTACCTGAACGCCGGCTACGCCGAGCAGTTCAAGGGCAAGGGCGTCGACTGGAAGGTCGCCGTCCCCACCGATGGCGTCTACGCCCAGTACTACTCGCAGGCCGTCAACAAGGAGGCCCCGAACCCGGCGGCCGCCCGCCTGTGGATGGAGTTCCTCTACAGCGCCGAGGGCCAGAACCTGTACCTGGGGGGCCACGCCCGCGCGGTCCTGCTCCCGGTGATGACCCAGGACGGCACCGTCGACAAGGACGCCGCCGCCAAGCTCCCGCAGATCCAGGGCACCCCGGCCTTCCCCGCCTCCGCGGAGCTGGACAAGGCCAAGGCCACCCTCGCCGAGAAGTGGGACAAGGCCCTCTCCTGATGTCCCCCTCCACCCCCACCTCCCACCCGGAGGGGACCGCCGGCGGCAGCACCACCAGCCGCCGCCGGCGGCGCGGCCCGCGCACCTGGCTGGCCGCCCTCCCCCTCCTCGCCTTCACCGGGCTCTGCTTCGGCATCCCGCTTGGCGCCATCGCCTTCGGCGCGGTCACCCGCACCGACCCCTCGACCGGCGCCACGCAGCTGACCGGCGAGCACCTCGCGCGCTCGCTCCAGGGCCCGTACCTCGGCTCGCTCATCGGCAGCGTCCAGCTCTCCGCCCTGACCGCCCTGATCGGCGGCGTGCTGGGGGTCCTGATCGCACAGGCCGTGGTCACCTCCCGGTCGCAGGCGCTGCGCAGCGCCGCCCTGACCGCGTCCGGCGTGCTCGCCAACTTCGGCGGGGTACCGCTCGCGTTCGCGTTCATCGCCACCGTGGGCATCTCCGGAGTCGTCACCCAGCTCGCCGATCTCACCGGATTCGGCTGGAACCTGTACTCCTTCACCGGCCTGACCGTGGTCTACCTGTACTTCCTCATCCCGCTCATGGTGCTCGTGATCGCCCCGGCGCTGGACGGACTGCGCCCTCAGTGGCGCGAGGCCGCCCAGAACAACGGGGCCACCGGACGGCAGTTCTGGCGCCACGTCGGACTGCCGGTCCTGGCTCCCTCGCTGCTCGGCGGGTTCGTGCTGCTCTTCGGCACCGCCTTCGCCGCGCACGCCACCGCCGCGGCCCTGGTCGGCGGCTCCGTACCGCTGGTCACGCTCAAGATCGCCGACGCGCTGTCCGGCAACGTGCTGACCGGCCAGGAGAACGTGGCGCTCGCCCTCGGGCTCGACATGATCCTGATCGCCGGCCTCGTCATGGCGGTCTACCTGCCCCTCCAGCGACGGAGCGCCCGATGGCTGCGATGACCCCGACGCCCGCACCGACCGCCCCGGACACCGAGGGCGCCACCCCGCACACCGGGGCGGCGCCGGCCGGATCCACGGCGAAGACCCGTGCCCCGCGCCGTCGCCCCCGCCCGCGCGTCTGGCGCGGAGCCGTCCTCCTGCTGGCGGGCGCGTACTTCCTCGTACCGCTCATCGCCTCCTTCGTCTTCACCGTGCACGTCCCCGGCCAGGGCGTCAGCTTCGAGGCGTACACCCAGCTCCTCGCCGCCGACGGGTTCACCGAGAGCATGCTGCTCTCCCTCGGGCTGGCCGCCGCCACGATCGCGGTGTCGCTCCTGCTCGCCGTGCCCGCGCTGGTGGCCGTGCGCCTCGGCTCGCCGCGGCTGCGCCCGGTCGTCGAGGTGATGTGCATGCTGCCGCTGGTGGTCCCGCCGATCGCGCTGGTCACGGGCATCACCACCGTGTTGCGCTGGGGCCCCGAGCACCTGTCGCGGACCCCGCTGTACCAGACCTTCCTGGCCGTACAAGACGAGCGGTTCCCCGTCGTGCTCGTCCTCGCCTACACGGTGCTGGCGCTGCCCTTCGTCTACCGCTCGCTCGACGCGGGCATGCGCGCCATCGACGTGCCGACGCTGGTCGAGGCCGCCCGCAGCTGCGGCGCCGGCTGGCCGTACGTGGTCCTGCGCGTGCTGCTGCCCAATCTGCGGGCCTCGCTCGCCGGGGCCGCGTTCCTCACGCTGGCCCTGGTCCTCGGCGAGTTCACCATCGCCTCGCTGCTGGGCTTCAGGCCCTTCGCCGTGTGGATCGTCACCATCTCCGGGGCCCACGCCCGGATGTCGGTCGCCGTCTCCGTCCTCAGCCTCCTCATCACCTGGCTGCTGCTGCTCGTCCTCTCGCGGGCCGGGACCAACCCCGCCACGGTGTCCTCCGCCCCCAGTTCGTCCCCCACCTCCCGCAAGGAGTCCTGACCCCCATGTCCACCACCCTTCCCGCGGCCCGGCAGTCCGAGGGCTCCGATGACCGCACGGCCTCCGCGCCGGGCGCGCGCGTCGAATTCCGCGGACTGCGGCGGGCGTTCGGCTCCACCGTCGCCCTCGACGGGCTCGACCTGACCATCGAGCCGGGCGAACTCGTCGCCCTGCTCGGCCCGTCGGGCTGCGGAAAGACCACCGCCCTGCGCGTGGTCGCGGGCTTCGAGCAGCCCGACTCCGGTGAAGTCCTGGTCGACGGCGAGGACATCACCCGCGTGCCGGCCAACCGGCGTGACGCCGGAATGGTCTTCCAGTCGTACAGCCTCTTCCCGAACCTCAGCGCCCGCGACAACGTGGCCTTCGGCCTGCGCGTCCGCAAGGTCGGGGCCGCCCAGCGCCGCGAGCGCGCCGCCGAACTCCTCGACCTGGTCGGCCTGCCCGACCACGGCGACCGCTACCCGCACCAGATGTCCGGCGGTCAGCAGCAGCGCGTGGCCCTCGCCCGCGCCCTGGCCCTGCGCCCCCGCGTCCTGCTGCTCGACGAGCCGCTCTCCGCGCTCGACGCCAAGGTACGGGCCAACCTGCGCGACGAGATCCGCCGGCTCCAGCTCTCCCTCGGCATCACCACCGTGTTCGTCACGCACGACCAGGAGGAGGCGCTGTCGATGGCCGACCGGGTCGCCGTCCTGAACGCAGGCCGCCTGGAGCAGTGCGCGGCCCCCGCCGAGCTGTACGAGCGCCCCGCGACGCCGTTCGTCGCCGAGTTCGTCGGCACCATGAACCGGCTGCCCGGACGGATCACCGACTCCGGCCTGGTGGAGGTGGCCGGCGCGCGGCTGCCCGTCGACGGGCCCGTCCCGACGGCCACGCGGGAGGTGGAGGTACTGGTCCGGCCCGAGAACGTCACCGCCGCCGCCGACCCCGAGGGCACGGCGACCGTGGTCTCCGCGTCCTTCTTCGGCGCCGTGACCCGGCTCCACATCGACCTGCCCGGCGGCACCTCCGTCAAGGCGGACCTGCCCTCGCGGGACGCGGGGGAGCTGGCGCCGGGCGCGCGGGCCCGCGTGGGCCTGGCCGAGCGGCCGATGCTCGTCGTGGCCCGGTCCGCGTGAACGGCCTCGCCGCCGTCCTGTTCGACATGGACGGCACCCTCGTCGACACCGAGGTCCTGTGGTGGCGGTCCACGGAACGGATCGCGCGGGGCCTCGGCCACGAACTCACCGACGCGGACGCCCCGGAGGTCGTGGGGCGCGCGGTCGAGGACACCGCCGCCCACCTCGTACGGGTCTCGGGAGGGGGAGACCCGTCCGAGGTGGCGCGCGGGCTGACCGCGGACTTCTTCCGCGCCGTGGAGGCGGGGGCGCCGATGCGGCCCGGCGCCCAGCGGCTGCTGACCGCCCTCGAAGCGCAGGGCGTGCCCTTCGCCCTGGTCAGTGCCTCGCCGCGGCTGGTCGTCGACTCGGTCGTCGGCGGTTCACTGGCCCACGTCCCGTTCGCGTTCACGCTGTCCGCCGACGACACGGACCGGACCAAGCCGCACCCGGACCCCTACCGGAGCGCCGCCGAGCGGTTCGGCGCCGACGTACGGGACTGCGTGGCGGTGGAGGACTCGCCCGACGGCGCGGCCTCCGCGGAGGCCGCAGGGTGCCGGGTCCTGGTGGTCCCGTCGCTGCTGGAGGTGCCGCCCTCGCCGGTACGCACCTTCGCCCGGTCGCTGGAGGAGGTCACCCCGGAGCTGCTGCGCGCCTGCCTCCGCGGTGGCGTCCCGCGGCAGGACCGCCCGGGGTCTCAGGCGGCCAGGCCGAGCAGCTCCACGACGCCGTCCACGTAGGCGGCCGTCGGCGTGCCCGGCGCGGCGGCCGCCGCGTGGCGCAGCGAAGGCAGTCCCGCGCGGACGAACGCCGCGCACTGCCCGTACAGCCCGGCCTCGTGCGAGGACCCGTCGTCCTCGGTGCCGAGCAGGGACAGCAGGGTCCACAGCAGAGCCTCGCGGGTGGCCAGCCGCGGCGGCCCCGCCGACCAGACGGCCATGAGCACCCCGCACACCGCCGGAGCGGGCGGGTGCAGGCGGCCGGAGAGGAAGGCGTGGCCCTCCAGGGCGCGGAACGCGGCGGGATGACCCTCGGCCGCCGCCCACAGGGTGTCCACGAGGTGCCCCGCGCCGCGGCCGCAGCCGCAGGTGATCGCCTCCCAGTCGTGCCGGCCGATCTCCGCCCCCACCGCGTCGGGCACCAGGGGGCTGGTGCGCGGCGTGTTCTCCGTCCCTCTCATGCGAGCAGTATGGGGATCGGGAACCGGCCTGACCAGGGGGTTCCGCGAGTCGGAACGGGCCTGTGACCAGGGCCCGGTTCCGGCCGCGGATCTTGGCCGGAACCGGATCACGGGGGTCCTCGTCTGAGACCCCGTGTGGATGAAACGAAGAATCGCCGCCCTCCTGCTGGCCCTGCTCGCGACCCAGCTGGGATCCCTGATCAGCCCGGCGTACGCGTGCGGCTGCGGGGCGATGATCCCCGAGGGCTACGCCCGGATCGGCGTCGAACGCGAGACCTCCGTCGTGCGCTTCGACGGGCGGACCGAACAGATCGTGATGCGGTTCGTCGTCCGCGGTGACGCCCAGCGGGCGGCGTGGATCATGCCGGTGCCGGGGCGGGCGACGGTGGAGCTGGGCGACGCGGAGATGTTCCGCCAGCTGACCTGGCTGACCCGGCCCGAGTACAAGACGCGCGGCTATTTCTGGCCGCGCGACCGGGACTGGCCGTTCTCCGCCACCACGGGCGACTCGGTGGGAGCCGCACTCCCCGGCGCGGCGGATTCCGCGGTCGGCGTCGTCGGCCGCGAGCAGCTCGGCGACTTCGACGTCGCCCGCCTGACCGCGACCGACCCGGACGCGCTGCGCACCTGGCTGGAGACCAACGGCTTCAAGCTGCCCGACGGCCTGTCCGCCGAACTGAAGCCGTACGTGGACCAGAAGTGGGAGTACGTCGCCGTACGCCTCGCCCCCCGCGAGCCCGGCAAGCCCCTGAGGGGCGCCCTCGACCCGCTGAGGATCCGCTTCGACAGCGACCGGCCGGTCTACCCGATGCGGCTCTCCCGGCTGGCCAAGACCCCGCAGTCGCTCGGCCTCTACATCCTCGCCGACCACCGGATGGAGCCCGCCTCCCCGATCGGCGGCGCCGAGCCGAAGGTCACCTTCGCGGGCGAGGTCACCCCGGAGGGCGGCCTCGCCGCGCTCACCGGCGGCAAGCCGGCGTTCCTGACCGCGATCGACCAGGAGTTCCCGGAGCCGGCCCGCATCGACGGCGACCACGAACTGCGCGCCACGGCCGCCGACACCCCGTACCGCAAGGTGATCTACCACGGGGAGCTGCTCACCGTCGGGGGGATCCCGGCCTGGCTGCTGACCGTCGCAGCCCTCCTCGTCGCCCTCGCGGCGGCCCTGTTCACCCTCCGCCGCCGCAGGTCCCGCACCGGGAGCGCCTGAGGCCCGCCCGTACGGGAAGCCGGGAGGCGGTCCGGATCTTTGTGCGTTCTGCCCGTACGACGGCCCGTCAGGATTCGGTGAGACTGCCGACCAGGACGAACCACGGGGAGGACGGCACGATGAGCGGACAGCAGTACGACGGGATCGGCGAGGCGTTCGAGGGGTTCAAGTCCCTGCCGATGATCCGGTACGGGGAGGTACCCAGCTTCCTGGGCCTGGTCGGGGAGGTCAGCGGCAGGTCGGTCCTCGACCTGGCGTGCGGAACCGGTTTCTACAGCCGGGAGTTCAAGCGGCGCGGCGCCGCCGACGTCCTCGGCGTCGACATCTCCGGCGAGATGATCGCCGCCGCGCGCGAGATCGAACGGCGCGAACCGCTGGGCGTGCGCTACGAGGTCGGTGACGTAGCCGAACTCCCGCTCCTCGAAGCACGCTTCGACATCGCGCTGGGGGTGCAGTGCCTCAACTACGCCGAGGACCTCGCCACGATGGAGCGGATGTGCCGCAACATCCACCGCAACCTCGTCCCGGGCGGGGAGTTCTTCGTCCTCGCGCAGAACCCCGACTACCGGTTCGACTGCCCGTCCCTGGAGACGTACGGGTTCCGCTGCGAGCCGGCCGGCGAGATCGAGACGGGCCGGCGGGTGCGGGTCACCGCCCTCCTCGACCCGCAGCCCCTCACCATCGTCTCCTCGGCCCCGCACCGCGAGGCCTACGAGACGTCCCTCGGGGCGGCCGGGTTCGGCGAGATCACCTGGGTCCCGCTGGAGGTCTCCGACGCGGGCCTCCGCGAGTTCGGCAAGGAGTACTGGGCGGACCTGCTCGCGTACCCGCCGCTCGCGATGCTCCGCTGCCGCGCCTGATCCGGCGCCTGACCCCGCGCCTGCCCGCGCCACGGGGCGACGGGCCCGCGGCCCGGGACCGTACGGATCCCGGGCCGCGGCCGTCCCCGGCCGGTCAGAGCGGCCGGGGCGGCTGGGACCGCCAGAACGCGCACTGGTGGTCCGAACCGAACGAAGTGCCCGTCCGGGTGGCCGAGGGGTTCAGCGTGAGGACCGTCGCCCCGGAACCGGCCGCCGGCCACGCCGTCTGCCCCGGTACCACGGGGGTCCCGTAGCGCGCGAAGGCACCCCAGTACCGCTTCATCCGTGTCGCGAGAGCCACCTGAGCGGACGTCAGCGGGCGCTCGGCCATGGTGAAGTCGTGCAGGTACGCCAACTCCGCACTGTGCGCGTTCGACTCGTCGAGGCCGGGCACCTGCGCCCCGCGCAGCGTCGGCGAGTCCGGGTCGTCGAACTCGTAGACGTACGTGGGAACCTGGGCGGCCAGCAGCTGCGCCGTCCACGCCGTCTGGCAGGCGAACGTCGAGTCCGTCGTCAACGCCGACAGCGCGAGGTACGGCGACCCGTACGCCGACACCGGATAGCGGGCCAGCACCTCGGGCCCGGCGGCCCCGTACCCCGCCAGGACCTGCGCCGTGTACTGCTCCTGCGTCAGGTACGGCTGGGTCAGCGCGACGAACAGGCGTGCCTCGGACCGGGTGCTCCCGATCATCACCGGCACCTTGTTCCAGTGCCCGCTCCCGATGGCCGTCGCAGGATCGACCGGCAGCAGCCCGTCACCCGACGCCGGGCCCGAGGTGGGCACCGTACGGGCCGCCTCGACCAGCGCCGTACCCGAGGCGGACCGCAGGCACGCGGCCAGCGCGGCCGCGTCCGTACAGCCCGCGCCCGCGGCGAAGGTCCGCGCCTCGGACTCGGCCCGCGCGCCGTCCGGCGTACGGAGCAGGGTGCAGGGCCCGCTCTGCAGTACGGCCCGGTGGAACAGGCCGGCCGCGGACGGCGCGGCGAGCAGCGCGCACACCGAACCGCTGCCCGCCGACTGACCCGAGACCGTGACGTTCCCCGGGTTCCCGCCGAACGCGGCGATGTTCTGCCGGGTCCAGCGCAGCGCCGCCATCTGGTCCATCAGCCCGAAGGAGCCGGAGCGCTGCGGGTTCTGCCCGGTTATCTCCGGCAGCCCCAGGTAACCGAGCTGGCCCAGGCGGTAGTTGATGCTGACGACGACACTGCCGGTGAGTTCCGCCATGGTGCCGCCGCCGAACTGCGTGCCCGTGCCCTGGCTGTACGCACCCCCGTGCAGCCACACGATCACCGGCAGCCGGGCTCCGGCGCGGGCGGCGGCGGGCCGGTACACGTCGAGGTACAGGCAGTCCTCGCTGACGGCCGCCGGATCGCTCAGCCCGAACGGCGAGAACTGCAGACAGGCCGGGGCCTGGCGGACGGCCTCGCGGACGCCGGTCCAGGGGCGCGGCTCCTGCGGCGGGCGCAGCCGGGCGTCGCCGACCGGGGGAGCGGCGTAGGGGACGCCGAGGAACTCCTGGGCCCCGGACCCCTCGACGGCCCGGCCCCGCACCACGCCCTGCGCGACGGCGGCCTGGGGACGGGGGGATCCGCCGGGCGGGGCCTTCGCCGCGGCCGCGGCGGGGAGCGCGGAGGTGAGCAGGGCCGCGACCGCGCACGCGGCGGCGAGCAGCGACCGCACCCCGCCCGTACGCGCCCGGGTCACGGGCGGACTCCGGCGACCAGGGCCGCCGTGACGGCGAAGTCGGCCGGTCCGGTGTTCCAGTCGGCGTTCATCGGGCTGACGGCGATCTTGTTCGCGCCCACCGCCTCCACGTCACCCCCCTTGGCGGGGGGCTGCGGGCGGAACCGTACGTCCACCTTCCAGGTGCCGTCCCCGGAGTCGGTGAAGTCCGGCTGGAGCGGGGCCTGCGGGTCCTGGAAGGTCGCGGCCACCCCGGCGGCGGTGCCCTTGCCGTCCGCGCCGACGACCGGGTGGTTGACGTTCAGGCCGACGCCCTTGGGCAGCAGCGGTCCGGACTTCGCCCGGGTGCGCAGGCGGTCGATCAGCTTGACCGCGAAGTCCATGGTGGGGCCCATCGCGTTGACGGTGGCGGCGGGGTCGGGGACGGCCATGCCGCCGGTGCTCAGCGCGATGGCCGGGACGCCGCTCTCCAGGGCGGCGACGGCGCCGCCGACCGTACCGGAGTGGGTGGCGAGGCCGGCGACGTTCGGGCCGAAGTTGGTGCCGGAGACCACCAGGTCGGGGGCGCGGCCCTCGAAGACCTCGGACAGGCCGAAGAGCACGCAGTCCCCGGGGGTGCCGTCGACGGCCCACACCTTCGGCTCGGGGTGCTTCACCGCGAGGGTGGGGGCGCTCATCATCTTCGTGCCGGTGCCGCTCTGGTTGGTGAGCGGGGCGACGATCGTGACGTCGTACCCGGCGGCGGTCAGGCGCTCGAACGCCTTGCGGATGCCGGGTGCGTTGTAGCCGTCGTCGTTCGTCAGCAGGATGCGCAGCGGCGCTGCGGGAGGTGCCGTCGTCCGCGCGGGGGCGGTCGCGGTGAGCGGGGAGGCGACCGCGGGGGCCGTACCCGCGAGGGCGGCCGTGCACAGGATGAGCACGGTCGGCGGCAGGACTCGCTTGCGTCTCACAGAGGGCTCCTTGGAAAGGGAGGGGAGGAGGCGGAAGTGCGCTGGGGGTGGGGGTGCCGGGGGTGTGGGGTGGGGACCGGCGGGCGCACGACCCTCGGCATGCGCCCGCCGGAACTCGTGGGCCGGAGCGGCGCCGGATGCGGTGGGCGGCGGCACTTCGGGCGGGGGACCGGGCGGGGGACCGGCGTGTGGTCAGCGCACGCTGCGGATGGGGAGGATGGCGAGCGCGCCGATCAGGGAGAGGGCTCCGCCGACGAGGAAGAGCGGGGTGTACCCGCCGAGGGCGGTCACGACGGCCGAGGCCACGAAGGGCGCGATGATCTGCGGTCCGGCGTTCGCGATGTTGAGGACGCCCATGTCGCGGGCGGCGTCCTCGGCCCGCGGCAGGACCAGCGTGACCAGCGCGGTGTCGACGGCCATGAAGCAGCCGAACGCGAGCCCGTTGAGCGCGCTGAAGACGAGCATGCCGGTCCAGGTGGGGCTGATCACGGGGACCACCATGACGAGCCCGGCGAGCGCGGCCGAGACTCCGACGAACACCTTGCGCCGGTCCCACCGGTCGGAGAGCATCCCGCCGACCACGGTGGAGAGGGCCATCGCGATCATCGACACGGGGGTCAGCACCGCCATCGCGGCGGGCGGGGTCAGCCCGTCGGGCAGGCTGATGTGGTCGTCCAGGATGTACAGCTGGTACCCGACGACGGAGAAGTAGCCGAGGACCATCAGGGCCCGTCCGATGAACGCCCACCGGAAGTCGTGGTTGGCCAATGCCGAGAGGAAGGCTGCGAGTTGGGCCCTCTTCGAGACGGGGGCCGGGGCCGGTCCGGTGCGCGGGACGTCCCGGCACAGGGTGGTGAGCAGCAGCGCCGAGCCGGCGACGATCGCACCGAACACCAAGTACCCGGTGGTGAGGTGCTCCGCGGTCGAGGAGGCGATCAGCACCCCGACCGTGCCGCCGATCGGCAGGCCCAGTCCGACCAGCGCGGACGCGGTGCCGCGCCGGGCGACGGGGACCCGGTCGGGGACGATCGCGGTGACCGCGGCCTGGTAGACGTTCATGGTCGCCTGGACGAGGCACCAGCCGATGCCGACGACCAGGGCGGTGGTCGCGTACCCGAGGAAGGCGAGTGCGGCGAGCGAGGCGAGGGCACCGCCGAGGATCCAGGGGTTGCGGCGGCCGCTGCGGTCGGAGAGGGCTCCGGCGATCGGGTTGAAGGCGGTCGCGAAGACCGCGCTGATCCCGCCGATCACACCGAGTACGGCGACCTTGTTCTCGGGGTCGATCTCCGCGATCTGGGTGGGCAGCAGGATCGATCCGACGCCCATGTAGACCGCGAGGAGAGCGGAGTTGGCGACCAGCAGCAGGGGCAGGAGCGCGCGCTGGCGGGGAGGTTCCGGATCCGCCTGGGCGGGCGGGTCGATGGTTTCGTTCTGGGCCATGACGACTCCTCGGGGGACGGAGCGAGAAGGGGGGTGCGGAGGTGCGGCGCGGGGGGAAGGGGCGCAACCTGCGGCTTCGGCGGGTGTGACGGGGCCAGGGGTCGCCCGGCAGGCGATGGAGATTCACGTGATGTTGTTACACGTGTCACCTTCGGCGCTTGGACACTGTGTAGCACCCAATCCAGGGGCTCGCTAGAGGTTGCGGGCGAGCGGTGTGCGGATCGTGATCGAGGTTCGATAGGCCTTGCGAGTACGTGTAACCACCATTGCGCGGCCACTGAGCTGGGCTGATGTGTCCGGAATCCCTCTTGCACTTGTGGCGGCGGTCACGCATCCGCAATACTCCGTGCCGCACCGCGACGACTCCCGCCGCCGCCGCTCGGCGAAGGGCCCGCGGCCGACGTGCCCGACCGGCTCCGGATCCGTCGCCCGCGACCGGTGTCCCCGACCGGCCTCGGCCCTCGCGTCCGCGACCGGTCCGGGCTCTTGCGTCCGTGGCCGGTGTCCCCCTCCGGTCCGGGCTCTTGCGTCCGTGGCCGGTGTTCCCCTCCGGTCCGGGCTCCGTCTTCCGAGGCCGGCGTTCCCGTTCGGTCCGGGCGTCCGAGGCCGGCGTTCCCGTTCGGCCCCGGCCCGTGTCCCCGCACCCGTGAAGCCCTTCCCGCCCGCGTCTGCCTGCTCCCCGCGTGCCCCCACCGCTCCGGGAGGTCACCGTTGAAAGGCCCGTCATGCCGCGTCCCCCGTACGGCCCCCCGCCCGCGCACCGCGCGTCCCGCTCCCTGATCCCCGCTCCCCGGCACCCCCTCCCGGCGGCTCCGCCCCGCCATGCGGTCGCCGTCGGCGTCGCCCTCCTCCTGGGCTCGCTGCTGATCGGCCTCACGGTCTCGGTCGGCGAACGCCCCTTCTTCCAGGGGCTGGACGACGGCTGGGCCGCGTCCGTGAGCGGCTCGCCCGGCGACGCCCTCACCGGCTTCGCCATGGTCCTCGACCGGCTCGGCGGCCCGTTCGGTACGGTCCTGCCGCTCGGCCTGATCGGCTGCCTCTGCGTCTACGGGCGCTGGCGGTCGGGGCTGTTCGCGCTCGCCGCCGCCGTCGTGGCGAACGTGTGCGTGGTGCTCCCGCTCAAGCAGCTCGTCGACCGCCCCCGCCCGCCGCACCCGTGGGTCCTGGTCAACGACGGCTCGTTCCCCTCCGGCCAGGTGTTCAACGCCGTGGCGCTGGTGATGGTGACCGCCGTGCTCGTCTTCCCCCCGCGCGCCCGACGCTGGTGGTGGCTCCTGGGTGCGCTGTACGCCCTCGCCATGATGGGCAGCCGGACCTGGCTGCACGCCCAGTGGCTCAGCGACACCGTGGCCGGGGCGCTGGCCGCGGCCGGCAGCTGCATGCTGCTGTGGAGGGCGTTCGAACCGCTGCTGAGGGTCGAGGCCGAGCGGATGGCGGCCGACAGTCTGTGGCGCTGAGCGTGCGGGACCTCGTACATATCGAGAATCATTGACGGTCGTCCAATATTCGCCATACTCTCGTGACCGGGGCCGGCGTGCGCCCACCGCACCCGCCGACCCCCGGAACGACGAAGGAAGGGCCCCATGGCACACACCGAGCACCGCACCCCGCCGCCCGTGGTCGACCTCCCCGCGGGGCGACTGCGCGGGGCCGTCGAAGACGGGCTCTGCGTCTTCCGCGCCGTCCCGTACGCCGCACCCCCGGTCGGTGACCTGCGCTGGCGGCCCGCGCGGCCGCATCCCGGCTGGAGCGGTACGCGCGAGGCGGGCGCCGACGGCCCCAGCGCCCCGCAGATGTACCGGGAAGGCGGCGACCCGGTCCTCGGCGGCCACGGATCACCCCCCTTCGACGAGGACTGCCTCACCCTCAACGTCTGGACCCCCGCGGCCGACGGCGCCGGGCGCCCGGTGCTGGTGTGGATCCACGGCGGGGGCTTCGTCTCCGGGTCGGGCTCGCTGCCCGGCTACGGCGGCGCGAGCTTCGCGCGCGACGGAGACCTGGTCTTCGTCGCCGTCAACTACCGCATCGGACCGCTCGGTTACTTCTCACCCGACGAGGACGACGAGGCGGCCAACCCCTGGCTCTCCGACCAGCTCGCCGCCCTGCACTGGGTGCGGGACAACATCGCCTCCTTCGGCGGCGACCCCGGGAACATCACCGTCGCCGGCCAGTCCGGCGGCGCCGTCTCGACCGCCGCGCTCGCCGGACACCCGCAGGCCGAGGGGCTGATCCGCCGGGTGATCCTGCAGAGCCCGCCCTTCGGGCTGGACCTGCCCGACCCCGACACCTACCGCGAGCGCACCGCCGTCTTCCGGGAGCTGGCCGGCGCCAGGACCGCGCAAGAGCTGCGCGACCTGCCCTGGCCGGCCCTGATCGGCGCGACGGGCGGGCTGTTCGCCCGTACGGCGCGCTGGGGCTACTGGCCGACGCCGTTCCTGCCCGTCGTCGACGGGGTCACCCTCGCGCGCCACCCGGTGGAGGCCCTGCTGCACGGCTCCGCGGCCGGCGTGGACGTCATGATCGGCTGGACCCGGGAGGAGGCCAACTTCGGCTTCGCCCTCGACGAGGGGTACGCGGGCGCCACCCGGGAGCAGGTGACCGACCGGATCGCGCACACCTTCGGGGCCGAGGCCGCCCCCGGGGTCTACGCCGCGTACGAGGCGGCCCGCCCCGGCGCCCGCCCGGCCGACGTCCTCATGGACCTGATCACCGACGAGCTCTTCCGTGTTCCCTCCGTCGGGCTGGCCGAGGCCCGCGCCGACTCGGAACACCCCGTCTGGGCCTTCCAGTTCGACCTCCAGGCCGCCGCGTACGACGGTCGGCTCGGCGCCGCGCACTGCCTCGAACTCCCCTTCGTCTTCGACAACTTCGAGCAGTGGTCGCCCGCACCCTTCCTCGACGGGCTCAATCCCGCCGTACGCGACGGCCTCGCCCGCACCATGCACCGGGCGTGGATCGCGTTCGTCCGCACCGGCGACCCGAACCACCCCGGCATGCCGCAGTGGCCCCCGTACGAGGCCCGGACGCGGACCACGATGCGCTTCGACGCGGCCGTCACCGCCCTCGACGACCTCGCCGGGGCCTCGCGCCGCCTGCACGAAGGCCGCCTGCGCGATGGCCGCCTGGGTGAAGGCCGCCTGCGTGATGGCCGCCGGGCCGAATGATCTGACTCGTGTAACCTGGGGAGAAAGGCGGTGACGGTCTACCCGAGGAGCACCGAGGACCATGCCCAGGGAGCCCAGGACCAGGGTGGCGAGCAGTCCCGTGCCGCCCGTGTCGATCACCAGTGCGGACGTGGCCAGGCTGGCCGGGGTGTCACGCGCCACCGTCTCCTTCGTACTCAACGACACCCCCGGCCACCGGGTGAGCGAGAGCACCCGCACCCGGGTGCTCGACGCGGCCCGGCAGCTCGGCTACGTACCGCACGCCGCGGCCCGGTCCCTGCGCGCCGGGCGCAGCAACCTCGTCCTGATGCCCGCCTCGATCTCCGCGATCGGCCGGCTCGTCAGCGACTGGGTCGACGACCTGCACAGCGAGCTCGACCGGCACGGCTACACGGCCGTCCTGCACGCGGGCCGCTTCGCCGACCCCCTCGACGCCGCCCGCGCCTGGGCCGAGCTGCGCCCGGCCGCCGTCATCGCCCTCGACGGGGACCGCTTCACCGCCCAGGCCGCCGACCTGCTGGGCCGCGCCGGGGTGCGCGGCCTGCTCGCGTTCGCCGCCCGTCCGGTGCCAGGCGTCCACACCATCGGCTTCGACCACGCGGACATCGGCGCCGCCGCCGCCGAGCACCTCATCTCCCGGGGCCGCAAGCGCATCGGCGTGGTCCTGCCCCAGGAACGCGGCCTCGGCACCCTCGCCCTCCCGCGTCTGGCCGGGGCCGAGTCAGTCGCGGCCCGGCACATGGCGACGGTGGCCCCGGTGGAGCTCGCGTACACCAGGGAGTCCGCGACCTCCCTCGCCCGGCGCTGGCCGAGCCTGGGCCTGGACGCCGTCTTCGCGTACAACGACGAGTACGCGGCGCTGCTGCTGCACGCGCTCCGGGCCGAAGGCGTCGCGGTGCCGGACGAGGTCGCGATCGTCGGCTCCGACGACCTGGTCCTCTCCGCCCTCCAGGAGCCGCCCCTCACCACGGTCCGCCTGGACCTGCCCTCCCCGGCGCGCGTGGCCGCATCCCTCCACGAGCTGATCGAGACGGGGACGACGCCCCCGCTCCCCGCCGTGGAGGCCCTGCTCATCCACCGCGCCACCTCCTGAGGCCTCGGCCGGCCCGCCGGCGCCGCGCCCCGTCCCCACTGCGCGCCCACACGCGTCCCGGCGCCGGACCCGTGGCGCGCCGCCGTCCCCGACTCGTCGCACGGCGCCGGCCCGACTCGCGGCACGGCGCCGGCCCCGACTCGCGGCACGGCGCCGGCCCCGACTCGTGGCACGGCGCCGGCTCCGACCCGTGGCACGGCGCCGGACACGCCCCGGGGCACGGCGCCGGACACGCCCCGGGGCACGGCGCCGGCTCCGACCCGTGGCGCGCCGCCGGCCCCGACCCGCGGCACGCCGACGGGGACGCTTCGAGGGAGGGTGCGTAGGCCGTCCCGGCGCGGCCGGGGCCGGGGCAGGGCGTGTGGCGCCCGCCGGGCCCGGGCCCGCTGCCACCCTCGTGGTCCATGGATGTCAGTGCTTTCTACGCCCTCTTCTCCGCCACCTGCTTCACCTTGGTCGGCCTGTGGTGGAACGTCGTCCAGAGCCATGCGGCCTGGATGAGCGACCCCGCGCTGCGGCGCGTCGTCGGCGGGATCTACCTCTCCTTCCTGCTGCCCGCCCTGATGGGTCTCTTCGCCCAGATCGGCGGTACCGAGCAGCCGCAGATCTGGCGGGCGGCGTTCGTCGCGCTCTCCTTGGTCGGCTGCGCGTGCACCCTGCGGCTGCTGGCCCGCTCCCGGGGAGACCGCTTCGTCACCCGGCAGCAGGCCGGCGCCGCACTGTTCTACGTCCTGATCGCCGTCGTCGGTGCCCGTCCCGAACTCGCCGGCCACATCGGCCTGCGCCCCATCCAGGCCGAAGCCCTGCTGCTGATCGGACTGATCGTCCTGGGACACGCCCTGGTCTGGCGGTTCATGGCCGGAGAGGGCCGCGCCGAGAGCGCGGAGTAGAGGGTGTCTTGTCGGCCGGGCCGGGCCGGGCCGGGCTCGCGGCGCCCGGCACCGCGCCTCGCCGCGTCACCGGACCCCGCTCCCTCATCCGGCCCGATCGACAACACACCCCCTAGGACCGACGGGCCGGGCGGTCCGAGTGGGCCGGGCGGTCGCGTTCGCGGGCGAGCGCGGGGGAGAAGGCCCACCAGGCCAGGAGCGCGGCGCCGGCACCGGCCGCCGCGCCCGCCACGGTGTCGCTGAGCCAATGGGCGTGCAGCCAGGTACGGCTCCACATCATGGCCAGCGTGAACACCGCGCCCCCGATCCACCAGGCCCGCCTCCGCGCGGCCGGGACCAGCAGTACCCCGACCAGGACGACGAGCAGGGCCGCCCCCGCCGCGTGGCCCGACGGGAACGAGCCGTGGTCGACCCGGACCATCGGGTCCGCCGGGCGCGGGCGGTCCACCAGGTGCTTGAGCCCCTGCACCACGGCCGTACTGCCCACCAGGTAGACCCCGAACAGGAAGGCCGCCGAGGCCCAGCGTCTTCGGACGAGCAGGAAGACCAGCAGCGCGAGCGGTACGACGACGCCCAGCGGGCCGCCGAACCAGTTCAGCGGGGCCGCTACGGCTGCGGGGAACCCCTCGTGCGGCCCTCCCATCCAGGCCAGCCACCGCTCGTCCGCTCCCTGGAAGGGCGGGTCCACGACGTCCGCGCGGACGGTCAGGGCCAGGGCCGCGGCCGCGCCGAGCAGCAGCACGGCCAGGAGCAGGACACCGGGACCGCGGCGTCGCTCCGCCGCCTCCTGTGGGGCCGCGGCGGAGGCGGCCGGGGCAAGCGTGTGCCGGGACATGAATGCCTTTCGAACGTACGCGTGGGGGCGCGGCCGGGCCGCGCCCCCACGGTGGGACATCGGTGGAATCGGGTGGGGATCAGGCCCCCGCGCCCAGGTGGCGGGCCAGGAAGGCCACGCTCTCCGCGACGATGGCGGGGACGTCGGGGGAGCCGAGGAAGATGTGGTCGGCGTCCGCCACCGGCTTGAGCGTCACCTCGCCGCCCGCGTCCTTCAGCGCCTCGGCCAGGATCTCGCTCTGGCTGTACGGGACGAGACCGTCCGCGGTGCCGTGGACCAGCAGGAACGGCGGCGGGTTCGCGCCGGGGACCGCGTACGTGACCGGGCTGGCCACCCGGGCCGGCTCCGCCTGCTCGGCCGCGGGAACGCCCAGCAGGGCGTCGTACGGGTTGGGGAACTCGGCGCCGGTCGGCATCGGCAGCGGGTGCGCGGCCAGGGCGGGCAGGTCGTGGACCCCGTACCAGTCGACGACGGCCAGGACGCCGGTGTCGCCCGAGCCGACGCCGTGGGACCCCTCCAGCGCCGCGAGCGTGTCGGCGTCCGTACTGCCCGGCCGGACGAGGCCGGCCAGCGCGGCCAGGTGGCCGCCCGCCGACTCCCCCCAGACGCCGATCCGGGCCGGGTCGATGCCGAGGGTGGGCGCGAACCGCCGCACGTAGCGGATCGCGGCCTTGACGTCGTGCAGCTGGGCCGGGAAGGGCGCTTCCAGGCTGTGCCGGTAGTCGATGGAGACGAGCGCGAGCCCGGCGCCGAGGACGGCACCGTGCAGCAGCGCGGCGGGCACGGTCGGCGGCGGGTAGCGGCGGTCGCCGTCCAGCCAGCCGCCGCCGTGGATCCAGACGACCGCCGGGAACGGGCCCTCGCCCGCCGGGAGCTGTACGTCGAGCAGGCGCGGGCGGTAGCCGGGGGTGGTGGCGTACGTGACCCCGTCGAAGCGGCGTGTGCCGTCCGCGCCGGTCACGGGCGGGACGGGCTGCTGGTACGGCGGGGGCGGCCAGGTCATGTCGGCGGTGTCGAACTCGGCCGGGGGAGATTGCGTCATTGAGCTCTTCCCAATTCGGTGTGCGGCCTCGGCGGCCGGCGGGTCCGGTGCGGGCGGCCCGGGCTTCGTAACGTTTTGTCCGAAATGCTTGCGCGGGCACCGGGAGAGGCTTAGCGTGTTACACGTGTAATCACGACTCTAGCGACGCGTTTCCGCTGACCACAAGCCCACGGGGCAGCTGAGTTCCCAGGCAGTTACACGAGATACTCGCAGCGGCGTCGCCTTCCCCCTCCGGGAGCACGTCATGCTCACCACCGCCACCTTCCCCGCCGAAGCGGCCGCCGCGGGCGCCCCCGCCCCGAGCCGCCCGGCCGTCGGTGCCCCCTCGGGTCCCCTGGACCTCGGCGCCCCGGCTCCGCCCCGCGCCCGCACCTTCGCCCACTGGGCGGCGGAGCCCGTTCCGGCCGCCGTTCCGATCCTGCGGGCCCGCGTCCGGGCCGTCCTGGCGGGCTGGCCGGTCTCCGCCGAGGTGACGGACGTACTGCTGCTGGCCGTGAGCGAGCTCGCGGGCAACGTCGTACAGCACGCCGCCGCCGGTGGTCGGATGCGGGTCGGACTGGCCTTCGGCGGGGGGCGGCTGCGGCTGGAGGTCGCCGACCAGGGGGTCCGGCTGCCCCGGCTGCCGGATCCCGCCGAGGAGGTCGACCCGGCGGCCGAGAGCGGCCGCGGTCTGCTGATCGTCCAGCTGCTGGTGGATGAGGCCGGCGGCGAGCTCTCCGTCGTGACAGGGGAGTTCGGCGCCGCGGTGCGGGTGCTCCTGCCGGCTTCCTGACCCCTTCCGCAGGGGGCTCCGGAGTCGGTCCGGTGATGGTCCGGCGTGGGCTCGGCGGCGACCCCGGGTCCATCAAAATATCGAGCAATGTTGACGGGCGCAAAAATATCGAGATAGCTTCCGTGTGTCTCCCCCGCTGCTCCCTGATTGAGGTGCCGCCCCATGGAGCTCTCCCCTTCCGCGCATGCCGACTCCTTCTGCAGAGACCGGCTGCCGGCCTTCTCCCTCTGGCCCGAACTCCACTTCGACCTTCCCGAGTTGGACTACCCGGACCGCCTCAACTGCGCCGCACGCCTGCTCGACGACGCCGTCGAGCGGTGGGGCCCCGACCGCCCGTGCCTCCTCACCCCGACCGAGCGCTGGACGTACGGCGAGCTCCGCCGGCGCGCCAACCAGGTCGCCCAGGTGCTCACCGAGGACTTCGGCCTCGTGCCGGGCAACCGCGTCCTGCTGCGCGCCCCCAACAACCCCTGGCTCGTGGCCGCCTGGTTCGGCGTGCTCAAGGCGGGCGGGGTCGCCGTCACGACGATGCCGCTGCTGCGCGCCGCCGAACTCGCCGAGCTCTGCGAGATCAGCCGCCCCGCCGTCGCCCTCTGCGACCACCGCTACGTGGACGAGCTCGCCGCGGCGGTCGCCCAGGCCCCCGCCGACCTGCCCGTCCTCGCGTACGGCGGTCCCGGCGTGATGGACCTGACCGCCCGCTGCGCGGCCAAGAGCGGGGTGTTCACCACCGTTCCCACCGCCGCGGACGACGTGGCGCTGATCGCCTTCACCTCCGGTACGACCGGACGGCCCAAGGCGACCCTGCACTTCCACCGGGACGTCCTCGCGAACGCCGACACGTTCTCGCGGCACGTGCTCAAGCCCCGCGCCGACGACGTCTTCACGGGGACGCCGCCGCTCGCCTTCACCTTCGGCCTCGGCGGGCTCGTGGTCTTCCCCCTGCACGTCGGGGCCGCGACCCTGCTCATCGAGCAGGCGACGCCGGAGCAACTGGCCGACCTGGTCGCCGCGCACGGCGTGACCGTCCTGTTCACGGCCCCGACCGCCTATCGCGCGATCTTGGCCGCCGGCGCGGTGGACCGGCTGTCCGGGCTGCGCCGGTGCGTGTCCGCCGGGGAGGCGCTGCCCGCCGCGGTGTGGGAGGAGTTCCACGCCGCCACCGGGTTGCGCATCATCGACGGCATCGGGGCCACCGAGATGCTGCACGTCTTCATCTCCGCCGCCGACGAGGACATCCGGCCGGGCGCCACGGGCCGGCCCGTGCCCGGGTTCCGCGCCGCCGTGGTCGACCAGTACGGCGACCCCGTCCCCGACGGGCAGCCCGGCCTGCTGGCGGTCACCGGTCCCACCGGCTGCCGCTACCTCGCCGATCCGCGCCAGACGGAGTACGTCAGGAACGGCTGGAACGTCACCGGCGACACCTACATCCGTGATGCGGACGGCTACTTCTGGTACGTGGCCCGCAGTGACGACATGATCGTCTCCTCCGGCTACAACATCGCGGGCCCGGAGGTCGAGAAGGCCCTCGCCGCCCACCCCTACGTCGAGGAGTGCGGGGTCGTCGGCGCCCCCGACGAGCGGCGCGGCATGCTCGTCAAGGCGTACGTCGTGCTCGCCGCCGGGGTCCCGGCGGACGGGGCGACGGCCCGGGAGCTCCAGACCCACGTCAAGGGGGCCATCGCCCCGTACAAGTACCCCCGCGCCGTGGAGTTCGTCGAGCAGCTCCCGCGCACCGGCACCGGGAAGCTCCGGCGCGGCGAACTGCGGGCGTGGGCCGGCTCCTCCGCCGGGGAGGACCCCGGCTGCGCCGCGGGCTGCCCCGAGGCCCTCGTCCCGCACCTCCCCAGCGTGGTCGTCGAACGCCGCGTCGAATGGCCCGACACCGACGCCGCCGGGCACTACCACCACTCCACCGTCGTGCGCTGGGTCGAGGCGGCGGAAGCCGTACTGCTGCGCCGCCTGGGCCTCGCGCACCTCTTCGGCAGCACGCCCCGCGTCCACTTCGAGGCCGACTACCGGGCCCGCCTGTGGTTCGGCGAGGCCGTGCGGATCGAGCTGGGCGTCGCCAAGGTCGGCTCCAGCTCCCTGACGTACGTGTTCACGGTCCACGGCGAGGAGGGAGTGGAGGCCGCCTCCGGGCGGATGGTCATCGCCCACTCCGCCGCCCGCGCGACCGGGACCACTCCCTGGCCCGCCGACGTGCGCGAGGTGCTGACGAAATCGGGTCCGCAGGCGCCCGAGCTCCTCACCCTCCCCACGAGAGATGTAGAGCATTGTTGACGGTCGCTAAATCTGCGCCATATGTTGTTCCGGAACCACGAGGAGGTACGCCGTGCGCGTAGCAGTCATCGGAGGAGGGCCCGGCGGGCTGTACTTCGCAGCCCTGGCCAAGCAGCTCTCCCCCCACTGGGACGTCACCGTCTGGGAGCGGGGCGCCCCCGACGACACGTTCGGCTTCGGGGTCGTCTTCTCCGACGAGACCCTCGACGGCATCGCGCAGGCCGATCCCGAGATCTACGCGGCCATGTCGGCGGAGTTCGCCCGCTGGAGCGACATCGACGTCACCCACCGCGGCCGGACCCTGACCTCCGGCGGCCACGGCTTCGCCGCCATCGGCCGCCGCCGGCTGCTGGGGATCCTCCAGGAGCGCTGCGCCGCGCTCGCCGTGGACGTCCGCTACCGCACGCAGTCCCCGCCCGCCTCCGAGCTGGCGGCCTCGTACGACCTCGTCGTCGCCTGCGACGGCGTACGCTCCGCCACCCGCGCCGCCTACGCCGACACCTTCGGGCCCGACCTGGACGAACGCTCCGGCCGCTACATGTGGCTGGGCACGGACAAGGTCTTCGAGGCCTTCACCTTCCTCGTGGAGGAGCGGGACTTCGGCACCCTCCAGGTGCACGCCTACCCGTACGACTCCACCCGCTCCACCTTCATCGTGGAGATGGACGAGGCCGCCTGGCGGCGCGCCGGATTCGCGGAGTTCGCGGACCACGACCACCCGCCCGGCACCAGCGACCTCGACAGCATCGGCCGCTGCGAGGAGCTGCTCGCCGCCCACCTCGACGGGCACCGGCTGCTGCCCAACAACTCCAAGTGGCTGCGCTTCACCACCGTGCGCAACCGCACCTGGCGGCACGAGAACGTGGTCCTGCTCGGCGACGCCGCCCACACGGCCCACTTCTCCATCGGCTCCGGCACCAAGCTGGCCATGGAGGACGCCCTCGCCCTGGCCGCCTGCCTGCACGAACACCCGGACGTGCCGGGCGCGCTCGCCGCGTACGAGGACGAGCGGCGCCCGGTGGTGGAGTCCACCCAGCGCGCCGCCCAGGCCAGCCTCGAATGGTTCGAGAACATCGGCCGCTACACGGCCCAGGAGCCGCCGCAGTTCGCGTTCAACCTGCTGACCCGCAGCCGCCGCGTCACCTACGACAACCTGCGCGTGCGCGACGAGGAGTTCACGGCCGCAGTCAACTCCACCGCCCCCGTGCCGCCGATGTTCCGCCCCTTCCCCCTGGGCGGACTGCTGCTGCGCAACCGGGTCGTGGTCCCGCCCACCGCCCTCGGCACGGCCCGCGCAGGCGTCCCCGGCGACTTCGACCTCGTCCACCTCAGCACCCAGGCCCTCGGCGGCTCCGGCCTGGTCCTCGCCGGGATGACCGCCGTCAGCGCCGGGGGCCGGGCCACCGCCGGCTGCCCGGGGCTCTACACCGACGAGCAGGAGGCCGCCTGGCGGCGGATCACCGACTTCGTCCACGGCCAGTCCGACGCCTGCCTCGGCATCCAGCTCACCCACGCCGGCCGCCGCGCCGCCGCCGGCCCCGGCGAAGCCCCGCCGGTCGCCGCCTCCGCCGTGGCCTGGGACGAGCGCAGCCCCGTCCCGCGCGAGGCCACCGCGGCCGATCTGGACCTCGTCGTACGGGACTTCGTACGGGCGGCCCGGCGCGCCGACCGGGCCGGGTTCGACGCACTGGAACTCCAGTACGGGCACGGGCAGTTGCTCTCCGGCTTCCTCTCGCCGCTGACCAACCTGCGCACCGACGGGTACGGCGGCGACCTCGCCGGGCGGCTGCGCTTCCCGCTCGAAGTGCTGCACGCCGTACGGGAGGTGTGGCCCGCCGGGAAGGCGCTGCTCGTGCGGATCTCCGCGGCCGACTGGGCCGAGGGAGGACTGAGCGAGGCCGACGCCGTGGCGATCGCCCGGGCCCTCGCCGACGCGGGCGCCGACGGGATCGACGTCTCCACCGGCGAGGTCGTCGCCCACGAGCGGCCCCGCTACGGCCGCAGCTACCAGACCCCGTACGCCGACCTGATCCGCAACGCCACCGGGGTGCCCACCATCGCCGTCGGCGCGATCTCCACGTACGACGACGTGAACTCGATCGTCCTGGCCGGCCGGGCCGACCTCTGCGGGGTGGGCCGCGCCCAGCTCCACGACCCCCTGTGGACCCTGCACGCCGCGGCCGCCCAGGGCTACCGCGGACCCGCCGCGCCCTGGGCCCCCGGCTGGCAGGCGGGCAGCGGCAGACCGCCCGCCGCCCGTACCGACCGGGTCCCGCCGCGCCTGGAGCTGCTGCGGCAGCCCGCCGCGCCGGTGCACCAGCGCTGGCTGCCGCGCCTGGCCGCCGCAGCGGCGTCCCACTGAGGAGACCCCGATGGAAACCCCGATGGAGACCCCGATCGAAACCCCGATCGAAACCCCGCCGGACACGGCGCCCCCGAAGGGACCGGCCCCCGGCCGCCCGCCCCTGCCCCTGAGCCACCTGCCGCGCTTCACGGCGGCGGCGGTCCAGGCCTCACCCGTCTACCTCGACCCCGCCGCCACCGTCGACAAGGCCGTCGCCCTCATCGCCGAGGCGGCCGGGAACGGAGCCGGACTCGTCGTCTTCCCCGAGGTGTTCGTCCCCGGCTACCCCTACTGGAACTGGACGATGAACCCGGTCCAGGGCTCGCCCTGGTTCGAGCGCCTCCAGCGGGCCTCGGTCGACGTCCCCGGCCCGTACGTCGACGCCCTGCGCGCGGCGGCCCGCCAGTACGGGGTCGTCCTCGTCATCGGCGTCAACGAGCGCGCCGCGCACAGCCTCGGAGTCCTCTACAACACCCTGCTCACCATCGGCTCCGACGGCGCGCTCCTCGGCGTGCACCGCAAACTGGTGCCCACCTGGGCCGAGAAGCTCACCTGGACCGGCGGCGACGGCAGCTCCCTGCGCGTCCACCCCACCGCCGTGGGCCCGCTCGGCGCCCTCGCCTGCGGCGAGAACACCAACACGCTGGCCCGGTTCACCCTCCTCGCGCAGGGCGAACTCGTCCACGCCTCCTGCTACATCGCCCTGCCCGTGGCCCCGGCCGACTACGACATGGCCGACGCCATCGCCGTCCGTACCGCCGCCCACAGCTTCGAGGGCAAGGTCTTCTCCGTCGTCGCCTGCTCCACCGTCTCCCCGGAGATCGTGGAGCTGCTCGCCGGGGACGACGAGGAGCTGCGCGCCCTGTTCCAGCGGCCCCGCAGCGCCCTGTCCGGGATCTTCGGCCCCGACGGCCGCCCGGTCACCGAACCGCTCGTCGACGACGAGGGCATCGTCTACGGCGAGATCGACCTCGGCCGGTGCATCCAGCCCAAGCAGATGCACGACATCACGGGGCACTACAACCGCTTCGACATCTTCCGCCTCGAAGTCGACAACCGCCCCCGCCTGCCGGTGACCTTCACCGCGCCGCCGGCGGGCCCCCAGATCACCACGCCTGAGGAGGACGCATGACCATCGAGCAGGACGACACCATGCTCGGCCGGGCCCGGGTCTCCGACACCCCCGAGCTCACCGCGTACTACGGCGAGCTCGAAGCCCTGGACGCCGGCGCCCTGTGGACCGTCGCCAACGACATCGAGCCCTGGTACCCGCAGCCCAAGTCCGTCCCCGTGCTGTGGCGGTACGAGGAGCTGCGGCCCCTCGTCCACAAGGCCCTCGGCATGGTCAAGGCCGACGACGCGGGCCGCCGGGTCGTGATGCTCGTCAACCCCGGCCGCAAGGACGTCAGCGCCGCCGCCGGGCTCCTCTACACCGGGCTCCAGATCATGGGCCCGGGCGAGGCGATGACCGCCCACCGCCACCAGGCCGCCGCCCTGCGCTTCGTCCACGAGGGCACCGGCGCCTGGACCGTCGTCGACGGCCAGAAGCTGAAGGTAGGCCCGCGCGACTTCGCGATCACCCCCAACGGAACCTGGCACGAGCACGGCAACGACGGCGAGGACGGGCCGGTCATCTGGCAGGACGGCCTCGACATCCCGCTCGTCAACGCGCTGGACGCCGGGTTCTACGAGGTCCACCCCGAGCTCCACCAGACGCCCGGCAAGGTGGTCAATTCCTCCGTGCTCCAGTACGCCGCGAACCTGCTCCCGTACGGCTCGGAGCGCTGGAGCCGGCCCTACTCGCCGCTGCTCGCCTACCCGTGGGAGCCGACGTACGAGGCCCTGCTCGGCCTGGCCGAGGCGAGCGAGGGCTCTCCGTACGACGGGATCATCGCCGAGTACACCAATCCGGTCACCGGCGGCTCCGTGATGCCCACCATGGGCGCCCACATGCAGCTGCTGCGCCCGGGCCAGGCCACCCGCGCCCACCGGCACACCGGCTCGGTGATCTACACGGCGGCCAAGGGGCACGGGGTCTCGGTCATCGCCGGACAGCGCTTCGCGTGGCGCCAGGGCGACATCTTCTGCGTCCCCTCCTGGGCCTGGCACGAGCACCACAACCTCGATCAGTCCGAGGACGCCTGCCTGTTCTCCTTCAACGACTTCCCGGTGATGCGCTCGCTCGGCTTCCACCGCGAGGAGGCGTACCCGGACCACGACGGCCACCAGCCGATGCCGGCCGCCACCGGGGCCGCCGCCACCGGGGCCGCTGCCACCGGGGCCGCCGCCGTCCCGACCGCGACCGCCTGACCCCGAGGAAACCCACCATGCGTCTGCTCACCTTCACCACCCCCGGCGCCGGAGATCGCGCCCCCCGCCTCGGCGCCGACGTCGACGGCCTCGTCCTCGACCTCGGGGTCCTCGCCGACCACGCCGGGGCCGACCTCCCGCGCGACCTCCTCTCGTTCATCCAGGCGGGCCCCGCCGCGCAGGAGACCGCCCGCCGCCTGATCGAGGCCGATCCGGCCGCCCGCCCCGCCGGCGCCGCCCACCGGCTCGAAGACGTCACCCCGGCCGCGCCACTGCGCCCCGGCAAGATCATCGGAGTCGGCCTCAACTACGTCGAACACGTCGAGGAGTCCAGCCGCAGCCTGGACACCGACAAGGAACTCCCGCCCCGCCCCGTCCTGTTCAGCAAGCCCGCCACCGCCGTCACCGGCCCCGGCGCGCCGATCCTGCACAACGGCGACCTCACGCAGCAGCTCGACTGGGAGTGCGAACTGGCCGTCGTCATCGGCCGCACCGCGTTCCGCGTGAGCGAGGGGGAGGCGTACGAGCACATCTTCGGTTTCAGCATCGTCAACGACATCAGCGCCCGCGACCAGCGCCGCTCCGGCCAGTGGTTCTTCTCCAAGGGGCAGGACTCGTACGCCCCCTTCGGCCCGGTGGTGGTCACGGCGGACGAGATCCCCGACCCGATGGCCCTGGACCTCTCCCTGCGCGTCAACGGGGTCACCAAGCAGAAGTCGAACACCCGGCACATGCTCTTCCCGATCGCCCGCCTCATCGCCGACATCAGCTCCGGCGTGACCCTGGAGCCCGGCGACGTCATCGCGACGGGGTCTCCGTCCGGGGTCGGGGCCGGCATGGTGCCGCCGGAGTTCCTGGTTCCGGGCGACACGGTCGAGGCGACCGTCGAGGGCATCGGCACCCTGGCCAACCCGGTCGTCGACGCCCGCTGATCCCGGTACGCCGCCGATCCCGGTACGCCGCCGATCACCGTACGCCGCCGATCACCGCACGCCCAGCAAGCACCGAGGAGCACCCGTGCCGCCCCGCACCTACCGCATCGGCCAGATCGTGCCGAGCTCGAACGTGACCATGGAGACCGAGGTCCCCGCCATCCTGCGCGCCCGCCAGGAGGTCCTGCCCGACGAGAGGTTCACCTTCCACTCCAGCCGGATGCGCATGACGCATGTGACCCCGGAACAGCTCAAGGCCATGGACGCCGACTCCGACCGCTGCGCGGTGGAACTGTCCGACGCCCGCGTCGACGTGCTCGGATACGCCTGCCTGGTCGCGATCATGAGCATGGGCCTGGGCTACCACCGCACGTCGGAGCAGCGGCTGCACACCCGTACGGTCGAGAACGGCGCCCCCGCACCCGTCGTCACCAGCGCGGGCGCCCTCGTCCACGGACTGCACACCATGGGCGCCCGCAAGATCGCCCTGCTCGCCCCGTACATGCGGCCGCTGACGCGGACCGTCGTGGACTACCTCACCCACGAGGGCATCGAGGTCCTCGACTACGAGGCCCTGGAGATCCCGGACAACCTCGACGTGGCCGCCCACGACCCGGCGAAGCTGCCCGCCCTCGCCCGCGCGCTGGAGTACGCGGACGCCGACGCGGTCGTCCTGTCGGCCTGCGTGCAGATGCCCTCGCTCGGCGCCATCGAGGAGGCGGAACAGCTGCTGGGCAAGCCGGTGGTGTCGGCGGCCGTCTGCACCGCCCACCAGATGATGCGCGCCCTCGGCCTGCCGGCGGTGGCCCCGGGCGCGGGCCACCTGCTCTCGGGGGCGTACGCGCAGACGCCGCTGCCGCGGTAGGCGTGGGGGAGGGGCTGGATATGATCGCGACCGCGCACTACGGAAGGCGATCATGTCGGACAGCCCCCTCAGGCCCAGCTCGTTGATCAACACGGTCTACGGAGCGTTCCTGCGCCGCCTCGGCGGCTGGATCTCCATCGCGGACCTGATCACGCTGATGGGCGAGCTGGACGTGGACGGCCCGGCGGTGCGGTCGGCGATCTCGCGCCTGAAGAAGCGCGGGGTCCTCGAACCGGAGCGCCGGGGCGCCACCGGATACCGGCTCAGCCCGGCCGCGCACCCCGTCTTCGACGAGGGCGACCGCCGCATCTTCGCCAGCCTCGAACCCGCCGACCTGGCCGACGGCTGGGCCATGGCGGTGTTCTCCGTACCGGAGTCCGAGCGCTCCCACCGCTACCAGCTGCGCACCCGGCTGACCTGGCTCGGCTTCGGCAACATCGCGCCGGGTGTGTGGCTGGCGCCCGGGCGGCTGCTCGACGACGCCCGGGCGATGCTCGTACGGCTCGGCCTCAGCGAGTACGTCCACCTGTTCGCCGCCGACTACGCCGCCTTCAGCGACCTGGCGCAGACCGTCAGCGACTGGTGGGACTTCCCGGCGATCCAGACCCAGTACGCGGCCTTCACCGACACCTACGCCCCCGTCGCCGAGCGCCTCGCGGCGGAGGGGGAGCCCGATCCGGCCGAGGCGTTCCGCCACTACGTCCCCCTGCTCACCCAGTGGCGCCGCCTCCCGTACCTCGACCCGGGTCTGCCGACGGAGCTCCTGCCGCCCGACTGGAACGCGGTCGCGGCCCGACAGCTCTTCCAGCGGCTCCACGCGGTCCTGCTCGATCCGAGCCTGCACCACGTCCGCACGGTCACGGGCCTGGAGGACACGGCCTGAGCGGTCCCCGTCGCGTGCGGCGGGGCCATGTGAACGGGTAGAACGCAACTTCGACAGGGGCCGCAGGGGCGGCTACCTTCACCTGGTCTTCGGCGATCGCCCACGGTCGCACCGGAGTTCCTCCGGGCCGAGCCGCGCGCCCGCCCACACCAGGCACCCCCGACCAGGGAGAGACGCATGCCCCGTCTTGCGCTGTACACGTTCGGCGTCCTGAAGTCGCCCCTCGCCGATCCCGCGCCTCTCACGCGGGAGTTCTACGACATCGGTGAGGCCGTCTACCGGAAGATCAGCCAGTACCCCGGGTACCTCGCGCGCGCCGAAGCGGCGGGCGGTGAACCGGGCGTGCTCTTCGAGGCGGACTGGCGCGCGTGGGGCGAGTTCGACGTACCGGCGTGGTACGACAAGGGCCGCACGGTGGAAACCACCGCCCTGGCCACGACCCTCTCCCTCTGGACCGACCTGCGCCCCGCCTTCGAAGCCGTCTACAGCGGTCTGCACCGCGAGGCGCTGAACAGGCGCTACGACTGGTTCGAGAGGACAGGACACCCGAACTATGTGTTCTGGTGGGTCCCCGACGGCGCGATACCCACCTGGCAGGACGGGGTCTCCAGGCTGGAACACCTCCACGACCACGGCTCCGCGCCGCACGCCTTCACCTTCCACCACCCGTTCGCCCCGGAAGGAACTCCGGTACGGAGAGCCGCACTCTAGGGCGCGCCCGTACCGGCCCGCGCGAGTGCGACGACACCCACGCAGACCAGTGCCACGCCCAGCAGCTGGGGCAGCACCCACCAGCCCGACCGCAGGTGCTCCTCGTACAGCACCACGCCCAGCGCGACGCTGACGCTCGCGTCGCCCAGCGTCAGCGCGGGCTGCGAGGCGACCAGCGGCCCGCCCTGCATGGCGTGTTCGAGGAGCAGAAGGGCGCAGATGCCGGTCGCCCCGAAGGCGTACGTCTGCCACGCGGTGAGGAAGCCGACGATGCCGCTCTCGGTCAGCACGTAGACGGAGTGCTTCATCAGGGCGGCCGTGATGGCGTAGCAGACGGCGGTGGCCGCGCCGAGGCAGCCGGCCCGGGCGCGCCCCGGCGGGCGGCGCAGCCCGGCCACCGCCAGCAGCGCCACGACGGCCGCGCACGCCACGAGGGCCGGGATCCAGCGGTCGGCCGGCACGTGCGTCCGGTTACCGCTGGGGGAGGCCGCGGCCATGGCGACCCCCAGCCCGGCCACGACCCCCGCCACGGCCAGCCACAGCGCGGCGGGCAGCCGCTGCCGCGTCACGAGCGAGGCGATCAGCAGGGCGAGCGGCAGCTCCAGCACGAACAACGGCTGTACGAGGACCAGCGCGCCCGTGGCGAGCGCCGCGGCCTGCCCCACCCCGGCGGCGATCACCGCCAGGATCCCGGCGACCCAGACGGGCCGCCGCAGCAGGTCGAGGACCAGGCCGAAGCGGAAGCCCTCGCTCTGCGGCACGGTGAGCGCGGCCCGCCGCTGGAGCACGGTGGCCAGCGCGTTGCTGAGCGCCGCGAACAGCGCGAAGAGGACCGGCAGTACGACGCCCATCCGCCGATCCTCGGGGCGCCCGACGCGGGCCCGGGCCGCCGACACGCGCAGCGGCGCGGATTGCGCCTGTCCGGTCCCCGGACGGCGGGATCAGCGTGCGGCCGCGGCCCGGTCCAGGGCCAGCGCCGCCAGGGCCTCGGGGGCGCCGGCCTGGCCCCGGACGCCGGGGAAGGCGTTGACGTCGACGATGAGCGGGGCGCCGTCGCCCGTGTCGATCAGGTCCACCCCGTACACGTCGAGCGAGAACGCCTCGCCGGTGCGGCGGACCAGGTCCGCCCAGCCGGGCGGCAGTTCGGCCAGGGCGAGCGGCCGCGCCGGACCCCGGCCCTGCGGGGCCAGTTCCGAGCGGCGCAGGGCGGCGAAGACCCGGCCCCCGATGGCCCACAGCTTGTGGTCCCACCCGCTGTTCGGCGCGAACTCCTGGACCACGACCGGCTCCTGGGACCAGGCCCGCGCGAGTTCGCGCAGCCCCTCCGCGTCGTCGACCCGGGCCACCAGGTCGGCCCGGCGGCTGTGCCGGCTCTTGACCACCAGGGGCGGGCCCTCGAACGGCGCGCCGGCCGCCCAGTCCGCGAGCGAGCCGTACGTACGGGTGGCGGCGAACGGCAGCCCGGCGCGCAGGGCCAGCTCCGCCATCCGCGTGCGGTCCTGGCAGAGCGCGGTGGCCGCCGCCGAGTTCAGCACGGGCGCCCCGCGCCGCTCCAGCTCCCGCGCGAGCTCCAGCGCCCGCGGCGTCCGCGCCTTCAGCAGGTACACATCCGCGAGGCCGTCCGCGGCCGCGCCCGGCGCAGCCGGATCCAGCGACTCCACCCGGTGGCCGGCAGCTTCGAGGCACACCCTCGCGGCAGCCAGCAGCGGATGGCCGGGCTCCGGGGTGACGAGGCAGATCCTCACAGCGCGGCCTCGCCGGCCCGTGCGGAGGCGGGTGCCGCGCAGGCCTGCTCGGGGGAGGCCTGCGCCAGGGAGGTCTGCGCCGGGATCGACAGCGGAAGTCCGTGCGCCGGCGGGCGGCAGGCGGAGGCCGCCGCCGGACTGCCCGTCCGGGCCAGCCCCAGTACCGCACGCCCCACCCGGGCCGCCGCGTCCGGGACCTGACGGAAGCTGGGGAAGTCGTTCACGTCCACCACCACCGGACCGTCCGGGCCCAGCAGCACGTCCACCCCGTACAGGTCGAGCCCGTACACCGCCCCCACCTGCGCGGCGATCGCGGCCACCTCCGCCGACAGCGGAACCCGCCGCTCCCGCACCGCGGGATCCGGGTGCAGCGGCGAGCAGCGTTCGGTTGCGAAGAGTTCCCCGCCCACCGCGTACACCTTGATGTCGGTGCCCGAGTTGGCCACGTACGGCTGCGCGATGAGCATGTGCTCGTCCGCCAGCTCCGGGAGCAGCGCTTCGAGCTCCCCGGGCGAGGACACCAGGTGCACGGCCCGACCGGAGCTGCCGTCCGCGGGCTTGACGACGAGCGGGTACTGCGCCAGCGGTATCTCCCGCAGCAGTTCCGGCCGGGCCACGGCGTACGTGGGCGGCATCGGGAGCCCCCGGGTCCGGCCGATGGCGGCGGCCAGCGCCTTGTCCCGTACGCCCCGGATCGAGCGGGCGTCGTTGACGGTGGTCATACCGGCCGCCGCGGCGGCTTCGAGCAGCGTCAGCCCGGGCCCGCCCGACACGGTCTTGAGCACCCACGCGTCGTGCGCGCCCGAGCCGATCACCTCGTCCATGCGCAGCAGCGAGCCGCCCGGCCGCACCACATCCACCTGGTGGCCCCAGGCGGTGAGCTGCCGGATCACCTCGTTCGGCATGCCGTCGTGGCGGTAGTGCTCCTCCACCAGGAAGCAGAGCCTCATCGACCTTCCCCATATTCCCCGGACGTCCGCCGATCCCGTCCGGCGAGTTGTGACGTCACAGGATGTCATGGAGCGCAATGTGATGATCGGTCCGGATGGTGACGGGACCGGTGACGCGGAGCACGCCGCTCGTTGCGGCCCCGCCCGGCCGCCTCGTCCAGTACGCCTTCCAGTTCGCCGGTACGGGCGAGGTCGCGGGCGGTGGTGGAGAGCAGCCGCAGCCGGTCGGCGTGCGGGAGCGGATCGGGCGCGGGGAACGCCGGGCCCGGGCGGCCCCCGTACGGCCGCCCGGGCTCAGGTGTGCGCCGCGGCGCACCGGCTCACACCGGCATGGGCGCCGAGACGAACCGCGTGCCGGACTCGTTCTCGACCACGACCTCCTTGACGTTGGACGGGTCCACCGCCGCCGAGCCGTCCAGCGAAGCTCCCTTGCCCTCGCCGTTCTGACTGCCGACGACCCAGCTGCCGGCGGTGGTGCGCTTGCCGTCCTTCCCGACCACGATCAGCAGGCAGCGCTCGCCCGGCGGGATCCCCGCCACGGCCGCGTGCACCCGCACCCACTTGGCCGCGGGCGTCACCTGCACGGTCATCCGCGCGTTCGTGCGCGCGTCGGTCGCCGAGGCCACCTTCGTGCCCGCCGGCGGCGGCGAAGGCTGCGCGGAGACCGACGGTGAGGGCGGCGCCGGCAGGGCCACCTGCCCGCCGTCCGCCGAGCCCAGCTGCGCCCCGGCCCAGAACACCGCGGCCAGCGAGGCCGCGGCCGCGAGTCCCGCGACACCCCATCGTCGGCGGCGTTCGCCCGCCGCCTCGCTCCGCACCTGCCGCAGCGTGCGCTGGAGCAGCAGATCGCCGCCCTGGGGCGGTCCGTCGAGGAAGGCCTCCGCAGGCACCTCGCCCAACGCCGCTTCCATCTCGCGCAACGCGTTCACCTCCTCACGGCATTGCACGCAGCCGCTGATGTGCTCCTCGACCCAGCGGAGCTCCTCTCCGTCCAGGACGCCGAGAACGTACGGGCCGAGCAGTTCCTCCTCCTCGTGCCGCTGCCGGTTCATGCCACCACCTCCTGCAGTCCGGCGCCCTGCCGGGGCGGCCTGCCCATTCGTCTGCCCGCTCGGCCCTCCGTGGTCCCGCCTTGGCGGAACACCTCGCGCAGTGCCTTGAGCGCGTAGTGCGCCCGTGATTTGACCGTGCCCGCCGGGATGCCGAGGCTGTCGGCCGCCTCGGCCACGCTCAGCTGGCGGTAGTACAGCTCCTTCAACACGTCCCGGTGCTCCGGGGACAGCTGGTCGAGGGCCCCCAGGACGGTCATCGTGTCCACGATGGAGTCCGCGTGGTCCTGCTCCACCGGGGGAGCGGCCACCTCCCCGGACACCTCGGCGGGGCGCGCGGCCTTGGCCCGGTAGCGGTCGGTGATGATGTTGCGGGCCACCGTCAGCAGCCAGCCGCGCACCGATCCCTTCCCGTTGACCAGGATCTCGGAATGCCGCCAGGCGCGGATGAGCGTCTCCTGGACGACGTCCTCGGCGGCGGCCCGGTCCCCGGTCAGCCGGGTGGCGTACGCGAGCAGGGCGTGGCCGTGCTCCTCGTACACCGACCTGATCAGTGCCTCATCGGTCGAGCCCCGCCGTGTACGGGGCCACAGTGGTCCGGCCATCTCACCCTCTCCGTCTTCCTCGCCCATCTGGTGCGGTCAGAACACGCGGCCCGACGGAGGACGGTTCATGTGACCCCCGTCACTCCGCAACAGCGTGCCGGCGCTCTCAGGCGCGGCAGCCGCGTCCCTCGTTGAGGCAGTCGACGACGGCGGCCATCTGCGCGTCCGTCATGGCGTCCACGAACATCGCGTGGTCCGTCTTCGGGCTGTGCCGCTGCTCGGGGAAGGAGTCGACGGCGACCGGCACCCCCGGCGGCACGTCGTACGCGAGGGAGAGGCGCAGCTGGGGCACGGCGAACGTGCCCTGCGGGCAGACGCCGTTGGCCGCGGGGAAGACGAGGTGCGAGCGGTGGCCCGGGCTCTCGGTGTCCAGCCCGTTCCAGCAGCTGGGGAAGGTGAGCGTACGGGTGAGGCGCTCGCCGGCGGGGCAGCGCGGGTAGCGGGTGGTGGAGCGGTCCGGGGAGCCGGAACAGCCCCAGCGGGCGCGGACGTCGGCGTCGCTCGCCGCGGTGGCCGCCACCGCGTCGCCGGTCATCGCCCGCAGGAAGCGCGGCATCGGCACCACCTTGCCCACCGGGCTGCCGCGGAACTCCACCGAGACCGCCGCCTCGGGCAGGATCTCGCCCGTGTTGCCGTGCCCGGCCGAGCTCTCGTGGGGGTGGCTGCCCGCCCGGTCCGTGCGGCGCAGGACCGGCCAGTAGTACGTGGAGCGGTCGCCGCCGCGGCAACTCGTCGCGGCGGCGGCCAGGGAGGCGTCGGTCGACATCGCGTCGGTGGACAGGTTCCCGACGTACGCGTGGGTGTGGTGGGCGCCCGAGCGCAGGCCCGGGGACACCACCAGGTTGTCCTCGTTGTAGTGGCGCTCCTCGTTGCGCCCGCAGTCCACCGTCACGGTGCCCGTCGAGGCGTCGGGTCCGGGGGCCGGATCGCGAGGGCCGGGCGGTACGTCCTGTATGTCCACGTAGTCCCGGGAGTTGATCCCGGAATGCGAGCTCCCGTCGGGGCCCGAGGCCCGGGTGGCGCCCAGCACGGCCGCCGTCAGCCCGATGCCGAGCACCAGGCAGACGAGCAGTGTGAGCATTCGGCGTTCGTTCCGCATGCGGGTCACGGTCGCCGCTGCGCGTCGCAGCGTCAACCTGGCGTCCCGCATGCCGGCCGGAGCCCGCCGCCGGGTGGCCCCGCGTGCTTGCCGAGCCGCCGGAGCACCGCGCACAGTGACCGGCATGACACCCGCTGAGCTCCTGCACGCGTTCGCCCGCACCCGCGCCCGTCTCGACGGCGGCGAGGTGACCTTCTGGTGGTCCGGGGACATCTACTCCTGGGCCCCGGACCAGCCCTACCGGCGCCTCTTCGGCTTCGAAGGCCTCAACGTCGCGCGGCTCGTCCCGGACGCGGAGAGCGGCGGCTTCCAACTGCTGACCAGGGAGGCCGCGTTCTACCTGGATCCGCAGACCCGGGAGATCCTGGAGACCTGGGAGGACAAGCCGGTCATCCACGTCTGGAACGATCCGGCCAATCTGCGGCTGCGGCCCTTCCCGGTCCCGCTGACCGAGCTCGGGGACCAGGTCTGCTTCAGCCTGGAGATCCCGCTCGCCTATCCCTCGCCGCTGCCGGTCGCCGACTACCCGCTCAACTCCGCCGACGACACCTACCGGGCGCTGGAGCTCTTCCAGTTCTTCGCGCCGGCCACGGTGCTGACCACCGACGAGCCGAGCGTCCCGTCCACCATGACCTGGACGCGGATGTCACCGTGGCTGCCGTGGATGGAACAGGGGCAGAGCCCGGGCGGTCTCACCTTCCACTGCCGCGGCCGCAAGCTGGCCTCGTACGCCGAGGTCCCGGAGCGCACCCGCGCCTACATCGCGGCCCGCCACCCGGAGTACGCCCACGCCCCGGACAAATGGACCGAACCCAACGAGACGAGCTGGACCTACTTCCGCACCCACGGCCGCCCCTGACGCCCACCGGCCGATTCGGGGGGTTCGTCCGGGGTTGTGGCGTGAGGGTGGGGCGGGGGGTTCGGGTGGGGGATGCGGGGTGGTGGAGAGCGGGGGACCTGGGAGTCGGGGGCGTCCGGGCGGGGGGTAGGGTCCGGGGGAGGTGTAGGGGGGGCGGCAGGGGTGCGGACAAGGGTTTTCCCTGTATCGGGTTCATCCTCGCGTTGCCTACTGTCTGCCCACCGGCGATCTCTCCCGTCCCGAACGGACCCCGCGCCAACCCCACATGGTGCGAAGCCGTCCGGGCGGGTGGATCGCCCGCACCGCCGTTGCCCCAGCCCCGCCGAAGCGGCCGGGACAACGCGGCGAGCAGCGGTGGCCGGGACGGGCTTGACCGACCCGTCCCCGGCCCCGTAGTCGCCGGTTCACCTCCCACACTGCTCCAACCGCCCGCTCCGGCCTGCCCGGAACCGGGCCCGCGAAAGGGAACACCGTGCACGCAACGAGACGTAGCAGGCTCATATCCGTGGTGGCGATGTCCGTCACGCTCCTCGCCGGCTCCGCCACCGCTTCCGTGGCTCTCGCCGCCTCGGAGCCCGCGCCGGCCCCGGCCGCCGCCTCCACCCTGCCGGCCGCGGGGGCGCCGGCCGCTCCGGACGCCGCGCCGGTGCAGAACCTGATCGTCGGCTACAAGTCCTCGGCCACCGAGGCCAGCTCCAACAAGGCCGCCGCCGACGACGCGGCCGCCAAGGGCAAGAAGGCCGGCAAGAAGGCGAAGTTCGACCGCCGCCTCGGCACCGGTGCCGCCCTCGTCAACCTGGGCGGATCCGTCGCCCCGGCCGCCGCGGCCGACGTGATGGCCCAGTTCCGCGCCGACCCGGACGTCGCCTACGTCGAGGCGGACTCCCGCGCCTACGCGATGGCCACCCCGAACGACACCGAGTACGGCAAGCAGTGGGACCTCTTCGAGCCCACCGGCGGCATGAACGTTCCTGCCGCCTGGGACAAGACCACCGGCTCCGGCGTCACCGTCGCCGTGATCGACACTGGCTACGTGGCCCACTCGGACGTCGCCCCGAACATCGTCGCGGGCTACGACTTCATCTCCGACGCCGCCGGCGCCCGTGACGGCAACGGCCGCGACAACGACCCCGCCGACGCGGGCGACTGGAGCGCGGCCGGCGAGTGCGGCACCGGCTCCTCTGCCAGCGGCTCCTCCTGGCACGGCACCCACGTCGCGGGCACCATCGCCGCCGCCACCAACAACGCCAAGGGCGTCGCGGGCATCGCGTACAACGCGAAGATCCAGCCCGTCCGCGTGCTCGGCAAGTGCGGCGGCACCACCTCCGACATCGTCGACGCCATCACCTGGGCCTCCGGCGGCACCGTCGCGGGCATCCCGGCGAACGCCACCCCCGCCAAGGTCATCAACATGAGCCTCGGCGGCTCCGGCGCCTGCACCTCCAGCTACCAGAACGCCATCAACGCGGCCGTCGCCCGTGGCACCACCGTCGTGGTCGCCGCCGGCAACAGCAACGCGGACGCGGCCGGCTTCTCGCCCGCCAGCTGCAACAACGTGGTCTCCGTGGCCGCCACCAACCGCACCGGCGACCGTTCGTTCTACTCGAACTACGGCAGCCGCGTCGACGTCTCCGCCCCGGGCGGTGAGACCCGCCGCGCCACCGACACGCCCGGCACCGTCACCACCCCGGAGAACGGCATCCTCTCCACGCTGAACAACGGCGCCACCACCCCGGGCTCGGAGATCTACAAGCCGTACCAGGGCACCAGCATGGCCGCCCCGCACATCGCGGGCCTCGCCGCCCTCGTCGTCGCCGCCAAGCCCTCGCTGACCCCGGCGCAGGTCGAGTCGGCCATCAAGGCCAACGCCCGCCCGCTGCCCGGCACCTGCACCGGCGGCTGCGGCACCGGCATCGCCGACGCCGCCGCGACCATCACCGCCGTCACCTCGGCGCCCGCCCCGGGCTTCGAGAACGGTACGAACGTGAACATTCTCGACAACACCACCGTCGAGAGCCCGATCACCGTCAGCGGAGTCGCGGGCAACGCCCCGGCCGCGCTCAAGGTGAACGTGAACATCGTGCACACGTACATCGGTGACCTGAAGGTCGACCTCGTCGCCCCGGACGGCTCCGTCTACAACCTGCACAACCGCGCGGGCGGCGGCACCGCCAACATCAACCAGCAGTACACCGTGAACGCCTCCTCGGAGGTCGCCAACGGCACCTGGAAGCTCCGCGTGAACGACAACGCGGGCGGCGACACCGGCTTCATCGACTTCTGGAGCCTCGGCTTCTGAGGACCTGAGGGCCGCGCCGGCCGGCACCACCCGGCCGGCCGCCCCAGTACGGACCAATGAGCCCGCGGACCTGCCGATACACCTCGTATCCGCAGGTCCGCAGCCGTTTCCCCAGAGCTGACTGAATTCTGCGTCACAATCCGGGTCCACCCGGCATCCGACCTCGTATTGTCGCGTCTCACAGGAGATGCACAGAAGTGGGGACGAGAGGCTGGTGGCTGTGCGTGGTGGCGGCGACGGGGAACGCTGACACGACCGTCGGACACGGTGAACTGATCAAGGAGGTCGAACGCGCGCTGACCGCGCACGGGCGGGCCCTCCTCACCGGACCCGCCGGCGCGGGCAAGACCGAGGTCGCCGGCGCCGTCGCGACCGCGGCCGAGGCCCGGCACGAGACCGTGCTGCGCCTCGCCCCCGAGGCCGCCGACCAGTGGATACCGGAAGCCTCGGCCGCCGCTCTCCTCGCCTCCGTGCCCTGCTTCGCCCTGGACCGCCTCTCGGGACCCCAGCGCACCGCCATCGCCCTCCTGCGCCGGGAGGCCGACGCACCGCGCGCCGGCCGCGACCACGTCGCGCTGCGCCTGGCCGTGGTCGAGGTGCTGCGCACCATCGCCGCCCGCACCCCCGTCCTGCTCGTCCTCGACAACGCTCAGTGGCTGGACGCGGAAAGCACCGATCTGCTCCGTTTCGCCCTGCGGCTGACCCCGCCCGGCGTACGGGTCCTCGTGGCCGAATGCGTCCAGGGCGGCGCCCCCGTCGGCGGCCCCCTCTGCGGCCCGGGCACCCCCGCGATACGGGTGCCCCCGCTCGGCGCCGACGAGATAGCCGAACTCCTCGCCCGCCACGGCCTCCCCGCCCGTCTCGCCGGCCGCATCCACCAGGCCAGCGGCGGAAACCCGCGCCTCGCCCTCGCCCTCGGCCACTCCCTCGCCGAAGCCGCCGAGGCCCGCGACGCCAGCGCCCACCACGCCGACCCCCTGCCCCTGTCCGGCCGGGCCCGGGAGGTCGCCCGCCGGCTCCTCGCCGAAGCCCCGGCCCCCGCCCGCCGCACCCTGCTCCTCGCCGCCCTCGCGGCCCGGCCGACCACCGCCCTGCTGCGCCGGGCCGGCCGCCCCGACGCCGAGGCCGAACTCGCCGAAGCCGAACGGGCCGCGCTGGTCACCGTGGGGGAGGACGGGGCGGTCGCCTTCACCGCCGGGGCCCTGCCCATGGCCCTGGCCGCCGACGCCGGCTGGCCCGAACGCGCCGCCGGACACTCCGCGCTCGCCGCCGCCGTCGACGACCCCGTCCAGGCCGTGCGCCACCGGGCGCTGGCCGTGGACACCCCCGACGAACGGCTCGCCGCCGAGATCACCGAGGCCGCCGCGGCCTGCCGCAGACGCGGCCAGCGCGCCCTGGCCGCCGAACTCGGGCTGCTCGCCGCCGAACGTACGCCGACCAACCGGCCCGGGGACGAACTGGCCCGCCTCGTCTGCGCCGCCGAGGACGCCGGCTGGGCCGGCCGCGCCGACCTCGCCCGCCGCGCCACCCGCGCCGTACTGGCCCGCGACGCCTCGCCCGCCGACCGGGTACGGGCCCGGCTCGCCGTGATCGACGCCGCCGGACAGGCCCTCGCCGCGCTCGACGAGACCTTCGCGTACGCCATGGACGACGCCGCCGGGGACCCCGCCCTCCAGGCGGCCGTACAGCTGCGTATCGCCACCAAGTACAACCTCAGCGACGGCGACCCCGTACGCTCCCGCGACGCCGCGGCCGAGGCCGGCGCGCTCGCCGCCCTCGGCGGCGACCAGGTCGCCGAGGCCATGGCCCTGACCGTACGGGCCCGCATGGGCCGCATCCTCGGGGATCCGGACGCCGAGGACATCCTCGCCGAGGCGCTGGCCCTGCCGGCCCCCGAGGTGCCGCTCGGGATGCGCAACGCGCCCCAGTACCTCGCCGTACGGCACGCCCTGTTCGACGACCGCGTCGACGACGCCCGCAGCCAGCTCCTCGTCCTGCTCCCCGCCGTGCGGCGCACCGGATCCGCCGAGGACGTCTTCGAGGTCCTGCGCAGCCTCACGGAGGTGGAACTGCGCCGCGGCCGGTGCACGTCCGCCTCCGCGCACGCCCGCCGCGCCCTCGAACTCACCATCGAGGCGGGCCTCTCGCCCGGCCCCGCCTGGTACGCCTCCGCGATGGCGGAGGCGATGGGCGGCAGCTTCGCGCGCGCCGCCGCGTACGCCCGGCGCGGCATCCAGGCCTCCGAGGAGGAACACGACCAGGTGTTCCTCTCGCGCAGCTTGTACGCGCTCGGCCTGACCGAGCTGGCGACGGGCGAGGCCGCCAGGGCCGTGGCCACCCTGCGCCGCGTGGCCGAACTGGAAGAGGCCCAGCAGGTCGTCGACCCCTCGATCCTGCGCTGGCACGGGGAGCTGGCCGAGGCCCTGGTGGCCGCCGACGCGCCCGACGAGGCCGCCGAACTGATCGGCGCCGTCCGTACGGTGGCCCTCCGACTGGGCCGCACCGCCGTGGTCGCCGCCCTGGACCGGGCCCGCGGCCTGTGCCTGTCCGCGCAGGGCGAGGCCGACGCCGCCGTGGACCTGCTGGAGGCCACGGCCCGGCGGTTCGTCTCGCTGGAGCTGCCGCTGGAGCGCGGCCGTACGCTGCTCGCCCTGGCCCGGGTGGAACGGCGCCGACGCCGTCGCGCCCCGGCCCGCGCCGCGCTGCGGGCCGCCGCGGAGGTGTTCACCGCGGCCGGGGCGAAGCCCTGGGCCGAACTCGCCGCGGAGAACCGGGAGGGGGCCCCCGCCCCGGGCGGCGGCGCGGCCGTGGCCCTGGCGGCGCTGACGGAGGCCGAGATCCGGCTCGCGCTGCTCGTCGCGGGGGGCGCCAGCAACCAGGAGGCCGCCGCGAAGCTGTTCGTCAGCGTCAAGACGGTCGAGGCCCGGCTGACCCGGATCTATCAGAAGCTCGACGTACGTTCCCGGGCCCAGCTGGCCACCACCCTGCGCGCCCACTGAGGGCGCGCGGAGTGGCGGCCGGGCCGGCGGGCGGGGTTCAGCAGCCGAGGTTGCCGCCCGGGCTCACGCCCAGGATCTGCGTGAACGACTGATAGGCGTTGATCCGGCTCTGCACCTGGGCGGGGTTGCCGCCGTTGCACTCCAGGGAGCCGTTGATGGAGCGGATCGTCTCGCCGAATCCGGCCCCGTTGACCATGGCGGCGTGCGCGGTCATGGTGCCCGGGCCGTTCTGGGTGTTCCAGTACCACAGGGCGGTCTTCATGGCGACGGCCGGATCCTGCTCCACGAGGTACGGGTTGGCGAGCAGGTTGATGCCGAGGGCGTCCCCGGCCGCCTTGTAGTTGAAGTTCCAGCTGAGCTGGATCGGGCCGCGGCCGTAGTAGGCGGCCTGCCCGGCGGGACAGCCGTACGGCTGGCTCTGGTCGCAGTAGTGGGGGTAGTTCGCGGTGTTCTGCTCGACGATGTACACGAGCCCGCCCGTCTCGTGCGAGACGTTGGCCAGGAACGCCGCCGCCTCGCGCCGCTTGACGGTGTCGTCACCGGTGTGGGCGAAGCCGGGGTACGCCGACAGCGCGGCGACCAGGCCGTTGTACGTGTAGAAGGAGTTCCGGTTCGGGAACATCTGGTTGAACTGGGCCTCGGACACCACGAATCCGGACGGGTTGCCGGGGTCGGGGTCCTGGCCGCCGCCACCGCCGCAGGTGCCGAGGTCGGACCAGACGCCCCACTGCCCGGTGGTGCCGGGCGTCTCGCCCTGCGTCCACCACTTGGCCTGCCAGTTGTGGCCGCTGTACGAGGCGTTCATACCCCCGGTGTAGACGGCGGAGGAGGACCAGGGGGAGGCGCAGGCCGCGGCCGCGGAGGCGGGCGAGGCCGGGAGGGCGACCGCGAGGCCGATGGTGGCGGCGGCCGCGGCGGCCAGGGCGAGGGCGCGGCGGCGAAGCGCACGTATCACGTAACTGCTCCTTCAGTGGGGGGAATTGCCGTGGGGGGCATTCCTGGCCACTGAAGCGAAGCTGGTCTGGACCTGTCAAGGTCTAGACCAGTATTCATCCGTTTCGGACAACACCCGGGCCGCCCGCTCCCGCAAACGGGCGGGGCCCGTACGCGCCTTCGCGCATACGGGCCCCGTCACTGGTCCTGCCGCTGGTCCTGCCGAGGTCAGCTGCCGGCGGAGAGGTTGCCGGAGAGGACCGGGATGTTGCTCAGGATGTGCGAGGCCGAGTCGTCGCCCTTGGCCTGGGTGGAGTTCTCGGTGCACTGCTGGTTCATGGGGTTGTGCAGGACGTTGATGTCCTGGACGCCGACGTTGGCGATGACGGCCACCAGCGACTGGGCGTTGACCTTCGCGGGCAGGCCGACGCAGAGCTTGTTGAGGGAGCCCTGGACCAGGCTGAGCTGCGGGCTCTGCGCGCCCTTGGTCTCCTGGTTGCCGTAGATCTGCGCGGCGTCGTTGCCGTTGACCGTGTTGACGCCGTTGTCGTTGCCGATCGCCATCGCCGGGGCGGCAACCGCGGCACCGAGGCCCAGCACGGAGGCGGTGACCGCAGTGGTGGCCATGATCTTCTTGAACATGAGGAGGTTCCTTCTGTCGCTCTGTTGCATGTGATGGCTGCCCCCGGCGGGACGAGCTGATCAACTGCAATCCGCCCGCTTGGTTATCGGCTGTCACCCGGGTGGCCCAGTGCGTCGGCTGTGACCAGGCCCGCGAAAGCTGTTACCAGGCGCGCGAAAGGGGCCGCCTCCGGCTCTGTGAGCTGGAGACGGCCCCTCCGTCCGACATCTTCAGGGCATCGCCGTGGAGACGGCCGCGGGCGGTCAGCCCGTCTTGCGGCGGGTCTTCTTGTTCTTGCCGCCCGCGCCTCCGCTGGCGCCCTGGATCTTCGCCCGGCTCTGGTGGGCCTGCTGTGCGTGGGCACTGCGGGCATTGCGGTCGAGGGCCTCCCGGAACTTGCGCTTGGCCTCCTCGGCCGGCGATTCGTCCTGCGGGGTGTCCGACTCTTGTGCCATGTGTCCTCCTGGTCGACCTGAAGCCGCCCCAGTCTGTCACCCGCCGTCACCCCTGACCAGCGAGTTCCGCCCAGGAGGCGCCGAGCCGGGCGGGCGCCCGGGTCCGGGCAAGCGAAATCCCGGGCCTCGCGGGGAGACCCGGGACTTCACTGGTGCACTTCGCTTGACCGCCGTGTTCAACGACGCAGTGCCCGGCAGGTCACGCCCCGGAGGCCGGGCGGCGGGCCCGGGGGACCGCGTCAGCTCTGCGTGACCCGCAGCGCGTCGCCCACCAGGCGTACCGCGCGGGAGAGCCGGCCGAGCTGCTGGAGCTCGACGGCGTACATCCGGATCGAGCTCTCGATGACGGTCTCGGCCACGCCCATCGCGGGCAGTTCGGCCCGGCTGGTCTCCAGGGCCACCCGCACCGCGCGCATCTCGTGCTGGAGCTGGAGCTGGGCGTGCCGGGCGAGGAGGACGGGGCTGCGGGTCAGCGTCGAGTAGCTGCCGTAGCGGGCCGGGAGCAGATCCCGCAGCCACCGCATGGCCGTGCGTTCCCAGTCGTGGGTGCCGGGGGTCTTGACCTGGCAGGGCCAGTCCGGGCTGAGCGTGGTGGAGGCCGTCTGGCGCATTCTCGTCGCTTCCGAATGGTGTCGAACTCTGATCGAGACGTTGGTGGGGCGGCCTCGGCCCAGGGGTTGACCGAGGCCGCCACAAGCGCTCTGGTGGATACCGGCGCCGGGAACGGGCACCCGGCGCGGGGCAGGAGGAGGAGCTGCCCCGCGCGGGTGTCCGTTCTGAGAGGGCGTGGGGTCGCCCTCCTTGGCGTCCGTGGATCCGGCGCGCTGCTCAGTAAACATATATACCGTCGAGTAGACAAGAGAATGAAAAATTACATACGCCTACAGGGCGTGAAAGTGGACTGCCTCGTACCGGTTCAAAATCGGGCTTACAGGAAGAATCCGTGCTGGTCGGCGACCTGCTCGTACCCTTCGAGCCGCGCCTGCGTACGCTCCGGATCCGCGTCGGCCATCGCCTGCAGCAGGGCCGCGGAGAGCATCCCGGGGGCCGCGTACGAGTCGAACACCAGTCGCGCCCCGGTCCCGGCGGTCAGCGCCACGTCCGCCTCGTCGACCAGCGGGCCCAGGGTGGTGTCGGTGATCAGCGCGATCTTCAGTCCGGCGCTGCGGGCCGCCCGGAGCGCCGACAGGGTCTCCTTGGCGTGCCGGGGCATCGCGAAGGCCAGCGCCCAGGTCCCGCCCGCCTCCCGGGACTGGAGCAGGGCGTCGTAGGCGACGCTGCCTCCACGTGTCACCAGCCGGACATCGGGGTGGATGCGCCGTGCCGCGTACGCGAAGTACTCCGCGAGCGAGACCGAGATCCGCAGGCCCAGCACCGTCAGCGGCACCGAGCGGGCCAGCTCCCGGCCGATGTCGAGCACCTGGTCGGTGTCGGCGAGCAGGCGCCTTACGTTCTCCAGGTTCACGATCTCGGCGTCCACGGCCGCCTGGAGCTCGTTGCGGCGGAACTGCTCGCGGCTCTCCGGGGAGCCGGCGACCGCACTGAGCGCCATCGGCTGCAGGGCGTCGCGCAGGGCCGGATACCCGCTGAACCCGAGGGAGGTGGCGAAACGTGTCACCGACGGCTGGCTGACGCCCACCCGCTCCGCGAGCTCGGTGATCGAAAGGAACGCGGCCTCGGTGAGGTGGTCGACCAGGTACTGGGCGATCCGGCGCTGCCCCGGGGAGAGCCGGTGGCCGTCGAAGAGGGCGCGCACCCGGTCTCCGGGGGCCCGCTCATGGACCGGCGGCGCCTGCCCACTCGGCGTGATCGCAGCCGCCTGTGCGCGTGCCTGCTGCCCCGATGACACCGATGGGCCTCCCTCTCATGTCACTCGTCTTCAAACATAGCTCACGCCCTGTGGTCGGGCCGGGCCGGTGCCGGGGGGGGCGGAGCTCCGGCCCGGGCCGCATCTCTCGCGACCCCCGGATGGCGGAAATATGATGTGCTCGGATCTTGAGCGCAGCGCGCACACGAAAGCCGGGGGCCCAGTGCCGAGAGCAGGGACATAAGCAGGGACCTATGGATGCACCCGGGAGCGGTCCATGACCCCGCGCCGAGCCCCGAAGTCGGTGAGCGCCGCCGACCTCCTGGGCACCTTGGGACGGCTCACCGCCCGGGCGCGCGCCGGGGCGGAACTGCAGCTGGCCAGGGTGGAACTCGCCGAGGCCCTCCAGCGCGAGATGCTGCCGGGCTCCCTGCCCGCCCTGCCCGGGCTGCGCAGCGCGGCCCGCTACGCCCCCGCCCGGCACGGCCTGGACATCGGCGGTGACTGGTACGACGGTTTCCGGCTGGCCGAGGGCGGCCTCGCCTTCTCCATCGGCGACGTCCAGGGGCACGACGTGGAGGCCGCCGCCTTCATGGGGCAGGTCCGCGTCGGCGTGCGCGCGGTGTCCACCGTCGTGGTGGACCCGGGCGAGGTGCTCAGCCGCGCCAACGACGTCCTGCTCTCGATGGACTGCGAGCTGTTCGCGACCTGCACCCTGCTCCGCTTCGACCCCGGGACCTGGACGCTGGAGAGCGCCCGGGCCGGACACGTGCCCTCCGTGTGGGCCACGGTCGACGGCAGCTACGGCATCAGCGACGACGAGGGCGGCCTGCCGCTCGGAGTGGAGCCCGGCGCCCGGTACACGGTGACCCGGCGCAGGCTGGACCGGGCGGGCTCCATCGTCCTGCTCACCGACGGAGTGGTCGAGGGGCCCTCCTTCCCGATCGACGTCGGGCTGGAGCGGGTGGCCCGCGTGGTCCGGGAGGCGGCGGGCGCCGACCCCGACGAGATAGCCGCCGAAATCATGAAGGTGGCCGATTCCACCGGCCACGCGGACGACGCGGCGGTGCTCGTCCTCAGCCACGACGCCGCAGGACCCCCGCGCCGGTAGCGCGTGTCACGGCCGCCCCGGGCGGGCGGTTGTTGTCTGATGCTGTGGTGCGCACCGAGGAATGGCGACGTTTCCGCGGAACTCTTCTCGGGATCCTGATCGTCGCCACCGCCTACTACGCCTCAGGACGGATCGGCCTCCTGCTGCGCGTGGTGGTCGAGGGCGCGGTGGTGACCCCGCTGTGGCTGCCCACCGGCATCGCGGTCGCCGCCCTGCTGTGGTTCGGACCGCGCATCTGGCCGGGCATCGCCCTCGGGACGTTCTTCGCCATCGAACACCTCGCCAGCTTCCAGCTCGCCGACGTCGGCATCATCGTGGGCAACACCCTCGCGCCGCTGTGCGCGTACGTACTGCTGCGCCGCGTGGGCTTCCGCATCGAGATCGACCGGCTGCGGGACGGCCTGGCCCTCGTCTTCCTGGGCGGGCTGGTGCCGATGCTGCTCAGCGCGTCCATCGGCACGGGGGTGCTGGTGGCCACCGGGGACCTGGCCCCCGCCGCGTTCTGGCCGGTGTGGTCGGCGTGGTGGGCGGGCGACGCGATGGGGGTGCTGGTGCTGACCCCGTTGCTGCTCGTCGTGCCCCGGGTGCGCGTGCCGCAGGACGCCTACCGGGTGGCCGAGGGGGTGGGGCTGACCGTCGCCGCCGGCTGCGTCGCCCTCGTCGCCACCCGGAGTTCGCTGTCGCTGCTCTTCCTCGTCTTCCCGCTGCTGATCTGGTCGGCCGTACGCTTCCAGCTGGCCGGCAGCGCACCCTGCGTCCTGCTCGTGTCCGTCCTCGCGATCTCGGCGGCGACCGACGAGGTCGGACCGTTCGCCGACCACTCCCTCTTCGAGATCATGGTCAACCTCCAGGCGCTCAACGGCTCGGCGGCCCTGACGGCCCTGCTGCTGTCCGCCATGGTCACCGAGCAGAACAACATCCGCGCGGAGATCGAGCGGGTGTGCGAGGACCTGGCCGAGGTCGTCGAACGGCTGGCCCCGGGCCGGCCGGGAGACTGACCGGCCCCACCTGACGCCCGCTCAGAGCGAGCAGGGCGGGCAGCGCGGCTCGGCGGCGGGCCGGTCGGCGCCGGTCGGACCGTGGCATCGGGGTCCTCCGGGGCGGCGTCCCTGCGGGGCGGCGGCCCGATGACGCCGCAGGCGGCGAGAGGTGACGGGCCGTCGGCCGGGTGTCGCCCGTACCGGTGCCGCCGTACCGCCGCGCCGGCTCCTCCCGTCCCGCTGCCGGACGTTCCTCCCGCCACGCAACGCACCCACCCGGCAGCGGAGGAGCTCCGCTGCCGGGTGGGTGGGGGGAGAGTGGGGGGAGAGGGGCGGCCTCAGCCCTTGGGGACCTGGATGACGACGGTGTTGCACACCTTGTCGGCGAAGGTCTGCTTCTTCTCGTCCCACAGCGGCCACAGGAAGCCGACGTAGCAGGGGAGGCCGTCGAGGATGTGGGCCAGCTTGCGGACGAAGGCCATGCCGAAGCCGATGAAGGCGCCGTCGGCCTCGCGGCGCAGGCTGATGCCCAGGACCTTCTTGCCGATGGTCTGGCCCGTGGTGCCTTCCTTGTGGAGCTGGAAGATGCCCATGCCCAGCGCGTACAGCCAGCCGATCATGAAGAACACCCCGGGGCCGCCGTTCGCGGGGTCGCTGCTGGCGGCCAGGTCGATGAAGCCGAGGGCGTACATCGGACCGGCGATGATGAGCGCGTCGAGCAGGTACGCGCCGAAGCGCTGGCCCCAGTGGGCGAGCGGCGGCATGCCCGAGCCCGGCATGCCCGGCACGGCGGGCGCCGGGTAGGCGCCGTACGGCGGCGGGGTCTGCTGCGGGGGCTGGGGGTAGCCGTACTGCGGCTGGGCGCCCTGCGGGGGCTGCTGCGGGTAGCCGTACTGCGGGGGCACGCCCTGGGGGGCCTGCTGCGGGTAGCCGGGCTGACCCTGCGGGGGCTGCTGGCCGTACGGGTTGTTCGGGTCGCCGAAGCTCATGGCGAAATCTCTCCGGTGTCGGAAACGGGGACGTAGCGGATGGATCGGAGGAACATCACCATGTATCCGGTTTGCCCCCCTGAGCTGCCGCGATCTAGCGCGCATCATCGTGGTCGGTCCATCGGGCACTTGTCCAATCCGGCCATCCGGCTTCATTTCGGTCCCGCCCCGCGCGCCGGGCGGCGGGACGGTGGCCGAATCCGATATGTGCGAATTCCCCGCCCTTCCAACCCGGTGGTAACTTCCGGGAGTTGATCTTGCCGGTCGCCCCTTCGCGGCGATGGCGATCCCTCCTGCAAGGAAGTCACAGTGCACCGCCCTACCCAGTCCCGCCCGTCAGTTCACCGTCCGTCAGCCCTCTACGCGCGCGCGGCGGTCCCCGCGGCCCTGCTGGCCCTGTTCACCGCGGTCCCGGCCTCCGCGGCCCCGGCGCCCGGCTCGGGGCCGGCCGCCCCGGCGCCCCACCTCGACGCGGTGGAGCAGACGCTCCGCCAGGTTTCCCCCGGCCTCGAAGGCCGGGTCTGGGAGCGCACCGGCGGCAACGTCCTCGACGCCTCGACGCCCGGGAGTGGCGACTGGCTGCTGCAGACCCCCGGTTGCTGGGGCGACGCCACGTGCGGCGCGCGCCCCGGAACCGAGCGGCTGCTCGCGAAGATGACGGAGAACGTCTCCCGGGCGACGCGCACCGTCGACATATCGACCCTGGCGCCGTTCCCCAACGGCGCGTTCCAGGACGCGATCGTCGCGGGCCTCAAGTCCTCCGCCGCGCGCGGGAACAAGCTCAAGGTGCGGGTGCTCGTCGGCGCCGCCCCCGTCTACCACCTGAACGTCCTGCCCTCGAAGTACCGGGACGAGCTCGTGGCCAAGCTGGGCGCGGACGCCCGCAACGTCGACCTCAACGTCGCCTCGATGACGACCTCGAAGACGGCGTTCTCCTGGAACCACTCCAAGCTGCTCGTGGTCGACGGCCAGTCCGTGATCACCGGCGGCATCAACGACTGGAAGGACGACTACCTGGAGACCGCCCACCCGGTCGCCGACGTCGACCTCGCCCTGCGTGGGCCGGCCGCCGCCTCCGCGGGCCGCTACCTGGACGAGCTGTGGTCCTGGACCTGCCAGAACAAGAGCAACATCGCCAGCGTCTGGTTCGCCTCCTCCAACGGCGCCGCCTGCATGCCCGCGATGGCCAAGGACACCGCCCCCGCCACGCCCGCGGCCGCCCCCGGCGACGTACCGGCCGTCGCCGTGGGCGGACTCGGCGTCGGCATCAAGCAGAGCGACCCGTCCTCCGCCTTCCGGCCCACCCTCCCCAGCGCCCCCGACACGAAGTGCGTCGTCGGTCTGCACGACAACACCAACGCCGACCGCGACTACGACACCGTCAACCCGGAGGAGAGCGCCCTGCGGACGCTGATCTCCAGCGCGAAGGGGCACATCGAGATCTCCCAGCAGGACGTCAACGCGACCTGCCCGCCCCTGCCCCGCTACGACATCCGCGTCTACGACGCCCTCGCCGCCCGCATGGCGGCCGGGGTCAAGGTGCGCATCGTCGTCAGCGACCCCGCCAACCGCGGGGCCGTGGGCAGCGGCGGCTACTCGCAGATCAAGTCGCTCTCGGAGATCAGCGACACCCTGCGCGACCGCCTCGCCCTGCTGACCGGCGACCAGGGCGCGGCGAAGGCCACGATGTGCTCGAACCTCCAGCTGGCCACCTTCCGCAGCTCCCAGAGCCCGGCCTGGGCCGACGGCCACCCGTACGCGCAGCACCACAAGGTGGTCTCCGTCGACGACTCGGCCTTCTACATCGGCTCCAAGAACCTCTACCCGGCGTGGCTCCAGGACTTCGGCTACGTGGTGGAGAGTCCGGCGGCGGCCGCCCAGCTCAACGCCCAGCTCCTGGCCCCGCAGTGGCAGTACTCCCGGGCGACCGCCACGGTCGACCACGAACGCTCCCTCTGCCAGGCCTGAGCACCCTCCGACGACTGCACGCCCCCGCCCCCGGCCCGCACCGCCGGGGGCGGTCCCCGCGACCGAACTGCTCGCGCGGTGCGCCCCCGGTGGCCGTACCCGCTTCATCCGGCGTTCGCCCGCCGCGCCCAAGCTGCTGCCCGGAACGACCCCTCATACCGGCCACCGCCGTGGCCCCCGCCCGGGAGCGACCATGACCTCTGCCCCGACGCCCTCCGCCCGGCCGCGCGAACAGCGTCCGCGCCGGTACCTGATGTGCCGCCCCTCCCACTTCGAGGTGGTGTACGCGATCAACCCCTGGATGGACCCCGGGAAGCCGGTCGACGCGGGCCTCGCCGTCCTCCAGTGGGAGCGGCTGCGCGACCTGTACCGCGAGCTCGGGCACACCGTCGAGCTGATCGAGCCGGTGCCCGGCCTGCCCGACATGGTGTACGCGGCCAACGGGGCCACCGTCGTCGACGGCCGCGTCCTCGGAGCCCGCTTCCGCAACGCCGAGCGCCTCGCCGAGGGTCCCGCGTACCTGGACTGGTTCCGGGAGAACGGCTTCACCACGCTGCACGACCCGGAGTACGTCAACGAGGGCGAGGGCGACTTCCTCGTCACCGCCGGCCACGTCCTGGCCGGACACGGGTTCCGCAGCGACGAGCGCGGCCACCGGGAGGCGGAGGCCTTCTTCGGCCGGCCCGTGATCAGTCTGGAGCTGGTCGACCCGCGCTACTACCACCTCGACACGGCGCTCGCCGTGCTCGACGGCGACGAGATCATGTACCACCCGGAGGCCTTCGCCCCCGGCAGCCGCGCCCTCCTGGAGACGCTCTTCCCCGACGCGCTGCTCGTCTCCGCGCAGGATGCCGCCGTGTTCGGGCTGAACGCCGTCAGCGACGGTCTGAACGTGGTGCTCCCCGAGGCCGCCGAGGGGCTCGCTGGGCAGCTGCGCGAGCGCGGCTTCCACCCCATCGGCATGGACCTGTCCGAACTGCTCAAGGGCGGCGGCAGCGTCAAGTGCTGCACCCTGGAGATCCGGCCCCGGCCCTGACCGTTCCCGCACCTCGCGGGTGTGCCGCGGCCCCCGGCGGGGCCGCGGCACACGGTGCGTGCGGATGCGCGGATGCGGCTCAGTGGAACAGCATCGAGGCGTCGCCGGCCGGCGTCGTGACCGAGCCGGGGCACAGGAAGCTGCCGGAGGTCCTGGTCGCGGTGAAGGCCTGGTTGAGGTACTTGCGGGTGGCTCCGTCACGGTTCCACGTGATGTTCGTGGCCTTGTAGCGGCAGGAGATGAAGCTCATCTTGCCCGTGATGTCGATGGCGTCGGTCCTGGCGAGGCCGGCGGCGTCGTCGAAGGTGAACGCGGGGTTGTTGTTGAGGGAGGCGGTGATGCCGCCGCTGCAGCCGAGGTTGCCGCCGGGCGTGTTGATGGTGGTCCGGTCGACGGTCAGCGCGCTCGGGGGGTTGGCGCTGGTGCGTGCGTTGGTCCAGGTACAGGTGTTGCCGGCGACGACGATGACGCCGTCGAGCTGCTGGTCCGCGGTGGGGCCGAGGGCCGTCGCCGACGTCGCCGCGCCGACGATCACGGTCGCTGCCAGTACGGCCGCGCCCGGCCAGGTCGAGATCTTCATGCTGTCGCTCCTCTTCGCCACGTCCTCGTGGGGTGTGAAGCGGGGCCTTGGGGGGCCTCGCCGGCGTGCGCCCGGCCTGACGGAGGCGGTTTCCGTACCGGCGCGGGGAGAGAGCTTTCGAGACGCGCCAGGGAACGTCCCACAGGGACCTTGAAATGTCAGGCCCATGTCAAGCGATTGGCTGGAGTTCGCCCCCGGCCGGGACGGCGCGCAGCGGGCGCGAGCGCGTCGGCGGCTTCCGCTTTCCGCTGCGCGCGGTGTGGAACGGATCGGGGCCCGATGCGGTCTAGCCTTGTGCGCCGGCACAGGCGGCGCCGCCGGACCGCGGGTCCGTGCCGAACCGGCCAGCGCAGAGAGTTCCCCTGATCCGTGAGTCTCACCAGCAGTACGCTCCTGATCCTCGTCCTCCTCGCCACGGTGCTGGCCTTCTCCGCCGCCGTGTGGCTCTGGCCGCGCCTCGGCCGCCGGGGCGCGCGGCCGGTGCTCGGCCGGGTCGGTGTCGTCCTGACGCTCCAGGTGCTGCTGCTCGCCTCCGTCGGCCTCGCCGCCAACCGGACCTTCCTGCTCTACGGGACCTGGGCGGACCTCGCCGGGACGCACAAGGCGGCGCCCTCCGCGGGCGAGGACCTGCCCGGCGGCGCGGCGGTCCGCGTCCTCGGCCGGCAGCCGACGGACGTGCCCGGCGGCGCGACGCCCCGCATCGGCGGTGAGATCGAGAAGATCACGGTGCGGGGCGAGGGGTCCAAGTCCGTCGTCCAGGCCTACGTGTACCTGCCCCCCGAGTACTTCCAGAAGGGGAAGGAGGACGCGAAGTTCCCCGCCACCGTGGTCCTGACCGGCTTCCCGGGGATGGCCGAGAACCTGCTCAAAGGGCTGGACTACCCGAGGACGGCGTGGAGGCTCGCCAAGCAGAAGAAGATGCCGCCGATGATCCTGGTGATGATGCAGCCCTCGGTGATACCGACCCGCAACAGCCAGTGCGTCGACGTGCCGGGCGGACCGCTCAGCGAGACCTTCTTCGGTACGGACCTGCCCAAGGCGATCTCCGGCGCCTACCGCGTCGGCACCTCGCCCTCGAACTGGGCCATCATGGGGGACTCCACCGGGGGTTACTGCGCCCTGAAGACGGCCTTGCAGCATCCGGAGCACTACGCGGCCGGAGTGGGCCTGTCGACGGACTACAAGCCCGAGCTCGACGCGGACTCGGGTGATCTCTTCCGTGGGAACGCCGCCGAGGAGAAACGATCCGACCTGCTGTGGAGCCTGGACAACCTGCCGCAGGGCACGTCCTCCTTCCTGGTGGCGAGCTCGAAGCAGGGCGAGCCGAACTACAAGGACACGCAGAAGTTCATCGCGAAGGTGAAGTCCCCGGCCCGCGTCTCGTCGATCACGCTCGACAGCGGCGGCCACGGGTTCAACACCTGGCGGCGGGAGATCCCGCCCGCACTGGAGTGGCTCGGGGGCCGCATCGGCGCCGAGTGACCCTCCGGGGAGTACGGGCCCCTCACCCGCGCGGCGCACGGCCGCGTACCGCGGATTGCGGCCCCGGCCCTCCCGGCGGAGGCTGGGGCCATGCACCACGCGCCGATCCTCGTCCACCCGCTCGCCCCGGCCGGCGGCCGCCGCGTCTCCCTGCGCGCCGAGGGCCAGGACACCGTCCTCGGCCTGGCCTTCGACGACGCCGACGTGATCGAGTTCCTGCGCCGGGCCGGGGTGCCCGACCCCGACGACGCGGTCCTCGGCGACTCGGAGCTCGTCGAATGGCAGGGCGAGGGGCCGCACCTCTACGCAGCGGAGCCGTCGGACACCGACATCCCGTGACTTCCCGCCCCGAACCCCCGCGCCCGGGCCGCCGGGCGGGCACCATGGGGGGCGGTGGCTGACCCAGCCGTCCGTTCGGGAGAAGAAGGGGAGACGGCATGCTGAAGGCCTTCACCGACCTGTCCACGCCGCTCGTGGCCGATGCCTGCCTGCGTACCGGAGTGCCGGTGCGCGTGGCACCGCCCGGCATCCGCACGGTACTGCCCGGCCACCGGGTGGCCGGCCGCGCGTTGCCGGTGCGCCACTACGGCAGCGTCGACGTGTTCCTGGAGGCGTACGGATCCGCCGAGCCCGGTGACGTCCTGGTCATCGACAACGGCGGCCGGACGGACGAGGCCTGCGTCGGCGACCTCGCGGCCCTCGAAGCCGAGAGCGCCGGTGTGAGCGGCCTCGTCGTCTGGGGGCTGCACCGCGACACGCCCGAGCTGGCCGAGATCGGCCTGCCCGTCTTCAGCTACGGAAGCCACCCGCCCGGGCCGGTACGGCTGGACGAACGCGAGCCCGAGGCGCTGGTCACCGCCCGGTTCGGCCCGCACCTCGTCGGCGGCTGGGACTTCGTCTTCGGCGACGCCGACGGGGTGCTGTTCGTACCCGCCGACCGGGTCGAAGAGGTGCTGGACGCCGCGCTCGGGATCCGGGGGACCGAGCGCGAACAGGCCCGCCGCATCCGCGCGGGCGAATCCCTGCGCACCCAGACGGCCTTCGCCGACTACCTGGTCCTGCGCGAGGCCGACCCCTCGTACACCTTCCGCCGGCACCTGCGCCGGATGGGCGGCGCCGTCGAGGAGTGACGGCGCCGTCGGGGGTGACGGCGCCGCCGGGCGTCCGGCCGGATCACCGCCGAGGTGCCGGGCACCCGGTGTCGCCGGCCGGCAGGGCGCCGTCCAGCAGGTAGTCCTCGACGTACGCGTCGACGCACGCGTTGCCGTTCTGGAACTGGCCGTGGTCGCCGCCCTCCACGGTCACCAGCCGGGATCCGGCCAGCCCGCGGTGGGCGCGCACAGCGGCCTCGTAGTACGTCGCGGGGTCGTTCTTCGAGTTGAGCATCAGCACCGGCGGCAGCCCCTCGCCGGTGACCTTGACGCGCGGGGCCTTCGAGCGCGGCCAGTTCGCGCAGACCGAGGCGTACGTCAACTCCCGCGCACCGGCCAGCGGATGGGCGCGGGTGGCCTCGGCGCTCTCCCGGACCCAGTATCGGCCGTCGCGGTTCCACGGGGTGTCCCCGCAGGTGACCGCGGAGAAGTCGGCGATGAACTCCGCGCCCATGGGGTGCCGCAGCCTGTCGGCGACGGCCTTCCGCGTCTGCGCCGACGCCTGTCCGGGATGGTCCAGGAAGCCGAGGAGGGCGGCGAGGTCCGCGAACTGCCTCTCGTTGTACAGGGCGTTGGTGGCCGCCGTGTCGAGGTGGCTGGGCGTGACGAGCGTGCCCTCGACGTCCAGCGGCCGGTCGCGCAGGGCGGCACGCAACCGCTCGTAGGAGGCCTTCGCCTCCTCGGGGGTGCGCCCCTGGTGGTACGTGGCGTCGTTGGCCGCCAGCCACGGCAGGAAGTCCTGGTCGAAGCGGCGCTGGAAGCTCATCGGCTGCCCGGTCAGGAAGGACTGCCAGTCCCCGGTGAAGTCGATGTTGCTGTCGAGGACGATCCGCTCCACGCGGCGCGGGAACCCGGTCGCGTAGTACGCCCCGAGGAAGGTGGCGTACGAGGGGCCGTAGTACGAGATCCTCTCCGCCCCGAGCAGCTCCCGGTACAGGTCCATGTCGTGCACGGCCTGGTCGGTGGTGATGTACGGCAGCAGGGCGCCCGAGGCGCGCTCGCAGTCCCGTACGAACTCCCGCGCGCGGTCGAAGGTCCGCCGGACGGCGGCCGCCGAACGGTCGCGCGGGTCGTCGGCGCCGCCGAACATGGCGTCGACCTCGTCCTGGTCCGAACAGACGACCTTCGTGCTCGCGCCCACGCCCCGCTGGTCGAAGGAGACGATGTCGTACGCGGCCGCCAGCTTCGGACTGTACGAGGCGAGACGGGCCGGCCGGGGGAGCCCCGAGGCGCCGGGGCCGCCCGCCGCCATCATGAGCACGCCCCGCCGCTTCGCCGGATCGGCCGCGCGGTGCCGGGAGACGGCGACGGTCAGGTCCGGCCCGGCGTCCGGGTGGTACCAGTCCCGGGGCACGGACATCGAGGCGCACTCCAGTGAACCGCCCGCGCAGGGCTGCCAGTCGAGCAGCTGCCGGCGGTATCGGTCCGGCACCGGCGCGATCGCGGGGCCGGCCGCCGAGCGGCCCGCCGCGCCCGCGGCGCTCGCAGTGCCCGCGGCGCTCGCCGGGCCGGTGGGCAGGGCCGCTGCGGCGAGCAGTGTGCAGGCGGCGGCCGTGAGCCAACGCCCGGGCCTCTTGAACACGTGCATGTCTGAACTCCCCCTGGGATACGGCTGGTCCCCTTGATCGTCCCGCGCGGGCCACCGCGCGCTCGATATCCCGGTCACCCGTATCCGTGGTGGTGCCAGTGCCACCGTTCGACCTGTGCGAAGGGCTTTGCCCGGGGGAGGGGAGTCCGTAGCAGAACCGATACTTCAGGCCTCTGTGACGCGTATCGCACGCAGCGCTACATTGCCCACGCCCCGCTGCTGCGGGGAGGCGCGGGCCGTACGGCCGGGGGAGGGGCATCGACGATGGGCTCTGGAGTCTTCGCGAAGCTGGGGAGCGCGATCACGGTCAAGACGGCCGCCGTGGCCGCCGCGGGCGCCCTGGTCGTGACCGGCGCGGTGGGGGCCGGTGTATGGGCGCTGGGGGGCGGCCCGCACCTGGCGGTCGTCCAGCGCAGCGTCTCCGTACCGGTGGCGGCGGGAGGCGAGCAGTCCGCCGTCGCCGCCTGCCAGAGCCACGAGAAGGCGCTCGGCGGCGGGTACGCCATCACCGGGACGGGCTTCGCCACGAGCAGCCTCTTCGTGGGCGACGCCTGGCTGGCGGCCGCGTACAACCCGGACGCCGCACCCGCCACCCTCACCTCGTATGCGCTGTGCGTCAACGCGAAACCGGAGTTCCGCGCCGGCGCCGCCTGGTCCGAGCAGGTGCACGCCTTCCAGGACCGGGGCAACAAGATGCTCGCCGCCAGCGGCGGCGGGACGATCCACGACCTCACGACCGACGGGCCGTTCGTGGACGCGGCCAAGCACGGCTCCGCCTCGCCGTCCTGCCCCGGCGACTTCACCTCGCTGGGCACCGAGTTCCGGTCGGCCCGCACCGTGACGGGCCGCGGCGTCGCGCCGGTCCCGCTCGACAGCCTGACCACGAAGTCGGCGTACACCGACGCCGCCAAGTCCGTCCCGTACGTCAGGCTCAACCCGGGCACCCGGCTGAGCGGCGCCGTCTTCCCGGTCCACACCTCCGAGTTCATCACGCACCAGACCCGGATCGAGGACCCGCAGCCGGCTGAGGCGAACTACGCGGTCAGCGTGCGGCCGATCTGCGTGCGGCTGGCGAGCGTGTCCGTGGCCACCGTCCGGGTGGCGGTGGCCGCGGGCGGCAGTGCGGACGCGGCCGTGTCCTGCCCCAAGGGGAAGCTGGTCGTCGGCGGCGGCTTCCAGTTCCCCGCCCTCAACGAGACGGCCGGCTCGGACGCTCCGACGCGTTTCTTCGGCGACGGCTGGCTGTACGCGCCGTCCGACGCCCCGGCCGCGTCCGGCGAGCCCTCGGGCCACAAGGTGACGGCCTGGCACGTCACCGGCAGGAACCAGCAGAAGGCAGGTCTCGACTACCACAACTCGGTCTGGATCGAGCACAGCGACCGGGAGACACTCACCGGCAACGGCTACTTCGACTCGCACCGCCGCGGCCCGGACGACCAGGAACTGAACGTCTCGCCGGTGCCGGACAGCCAGGAACTGGTCGCCACCGCCGTGTGCGCCACGATCGACGCCGAGCCCACCGAGCCGGCCGAGGCCCCCGTCCCGCCCACCGTCTCCCGCCCCGAACTGCCGCACGCGCTCGATCCGGGGCCCGGCACGCCGGACGGCAAGGCATCCGAGCCGCCCTCGTCCTCGCCCTCCGCCCCGGCTGCCGGTGCTTCGCCGTCCACGAGCCCGTCCGCCGCGCCCGGTACGACTCCCACGCCCGGCGGCCCCAACAGCCCCGGAACCCCGACCCAGGGCGGCCCGAGCCGGCCGGGCACCCCGTCGCAGAGCGGTCCGCCGACCCGGCAGCAGCCGCAGGCCCCGGCGGTGGCCATCCGGCAGCCGTCGGCCGACGGCCAACTGCGCCGGGGCTGCGAGGAGTCGTTCGCCGCGACGGCCCGGACCCGCCCGGACGACCGGCCCCTCACCGACCCGCAGTACACGAGCTGGCGGATCGCCGGGCCGAACGGGCCGGTGACGCTGGGCGCGGGCGCGTCGGGCCGCTTCCTGGTCCCGCTGCTCCCCGACGGGACGTACGAGCTGGTGTTCACCGCGACCGATCCGGCGGCCGGCGTCACCGGCAGCGCGGAGGTCTCCGTCAGGATCGTCGGCTGCATCCGCTGACGGGGTGGCCGGGGCCCGGGACGAAGAGGATCATGAGGGGGCGCCGGGCCGCCGGGCCCCGCCCCGCCACCGATTCCAGGAGGTACGTGTGTCTGCCGCGTCGAGCACAGCGTCGAGTTACGCATCCGGGGTCTTCGAAGTACCGCTGCTGGGCGACACGATCGGCGAGAACCTGGACCGCACCGTCCGCCGCTTCCCCGACCGCGACGCCCTCGTCGACCTGGCCGCCGGACGCCGTTGGACGTACGCGGAGTTCGCCGCCGACGTCGACGCCCTCGCGCTCGGCCTGCTGGACCTGGGCATCGCCAAGGGGGACCGGGTCGGGATCTGGGCCCCCAACCGCGGCGAGTGGACGCTGGTGCAGTACGCCACCGCCAAGATCGGGGCGATCCTCGTCACCGTCAACCCGGCGTACCGCTCGCACGAGGTGGAGTACGTCCTGCGCCAGGCCGGGATCCGGCTGCTCGTCGCGGCGGAGCGCTTCAAGTCCTCCGACTACGCCGGGATGATCGAGGAGGTCGCGCCGGGCTGCCCGGACCTGGAGTTCACCGTCCTGCTGGAGTCGCCGCAGTGGACCTCACTCCTGGAGCGGGGCCGCGGCGGCGACCCGGCCGACCTCGTACGGGCGGCGGCGGAGCTGAGCGCCGACGACCCGGTCAACATCCAGTACACCTCGGGGACGACGGGCTTCCCCAAGGGGGCGACCCTCTCGCACCACAACATCCTCAACAACGGTTTCTTCGTCGGGGAGTTGTGCCACTACACGGAACAGGACCGGGTCTGCATCCCGGTGCCCTTCTACCACTGCTTCGGGATGGTGATGGGCAACCTCGCCTGCACCAGCCACGGGGCGGCCATGGTCATCCCGGCGCCCGCCTTCGACCCGCGGGCCACCCTCGCCGCGGTCGAGGCCGAGTCCTGCACCTCCCTGTACGGGGTCCCCACGATGTTCATCGCCGAGCTCGCCGCGCCCGGATTCGACGCGTACGACCTGTCCAGCCTGCGTACGGGCATCATGGCGGGCTCTCCCTGCCCGGTCGAGGTGATGAAGGAGGTCATCGACCGCATGGGCATGCGCGAGGTGTCCATCTGCTACGGGATGACGGAGACCTCGCCGGTGTCCACGCAGACCCGCGCCGACGACTCGGTCGAGCGCAGGGTCTCCACGGTGGGCCGCGTCGGCCCCCACCTGGAGGTCAAGGTGGTCGATCCGCAGTCGGGGCGGACCGTACGGCGCGGGGAGCCCGGGGAGCTGTGCACCCGCGGCTACTCGGTGATGCTCGGCTACTGGGGCGAGCCGGAGCGCACCGCCGAGGCCGTCGACGCCGCCCGCTGGATGCACACCGGCGACTTGGCGGTGATGGACGAGGACGGCTACCTGAGCATCACGGGCCGCATCAAGGACATGGTGATCCGGGGCGGGGAGAACGTGTACCCGCGTGAGGTCGAGGAGTTCCTCCACGGCCATCCGGACGTCCTGGACGTGCAGGTCATCGGGGTCCCCGACGCCAAGTACGGGGAGGAGCTGATGGCATGGGTGCGGATGCGCGAGGGGGCACCGCCGCTGACCGCGGAAGCCGTCCGCGCGTACTGTGACGGACGGCTGGCCCACTTCAAGATCCCGCGGTACGTGCACGTCGTGGAGGAGTTCCCGATGACCGTGACCGGCAAGGTCCGCAAGGTCGAGATGCGCGAGACGGCGGCCCGCCTGCTGGGGCCCTCCTCGTAGAGGCGGGGCCGCCGGCCGGGCGGTTCAGTTGCGCGGGGAGAGCTCGGCCATGGCGCTCCAGCCCTGGCCGGGCACCTCGACGTGGATGATCTCCGGGGTGCTCGCGATGGCGCCGGCGAGGGTCTCCATACCGGCCTTGAAGTGGTCGGACGCGACGTGCGCCGCGCCCGCCTCGGCGTCGGTGAAGGCTTCCAGGAGGGTGTACTTGGTGGGGTCGTCGACGCTGCGCGACCAGTCGTAGAAGAGGTTTCCGGGCTCGTTGCGGGTGGCCCGGGTGAACTCGTCGACGAGCGTGAGCCAGTTGTCGCTGTGCTCCGGACGGACGTCGAACCTGACGGCGATGAAGATCATGCCGACCAGCCTGGCACTCCGGCCGGGCCCGCGCATCCCCATCACACCGTATTTCCGGCAGCGTCGGAAAACGGCCCCGGAGGATCCCCCGGCCGGTCTCGGCCGCACTCCGCCGCGGCCCGCGCGAGCGCGGCGCGGATCTCCCGCGGGCCTCGCCGGAACTCCTCGGTCGGCAGGGACACCGACAGGGCGTGCACCGCGTCGCCGTCGTGGTTCTGGTCGCGGCCGCGCGGCAGGGGTACGGCCAGGCAGGTGTACGCGGGATCGGCCTCGCCGACCGACACGGCGAAACCCTGCCCGCGGACCCGGGAGAGCTCCGCCTCCAGCAGCTCCGCGCTGGTGATGGTGGCCCCGGTCAGGCGGGCCATCCCGTGCTCGGCCAGGTACCGCCGCCGCAGCGGCCGGGGCAGCTCGGCGAGCAGCGCCTTGCCGTGCGCGGTGGCGTGCGCCCGGGTCTCGCGGCCGGGGGCGAACGGATGCGCCGCGTCCGTGACCGGAGCCGTGGTGTCGACGACCGTGATCAGGCCGCCCCGGTACGCGGTGTGGTACGCCTCGGCGCCGGTGCGGCGGCGCAGCCGGGCCAGCAGGTCCGCCATGCGCGGCGCGGGCTCCAGACGGCGCAGCAGGCTCCGGTGCAGCCCCGGGATCCGCGGCCCGAGCTCGTACCCCCGCGGGGTGCGCAGGAGGTAGCCGCGCTCGGTGAGCGGGGCCAGGAGGTGGTAGGCCGTGGACAGCGAGCATCCCAGCCGCCGGGCCAGGGCCTTGGCGCCGAGCGGCCCGGGCGCGTCGGCGACGGCGTCGAGGATCGCGAGCGCGCGGTCGACGGACTGCGGACCGGTGGGCGGCATGGTGCGGATCTCCAGGATCTCCGGGGGAGGGGGGCGGACGTACCCCGAGCCTATGACGCAGTGGACGGACGGCGTTCATCGAACGTTGACCCGACGCTGACACGGGGCGCGCACAGTCTCCGTATGGACAGCGAACACGTCGCCCCCGCGAGGCCGTACGGCCCGGCCGCCGCCGATCTCACCGGCGTCCGGGTCGCCCATCGCGCGATCCTGGCCGACATCGAGCGCCTGGCCGGGCTGCTCGCCGCTCTCGCCGCGGCGGCCGAGCCGGCCGGTCCCGCGCGGGCCGGGGCCATCGCCGGGTACGTGCACCGCTTCAACGACGCGGTACGCGGGCACCACCGCGAGGACCGGACCCTGTGGCCGGTCGTCCTGGACGCGGTGCCCGACGCCGCCGAGGCGGCGGCCGGTCTCGCCGGCTTCGTCGCCGACCACGAGGCGCTCGACGCGGTCCAGGCCGACTGCGACGCGGCCGCGGCACGTTTCGCCGCCGAGCCCGGGCGCCACGCGGGACGGCTGGCCGGGCTGCTCGCCGCCCAGCGGGACCTGCTGGCCGCGCACATCGAAGCCGAGGAGCGGCACGTCCTGCCGGTCATCGCCCGCCGGGTGCCCGGCGCCGCCTACGCCGCCGCGCAGGCCCGCGTCCGCCGGGCCGACCGCTCGGCGGACCCGGCGTGGTCGCGGGCCTGGCTGCTGAGCCACGCCACCGAGGACGAGACCCGGCGCCTGCTCGCGGCGGTCGGCGCGGGCCCGGCCGCCGTGGAGCCGGAGCTGCGCGAGTACGCCGCCGAGGCGTCGGCGGTGTTCGCGGGCTGACCGGCCGGGTTCAGGACGGGGCCCACTGCCGGGCGAGCGCGGTGAAGGCGCGGACGGCGGCGCTCTCGTACGCGCTCTCGCGGCGCAGCAGGACCACGGTCCGCGCGGGGAGGGCGGGGGCGAGCGGGACGGGGTGCAACGGCGTGTCGCCACGGGTGAGCGCGTCGGGGAGCACGGTGGCCAGCCCGGTGCGGCGGACGATCTCGGTGAGGGCGCTGATGGAGTCGGCCTCGACGGCGATCCGCGGCGCGACGCGGTGGCGGCGGAAATGGGCGTCGACGTGCTCCCGTGTGGCGAAGTCCTCGCTGAGCAACGCGAGGGGGCATGCGGGGAGTTCGGACACCGGCAGGGGCTCGGTGCGGCCGGCGTGCGGGTGCTCGGGGCCGACGACCAGGCCGAGGGTCTCGGTGAACAGGTCGGTGGCGCCGATGCCGGGCAGGTGGGCTCCCCGAAAGGCGATGCCGAGGTCGACGGCGTCGGCCAGCAGCGCCGCTTCCAGCTGACCCTGCGTCATTTCTTTGACGTTCAGGGTGATTCCGGGGTGCCGGGCGTGGAGCCGCGCGGCGAGCGGGCCCAGCAGGTACGCGGTGAAGGTCGGGGTCATGGCGAGGCGCAGGCTGCCGCGGGAGAGGTCCGCCACGTCCAGTACGGCCCGCTCGGCGGTGGCCAGCTCCTGGAGCGCGCGGCGCGCGTACGGGACGAAGGTCGCGCCGGCGTCGGTCAGGCGTACGGCCCGCCCCGTACGGTCCAGCAGCTGGACGCCCACGGTCCGCTCCAGCTGCTTGATCTGCTGGGACAGCGTGGGCTGCGAGATGTGCAGCTCCTCGGCGGCGCGGGTGAAGCTGCCGTGCTCGGCCACGGCCAGCAGATAGCGGAGATGGCGCAGTTCCAGGGGCATGGAGTGAAGTATAGATGCGACCAATAAGGATCATGCGCAGCATGTCTTGGACACTATAGATGCAGGTCATGCATGGTGGATCTCGTCAGCCCGACCGGGGCCGACCCCACCGAAGGGAGTGACCGTGCACGACCTCGCCGAGGGCCTCGCACACTTTCAGCAGGACGTCTTCCCGGCTAAGGCGGAGCTCTTCGCCCGCCTGGCGACCGACCACCGGCCGCGGACGCTCTTCATCGGCTGCTCCGACGCCCGCGTCGTCCCGGAGCTGATCACCCAGCGGGAGCCGGGCGAGCTGTTCGTGATCCGGACCGCCGGCAATCTCGTACCGGCCCACCCGGGTGCCGTGGACGGCGCCGACGGCGTCTGCGCCAGCATCGAGTACGCGGTCGCCGTCCTCGGCGTCGCGGACATCGTGGTCTGCGGGCACTCCGCCTGCGGCGCCATGACCGCGCTCGCCGAAGGCCGGGACCTCGCGGAACTGCCCGCCGTGGCCGGCTGGCTGCGCCACGCGGCCCCGGCCGCCGACGCGGCGCGGCGCGAGCCGGGGGCCCTGATCCGGGCCAACGTCGCCGCACAGCTCACGAACCTCGCCACCCACCCGGCCGTGGCCCGCGCCCTGGGCGCCGGGGTCCTCACCCTGCACGGCTGGGTCTACGACATCCCCACCGGCGCGGTCGAGCGGGTCGAACCAGCCGCCCTCGCGGCCTGAGCCCGTACCGAAACCCTCGATCCTCCCCACCACCCCATCCCCGAAGGGAACCTCTCGTGATCCACGCCCAGTTCGACCCCTCCGCCCGCCAGGCCCTCGCCGTCGCCGCCGTCGACGCCAAGATCCGCAAGGACCTCTCCTGGCAGCAGATCGCCGACGCGGCCGGCCTGTCCGTCGCCTTCGTCACCGCCGCGGTGCTCGGCCAGCACCCGCTGCCGGCCGCCTCCGCCGAGGCGGTCGCCGAGCTCCTCGGCCTCGACACCGACGCGGCGCGTCTCCTGCGGACCATCCCGACCCGCGGCTCGATCCCCGGCGGCATCCCGACCGACCCGACGATCTACCGCTTCCACGAGATGCTCCAGGTGTACGGCACCACCCTCAAGGCCCTGGTCCACGAGCAGCTGGGCGACGGCATCATCAGCGCGATCAACTTCAAGCTGGACGTGAAGAAGGTCGCCGACCCCGAGGGCGGGGAGCGCGCCGTCATCACCCTCGACGGCAAGTACCTCCCCACCAAGCCCTTCTAGGGCTCCCCGGCACGATCGGGGCCCCCTTCGAGGCCCAGGGCGTACTGGTCACGCCCCACGCCCCCGCGGTACTGGTGGCCCTGGGCGCGTCCGGCCGGGGCGGGGAGAGCGCCGACGGGCTGGGCTGGGTGGAGCACCTGTTCCACCACCGCCGCCCTCAACGTCGCCGGCACGCCCGCGATGTCGGCGGTCTGCGGGTCCGAGGGGGGCGCGGGCGGCGCCGAACGCGAGGAGGTGCTCGCCGTGGCGCGCGCCCACGGGATCGGCGCCGCGGAGGTCCGGCCGGCCCGGACCCTGCACCAGGGGCCGCACGTTTCGGCCGTCCCCGGCACCGGGAACCCGGACCACCTCCCGCCAACGTGGCCGCGGGCTCCCTGCGCCTGTCCGCCGGGGACCTCGCCCTCCGGGGCCAGGTCAGCCGGACCGCCCGACGGCCGGGTGCGCGGTCAGCGGGGACCGGCGGACCCGTTCCCGACGACGGTGTTGCCGGTGACCGCGCCGTCGGCGCCGGCCAGCGTCACGGCGTGCCGGACCCCGTCCGTCCCCAGGACGACGGCCAGCCAGGCGCTGCCGCCGCCCTGCTGGGCCACCGCCCGCAGCGACTCCAGCTTGCCGCCCTCCACGGCGGCGGTCGCCTTCTCCACGGCCTGGGCCGCCGCCAGCGAGGGCAGCGGCGCCGGGGCGGCCTTGGCGGAGCCGCCCGCCCGTCCGCCGCCGCCCGGACCGCGACCCGCCGCCCCCTTGCCACCGGGGAAAGCGCGGTCGCCGTCGACGACCTCGGGCTCGCCGCCCTTGCGCGCCATCGGGCCCGGCCGGCCCTCCATCGGCCCCTCCCCGGGGCCGTGCGCGCGGACCTTGGCGGCGAAACCGCCCCGCACGTGCTCGTGGTGGTCGTGCTCGGCCACCGCCACCGCGGCCAGCCCGCCGCCGATCACCACGACCGCCCCGAGGGCCACCCATCTCGTACGCCCCTCACGGGCCAGCCGGACCAGACGGCCGCGACGGCCCGCCGCGGGGCCGCCCGCGTCGGCCGCGGTCTTGGCCCCGCCCGGGTCGGCGGCCGGCTCGGCGGGCTGGGGACTGGACTGAGTCATCGACATGCTCCTCGTGTTCCGCGGGCACGCTGCCCGGCTGGGCAGATCGTGCGCGCCGGATGCTGAAGCCCTGCTGAAGCAGGCTGAAGACCTCTTCAGCAAGCGCCCGGCGCGACCTGAGAACCTGTCCCCATGCGCGTACTGGTGGTCGAGGACGAACGGCGGCTCGCCGCTGCCCTCCAGCGGGGCCTGCGGGCCGAGGGCTTCACGGTGGACGTGGCCCACGACGGCCCCCAGGGCCTGTGGCTGGCGGGCGAGCACGACTACGACGCCATCGTGCTCGACATCATGCTGCCCGGACTCAACGGCTACCGCGTGTGCGCCCGGCTGCGCGCGAGCGGCTGCGAGTCGGGGATCTTGATGCTCACCGCCAAGGACGGCGAGTACGACGAGGCCGAGGCCCTCGACACGGGCGCGGACGACTTCCTCTCGAAGCCGTTCTCCTACGTCGTCCTCGTCGCCCGGCTGCGCGCCCTCATCCGGCGCACCGGCCGCCGCAGCCCGCAGATCATGGAGTTCGGCGATCTGGTGATCGACCCGGCCGGACAGCGGTGCACGCGCGCCGGGACCGAAGCCCGGCTGACCTCGCGCGAGTTCGCGGTCCTCGTGTACCTGGCCCGGCGGGCCGGGGAGGTCGTCCCCAAGCGGGAGATACTGGAGCACGTCTGGGACGCGGCGTACGAGGGCGACCTCAACGTCGTCGAGGTGCACGTCAGCGCCCTGCGCCGGAAGATCGACGCGCCCTTCGGCCGGGCCGCCGTGGAGACCGTCCGCGGCGCGGGCTACCGGCTGGCGGCCGACGGTGGCTGACCGGAGGACCGGCGGCGCCGCCTCCCGTGTCCTCGGCCGCGTCCTCGGCCGTCTCGGGCCGCGCGCCGACGCCCGGATCCGCGAACGCGTACGGGGGCCGCGCCCCAGGGCCGTACGCGGCCTCGCCCGGCGCCTGCGCCCGCGGTCCGTGCGGGCCAGGGCCACGCTCGGGGCCTCCGCCGTGGTGGCACTGGCCCTCGGGGCCGCCTCCTTCGCCCTGCTCGGGATCCTGGACGGCAACCTGATGCGGGACGCCCAGGCCGCCGCCGAGCGCGAGGCCCTGTCCACCGCGGGCCTGGTGGCCGCGGGCCGGTTCGACACCGTCGTGACCCCCGGGCGCGGCACCGACTTCGTCCAGATCGTCGATGCCCAGGGACGGGTCCTGGCGGCGAGCCCCAACCTGGCCGGCCGCCCGGCCCTCTCCCCGGCCCGCCCGGGCCGGCCCGGCACGGTCCGGGACACCTGGAAGGAGGGCCCGGCGCGCGGGGACCGCCGCCACCGCGTCGTCCAGGTCACCACCGTCACCGCGGACGGCCTCGTCACCGTGTACGCCGGGACCTCCCTGCGGGAGGCCGACACGGCCGACGACGTCATCACCGGCGTGCTCGCGGTCGTGGTGCCGCTGCTCGTGCTCACCGTGGCGTTGGTCACCTGGCGGGTGACCGGCTGGGCGCTGCGGCCCGTCGAGGCGATCCGCGCCGAGGTCGCCGCGATCAGCGACCGCGACCTGCACCGCCGGGTCCCGGTGCCGCGCAGCCAGGACGAGATCGCCCGGCTCGCCGTCACGATGAACGCCACCCTGGACCGGCTCGAAGCCGCGGGGATCCGCCAGCGCCGGTTCATCGCGGACGCCTCGCACGAGCTCCGCAGTCCCATCACCGTGCTCCGCACCCAGCTGGAGGTCGCCCAGGCCCATCCGGATCCGGCGCTGTGGGGCGAGCTGGTCAGCGGGGCGCTGGAGGACACCGTACGGTTGCAGGACCTCGCCGCCGACCTGCTCCTGCTGGCCCGCCTGGACACCGGGGAGGCGCCGCCGGACGCCCGGGTCGACCTGGCGGACGTGGCCCGGGAGGCCGCCCGTTCGCGGCGCCGGGACCGGGTCCCCGTGGACATGGACATCGCTCCCGCGGCCGTCGTGCGCGGCAGCACCCTGTGGCTCTCCCGGCTCGTCACCAACCTGCTGGACAACGCCCAGCGCCACGCCGAGCGTCGGGTCCGGCTCGTCCTGCGCGCCGACGGGCCCGGGCGCACCGCCGTACTGGAGGTCCGCGACGACGGGCCGGGCATCGCGCCCGCCGACCGGGAGCGGGTCTTCGAACGGTTCACCCGTCTCGACGACGCCCGCAGCCGCGACGAGGGGGGCACGGGTCTGGGCCTGGCCATAGCCCGTGACATCGCCACCCGCCTGGGCGGGTCCCTCACGGTCGAGGACGCGCCGGCCGGTGCCCGGTTGGTGGCCAGGCTCCCCCTCGAACCTGACGCAAGCGGGGCGGACACCGGGTTCTGATTGTTCCCCGTTCTGCTTTTTTCGCACCTGTCCAACTCTGTTCACTCCATGCTTGCTTCGGCTCCTGAAGGGGGGCGTGGCAACGCCATGAGCCGCATCCCGGACAGACACCAACCAGGCGCAAAAGCAGCCAGAGGACGGCGCGATGAAGAACAACCGGATGATCGTCACCGTGGTGGCGCTCTTAGCGATCTTCGCCTTCAGTGTGGTGATGGTGGTGGCGGGACAGCCCGTCGCCGCGATCACCGCCCTGATCCCGTCGGTCGCACTCGGCGTGCAGCAGATCGTGCAGGCGGGCACCGGGGTGGCCGAGGGCCGCCGCGAGCGGACCGCCGCGCAGGTGCCCGACCGGGAAGAGGGGCCGCGGGGATGAACCTCCACTCGGCACCCCAGGACCTCCCCCAGGGCCGGCGCGGCAAGCCCGGCCGGCCGCTGGGCCCCATCGCCGAAGGCACCGGACCGGCGCACCGCGCCTGGCTGGAACCCCTGCGCGACGCCATCCACGGCAGGGGAGTGACCCTGGACGAGCTCCAGGCGCGCACCGGCCGGGACAAGGGGCACATATCCGAACTGCTGCGGGCCGTCGGACGCTACCCGCGCTGGGTGTTCGTCCGTACGGTGCTCCTCGCGCTGGACCGGCCGGGCCTGCCGTACGACTCGATGCGGCTCCGCTGGGTGATCGCCGCCCAGGACATCGGCAAGCGCACCTCGTGGATCAAGGACTGCCTCCACGAGGGCGGCGCCCGCCACCGCACCGCCAGCGCCTCGGCCCCGCTCGACTTCCGGGCCTTCCAGCAGATGCACCGGCCGCACTACACCAGCTACGCCTCGGCCTTCCTGCGCCGGGACGGCCTCGTCGAGAAGGCCGTCGACGACGTCTTCACGCTCCTGCTGATGCTGTGGCACGACGCGCTCGCCAGCGAGAACCCCGAGCGGTTCGCCTGGCCGATGCTGCGCCGGACCGTGCTCGAACGCGCCCCGAAGGACAACGGCCGGCCCTCCCTCGTCGAGTCCGCCTTCGACACGGTCGCCCTCGACTTCGCCCCCGACCCGGTCGGGCAGGTCGAGGAGTCCATGGCCTTGTTCCGGGCCGTCGGGGGCCTCGCCCCCATGCAGCGGGACGTCATCGTCCTGCTCCACCTGTGCGGACTGGGGGAGACCCGGGTGGCGGACGAACTCGGGGTCTCCCTGGCCTCCGTACGCTCCACCGCACGGCACGCCAAACGCAATCTGCACGCCGTCCTGTACCCGGACACGACCACCGAGGAGGAGGTCCCCGGTGACCTCGACGATTGACCAGCTGCTGGCCCGTGCCCGCCTCCACACCGCCCCGCACGCACCCGCCGACATCGCGGACACCGGCGGCGCGCCACACCCCGCGCCGGGACCCCGGTCGCCCGGCGCGGCGCCCGGCGAACCGCAGAAGGACATGCGCGGAGCCGCCCGCGACCTCCGGGCCCTGTGCGAGACGGCCGTCACGGGCACCGCCGTCGCCGCGCTCGGGGACTTCCTCACGCACCAACTGCCCCAGCCCTCCGGGGCCCGCGTCCTGGGCTGCATCCTGCTGCTCACCGACGCCGAGGACTCCGCCCGCTTCTGGTGGCAGTACGCCGCCGGCGCCGGGGACTCGATCGCCTCGTACTGCCTCTACCTCCACCACCTCGCACTCGGGGAGAACCACGAGGCCGTCTGGTGGCGGCGCCAGACGGCGCCGACCGCCGCGGGAGGGCTGGCGGACATACCGGCCGCCATGGACGCACCGGACACCTCCACCGTGGTCTTCGACGGCGCGGAGCGCGATCTCGCCGCCGACGCGAGCCTGCCCACCACCCTGCGCGTCCTGCGGGCGCTGCGCCCCGGCGGAGCCGGGTCCGGGCGCGGCGCGGGCACCGTCAAGGCCGTCATGGAGTACGTCTCGGCCGCGGTCAGCTACGTCGACGACGACCTCGAACTCCCGCTGCCCGACCCGGACTTCACCGAACGCATCCGCGATCTGACCGCCGCCCCCGGCCGCAGGCCGAAAGCCGGGCGGCCCGCCCCGCCCTCCCTCCCGGCGCGCCTGCGGACCACCTGACCCGGGGCCGACGAGACCCCGTCGCGGGGAGGCGATGTGACGGACCGTGACCCCGCGCCACCTCGTTCCACGAAGGCATCAGTGGAACGAGGCAGGCGCTTGATCGACCGGGAGGGCCGTCCGTCACCGGGTTCAGCGCGAGCCGTGCTCCGGGAGGTCCTGCTCGGCCGGGGCCGCCGTCAGCGCCGGCAGCAGGGCGAAGCCGCGCTGCGAGGGCGCGGCCGCCGGCCCCGCCGCCGGGGTCTTCTTCCCGCAGAACGCACCTTCGAGCGTGCCGCCCAGGGCGGTGTTCGCCTCGCCCTTGTTCGAGGTGTTCGCCACCGCCGCCAGGCTGCGCTTGCCGTCACGCGTGGCGAAGGCGTACGTGTAGAAGCCCTGGACCGTGCCGGTGTGCCCGTACACCGAGGTACCGCACGACAGGTCGTAGCGGCGCAGCCCCAGGCCGTAGAACCGGCTGTTCGCGGCGTCCGTCGGAGTCATGGTGAGCATGGCGTCCAGCATGGCCGGCTTCAGCAGCTTGCCGCCGAGCAGCGCCGACATGAAGGTGTTCAGGTCGGCCGCGTTCGAGATCATCGCACCGGCGGACTGCGCCCAGGACACCGTCTGCTCGGTGGAGTCGACCAGCGGCGCCCCCGCCTCGTCCGGGTGCAGGTAGCCGTGCAGGTGGGCGCCCTTGATCTGCGTCGAGGGGTGGACGTACGAGGTGTTCTTCAGCTTCAGCGGCTTGATGATGCGCTTCTCGTACTCCGTGGCCACGCCGTGCCCCGTGGCCTTCTCGATGAGCATGCCGACGACCACGAAGTTGGTGTTGGAGTACTGGTACGAGACGCCCGGCTCGGCCGTGCGCGGCTCGCGCAGCGAGAGGGCGACCAGCTCCTGGTAGGTGAAGACCTTGTTGCGGACCGCCTCGAAGCCGGGCACGGTCTTGTCGAACATCGCGTTCGTGTAGTCGGACAACCCGCTGCGGTGGGTCATCAGGTGACGGACCGTGATGCGGTCGTCCGGCAGCAGGCCGGGCAGGTACTGGTTGACCGGGGTGTCCAGGCTGATCTTGCCCTCGTCGACCAGCTGGAGCAGGACGACGCTGGAGAACGTCTTGGTGACGCTGCCGATCCGGAAGCGGCTGTTCAGGTCCATGGCCGCGCCCGTGGTCCGGTCCTGGACGCCGACCGCACTGGTGAGCGGCGCGCCGGAGCCGGTGATGCGGACCATCGCGCCGGGAGCCCCGACCGCGGTGGTGTTCTTCAACGCCTGCGTCACGGCCTCCATGTCGGGCTTCGGGGCGGGCGCGACGCCGGTCTGCGCCGCCGGTGCGGCGAACGGATGCGCGGCCGCGTGGGCGGCGGTCGCCGGCACCACGCCGGCCACGACGGCGAGCAGGGCGGCACTGAGAGTCAGGCGTCGGTCGAGAGGCAGGCGCACGGTGTTCCTCAACTACGGGATGACGGAAAGGATGTGACTGTCGCAGTCGCGAACTCGCCGCCGCGGGGCGGTCAAGTCCGCGGGCTGTGATCGTACGTGCCCCGCAGGTCCGGCCCGTGCAACTGCCGCCTCAGAACGTGCAGGCAGGAGCGTTTTTCGGCCACTCCGTACCCGCGCCGGGCCGGCAGATCTCGGCCAGCCGGGCCTGCGGATCCGGGTTCCACAGCCGCACCGTGCCGTCGTTGCTGCTGCTCGCCACCGTCCGCCCGTCGGGCGAGAAGACCACGCCCCACACCGCGCTCGTGTGGCCCGTCAGGGCGGCCCACGGCCGTCGCCCGGCCACCTCCCAGAGCCGCACCGTACGGTCGTTGCCGCTGCTGGCCAGCCACTTGCCGTCGGGGGAGAAGGCGATGGCGCGCACCGCTCCGGTATGGCCGGACAGCACGGCCCCGGACGTGGCCGCGGCCCATGAGCGGCGGGCGTCCCACAGGCGTACGGTGCCGTCGTTGCCGCTGCTCGCCAGGGTCCGCCCGTCCGGGCCGAAGGCGACCGCCCGTACCGCGCCCGCGTGGCCGGTGAGCGTGGCGAGCGGCCGCCGCCCGGGCACGTCCCACAGACGTACGGTCAGATCGTCGCCCGCGCTCGCCAGCGTGCGCCCGTCCGGGCTGAACGCCACGTCGTTCGCGAAGTCGGTGTGCCCGGTGAGCGTGGACAGGGCGGTACGGGAGGCCACGTCCCAGAGCCGGACCGTCCGGTCGGAACCGGCCGAGGCCAGCAGCCGCCCGTCGGGGGAGAAGGCCACCGCGTACACGATCCCGCCGTGCCCGGTGAGCGTGGACAGGGCGGTACGGGAGGCCACGTCCCAGAGCCGGACCGTCCCGTCCGAACCCGCCGAGGCCAGCAGCCGTCCGTCGGGGGAGAAGGCCACCGAGAACACCGACTCGGTGTGCCCCGCGAGCGAGGCGGCCACCCGCCGCCCGGCCACCTCCCACAGCCGCACCGTGTGATCGGCGTCCGCGGTGGCCAGCAGCTTCCCGTCCGGGCTGTACGCCGCCTGCCAGATCTCCGTGAAGGGGCGCGCGGTGAGCACGGGACCGCGCAGGTCCCAGAGCACCACCGACTGGTCGAAGGCCGCGGTGGCCAGCAGAGCGCCGCCGGGGTCCACGGCGACCCCGAGCACGTAGTCGGTGTGTCCGGCGAGCGTGGCGAGGGCCCGGCCGCCGCGCACGTCCCACAGCCGGGTGGTGCCGTCCCCGCCCGCGCTGACGAGCGTGGTGCCGTCCGGGGTGTAGGCGACCGCGTTGATGTCGTCGTTGTGCCCCGTCAGCGCCATCGACGTACGGCCCCCGGCCACGTCCCACAGCCGCAGGGTCCGGTCGACGCCCCCCGAGGCCACCGTCCGCCCGTCCGGCGCGAACGCCACCCCAGCACCTCGGCGGTGTGCCCGGCGAGCACGGCGGTCTGACGGGCCGCCACCGGGTCCCACAGCCGTACGGTCCCGTCGGCGCCCCCCGACACCAGCGCCCCGCCGTCCGGCGCGTACGCCAGGGAGTCGACCCTCCCGGTGTGCCCCGCCAGCTCCACCACGGGCGCCCCGCCGTCCGCGGGATCGCAGAGCCGTACCGTCCCGTCGGTGCCCGCGACGGCGAGGGTGCGCCCGTCGGGTGCGAAGGCCACGGCCCGGGCGTCCGCCGTCCGCGCCGGGAGCACCGCGAGGAGGCGCCCGTCCGTGTCCCACACCCGGACCGGGCCCTCCGTCGACGTCGCGGCCAGGGTCCGCCCGCCCGGCCCGAACGCGATCGCGCGCACCCGGCCCGCCATCGTCAAGGTGACCGTCGTCCGCCGGTCCGGGACCCGCCGCAGCAGCACCTTCCCGTCGGAGCCGGCGCTCGCCAGCAGCCCGCCGTCCGGCGCGAACGCCACCGCGTTGACCGGTCCGCCGTGCCCGCCGAGCCGGGCGAGGAACGGCTGGGACTGCGTGCTCAGCAGCGCACCCCGCGCCTCGGGGTTCGCCTCCGTGCGGTACGCCTCCCGCGCGAGCCGCATCGAGTCCTCGGGCCGGCCGGCGGCGAGGGAGGCGGACCTGGCGGCGAGGGCCTGCGAACGGGCGGTGCGCTCCTGGCGGAGCGCGCCCGACCGCTGCTGGTGGGCGACGGCGCCCGCGGTCAGGGCCAGCACCAGCAGGACGCCGAGCAGGGCCAGCATCCCCTGCCGGAGCCGGACCTGGCGCCGGGCCTGCGTGCGCCGCGCGTCCTGCGCGTCCCGGCTCGCGCTCAGGAAGGCCGCCTCCCGGGGGCCGAGCCGGCCCCTGCCGTCGAGCTCGTCGGCCCGGGCGAGGGCGGCGGCCAGCCGGCTCCCGCGGTACAGGACGGACGGATCGCGCCCCTCGCGCTCCCATTCCTCGGCGGCGTGGGCCAGTTGCCGGTGGACCAGCAGCCCGTCCCGGTCGGCGTGGATCCAGCCGCGCAGCCGTGGCCACGCGTGCAGCAGGGCCTCGTGGGTGATCTCGACGGTGTCGCTGTCCATCGTGACCAGCCGGGCCCGGACGAACGCGTCGAGGGCGGCCCCGGCCCGGTCGGCGTCGGCGAGCTGCTCCATCAGCTCGGCCCGGGACGCGCGCCGCCGCGTCGCCCCGGCGCCGTCGGCGACGTGGACCAGGGCCACCAGCGCGCGGCGGATCGCCCGCTGCTCCTGCGGGTACAGGCGGGCGAACACGGTCTCGGCCGTGTGCGCGACCGCGCCCTGGATGCCGCCGCTCTCCTCGTACCCCGCGACGGTCAGGGTGGACCCGGAGCGCCGCTGCCAGGTGGCCATCAAGGCGTGGGAGACCAGCGGCAGCGCACCCGACGGCGTGTCGCCGGGTCCGGCGGTCGGGGTGTCGGCGCCCTCCGCGGGTCCCTCGCGCAAGCCCGCGTCGCGCAGCAGCAGTTGGACCAGGCCCGGTTCGAGGGTGAGCCCGGCGAGCTCGGCGGGGCGGGTGATGGACTCGCGCAGCTCGGCCACGGACATCGGGGGGAGGACGAACAGCCCGTCGGTGCAGGCAGCGGCCAGTTCGGGCAGGTCCAGACAGCTGCCGGTGAAGTCGGCCCGTACGCCGAGCACCACGACGGCCGGGTCATGGGCCGTCGCACCCGGTCCCGCCGTGGCCAGGGTGCACAGGACGTGGGCGAAGCCGCGCCGCTCGTCCTCGTCGGAGCAGAGGGTGAACAGCTCTTCGAACTGGTCGACGAGCAACACCGGCCGTACGGAGGGGGGCCGGGTCTGACCGGTCGCATCGTGAGAGCGGGGCGCCAGTGCGCGGACGGCTTCCAGCAGGCGCCGCGGCCGCTCGCGCAGCTCCCGTACGGTGATCCCGACATCGCCGCCCAGCACCTTGGCGGTGGAGTCCAGGAGCTCCTGGAGGGGATGCGCGGTCGGGGTGAACCGTACGACCGGCCACCCGTCGGCGCCCGCCATCGGGAATCCGCCGCTTCGCCGCAGGGCCGGTACCAGACCCGCGCTGAGCAGGGAGGACTTTCCGGCGCCCGACCGGCCGACGAGCACCAGCGGACCGCCGCCGATCCGGTCGAAGACCCGCTCGACCAGGGCGGCGGTCACCCGGTCTCGGCCGAAGAACCAGCCCGCGTCGCGCGGGGTGAACGCGGCGAGGCCGCGGTAGGGGCACTCGCCGGCGGACTGCGGCTGCGGATGCGACGGCGACGGCCCGGCGGTCGTGGGGGATGGGGCGGGCGTGGCGGGCGGGCAGCCACGGGGCTTCGGCACCTCGGCCTCCGGGAGCAGTTGGAGGAGCGTGCCCCCGGCCTCCAGCACCCGGTCGCAGCGCAGCGCGACGTCGTGGGTGACGCGCTTGGCTCCGGTCTCGATCTTGCTCAGGTAGCCCTTGCTGTAGTGCGTACGGCGGGCCAGATCGGCCAGCGACAGACCGCGCTGCACCCGCAGCCGGCGCAACTGGGCGGGAAAGGCCGCAGCGGCCGCGGCCGCTCCGGGCTCGTGATCGGTGTGGTGATCGGTGTGGTGATCGGTGTGGTGATCGGTGTCGCGTCCGCGGTCCGGGTCCCCCACGGCATCCCCCATGGCACAGCGCGCCCAGGTTGTGAGATGGAACGTCCCAGGCTACCGCGGGGGTCGGACGGCGGAACGCGTGTCGGGCCGGCGTGGCGCGCGGCGCACGGCGCTGCGGCCCTCGGGGTCCGCCGGGGGAGCGGCGGACCCGGAGGGCCACGAACCGGTGCCCCGTTACGGGCGGTTGAGGGTGATGGAGTTGATCGGCCCGAGGTCCGCGTAGACACCCCTGCCCTCGGCGATGGGGGATCCGCAGTTCGTGCCGCCGTAGCCGGTGCACAGGCTCGCGGTGGCCCCGCCGTACTGGTTGTTGAGGACCCAGTGGCGGCCGTACTGGTTGCTCAGGTTGTGGGCTCCGTAGCTGGTGAAGATGTGGGTCGGCTTGACGGCCGGGTTCTGGTCCTGCGGGTAGATGCAGACCGACCCGTACGGACAGCCGGCCCAGTCGTCGGCGGGCCTGGCGTCGGCCGGGCCGCTCAGTGCCACGACGGCCGCCGCGGCGGTGGCGAGCGCGGCGGCGCCGCGGATCATCTTGCGCATCATGTCCCCCTGTTGGGTGTGCGTCGGTGTTGACGCCGGGACGTGGGGGAGGTCTGCCTCCCCGGCGTCCCGGCCCTGCTGACGTCTTCAGCCTTGCCCGCGGCCCCCCGCGGGTCGACGGGTTTCCCGTTGCCCGTCGCGGGCCGGGACCGGGAAACCCTCCCTGACCTGCGCCGCGGCGCGACGGCGGGCAACCCGTCACCCCGGGTGAGCGGCCGGCTCCCGTCCGGCGCCGTGATGTCCTGTGCCCCGAGGGCGGGCAGAATTGAGGGGGCGCCCCGTGCCCGCAGCGCGGGCGCCGGTCAGCCACGCACGCGGGGAAGACGCGCGCAGAAGGGGGCCTGCCGATGCCATCGGACCGGCTGGGGGGCGCGGACGGCCCCGGCCCGATCCGGTCCGAACCGGGGTCCTTGCTGGAACACGTGGTGGTGGCCGTCTTCGGCATCGACGAAGAGGACCGGATCTGCTACTGGGGCCCCGGCGCGCAGAACCTCTTCGGTCACGAAGCCGGCTCGGTACTGACCCGCCCCGCCGCCGCCCTCTTCCCCGAGCCGGCCCCGGACGAGGGCCCCGGCCCCGCCGCGCACCTCGCCGAGCGCGCCCGCGCCCTCGGCTACTGGCGCGTACGGCTACCGGCGCTGCACCGGGACGGCTCGGTGTTCGACTGCGGCTTCCGGGTCTTCCCGATGACCGGGGCCACCGGCGCCTCCGTGGTCATCGGGCTGGCCAGCCGGGGCGACGAGCTGGACCGGGTCAAGACCAACCTGTCCTTCCTCGACTCCCTCTTCGAGACCTGCCCGATCGGCCTGGTCATGCTGGACGAGGAGCTGCGCTACGTCCACCTCAACCAGGCCATGGCCGACATGGACGGCATCCCGCTCGACGAGCACCTGGGCCGCCGGATGGCCGACATCATGATCACCTCCGACGAGGGGGAGTACCAGCGCATGCTGCGCTCCGTGGCCGACGAGGGCCGGACGGTGATCGGCACCCTCGTGGGCCTGCGCACGCCCGGCCACCCGGACCGCGACCAGGTGCGCTCGGTCAGCTTCTTCCCGCTCACCGGCGCGGGCGACACCCGGCGCGGGCTGGGCGGCCTGCTGCTGGACGTCACCGACCGCGAGCAGGCCATCCTGGAGGCCACCGCCGCCCGCCGGCGGCTGGCCCTGCTGGACCGGGCGGCCGCGAGCATCGGCACGACCCTGGACCTCGACACCACCGCGCGCGAGCTGGTCGGCGCGGTGGTTCCGGAGTTCTGCGACGCCTCCGTCGTGGAACTCGTGGAGTGGATGGACGAGACCGAGGCGTTCGACCCCGAGCTGCCGGTGGCCACCCGCCGCATCGCCTCCGGCACCACCCTCCCCGGGCCGGCGGTCGAACTCGTGAGCGGCCTGCGGGAGGTCACGTACCCGCCGGGATCCAACACCCACCAGATGCTGAGTACGGGCCGCCCGCTCTGCTTCACGGTCGACGAGGACTTCGCGACCCGGACCGTCGTCCACCAGGAGCGCGCGCAGCTGCTGCTGGACAGCGGCCTGACCTGCATCCTCATGGCCCCGCTCATCGCCCGCGGCACGGTGCAGGGCATCGCCATGTTCGGCCGCTCCGCCGCCCGCCCGGCCTTCGCCGAGGAGGACCTCGGGCTCGCCGGCGAACTGGCCTCCCGGGCCGCCCTGTGCCTGGACAACGCCCGGCTGTACGGCAAGGTCCGGGACATCGCGCTCACCCTCCAGCGGGCCCTGCTGCCCAGCGCCCCCGCGGCGGGCCCGTACGTGGACATCAGCCACCGCTACCTGCCCGGCAGCCGCGGCACCGAGGTCGGCGGCGACTGGTACGACGCGATCACCTTGCCCGACGACCGGGTGGCGCTCGTCGTCGGCGACGTGATGGGGCACGGCGTGCCCGCCGCCGCGGCCATGGGGCGGCTGCGGATCACCGCCAAGACGCTCGCCCGGCACACCGCCGAGCCCGCGGCACTCCTCGACGAGCTCGACGCCTGCGCGCAGGAGGCCGGCATCGAGTGGGCGACCTTCTTGTACCTGCTGTACGACCCCCGCACGGGGCGCGCCCGCATCGCCAACGCCGGCCATCCGCCGCCGCTGGTACGGCACCGGGACGGAAGCGTGCATTCCGTCGGCGAGGTCCTCGGGGTCCCGCTCGGGGTGGGCGGCGTACCGTACCGGTCGGTCGAGATCGAGATCCCCGAGGGCGCCGTCGTGGCCCTGTACACCGACGGGCTCATCGAGGCCCGCGGCCAGGACATCGACACCGGCATCGACGCACTGCGCGAGCAACTGCGCGCGCCGCTCGGTTCGTTGGAGGAGGGCGCCGACCGGATCCTCGCCAACCTGCTGCCCGACACGGCGACCGACGACACGGTCCTGGTCCTCGCCCGCGTCAGCGGGGCCCCCGGCCGGCCGCCGGCCCGGGGAACCGGATCACCGCGCAGGGCGTCGTCGTAACGGACGGGGCGGCAAGCGAGCGCGGCACGGGGAAGCGGGGCCGGCGGGGGAGCGGGGCGCGTGGACGAGCAGGGGGCGGGGCGGGGGGCCGGGCTACGGCGCCCGCGACGGCCGCAGCGGTGGAGGTGGCGCGGGCGCGGGTACGTCCTCGCGGGGTTCGCGGTCCTCCTCGGCTGCCTGCTCGCCTTCCACGGCGCGGTGCCCGACGCGCTGCCCGGCCGTCCCGGCAGCCTGCTCGAAACGTTCCTGCCCTGGCTGGGCCTCGCCGTCCCGCTCCTCGCCGCCCTGGCGGTGCTGCGCCGCTCGGCCGTGGCCGGCCTCGCCGCCCTGCTGCCCGCGGCCGCCTGGCTCGCCCTCTTCGGCGGCCACCTGCTGCCCGGCACCGACCGGGCGCCCGACCTCCTCGCCGTCCAGCACAACGTCAGCGACGAGAACCCCGACCCGGCCGGTACCGCGCGGGCCCTGGCCGCCACCGGCGCGGACCTGCTCGCGCTGGAGGAGCTGACGCCGGCCGCGCTGCCCGCGTACGCGGAGGTGCTCGCGCCGCAGTACCCGTACCACGCGGTGGCGGGAACGGTCGGGCTCTGGTCGAAGCACCCGCTGGCGGACGCGCGGCCGGTGGACATCCGGCCGGACGGCGTCGGGGAGGGCTGGAACCGCGGACTGCGGGCCACCGCCCGTACGCCGCGGGGGGAGGTGGCCGTGTACGTGGCCCACCTGCCCTCCGTACGTCTGGGCCCGGCGCACGGCTTCGGTTCGGTACGCCGGGACGAGAGCGCCGTACTGCTCGGCGCCGCGATCGCCGCCGAGCCGGCGGATCCGCTGATCCTGCTCGGGGACCTCAACAGCACCGTGGACGACCGCGGGCTGGCCCCGGTCACCTCGCGCATGGAGCCGCCGAGCCGGGACTTCGCCTTCAGCTGGCCCGCGTCCCTGCCGCTGGCCCGGATCGACCAGGTCCTGACCCGCTCGGCGAGCGTCACGCGGATCCGGTCACTGCCCGCGACGGGCAGCGACCACCTGCCCGTCGCCGCTCACCTCACGTGGCGCGCCCCCGCACGAGGTCGGTGAAGCGCGACAGCGCGTGCTCGCCGTGGCCCATGAAGAGGTTGGGCTCGACGAGTTCGAGCTCCATCACGACCGGCGCCCCGTCGTCCCCCGTGGCGATGTCCACCCGCGCGTGCAGCAGCTCGGGCGAACCGGGCACCGCCGCCAGCGCGGCCTCGGCCAGCGCGAGTTCGGCGGGGGAGGCCAGGTGCGGCACCAGATCCGGGTGCGGTACGCGGTCGTTGTCGACGGTCCCGATGTCGGTCAGCACCGGGCCCTTGCGTATCGCGTGGCTGAAGGAGCCGCCGAGGAAGACGAGGGCCCGTTCGCCCTCGGCCATCCGGGTCAGGTACGGCTGCACCATCGCGGTCGATCCGGCCGCGTGGAGGGCCGCGATGTGGCCGGCCGCCGTCTCGTGGTGGTCCTGCGTGTAGCGCGCGGCGCCGCGCGAGCCGGCCGACACGGTCGGCTTGACGACGAACTGGCCGTGCCCGGGCAGCGCGACGGACTCGCCCGGGGCGATGAAGCGCGTCGGCACGACGGGGACACCGCGGCCGGCGAGCTCCCCGAGATACCGCTTGTCGGTGTTCCAGCGGACCAGCCAGGCCGGATTGTCGAGCCGGGTCACGCCCTCCACCGCGTCGGCCCAGGACAGGTACTCCGCCAGGCGCCGCTCGTAACCCCAAGTGGAGCGGATGACCACCGCGGCGCAGCGCGACCAGTCGAAGTCCGGGGCGTCCCAGACCGCGGCCACGGCGTCGAGACCGCGGGCGCGCAGCGCTTCGAGCATCAGCGGCAGGTCGGTGTCCCAGGCCAGGCCCAGGTCCGAGGTGGCCAGGGCCACTCTGGCGGTAGCGGACATCGACGACTCCCCATCTCCTCGGCCGGCCGGCCATCGGCAGCTTAGGGGGTGCTCGTGGCCGGAACGGGGGCCGGGGCCAGTCCGTCGGCGACCAGCCCGGCGACGACCGCCTCGCCCAGCGCGTGCACCGCGGACTGCGGCCTGACCATCACCGTGAACTCCTTGATCCGGCCGTCCTCGGCGTAGTGGACCAGGTCGATGCCGTGGATCGCCTTGCCGTTCACCGTCGCCCGGAAGAGCAGGATCTCCGACGGCGCGACCGAGCCGTCGGCGCTCGTCTCGGCGCTGCCGTCGTACCGGCCGACGTAACGGAAGTCCTCGAAGGTGCGCAGCAGCACTCCGAAGAGCCCGAGCACCATCGGCCGGCCCTCGAACGGGGTGAACTTCACCGGGCTGTACAGGCGCACGTCCGGCGTGAACAGGTCCTCCAGGGCCCCGAGGTCCCGGCTCTCCACGGCGGCGCGGAAACGGTCTGCTGCGTTCACGGCTTCTCCCTGAGGATCTGATAATCACGAATGTGATTAGTCAGTTTCTTGAGTATCATGCCGGGGGTGTCCGTGCACAGGGGCGACACCGTGGGCAAGGGCGAGAGGGAGGCGGTCCGATGGCTTTGCGCCATGCCGTACTGGCGGCGCTGCTGGACGAGGAGCTGAGCGGGTACCAGCTGGCGAAGGCCTTCGACCTCGGCGTCGCGAACTTCTGGCACGCGCTCCCGCAGCAGCTCTACGCCGAGCTGACCCGGCTGGAGAAGGACGGGCTGATCGCGGGCCGCGAGGTGGTCCAGGACACCCGGCCCAACAAGCGCCTGTTCACCGTCACCGAGGCCGGCCTCGCCGAGCTGGAGGCGTTCACCGCCTCCGTCGCCAAGCCCTCCTCCATCCGCGACGACCTCATCGTGAAGGTCCAGGCCGCCGACCACGTGGACCCGCAGACGCTCATCGCGCAGCTGACCGAGCGCGCCGCCTTCGCGCGGGCCAAGGTCGACCTGTTCGGCGGTCTGCTGGACAGGATGCGGGGCGAGCGCTCCGAGGAGGAGTTCCTGCGGTACGGCGAGCGCATCGGCCCGTACCTGACCTGCCTGCGCGGGCTCGCCTTCGAGCGGGGCAACCGCGACTGGTGCGAGCGGACGGTCGCGGTCCTGCGAGAGCGGGAGGCGGCTCGTGCCACCCGCTGAACGCGCTGAGCCCGGCGAACGCGCTGAGCCTGCCGGGCGCGTCGGGCGCGTTGGGCACGCGTATCTGAGGTACGTGGCCCTCGGCGACAGCCAGACCGAGGGTCTGGGGGACGGAGACGACACCACCGGCCTGCGGGGTCTGGCCGACCGGCTCGCCGAGCAGCTCGCGCTCCACAGCCCGGGCCTGACCTACGCCAACCTGGCCGTCCGCGGCCGGCTCGCCGGCCAGGTCCGCGCCGAGCAGCTCGCACCCGCCCTCGCCCTGAAGCCCGACCTGGCCACCGTCGTCGCCGGGGTGAACGACGTGCTGCGGCCGCGGTTCGACGCGGACGAGGTCGCCGGCCACCTGGAGGCGATGTTCGCCGCGCTCACCGCGCACGGCGCGCAGGTCATGACGCTGACCTTCCCGGACCTCGGGCGGATCACCCCGCTCGCCCGCCCCCTCGCCGCGCGCGTGAGCGCACTGAACGACCGGATCCGGTCCGCCGGGGATCGGCACGGGGTGGTCGTCGTCGAGACGGGGCACCATCCGGTGGTCACCGACCCCCGGCTGTGGAGTGCGGACCGGCTGCACGCGAGCCCGCTCGGTCACGAGCGGATCGCCGCCTCGCTCGCGTACGCCCTCCGCCTTCCCGGCAGTGACGATTCGTGGACGCACCCGCTGCCCCCGGCCGGGATGCCCCGGACCACCCTCGCCGCCGAACTGCGCTGGGCCGCCGCGTTCCTGGGACCCTGGCTGGGCCGGCGCCTGCGCGGCCGCTCCTCGGGCGACGCCCGCACGGCCAAACGCCCGGAGCTCCTCCCGGTGCGGCCGTAGCCACCGCCCACCGCCCGTTCTAACGGGGGGTGTTGTCGTCGGCCTTGAACGGGCTGCCGTGGCCGGGCACGATCAGGTCCGCCGCGGCCAGTACGCGCACCCGGGAGGCGCGGTGCACGGCGCGGTCCGGGGCCACCGGGTCCTCCGCGGGGCCGTCCGCGTGCCACCACAGGTCCCCGGCGAAGGCGACCACGCCCGCTTCGGTGCCGGCGAGCAGGGTGATGTCCTCGGCGCTGTGGCCGGGAGTACGGATCAGGCGCAGGGACGGGGTGAGTTCGTAGCCCTCCGCGTCGCGGTTGGTCCACTGGTCGCCCCGGTACTCCACCTCGTGGTCGTGCACCCGGGCACGGCCGAAGAGGCCCGCGTTCATCGTGTTGTCCGGGTGGTGGTGGCTGAGCACCACGTCGGTGATGTCGTCGGGGCCGAGGCCCAGTTCCGCGAGCGGGGCGAGGATGTCCTCATGGCTCGCGACCATGCCCGGATCGAAGATCACGTGCCGTCCCGCGTCGTGGACGTACGAGACGGTGGCGGCGACTCCGGGGCCGGTCGAACCCACGTAGCCGGTGGTCAGGACCTCGTATACGGCGCTGCGGCCGAGCGGTGCGTCTGTCATGGCCCCATCCTGGCGAGGGCGGCGGGAGTGCACGAGTGGCACTCCTGCCCCTGATCGCAGGATTCGTGCCAGCCGTGTGCCAGACTGCGCCCGTGCCCCCGTTCAAGACCGTCGCCGCGTACGCCCCTCCCGGCGTCGGCATGCTCGCCGCCGGCATCGTCTGCGAGGTGTTCGGCCCCCACGGAGCCGCGCTGCCCGGCTTCGACTTCGCCCTGTGCACCGAGCGGCCCGGTCCGGTGGCCACGGACTGCGGCGTACCGCTCTCCGTCGCGCACGGCCTGGACCGGCTCGCCGAAGCCGATCTGCTGCTCGCCCTGCCGGGCGCGCAGTTCCGTACCCCGCCCGCTCCCGCGGTGCTCGACGCGCTCAGGGCCGCGCACGGGCGCGGGGCCGTGCTCGCGGCCCACTGCGTGGGCACGTTCACGCTCGCCGCGGCAGGACTCCTCGACGGCCGCCGGGCGACCACCCACTGGCGGTTCGCGGAACTCCTCGCCGACCGCCACCCGCGGGTCACCGTGGAACCCGACGCCCTCTACGTCGACGAAGGCGACATCGTCACGGGCGCGGGAGCAGCGGCCGGCTTCGACCTGTGCCTGCACCTGCTGCGGCGCGAACACGGCGCGGCGCTGGCCAACGCCGTCGCGCGGGACATGGTGCTGCCCTCCCACCGGGACGGCGGCCAGGCCCAGTACCTCGCCGCGCCCGTCCCCGAGGACGGACAGGACGAGCGGCTCGCCGCCGTCCTCGGCTGGGCCCGCGCACACCTCCACGAGCCACTGCCCGTCACGGAACTCGCCCGCCGCGCCATGATGAGCAAACGGTCCTTCGCCCGCCGCTTCACCGCCGCCACCGGCACCACCCCGCACGCCTGGCTGCGGAGCCTGCGCCTGAGCAGGGCCGAGGAGCTCCTGGAGACCACCGGCCTCCCCGTCGAGGAGATCGCCCGCCAGGTCGGCTACGGCAGCGCCGCCGTACTGCGCGAACAGTTCGTGCGCCGCCGCGGAATCCCACCCCGCGCCTACCGCAGCGCCTTCACCCGCACCCCCTAGCAACCGGGCCCCCGCATAGGTGCCGCTGCGGGTGGGGGTCGGTTCCGTGAAACCACGCGCCGCCGGCCCCGGAGGTCCCGGCGCCGGCGGCGGCTCGTGGTTCGCTGATGTGGGTCACCCCCAAGGGTCAGGACTCCGCGGAGCCCTCGCGCATGACGTCCTGGAAGGCCGTCATGCACGGCATGCAGTGGTGGTCCGTTTCGGCGTTGCCCCCCGGCTGGAGGGGACGGCCGCACAGAGTGGCCCGGCGGTCACGGGCGACGACGTGCCATACGAGGCCAGGCCCTGTGGCCGCCTCACCGACCTGCATTTCATACATGAGAGTGCTCCATGTGGTGGACAGCTCTGTGTACCCACCAAAGCAGTGCGCGGCGCCGAAAGCCTGACGGGTGAGCCGTCCGGGTGACATCCGCCCCTCCGCCTCGTTCACCTGTGCGATGTGTGCGGCGCGGGTCCGGGTAGGGGTCCGGGTTCGGGTCCGCGCGATACAAAAAATACCCCGGGCCAATTGACGGCCGGGGTATTCGTCTGCGTATATTTGATGTTTCACGCCATGATGACAGCAGGGCGTGAAGAAGCTTTACGAAGACATCGTATCGGGTCGGGAGTGGAATTGTCAAGCGTGGAATTCCGTAATGAGCAGCAATTCATCGACGAGCTCTATGCGCGCCTGGACGACCTGCGTGACCAGGCCGAACAGGCCGTGGGGCAGGCCCTGTCCGCTGCGGGATCCGGGTTTCAGGCGCGGCTGGAGCGCGACGTGCTCGTGGCCGAGCAGTCCGGTCTGCTTTCCGCGCTGAACGCCGGCGAGAACGGCCTGTGTTTCGGCAGGCTGGAGTTCTCCGACGGACAGGACCACCACATCGGCCGTATCGGAATCCGGCAGGACGACGCCGACCGCACCCCCCTCGTCCTGGACTGGCGGGCCGAAGTCGCGCGGCCGTTCTACCTCGCCACCGGGCATTTCCCCATGGGTCTGCGCCGGCGCCGCCACATCACCACCCGCGGCCGCGAGGTCACCGCCCTGCACGACGAGATCCTCGACCTCGCCGACACCGAGCGCACCGGCCACGAGGGGGCCGACGCCGACGCCGTGCTGCTGGCCGCGCTGGACGCCGCCCGCACCGGCCGCATGCACGACATCGTGCGGACCATCCAGGCCGAGCAGGACCGCATCATCCGCTCGCCGCACCGGGGCGTACTGGTGGTGGAGGGCGGTCCGGGCACCGGCAAGACCGCTGTCGCCCTGCACCGCGCCGCCTACCTCCTCTACGCCCACCGCGAGCTGCTCGCCAAGCGCGGTGTGCTGATCGTCGGACCCAACCCCGCGTTCCTCGGCTACATCGGGGAGGTGCTCCCCTCCCTCGGTGAGACCGGCGTCCTGCTCTCCACCCTCGGCGAGCTGTTCCCGGGCGTCCGGGCGACCGGCACCGACCGGCCCGGCGCCGCCGCGGTGAAGGGCCGCGCCGCGATGGCGGAGGTCCTCGCGCAGGTCGTACGCGACCGGCAGGCGCTCCCGGAGACCGTCCCCGCGGGCAGCGGCGAGGAGAGCGCCGTGCTGCCCGAACCGGCCCTGGAGATCGACCACGACGACTACGGCACGCTGCTGCTCGACCGGACGATGGCCCACGAGGCCCGCGACCGGGCCCGCGCCACCGGACTGCCGCACAACCTGGCCCGCCCCTACTTCGCGTTCCGCCTCATCGACTCCCTGACGCAGCAACTCGCCGACCGGCTCGGCGCGGACCCGTACGGCGGGCCCAACCTGCTGGGCGCCGACGACGTCGCGCAGCTCGGCAAGGAGATCGCGATGAGCGCCGAGGTGCACGCCGCGATCGACAGCCTCTGGCCTCCGCTCACGCCGCAGCAGCTCATCGCCGACTTCCTCGCCGACCCCACCCACCTCCCGCCGCACGAGGCCGAGTTGATCCGTCGCGCGACAGACGACTGGACGCCCGCCGACATCCCGCTGCTCGACGAGGCCGCCGAGCTCCTCGGTTTCGACGACAGCGCGCAGCGGGCCGCGCAGGAGCGCGAACGGCAGCAGCGCATCGCGTACGCGCAGGGCGTCCTGGACCTGTCCCAGGGCTCGGAGTCGTACGAGTTCGAGGACATGGAGAACGAGTTCCTCGCCGCGCACGACATCATCGACGCGGAGCGGATGGCGGAGCGGCAGGAGGAGGCCGACCACCGCGGCGCGGCCGAGCGGGCCGCCGCCGACCGCACCTGGGCCTTCGGTCACGTCATCGTCGACGAGGCGCAGGAACTGTCCGAGATGGCCTGGCGGTTGCTGATGCGGCGCTGCCCCACCCGGTCCATGACGCTGGTGGGCGACCCAGCCCAGACCGGCGACGAGGCGGGCTGCGGATCGTGGAAACGGATCCTGGAACCGTACGTCGGGGACCGCTTCGAACTGGTCCGCCTCGGCGTCAACTACCGTACGCCCGCCGAGATCATGGAGCTGGCGGCCGCGGTGCTCCGGGCCCGCCACCCCGGATTCGAGCCGCCGAGCTCGGTACGGTCCACGGGGCGGCGGCCCTGGGTGCGGGAGACGGACGACCTGGCCGCGGCGGTCGCGCAGGCGGTGCGCGAAGGCGCCCCGGCCCAGGCCGAGGGGCCGGGCGGGCGGCTGGCGGTGATCGCGCCGCGCCCGCTGCACGGGGCGCTGGCCGCCGCGCTGCCCGGCGTACGGGCGGGGGAGGAGCCGGACCTCACCCGCGCGGTCGTCCTGCTGGACCCGCGCCAGGCCAAGGGACTGGAGTTCGACTCGGTCATCGTCGTGGAGCCCGCCGACCACGAGCCGAGCGACCTGTACGTCGCCCTGACCCGGGCCACCCAGACCCTCGGGGTGCTGCACACGGGCCGGCTGCCACAGGGACTGGCCGAACGGCCGTAGGGCCGGCGGGAGGGGCGGGGTGCGTGGGGGCGTCGGACGCGTCGGGCGGCGATACGCGTCAGACCGCGGCCGGCGCGCGGTGCGCCGGCGGCTGCGCCCGCACCCGCCGGTCCGGGAGCTCCAGCTGCGCCAGCCGCTCCAGACCCGCCCGGCTCTCCTCGTCGACCGGCACCATCGCCACCAGGCGCGGGCCCGACGCCGGCCCGAGCCACAGATTGGTGTGCTCCAGGTGCAGCAGTCCGACGTGCGCATTGCGCACGTACTTCGTCTTGGCACCCAGCCCCAGCACCTCGTGACGCGCCCACAGCTCCCGGAACTCCGCCGACTCTGCCTCCAGCCGCGCCAGCAGCGCCTTCCAGGCGGGCTCGGCGAGGTGCTCCGCCATGGCCGCCCGGAACTTGGCCACGATGGTGCGGTTCACCTCGGCGACATCGGCCATCGAGGCCCGCCAGTCGGCGTTGGTGAACGCCAGCCACAGGCAGTTGCGGTCCTCGGGCGCCAGCGCGTCGAGGTCGCACAGCAGCCGTCCGTACGCGGCGTTGTATGCCAGGATGTCGTAGCGGCTGTTCTGGACGCAGGCGGGGATCGGCCCGAGCTGGTCGAGCATGGCCCGCAGGGCCGGGGTCACGCTCGGGCACGGCGCGTGCGGGGCCGGGTCGAGGCTGCCGGCCAGCGCGAACAGGTGCGTACGCTCACTGGCGTCCAGCAGCAGGGCGCGCGCCAGCGCGTCCAGGACCTGCGGGGACACCTGGATCTCGCGGGCCTGCTCCAGCCACGTGTACCAGGTGACGCCGACGGCGGAGAGCTGGGCGACCTCCTCGCGGCGCAGCCCGGGGGTGCGCCGGCGGCGGCCGCGCACCAGCCCCACCTGCTCGGGCGTGATCCGTTCCCGGCGGCTGCGCAGGAAATCGGCCAGCTCGTGCCGGCGTACGTCGCTGTCGGGGGCAACTGTGGTCATGGAACCAGGGTGCCGTACCGCTCATCCCGTTGCCAGGTATTCGTTGTACCAGGACAAGAACACTCTGGTACCAGGCTGAGCGGGCGACGATCGTTTCCGTTGTGAGCCAAGCAACCGTACGTACCACCCGCCCCTCCCCGCCGATCCCCGCCGCGCCGGCCGTGCCCCTCCCGCCGGGCCGCGCGCCCGCCGCGATCGGTCCCCTCGGGCTGTTCACCGTGCTGCTCGGCGCGGCCCTGCCCCTGATCGACTTCTTCATCGTCAACGTGGCGCTGCCCGCCATCGACAGCGACCTCGCGGCCGGTCCCGCCACGCTGGAGCTGATCGTCGGCGGCTACGGCGTCGCCTACGCCGTGCTCCTCGTCCTGGGCGGCCGCCTCGGCGACACGGCCGGGCGCCGTCGGCTCTTCCTGATCGGCATGGCCGCGTTCGGCGTCACCTCGCTCCTGTGCGGGCTGGCGCCCACCGCCTGGAGCCTGGTCGGGGCACGGGTGGCGCAGGGCGCGGCGGCCGCACTGATGCTGCCCCAGGTGCTCGCCACCATCCAGGCGACCACCCAGGGGCCGCGCCGCGCCCGGGCGATGAGCCTGTACGGGGCCACGGCCGGCCTGTCCATGGTCGCCGGGCAGATCCTGGGCGGCGTCCTGGTCGCCGCCGACGTGGCCGGCTCCGGCTGGCGCTCGGTCTTCCTGGTCAACGTCCCCGTGGTGGTCCTCGGCCTGGTCCTCGCCACCCGCGCCGTGCCCGAGACCCGCTCCGACCGGCCCGCCTCGGTCGACGTACCGGGGACGCTGCTGCTCGCCGTCTCCCTGGTCTCGCTGCTGCTCCCGCTGACCGAGGGCCGGGCGGCCGGCTGGCCGCTGTGGACGTGGGTCTCGCTCGCGGTCTTCCCGTTCGCCGCCACGGCCTTCTACCGGACCGAGCGCCGCGCCGACCGGCTCGGGCGCACGCCGCTGGTGCCGCCCAGCCTGCTGCGGCTGCAGTCGCTGCGGCGGGGACTCGCCCTGCTGGTACCGTTCTCGATCGGCTTCAGCGGCTTCATGTTCGTCATCGCGGTGGTCCTCCAGCAGGGCCTGCGGATGGGCCCGGTGGAGGCGGGGCTGGCCCTCGTCCCGATGGCGGTCGCCTTCTTCGGGGCCTCGCTCGCCGGGCCGCGGCTGGTCGGCCGGTTCGGCAGCCGCGTGGTCACGGCGGGCGGCGTCCTGCAGGCCGTCGGTGTCGTCCTGCTCGTCCTGGCGGTCCTGGGCGGCTGGCCGGACCTCGGACTGGCCGCGCTCGCCCCGGGCGTGGCCGTCGCCGGCCTCGGCCAGGGGCTCCAACTGCCCGTCCTGATGCGGCTGATGCTGTCCGACGTACCGGCCGACCGGGCGGGCGTGGGCGGCGGGGTCATGGTCACCACCCAGCAGTCCGCGCTCGCCCTCGGCGTCGCCACGCTGGGCAGCCTGTTCCTGGCCCTGGTCCCGTCGACGGGCATGCGGGACGCCCTCGTCGTCACCCTGCTCGTCCAGCTGGGCATGATCGCGCTGACGGTGCTCCTGAGCCTGCGTCTGCCGCGGGTCATGCGGTAGCGCGGCCGGCCGGGCGGGGTGTCACGAGGCGCGTCCGCTCCCGTACAGTCCGTGATGCCCGCGCTCCGCCAGGGGCAGGACCAGCGCCGAACAGGAGAAGATCCGTGGCCACTGACGCCGGCTTCGACCCCCGTCCGCCCGCTGCACCTGAGGGGGAGCCGGTCCCCGAGCTGGACCCGGCGCTCGTGGAGCGGTGGCGCTCCGGCGGGGCCGAGCTGGTCGATCTGATGGCCTTGGCGCGCGAACGGCTCGGCGGGGTCGCCGCGTTCCGCCTCGGGCCGGCCCCCACGGTCCTGGTCACCGACCCCGGGGCGGTCCAGCACGTACTGGCGCTGCGTCCCGACCGGTACGTCAAACGCTCCCACCGCGCCCGCCTGTTGATCGGCGACGGTGTACTCGCCGCGACCGGCGAGGCGTGGAGGAGCCAACGGCGTCTGCTGCAGTCCCAGTTCACGGGCACCGGCATGCGCCGCTACGAGCGGCGCATCGCGGAGGCCGCCCGGGTCACCGCCGGGCGCTGGGCGGCGTACGCCCGTACCGGGCAGCTGCTCGACGTCGGCCTGGAGATGCGCCGCTTCGCGCTGGACACCATCTGGCGCTCCCTCACCGGGCACCCCCTGGACGACGGCACCGAGCGCGAACTGAACGCCGTCGCCTCCGTGGTGGCCGCGATGCCGACCCTGCCGGCCGACACCGCCGACGCCCGCGAGGCCGTCGCCGCCGACCTCGCCAGGATCGACGCCGTCGCCCACCACGCCATCGAGGCCGCGCGGGGCGGGGCGGCCGGGCCCGACGGGCCCGGCCTGCTGCACCTCCTGCTCGGCGCGGCCGCCGAACGCCCCGAGTACACCGACCGGCTGATCCGCGACGAGCTGATCACGCTGCTCGTCGCCGGCCACGAGACCACCGCCACCACCCTGACCTGGCTCTACCTCCTGCTCGACCGGCACCCCCAGGCCCGCGACGAAGCCCTCGCGGCGGGCGCCCCCGGCTCGGCGGAACGCCGCCGCGCCGTCCAGGCCCTGGTCCACGAGACGCTCCGGCTCTACCCGTCGGCGTGGATCCTGCCCCGGTACGCCGTCGAGGCGGACGTCCTGGCCGGGCGCACCGTCGAGGCGGGCTCCGACGTGGTGGTCTGCCCGTACCTCACCCACCGCGACCCCGAACTGTGGCCGGACCCCGAGCGGTTCGACCCCCGCCGCTTCACCGCCGCGGACGGCCGCCCCGCCCACCCGGGCGCCTACTTCCCCTTCGGTATCGGCCCGCGCGCCTGCCTCGGCCTCCAGTTCGCCCTCCGCGAGTCGACCGTCCTGCTCGAACACCTGCTGCCGGCCCACGTCCCGGCCTTCCACTCCGTCCCGGCGAAGGCCGCGTACAGCATCACCGTCCGCCCCGACGGCCCCACCCCGGCGACGCTGTTGCACTGAGGCGCGTCCCCCGGATCGCGCCGGGCCCGGGGAAGGTCTGGCGTGAAGCGCTGAATCGGTGCTTCAATCCTTCCATGCCCTACCGTCGTCCGCCCTCCGTCCAGGCCCGTCTCGACGCCCGCCGGGACCAGGTGCTCGAAGCCGCCGTGCGTCTCCTCTCCCGGGAGGGGTACGGCGGCTGCTCGGTCGCCGCCATCGCGGCCGAGGCCGGGATCTCCACCGGCAGCGTGTACCAGTCCTTCGCCGGCAAGTCCGAGCTGGCCGCCGCGCTCTTCCGGACCCTGGTGGCCCGGGAGCTGGACGCGGTGGCCGCGGCGACGCGGCGCCCGGGCGGCGCGTCGCAGCGGGTGGCCGCCGCCGTCGAGACCTTCGCGTACCGGGCGCTGCAGGCCCCGCGCCGCGCCTTCGCCCTGCTGGCGGAGCCCGCCGACGCGGCCGTCGACGCCGAACGCCTGGTCTTCCGGAGGGCGTTCCGCGACGTGTACGCGCGGCAGATCGCCGCGGGCGTGGCCTCCGGGGAACTCCCCGCCCAGTCGCCCGAGTTGACGGCCGCGGCCCTCGTCGGCGCGATCGCCGAGGCACTCGTCGGACCGCTGGCCGACGGCGACGCGGCCCCGGGGGACGTCATCCCCGGCCTGATCACCTTCACCCTGCGTGCCCTTGGAGGACACGATGCCGCAGACGCATGAGGTCACCAACCAGGTGCCGCCGCACCACGGTTACGACGCGGCCGCCGACCCGGCCCTGCTGGAGGCCGTCACCCGCGAGGGCGCCGAGTGGGCGATACCCGAGCTGCACCGCCTCGGCGCCCTCGCCGGCGGCGAACAGGCCGCGGAGTGGGGCCGCGTGGTCAACGAGAACCCCCCGGTGCTGCGCACCCACGACCGCTACGGCCACCGGATCGACGAGGTGGAGTTCCACCCGTACTGGCACGAACTGATGGGCACCGCCGTCTCCCACGGGCTGCACGCCGCGCCCTGGGCGCAGGACCGGGCCGGGGCGCACGTGGCGCGGGCCGCGAAGTTCCTCGTGTGGGGCCAGGTCGAGGCGGGCCACTCCTGCCCGGTCTCCATGACGTACGCCGCCGTACCCGCCCTGCGCGCGAACCCGGAGCTCGCCGGGTGGCTGGAGCCGCTGCTCGCTTCCCGCACGTACGACTACGGCCTGCGCCGGCCGGACACCAAGCAGGGCCTGATCGCGGGCATGTCGATGACCGAGAAACAGGGCGGCTCCGACGTACGCGCCAACACCACGACCGCCGTCCCGGCCCCGGACGGCACCTACCGTCTGACCGGGCACAAGTGGTTCACCTCCGCGCCCATGTCGGACGTCTTCCTGACGCTGGCCCAGGCCCCGGGCGGACTGTCCTGCTTCCTGCTGCCGCGGGTGCTCCCCGACGGCAGCCGCAACCGGCTGCTGCTCCAGCGGCTCAAGGACAAGCTGGGCAACCGGTCCAACGCCTCCGCCGAGATCGAGTACGACGAGGCCTTCGGCTGGCTGGTGGGGGAGGAGGGGCGCGGCGTCGCGACCATCATCGAGATGGTCAACATGACCCGCCTCGACTGCGTGCTCGGCGGGGCCTCCGGCATGCGGCTCGGCACCATCCGCGCCGTCCACCACGCCACGCACCGGCGGGCGTTCGGCAAGGCGCTCGTCGACCAGCCCCTGATGCGCAACGTCCTCGCCGACCTCGCCCTCGAATCGGAGGCGGCGACCGCCGTGGCCCTGCGCCTCGCGGGCGCCACGGACCGGGTCGCGCGGGGCAGCCAGGACGAGGCACTGCTGCGCCGGCTGGGGCTGGCCGTGACCAAGTACTGGGTGTGCAAGCGGGCCCCGGGGCACGCCGCCGAAGCCCTCGAATGTCTGGGCGGCAACGGTTACATCGAGGACTCCGGCATGCCGCGCCTCTACCGGGAGGCCCCGCTGTCGTCGATCTGGGAGGGCTCCGGGAACGTGGCCGCCCTGGACTCGCTGCGGGCCATGGCCCGGCAGCCGGAGACCGTCGAGGCCTTCTTCGAGGAGGTCGGTCGGGCCGCGGGCGCCGACCGGCACCTGGACGCGGCGGTGGCCGGGCTCCACAAGCAGCTGGCCGATCCGGCCGAGGCCGAGTACCGGGCCCGGCAGCTCACCGAGACGATGGCGCTCGCCTTCCAGGCGTCGCTCCTGCTGCGCCACGCCCCGGGCGCGGTGGCGGAGGCTTTCTGCGCCTCCCGCCTGGGCGGCGAGCACGGCGGCGCGTACGGCACGCTCCCGACGGGCGTGGACACGGAAGCCATCCTGGCCCGGGCCCGTACCACGACGCCCGCCTGACGCCGCCACGCCGCCTGAGGCCGCCGGCCGCCCGCCGCGGCCGCGCGGGCCGCTCTCGCGGCGCCCGAAGCCCGGGCGCGAGGGGCGGCCCGAAGCCGTCCGGGGCACCCGTCAGGGGGTGTCCCGGGGCGGCGGTGCGGTGATGCGGCGTACGGCCTCCACCACCGCGGTACGGTGACGGGCCAGCCGCTCGGGCGTCCAGCCGGTGCCCGCGCCGCCCGCGGCCGGGCCGCCCACCGCTCCGAACCAGGCCTGGGACAGGCCCAGCACGAGCGTGAGGACGTCGGCCGGGTCCAGCGCGGGGTCGACGCGCCCCGCCCGCTGGGCCTCCTCCACCACGGCGATCTTGCCGCGGTAGGACGCCGCCTCCGTGTCCGTGGCGCCGGGCCGTTCCAGTTGCTTCCACACCACGAGCCGCATCAGGGACGGCTGCGCGACGAGGTGGTCGAAGACGGCGCCCGCGTACCCCGGCAGGTCGTCCGCGTCGAACGGGACGGACTCCGAACCCGTCTCCAGCGCCCGCTGGAGCACGGCGTCGAAGAGCTGCTCCTTGTTGCCGTAGTAGACGTAGATGAGCCGTTTGTTCGCCTGTGCGGCCTCGGCGATGCGGTCGATCCGCGCGCCGGCGATGCCGTACGCGGCGAACTCGGAGAAGGCCGCGTCGAGCAGACGTGCCTTGGTCGCGCTGGAATCCCTTGCCATGGCCGAAGCCTAGCAAGTAACTATCTGGTTATTGACATGCGGCGGGATCGAGGTGCATAGTCGAACTATCCAGTTAGTTACTTACCGAGGAGAGCACCATGATGGAGATCCGCGCACTGGGCGGTCAGGGCCTTGAGGTCGGCGCCGAAGGCCTCGGGCTGATGGGCATGAGCGCCCACTACGGAGCCACCGACGAGACCGAGTCCCTGGCCACCATCGACCGCGCGCTGGAACTGGGCGTCACCCTGCTCGACACCGCCGAGGGCTACGGCCCCTTCCTGAACGAGCAGCTCCTCGGCAAGGCGCTGGCCGGCCGCCGCGACGCCGCCGTGGTCGCCACCAAGACGGGCGTGGAGTTCACCGACGAGGGCGCCTTCCGCGGCCACAACGGGACCCCCGAGTACATCCGCCGCTCGGCCGACCGCTCCCTGCGCCACCTCGGCACGGACCACATCGACCTGTACTACCTGCACCGCGTCGACCCGGGCGTACCGATCGAGGAGAGCGTCGGGGCCATGGCCGAACTGGTCGCCGCGGGCAAGGTCCGCCACATCGGCCTGTGCGAGGCGGCCCCGGCCACCATCGCCCGCGCCCACGCCGTGCACCCGCTGGCCGCCGTGCAGACCGAGTACAGCCTCTTCGAGCGCGGCATCGAGTACGACGGCGTCCTCGACACCCTGCGCGACCTGGGGATCGGGCTGGTCGCGTACTCGCCGCTCGGCCGGGGCTTCCTGTCGGGCGCGATCACCACCCCGGACGATTTCGCGCCGGACGACTTCCGCCGTACGGACCCCCGGTTCCTGGGCGAGAACTTCGACCGCAACCTGGCCGTCGTCGACCAGGTCCGCCGCCTCGCCGCCGAGAAGGGGGTCACCCCCTCACAGCTGGCCCTCGCCTGGACCCTGAGGCAGGGCGCGGTGCCGATCCCGGGCACCAAGCGCCGCCGGTACCTGGAGGAGAACGTCGCCGCGACCGCCGTGACGATCTCGGAGGCGGACCTGGCCGCCATCGACGCGGTCGCCCCGCACGGGGTCGTCTCGGGCGACCGCTACGCCCCGGAGCTGATGAAGTCCCTGAACGGGTGAGCACCCGCCGTCACCCGCGGGGATCCGCCGGGGTGAGGACGCCCAGCGGTCCTCGACCGCCTGGGCGGCGTCCAGGCACAGGTCCTCGCGGAAGGCGCGCCCCACGAGCCGGACCCCGCAGGGGAGGCCGCCCGCCAGACCCGTCGGCACGGCCACGGCTGGCACGCCGACGAAGCTGGTCACCGCGCAACAGGCGCATCCCTGCCGCGACCCGGTCGCGGCCGGCCCCGTCTCGGGACTCCAGACCCGGCTCGACCGGCGGTTCGGTGAACACCGGGCCCAGCAACAGCGGGTACTCGTCCAGGAATTGCGCCCAGGACCGGCGGATGCCCAGCCATGTGCCCATCAGCCGGACGAGTTCCCCGGCGCTCGCCGGCGGCGTCCGCTCCATCGCCCTCGCGATGTACCGGTCCCCGCCCGGGCCGAGCAGGATGCGCACCACCGGCCGGCTCGGGGCGAACTCCGTCACGGTGATCCCGCCGTAGGCGTCGAGTGCCTCGGCCGTGCGCGGTACGTCCGCCACCTCGCGCACGTCGTACCCGGCGTCCCGGAGCGCGTCGGCCGCGGCCGCCACGGCCGCACCCACCACCGGGTGGATGCCCTGCCCGCCGGGGTCCGCCGCCACGGCGACCTTCGCCGGACCGGGCGACGGCTTCCCGTACAGGGGGGCCGGAAGGGCCCGCGGGTCACGCGGGTCGGTCCCGGCCGGTACCTCGTACGCCAGTCGCAGGTCGCCCACCGACCGCGCCGGCGGCCCGTCGGTGACGAGCATCCGGGAGGCCGGGCCGCGGTCGTCGCCTGTGGGCGCACTCCGGGTGACGGTCGTCGCGGATGCGGGAAAACGTCCGGCGCGCCGTGGCCGTGGTGCACCTTTCGCCCTCTAATGTCGCCGCATGGCTGACATGTTCGATCACAATCCGCAGGTGTGGACCGCTGGCCGGCTCCGCGAGGTGCTGGCGACGCTGCCCGACGAGACCCCGATCCACATCGGCGTCGCGGACGGCCCCGGGGACTTCGAGGGCTACGGGGACTACGTCCTCGTGGACGCCGAGCCCGTAGAGGTGGACGTCGACTGCGACGCCGAGGGCGACCACGACGGCGAGCCGGGCCACCGCGTCCAGTTCACGCTGTTCGCCGACGCCGCCGCCGGGGCCTATCACCTCGACCTGGACTGACCCTCGCGGTCGGCCCGGTCGGCCCGGTCGGCTTCGAGGAACGCGCAGACCATACGGTTCGTCTCCGCCGGCGCCGCCGTGGGCAGCGCGTAGTGGGTGAGGCGCGGGAGCACCTCGATCCGGGCGTGCGGTACGGAGGCGCGGGCGCGGGCCGCCACCTCCTCCGGATCGTGGGCGCCGCTGCGGCCCGCGAGCAGGACCAGCAGCGGGGCGCGCAGGGCCCCCGCGTCAGGGCGGCGGCCGAGGACGAGCTTGCGTCCGGCGAAGCCCGCGGCCGCCAGCGCGAAGAGCCGCTTCCAGTCCGGGTCGGTGTCGGTGCCCGCCGTCTCGCGGTCGAGGTAGGCGAGCACACGGGCCGCCCTCGGCCGCACCAGCACGGGCAGCGAGCGCAGCAGGAATCCGGGGCGGAAGCCGGCGAAGCACTGCGTCGGGTCGAGGAGCACCAGCCGGTCGACCCGGTCCGGCGCGTGCAGGGCGTACGTCAGGGCGATCCAGGCGCCGTACGAATGCCCCAGCAGTGCGGCGCTGCGGACGCCGAGCCCGTCGAGGAGCGCGTCCAGCCAGCCCATCAGGTCGGCGCTCGCGCGCAGCGGGCGACCCCCTCGCACGCTGCGGCCGGCGTCACCGAGGATGTCGGCGGCGAGCACGCGGTGGTGCGCGCCGAGCGCCGCCGCGTTGGCGAACCACACGGCGCCGGTGGAGCCGCCGCCGTGCAGGAGCAGCACCGCAGGGGCCCCGACGGGCCCGTACGCGTGGACCCGGGTCGTTCCGTACGGGGTCGGTACGTCGATCTCGGTGGTGCCGGCCGGCCAGCGCGCGAGCAGCGCGTCGTAGGCGGCGAAGAATTCTTGCGATGCGGGTGCGGATGCGGATGCGGATGCCGATGCGGATCCAGATCCGGACGCGGACTCGGTCATGGCGGCCCCCCGGATATCGTCTCGTTGACCGATTATCTCGCTCGGCGAGAGAATAGTCGAGTGAGCGATGACGACACCCCCGCCATGGGACTGGTCCACCTGCTGCGCGCGGTCACCGTGGAACTCCACCTGCGCGGCGCCGAGTTCGCGGAGCGGGGCGGCCTGCATCCGACCGATCTGCGCGCCCTGATCCGGCTGCTGGACGCGGAGCGCGCGGGCGAGGCGCTCACACCCGGGCGGCTCGGCGACGCCCTGCGGCTCAACTCGGCGGGCACCACCGCACTCCTCGACCGGCTGGAACGCAAGGGCCTGGTCCGCCGCAGCCGCGACCCGCGGGACCGGCGCCGGGTCCTGGTGGCGGTGGAGCCGAAGGCCGTGGAACTGGGCCGGTCCTTCTTCGGCCCGCTGATCGGCGGGCTGGTCGACGCGGCCGAGGAGTTCACCGCCGACGAACTGGAGGTCGTACGGCGCTACTTGGCCGCGGCCCTGCATGCCGCCGAAACCGCCGGCCCGGGTGCGTGACGGCGGCCCGAGCCCCCTGCGGGGGGCGCTGACGGCCCACGCCGCCGCGCCCCGCGTCCATGCTCCGCGTCCGCGCCCCGCGGACCCGCGCGAGCCCCTGACCGACGCCCGGGGAAAACCCGGTTGCCGGGGGCCGGGGCCGCTGGCAGGGTCTGCGGCATGCCTGCCTTCGCCGCGCCCGACGGGACCCTGCTCGCCTACCGCCTCCTCGGCGGGGACGGGCCGCCGCTCATCTGCCTGCCCGGCGGGCCGATGCGGGACTCCGCCTACCTCGGCGAGCTCGGCGGCCTCTCCGCGCGACGGCAGCTGATCATGCTCGACCTGCGCGGGACGGGCCGGTCCCACACACCCGCCGACACCGGCTCCTACCGCTGCGACCGACAGGTCGAGGACGTCGAGGCCCTGCGCGCCCACCTCGGCCTCGACCGCGTCGACCTGCTCGCGCACTCCGCCGGCGCGAACCTGGCCACCCTGTACGCGGCCCGGCACCCCGACCGCATCGGCAAGCTGGTCCTGCTCACCCCGAGCGTCTTCGGCGTCGGCATCACCATCACCGGCGAGAGCAGGCTCGCCGCCGCCCGCCTCCGGCAGGACGAGCCCTGGTACCCGGACGCTTACGAGGCCCTGGAGGACCTCGTGGCCGGCCGGGCCACCGCCGGGACATGGCAGGCGATCGCCCCCTTCCTCCACGGCCGCTGGGACGACGCCGCCCGGGCCTACGACGCCTCCGACGAGGCCCAGAAGAACGCCGGGGCAGCGGCCGCCTACGCCGCCGAAGGCGCCTTCGACCCCGAGGCCACCCGTGCGGCACTCGCGCGTCTCGACGTCCCGGTGCTCCTCCTCGCGGGCGGGTTCGACGTATCGCTGCCGCACTCCGCGGCCACCGAGTACGCCGCCCTGTTCCCGCGCGGGCGGCTCGTCGTCCAGCCCGGAGCCGGGCACGCGCCCTGGCTTGACGACCCGGAGCGGTTCACCGCGGCCGTCGCCGATTTCCTGGGCACCGCGCAGGTCCCAAACCCGGCGTAGCCTGGTCTGACCGTCGTATCCGCCTGTGACCAGGGAGGCGGCGTATGACCGACCCGTACGGGTTCCTCCGGACCCCCCGGAACCCCGTTCCGCCGCGCCCCGCGGAGCTGCGGCTCGGCGACTGGCGCGAGGTGCACGCCGGGCAGACGCTGCTGCCCCTGGTGTCCGAGCAGGCGAACCGCTGCATGGACTGCGGAGTCGCCTTCTGCCACGGCGGCTGCCCGCTCGGCAACCTCATCCCCGAGTGGAACGCGTACGCCGCGCACGGCGACTGGCGCGCCGCGGCCGAGCGGCTGCACGCCACGAACAATTTCCCCGAGTTCACCGGCCGGCTCTGCCCGGCCCCGTGCGAGGACTCCTGCGTCCTCGCGATCAACGCCGACCCGGTGACCATCAAGAACGTCGAGCAGACCATCGCCGACCAGGCCTGGGAGCTCGGCTACGCCCCGCCGGCGCCGCCCGGCCGGCTCAGCGGGCAGACCGTCGCCGTCATCGGCTCCGGCCCCGCCGGGCTCGCCACGGCCCAGCAGCTGACCCGCGCGGGCCACACCGTCGTGGTCTACGAGCGGTCCGACCGCATCGGCGGCCTGCTCCGCTACGGGATACCCGCCTTCAAGATGGAGAAGTCCCACCTGGAGCGGCGGATCGCCCAGATGCGGGCCGAGGGCACGGTCTTCCGTACGGACGCCGACATCGGCGGCCGCGTGGACGCCGCCGATCTGCGCCGGCGCCATGACGCGGTGGTCGTGGCCGTCGGGGCCGAGGAGCGCCGGGAACTGGCCGCGCCGGGCCGCGAGCTGAACGGCATCCACCAGGCCATGGAGTACCTGACCTGCGCCAACCGGGTCGGCGAGGGCGACTGCGCGGCTCCCGCGCTCACCGCCGAAGGCCGGCACGTGGTGATCGTGGGCGGCGGGGACACCGGCTCGGACTGCCTGGGTACCGCCCTGCGGCAGGGAGCGCTGTCGGTGGTGCAGCTCGACATCCGCCCGGAGCCGGGACCCGAGCGGCCCGAGGGAGAACCGTGGCCGCTGGTGCACCCGCAGGTGTACCGGATCTCCCACGCCCACGAGGAGGCGCGCGGACGCCACGGCGGAGATCCCCGCCTCTTCTCCAGCGCGACGGTGCACTTCGAAGGCGGCGCGGACGGTCGCGTACGGGCCCTGCACCTGACGGCGGTCGAGGCCGTGGGGCGCAGGCCCATGCCGGGCACCGAGCGGGTCATCGAGGCGGAGCTGGTCCTGCTGGCGCTCGGCTTCTGCGGACCCGAGCGCGCTTCCCGGCTCGGCGAACAGCTCGGCCTCACCCGGGACGACCGGGGCAACTTCGCCCGGGACGCGCAGTACGCGGCCCTGGGCGAGCCGGGTGGCCCGGGTGCGCCGGGTAGCCGCGCGCCGTCAGGAGGCCGTCCCACCGCGGCCGAGGCACCGCCCTGGGCCGCGGCCCCGGCGGCGGGCGCGCCGCCGACCTGGGGACCGCCGAGGAAGCGGCGCCACCGCCGCCCCGACGGGGTCTTCGTGGCGGGCGACGCGGGCCGCGGCCAGTCCCTCGTGGTGTGGGCCATCGCGGAGGGCCGGGCGGCGGCCGCCGCCGTGGACCGCTACCTCACCGGCTCGACCGCGCTGCCCGCCCCCGTCGGCGCCCACGACCGGCCGCTCTCCGCCTGACCGGCCGCCCCCGGAACCGGCACCCGCAGGCCCGCTCCACCCGACGCGGCTCCGGCACCTCCCGCGGGGCTGCACAATCGTGGGGTGACTGTTGAAGATCGTTTCCTGTGGCTGGAAGACGTCGAGGGCGAGGCCGCGCTGGCCTGGGTGGGGGAGCGGAACGCGGAGACGGCCGCCGCGCTCGCCGCCGACCCGCGCTTCGCGGCGCTGCGCGACGAACTGCGCGAGGTCCTCGACGACGCCGACCGCATCCCGTACACCGTCCGCCGCGGGGCGTACCTCTACAACTTCTGGCGGGACGCGGACCGCCCGAAGGGCGTGTGGCGCCGTACCACCCTGGAGCAGTACCGCAAGGACGACCCGGTCTGGGACGTGCTCCTCGACATCGACGAGCTGGCGGCGCGCGAGGGCGAGGAGTGGGTGTGGGCGGGCGCCCGGGTGCGCTACCCGGACCGTCGCCGCGCCCTGGTCCAGCTGTCCCGGGACGGCTCCGACGCCGTGGTGGTCCGCGAGTTCGACCTCGACGCCCTGGCCTTCGTACCCGGGGAGGAGGGCGGTTTCCAGGTCGCGGAGGCGAAGACCCGCATCGGCTGGATCGACGAGGACACCGTCTTCCTCGGCACCGACTCCGGACCGGGCTCGCTGACCGACTCCGGCTATCCCCGTACGGTCCGGCGCTGGCGCCGGGGCACCGCGGTGACGGACGCCGAGCTCGTCTTCGAGGCCGAGGCCGGCGACGTGTCCGCCTCCGGCTGGCACGACCCGACCCCGGGACACGAGCGCGACTTCGTCTCCCGCCACACCGACTTCTTCCACGACGAGCTCCACCTCCTCACCGACGGCGACCGGCTCGTGAAGGTCGAAGCCCCGGACGACGCGGGGAAGTACGCGTACCGGCAGTGGCTGATCGTCACCCCGAAATCGCCGTGGCTCGGACATCCGGCCGGCTCGCTCCTCGCCTTCGACTTCGACGCCTTCCTCGCCGGGGACCGCACCGCCCACGTGCTGTTCGCGCCCGACGAGCACACCGCCCTGGCCGGCCACGGCTGGACCCGCCACCACCTGATCCTGGAGACGCTGGCCGACGTCGCCACCCGTATCGAGGTCCTCACCCCCGGACCGGACGGGTGGAGCCGCCGGCCCCTCGCCGACGTGCCGCCGCTGTCCTCGGCGACCGTCACCGACACCGACCCGGACGTCAGCGACGAGTACTTCCTCAACGTCGACGGCTTCCTCCAGCCCTCCACGCTCGCGTACGGACACATCGGCGCCGACTCCGAGCCGCTCAAGCGGGCCCCCGCCCGCTTCGATGCCGGCGGTCTGTCGGTCCGCCAGTTCTTCGCGACCTCCGCGGACGGTACGCGGGTCCCGTACTTCGTCGTCGGCCCCGCGGCGCAGGAGGAGCCCGGACCCGCGCTCCTCTACGGGTACGGGGGCTTCCGCGACCAGCAGACCCCCGGCTACAGCCCGCTCACCGGCCGGGCCTGGCTCGCCCGGGGCGGTACGTACGCCGTCGCCAACATCCGCGGCGGCTCCGAGTACGGCCCGGCCTGGCACCAGGCGGCCCTCGGTGCGAACCGGGTACGAGCCTTCGAGGACTTCGCCGCCGTCGCCGCCGACCTCACCGCCCGGGGCATCACCACCCCCGCCCGGCTCGGCATCACCGGGGCCAGCAACGGAGGCCTCCTCATGGGCGCCATGCTCGTCCGGTACCCGGAGCTGTTCGGGGCGGTCGTGGCGAAGGTGCCGCTCCTGGACATGCTCCGCTACCACCGCCTGCTCGCCGGGGCCTCCTGGATCGCCGAGTACGGGGACCCCGACAGCGAGGCCGACCGCGCCCACCTCGAAGACCTCTCCCCGTACCACAACCTCCGCGCGGACCGGCCCTACCCGCCGCTGCTCCTGATGACCTCCACCCGCGACGACCGCGTCCACCCGGGCCACGCCCGCAAGGCGGCCGCCCGGCTGCGGGAACTGGGACACCGGGTCCTCTTCCACGAGAACACCGGCGGCGGCCACGGCGGAGCCAGCGACAACGAACAGGCCGCCGTCAACCACGCCCTCGCGTACACGTTCCTGTGGCAGCACCTGGGAGGCGGGGCGGGCTGAGCGCCCCGCCGGCCGGAGCTCCTGCCGGCGCTCCCGCCCGCGTGCCCGGGCCCGGAAAATCCGTTGCCCGGGCACCGGCGGTTCCCTCACGATGATCCGTCGTGAGTACCACCCGTGCGTCCAGTTTCCTGCCCGACCTCTCCCCGTGGCGGTCCAGCCGCGACTTCCGGCTGCTCTTCTTCCAGGGCGCCGTCACGTTCTTCACCTCGTTCATGGCGATGATCGCCCTCCCGCTCCAGATCAAGCACCTCACGGACTCGCCGCTCGCGGTCGGTGCGATGGGCGCGGTGGAACTCGTCCCGCTCGTGGTCTTCGGCCTCTACGGCGGGGCCCTGGCCGACGCGATCGACCGGCGGCGGATGATCCTGCTGAGCGAGGCCGGGCTCGGGGTCCTGGCCCTGGTGCTGCTCGTGAACTCCCTGCTGCCGAACCCGCTGCTGTGGCCCCTGTACGTGGTCGCGGCCGGCGTCTCGGCGCTGGCCGGTCTGCAGCGCCCGGCGCTGGACTCGATGATGGCGCGGATCGTGCCCCACGAGCAGATGACCGCCGCCGCCGCGCTCAACGCGCTGCGCTACCAGATCGGCGCGATCGCCGGTCCGGCGATCGCGGGCGTGGTCGTCGCCTACGCCGGCTATCCGGCCGCCTACGGCATCACCCTCGCCGGCTTCCTGCTGTCCGTGCTGCTGTGTACGCGGCTGGCCCCGGCCCCGCCCTCGCCCGACGCGGAACGGCCCTCACTGCGCGGGATCGCCGAGGGGGCGCGCTACGCGTGGAGCCGGCCGGTGCTGCTCGGCACGTACGCGGTGGACCTGGCGGCCATGTTCTTCGCCTTCCCGAACACGATCTTCCCCTTCCTCGCGGACGAGCTCGACGCCGTGTGGGCGCTGGGTCTGATGTATTCGGCGGGCGCGGTGGGCTCCCTGGTCCTCGGGATGACCAGCGGATGGACCTCGCGCGTGCGGCGGCACGGCCTGTTCGTGGTGTTCGGGGCCGCGGTCTGGGGCATGGCGATCGCGGCGACCGGCTGGTTCACGAACATCTGGGTGGTGCTGGCCTGCCTGGCCGTCGCGGGCGCCGGCGACATGCTGAGCGGACTGGGCCGGGCGACGATCTGGAACCAGACCATTTCCGAGGAGCTGCGCGGGCGGCTCGCGGGCATCGAGGTGCTCTCGTACAGCGTGGGTCCGCAGCTGGGCCAGGTCCGCGCGGGCACGGTCGCGGGCTGGACGGGCACGCGGTCGGCGTTCTGGAGCGGCGGCCTGCTGTGCGTGGCGGCGGTCGCGGCCCTGTCCGTGACGCTGCCCAAGCTGGTGACGTACGACGCGGACACGGACGAGGACGCGCTCAAGCGCCGCGCGGAGAAGGAGAAGGCGGCCGAGCCGCTCCCCACGCCCGCCCCGTGACGAAACGGTCGCATTCCCGTCATTCCCCGCGCACACCCGCGACGGAGGGTGAGGGAGACCGGAACACACACGTGGCAGGTGAGGAGAACGAGATGAAGCGGGGTGCGCAGCGAGCAGCCATCACCGCGGCCGTGGCCCTGGCCGCCGGGGCACTGTCCGCCTGGATCGCCATCGCGGGCGACGGCGACGGGAGGAACGTGACCGAGGCGAGCCGCTTCGCCTCCGGGTACGTGCCGTACGCGGCCGTCGTGCTGCTGGTCTCGGCCACGGCGCCCAGCGCGGTGCACGCGGTCCTGCGCGCCGTGATCTCCCAGCTGCTCATGATCTGGGGCTACTACACCTGGGGCCCGATGATCACCTTCGAACGGACGCCCACCCAGGCCGGGCACTACGCACGGCAATGGGCGGAGGTGGCCGTGACGGCGGTCCCGGTGGCGGCGCTAGCCACGTACGGCCTGGTCCGAGGAGCCCGCAGGCTCGCCACCGGGCGCCCCGGGCTGATCCGCCCTGATCCGAAAGACACGGCCTAGTCCTGCGGTGCGGATCCGCTCCCCGGCTTCGGGGCCTTGCGGGGCGGTAGGCGGTCGCCGGGCGCGGGCCGGGGGGCCACGACGTACTCGTTCTCGACGAGGTGCTCGTACACCTCGAAGTCGACGGCCTGCCACCGGTCCATGTCGCCGTGGACGGCCCGGAACTGGGCCGGAGTCGGACTGGCCACCCTGCTCACCTCCACGTCCTCACCTCCGTACGGGCACCTCATACGACGCTAGAACACTTCGGCTGCGCATGCACTACCTGGTGACGGGCTCGCCCGCGAGGCCGGCCGGGCCCAGTGCGCGGTGCATGGCGGGCAGGTCCCACGCCTCGTCCCGGTCCTCGTCGCCGGTCCCCGCGACCAGGGCGTCGAGGGCCTCGGGCCTCAGCCGGTACGCCTCGGCGTCCGCCAGCAGCTCCTGCGCCGCCGGGCCGTGGTCGGCCAGCAGGCCGAGGACCTCGCCGCGGTCCACGAAACGGCCCATCCCGCAGTCCAGGCCGTCGTCCCCGAGTCCCTGCGGGTAGGGGGCTCGGGCCCAGACCCCGTTCTCGTACCAGTAGACGCAGCCCAGCTCCCAGCCTTGGAGCAGATCGCGCAGCTTCTCGTACGGGAGCCAGTCCGGGGCCTGCGCCAGCATGTCGATCGCGGGCTTGTGCCACTTGACGCCGCTCGACTCGTCCTCGCCGTACAGCACGAAGCGGCCCTGGCCCATCCGGGCCAGGGTCCACCACGTGCTGCCGCAGTCGTCGAGATGGAGCCCGCCGCGGTCGATCCAGTGGCCGGTGCGGTGGACCCCCCGCCCCTCAGCCGCGGTGGTCGCCTCCATGACGGCGACGAACGCCCAGCGGGCCCAGAGCAGTTCCGCCGCGGGCAGGTCTTCGGGCCGGCCCGGCCGGTGAATCGTCATGCTGTCCCTGCTCCTCGTGCCGGTGGCGTACGCGTACCGGCACGAGGGTATCCGGCCGGCCGTCAGTACCTCGCCTGGCGGGAGTTGTCGGTGCACAGGGCCCAGATGACGAACACGCCGACGAGGATGGCGACGATCGACCAGAGCGGCTGGTACGGCAGCCACATGAAGTGCACGATCACGTACAGGCAGGTCAGAGCGATGCCGGCGATCCGGCCTGCCTCCGAGCCCTTGAGGATCGCCGCGCCGGCGACGAGGACCAGGATGCCGACGATGAGATGGATCCAGCCCCAGGCCGTGAGGTCGAACTTGAAGGTGTAGTCGCCCAGGTGCGTGTACACCTCGTCGTTGGCGAGGGCGACGATGCCCTCGATGATGCCGAAGACGCCGCTGACGATCATCAGGACGCCCGCGAACGTCGTGCCGCCCGCGGCCCATGCGTTGCCGGTGCCGGTCGGTGTGCCGCTACCGGTCGTTCCACTCGGCGTGCTGCTCATCGCGCCGCCTCTCTCTCGGTTGCGGGACCCGGATCTTCGTGACGGTTGGGTCCCGCCCTCCATCGTGCGGACCGAGGGCGCGGGGCGCACGTCGAGGCGTGTTCGTGCTGGTCGCAGAGCGTGAGCGGGCGGGCGAGCGGGACGGTCGCTTCGCCCGCTACTACACCGGCGCGGACCTCGACCCGGACGAGCCGTACGGGTACGCGTACGGCGGGAGGAGTTCCACCGGCCGCTGGACGAGGTGCGGGCCGAGGCGCCGCGCATCCTGCCCGGCGGGCAGGACCCCTGGGTGGTACTGGCCCGGCCGGGCGACCTCGCTCGGCTCGCTCGGCCTGAGGGACCGGAGTGACGAACTCGGCTCCCTGCGGGCGGTGTTCAGGGACGGGCGGCGGTGTGTTCCAGGACGGCGCGGACCTCGGCGGTGATCGCGGTCTCGTTGCGCTCGAACTCGGGGCCCGTCAGCAGGCCGGGATCCGCCGGGAGGCCGGTGAGTACGGGGGTGTGCAGATGGCCGCCGGGCAGCCGCGGGGCGAGTTCGCCGCGCAGACGGTTCGAGCGGTAGGCCACCTCGTTGGAGAGGTAGCCGCCCCCGCCGCCCTCCACCGCCCGGGAGCCCGGGGTCGGGCCGTCCTCGCGGTCCTCCGGCACGGTGGCGCCCGCCGGGATCTCGGTGACGGCCGTGTTGAGCAGCACCGGGTACGGGCTCTGGACGGAGCCCGTCGCCGCGTCGGTCGGCAGCGTGGTCCGGATGAACTCGGGCCCGGGGCCCATGCCGGGGGCGGTCACCGGATGCTCGCGGGAACCTCCGGAGAGGGAGCCGGTGTTGTCGGGATACGGATCCGCCGACCGGGCCCGGCCCGCCCAGGCCTCCAGGGTGAAGATGCCCGGGTAGCCCTGGCTGATGGTGGTGATGACGTCCGCCGCGCCGGCGCCGCCGGCCAGGCGCGGGGCGAAGGCGCGCTCCACGATGCCGGCGTCGAAGTCGGCGTAGCGCACGGGCAGGACGACGGCCCGGACCTCGGCGCGGCTGCCGTCGGCCAGGGTGATGCGGCGCCCGTTGAGCTGGAGGGCGGCGGAACCGGAGGGGTTGGCGCGGCGCAGTTCGGCGTCGAGCCCGAACGGGTCGAAGCCGCTGATGAAGACGCGCCGTACGCCCGCAGGAGTCCGGAAGTCGTTGTCGGCGAGGCCGCGGGAGGCGTCTTCGAAGCGGGCGCGCAGCGCGGGGCGGTCGACGGGGAATCCGGGCTCCCAGCGGGCGAGCGCGGTGGTCATGGCGAGCCGGGTCCAGTACAGCGGGCGGTCGTCCCCGGCCGGGAGGTCGCCGCCGGGGCGCTGCCCCTGGGCGCGTCGTACGGCGGACTGCCAGAGCGCCTCGCCCCAGCTGTCGAGCAGCGGCCCGGCCTCGGCGGGGGTGCGGACCGAGCACAGCGCGGCGGGGAAGCGCCGTACGAAATCGCCGAAGCCGGCGCGTTCGACGAGGGCGGTGGTCCGGGCGTCCGCGAGCCGCGCCTGCTCGGTGTCGAGGGGCGCGGAGGGGGTCGTACGGCAGGAGGAGGCGTCGGCCGCGTGCGCGGGCGCGGTGACGGTCAGGGGGAGGACGGTGGCAAGTAGGGCTGCGAGGGAGGCGGTACGCCGTAAGAGCTTCATGCGATGTGACATTACATAGACGGCGCAGCCCCCCACCAGGCACCTTCGGCGGACTCTGGCCGGTTCCCGTCACCCCGCGTCGGAAGGGTCGCGCCGGCGCCGGGGCAAGGTGGAGTCCAAGGCCGCGGAGAGCTCGGGAACCGACGGCCTGTCCGCCGGATCGGGGCGCAGACAGCCGTCGACGGCGGCCGCCAGGGCCGCGGGCAGGCGCCGGCGCGCGCAGACGGGCGGAGCGGTCTCTTCGAGCTGCGGATACCAGTACGGGGCGGCTCCGTCCGTGGTCCCGTCCACGGTGTCCCCGGGGTCGAACGGGAGCTCTCCGGTGGCGAGTTCGTACAAGATGACGCCGATGCCCCAGACGTCGGCCGCAGCCGACAGGAGGCCGCCGCGCGCCTGCTCGGGGGCCATGTACCCGAACGTGCCGACACCTGCCGGGGCGGCGCCGGGTGGGCGCGCGACGCTGAGGTCGAGCACCTTCGCGTGACCGCACTCCACCACGACGTTGGCCGGCTTCAGGTCCAGGTGCAGCAGTCCCCGGCCGTGCAGGTAGTGCAGCGCGGAGCACAACTGCCCGCCCAGGACGGCCACGTCCGCGGCCGACGCCCGCCGGGGCAGCCGTTCGATGAGGTGGGACAGTGTCTCGCCCGTCAGCGTTTCGAGTACGACGAGCGGCTCGGGGGACTCGAAGGTCTCGTAGGCGCGGACCAGGTGCGGATGCGTGAAGCGCTGGAGCCACCGGCCCTCCCGGACCAGCCGCCCGGCCGAGCGCGCCCTTTCGCGGTGGTCGGGGCGCAGCACCTTCACCACGCACCGGCAGTCCCGCTCCTCGCTCCACGCGTCGTACAGGTCGAGCCACCCGGTGCGGTCCAGGTGGGCCAGGACCTCGTACCCCGGCGCGAGGACCGCCCCGGGCGGGAGGGGCGGAGCCAGGGGGCGGGCGGCGCTCGCGAGGCTCATGACAGGACCTTCAACGGGGAGGCGGGACCGGATCCGGGTCCCGTTCCGGACTCGGGTCCGGGTCGGGGTCCGGGATCCCGTCCGGGCGGGCCGCCGTTGACCCGGTGCAGGCGGGCGTAGGCGCCGCCCCGTACGAGCAGTTCCTCGTGGGTGCCGCACTCGACGACCCGGCCCCGGTCCAGCACCACCGTGGACGTGGCGTCGCGGACGGTCAGCAGGTTGTGGGAGATCACGACCGTGGTCCGCCCGGCCATCAGCCGGCGCAGCGGTTCCATGATCCGGCGGGCCGACTCGGCGTCCAGGCCGGTGGTCGGTTCGTCCAGGAGCAGGACGGGTGCGTCCCGGACCATCGCGCGGGCGATCGCCAGGCGCTGGGCCTGCCCGCCGGACAGCGTCCGGCCCCGCTGGCCCACGACGGTGTCGTAGCCCTCGGGCAGGGACCGGATGAACCCGTCGGCATCGGCCGCGCGCGCCGCGGCGACGATGTCGGACTCGGTCGCGCCGGGCCGCCCGTACGCGATGTTCTCCCGTACGGTGCCGTGGAAGACGAGCGTCTCCTGGAGCACCACCGCGACGTTCTCGCGCAGTTCGGACAGCCGCAGCTCCCGCAGATCGGTGCCGTCGAGGAGGACGGCCCCCTCGTCCGGGTCGTAGAAGCGCAGTTGGAGTTTGCCGACCGTGGACTTGCCGGCGCCGCTCGTCCCGACCAGCGCCAGCGTCGTACCGGGCCGTACGCGGAAGGACACCTCGCGCAGGGCCCATCGCTCCGTGCCCGGATAGCGGAACGAGACGCCGCGGAACTCGACATCGCCCCGGGCGCGCCCGATCCTCCGGGCACGGGCGGCCTCGACCTCGGCGACCTGCGGGTGCTGGTCGAGCAGTTCGATGATGCGCTCGGCCGACGCGGACGCCGCGTAGAAGGTGTTCGTGAGTTGGGACAGATCGCGGATGGGACTGTAGAGCCGGCCCAGCAGGGCGACGAAGACCAGCAGCCCGCCCAGGGTGAGCTGGCCCTGGGCCAGCTTCCAGGTGCCCAGGCCCATCACGGCCAGTGCGCCGGTCAGTTCGATGACCTCGACGAGGGGGCCGTACACGGAGCGGATCCGCGCCGAGACCATCGCGGCGCGGAAGCGGCCCACGCTCTCGCGGGCGAACCGGCTCTCCTCCGTGTCCTGCCGGTTGTACGCCTGCACCAGCGCGATGTTGCCGAGCGACTCCTCGGCTATCGCGCTGATCGACCCGCTGCGACGGCGCCGCTCGCGCGAGGCGTCCTTGATGAGCCGGGAGAAGCGCCGGGCCGCGCCAAAGAAGAGCGGCACGATCACGAGCGCGAGGAGGGTGAGGTCCCAGCTCAGGTAGAAGAGCAGGCCGAGGAAGACGCCCAACTGGACGACGTAGTAGAGGGCGTTGGCCACGCCGGAGAGGAGGAACGTCTCGATCGCGTCGACGTCGCCGGTGATGCGGGACAGTACGTCACCCAGCCGCCGCCGTTCGAAGAACCCGAGGGAGAGCCCCTGGACGTGCCGGTAGACGTCCGAGCGCAGGGCCAGCAGAAAACGTTCGCCGACCCACGTGGAGAGCACGTCGTCGGCGAATTCGAGGATGCCGGAGGCGAGGACGAGGCCCAGGTAGGCCAACGCGATCCACAGGAACGGGCGAAGATCGCGCGGAACGAGGACCTCGTCCACCACGACCTTGAAGAGCCAGATCTCGGCCGCGTCGAGCAACGGGCCGATCATGCTGAAGAGCAGGATCGGGACGAGCCAGCGCCGGCCGCCCCGGGTATAGGGCCAGAAGCGGCGGAACGCCTCGCGCGGAGTGACGGGCGGCGCGGCGGCGACGACCGCGTCGGGGTCTTCTGCCACCGACAGCAGCCGCCGCAGTGCATGCCGCGCGACCCGTCGCATCGTGCTTACCAGTTGTTCCCGTGGGTGCCGTGGTGGCCCTGGTTGCCGTGGTCGTTGTCGCAGTCGCGGCGACGGTGACGGCGCCTGCCGTTGTCTTCGTTACGGCCCGAGGTCATGTCCCTCTTTCCACGACGGCGGTGCTTTGCGGGAATGAGGTGAGTGAAGATCGCCATGAGTTCTCCTCCATGAGTCGTGTCTCCTGGAGACGCTTCCACAGAGGCATACGCACCAGAGGGCCGGGGGGATTGCCCTTTCCGGAAAAATTCACCTTCCGGAACGGCGGACGGGGCCGACGACCGGTGAAGCGGACGGGGCCCACGACCGGGTGAATCGGCCGGGTTCGGGCCGGGCTGGTATGGGATGGCCCCCGCACACCCTCATGCGATGGGAGACCCACATGAAGATCCGTACTCTGGCCGTCGGGGCCGCTCTGGTGATCGGCGCGACGCTGGGCGGTATCGGCAGCGCGTCCGCCGACGCCGCGGCCGAGGGCTACGCCATCGGTTCGCCGGGCGTCCTCTCGGGCAACGTCGTCCAGATCCCGGTCCACATCCCGATCAACATCTGCGGCAACAGCATCAACATCCTCGGGGCGCTGAACCCGGCCGCCGGCAACACCTGCATCAACACCTGATCCACCGCACCGCGCGGTGCCACCGGTCCCTGCCGGTGGCACCGCGCGGTGCGCCGGCGCCACGTGCCTCGGCTGCGGAACCCCGTGGCTGCGGGACCCCGTGGCTACGCGACCCAGCGTCTACGCGACCCCGCGGATACGGCGGACCAGCACCGACCCCGCCAGCGCCAGGGCGCCCGCGAGCGCGTACAGCGCCGTGTACCCGCCGAGGTGCGTGACCACCGGCGCGGCGATCACCGGAGCCAGTACCTGGGGCAGCGCGTTGGCGATGTTGATGACGCCGAGGTCGCGGCCGCGGTCCTGCGCCGTCGGCAGCACGTCCGTCAGCAGGGCGAAGTCCACCGACGTGTAGACGCCGAAGCCCACCCCGAGGACCAGTGAGGCGACGACCGCCCCGGTCCAGGTCTGCCAGACGGCGAGCAGCAGGGTGGCCGCCGCGATGACCAGCCCCGCCCCGATGACGTAGACCTTCCGGCGGCCCGTACGGTCCGAGCGGACGCCGCTGACCACCACCGTGGCGAGCAGGGTGAGCGCGTTGAGCGCCGTCAGGACCAGGACGCCGGTGTCCGCGTCGCCCTCGTAGCGCACCGCGTCGGTCAGGTAGTACAGCAGGTACATCGTGCTGACGGAGTACGACAGGTTCATCAGGAAACGCGTCAACCAGGCCCAGCCGAAGTCGGGATGGCGGCGGGGATCGATCCAGAAGCCGGTGAGGAAGGACCGCCACCGGAACGCGGGCCGTTCGGCGGGCCACAGCCGCGCGTCGCGCCGCATCACCACGTACGGGACGGCCGCGAGCACCGAGAAGGCGGCGCACGCGAGGTACCCGGCGCCGATGCCGCCCGCGGCCGTGGCCAGCGCCGTGCCGGCCAGGATCCCGCCTACCTGGGAGACCCCCAGCCAGCCGCCGACCAGCCCCCGCTGCCGCGGCGGGACCTGGTCGGGGACGGCGGCGGTCAGGGCGGCGAAGGCCGCGTTGAGGGCCAGTTGGACCAGGCACCAGCCCGCGATCACCACGGTCACGCTCGAAGCCCGGGCAAGGACGAGCAGTCCGGCCGCCCCGCCCAGGACCCCCGCCACCACCCAGGGGATCCGCCGCCCGACCGGGGCCGTCGTACGGTCCGACAGGGCTCCGAACACCGGATTGGCGACCATCGAGACGGCCGCGCCCACCCCCGTCACCAACGCGAGCGTCGCCGCCTTGTGGTCCGGGGTGAGCTGCTCCGCCTGGCGGGCCAGAAGGAGCTGGAGCGGGCCGAACCAGCCCACCCAGACCCCCAGGTTGGCGAGGGACAGCGCGCCCACCCACCGGCCGCCGACCGGGCCGGCGGACTTCGCGGCCGTCCCCCCGACGGTCATCTGCCGCCCTTGATCACGTCGCGGTACCAGGCGTACGACTCCTTCGGCGTCCGCTCCAGCGTCTCGTAGTCGACGTGGACCAGCCCGAACCGCTGCCGGTACCCCTCGGCCCACTCGAAGTTGTCGAGGATCGACCAGATGAAGTAGCCGCGGACGTCGACCCCCTGCGCCATCGCCCGGTGCAGGGCGCCGAGATGGCCCGCGTGGTACGCGATGCGGCGCGTGTCGGCGATCCGTCCCGTCACGGGATCGGGCCCGTCCCCGTACGAGCAGCCGTTCTCGGTGATGTACAGCGGCGGCAGCCGGTCACCGTAGCGCTCGCGCAGGGAGACGAGCAGTTCGCGCAGGCCCTCCGGGACCACCGGCCAGCCGAAGTCGGTGTGTTCGTACCCCTCCATCGGCCGGAGGGCGAAGGGGAGGTCGGCCGGTATCTCGATGCCGCCGAACTCGCTCGCGGAGGCGGCCGGTTGCGGGGCGCCGACGAGCATCGGGTTGTAGTAGTTGATCCCGTACCAGTCCAGGGGGGCGGAGATGGCCTTCAGGTCCTCGGCCACCGGGCCGGGCAGCATCGAGGCGAGGCCCTCGTCGGGATAGGCGCCCGTCAGGACCGGGTCGGCGAAGAGCCGGTTGGTGAGCAGGTCGTACAGTTCGGCCGCGCCGCGGTCCTCCGCGCTCCCGCTCGCCGGGCGGACCGGGCTGTGCGAGGCGGCGATGCCGATCTGCCGGGCGCCCGCGGCGCGCAGCGCCTGTACGCCCAGGCCGTGGGCCAGCAGCTGGTGGTGGGCGGCGGGCAGGGCGTCGAAGACGAGGCTCCTGCCGGGGGCGTGCTCGCCGATGCCGTACCCCAGGAGGGTGACCTCGGCGGGTTCGTTGATGGTGATCCACATCGGGACGCGGTCGGCGAGCCGCTCGGCGACCACCGAGGCGTACGCCGCGAACCGCTCGGCGGTGTCGCGGCTGAGCCAGCCGCCCTTCTCCTCCAGGGCGAGCGGGGTGTCCCAGTGGAACAGGGTGGGCACCGGCGCGATGCCGGCCGTGCACAGCGCGTCGACCAGGCGGTCGTAGAAGTCCAGCCCCGCGCGGTTGACCCGCCCGTGGCCGTCCGGCAGGACCCGGGACCAGGAGACCGAGAACCGGTAGGCGCCGACGCCGAGTCCGGCCATCAGGGCCACGTCCTCGCGGTAGCGGCGGTAGTGGTCGGTGGCCACCTCCGCGTGCGAGCCGTCCTTGACGCGCCCGGGCTCCTTGGTGAACGCGTCCCACGAGGAGGGACCCCGCCCGTCGGCGGTGGTCGAGCCTTCGATCTGGAACGCCGAGGCGGAGACGCCCCAGAGGAAATCGGCGGGGAACGCGGGTACGGACGCGGTCATACGGGCTCACTTCGATCGAGGCGGGCGAGGGCGCTGACGGCACACTGTTGGCCCGCGGCGCCCGCCCTGTCAATGGAAAGTGAACAATCCTCAACTTCTTCTCCGGGGCGGTGGCCGGGCGCGCCGCCCGCACCGGCGGGCCGGGCCCCGGAACACGAGGCACCCTGGATGCATGGCCAGGGCCAACGAGAAGGTCGAGGCGCTGCTCCAGGAGTACGCCGACCTGATCGCGATCAGCGGCGGCGACTCCTTCAAGGCGCGCGCGTACGAGAAGGCGGCCCGCGCCATCGGCGGCCACCCCGCCGATGTCGCCGGGCTCGACGTCAAGGGCCTGCGGGAGATCCCGAACGTGGGCAAGTCGATCGCCGAGAAGATCGTCGAGTACCTCGGCACCGGGCACGTCCCGGACATCGAGGCGCGCCGGGCCGCCGTCCCGGCCGGCGTGCGGGCCCTGACCGCGATCCCCGGCCTCGGCCCCCGCAAGGCCCTCGTCCTGTACGAGGAGCTGGGCGTCTCCTCCGTCGAGCAGCTGGAGCAGGCCATCCACGAGGAGCGGCTGCGCGACCTGAAGGGCTTCGGCGAGCAGACCGAGCAGAACATCCTCCACGGCATCTCCGTACTGAAAAAAGCCGACGGGCGGATCCTGCTCGGCGCCGCGATGGACATCGCCGAGCAGATCGTCGCCGAGATGGAGCGCGTCCCGGGGTGCGTACGGTGCACGTACGCGGGCTCGCTGCGCCGGATGCGCGAGAGCATCGGCGACGTCGACGTCCTGGTCGCGGCCGACAGGTCCGCACCCTTCATGACGGCGCTGGCCGAGCTCCCGCTCGTGGCCGACGTCATCGCGCACGGCGCGAAGAAGACCTCCGTCCGCACCGGCACCGGCCTCCAGGTGGACCTGCGCGTCCTGCCGCCCGCCTCCTGGGGGGCGGGGCTCCAGTACTTCACCGGATCCAAGGCGCACAACATCCGCACCCGCGCCCTCGCCGTGCGCCAAGGGCTCAAGCTCTCCGAGTACGGGGTCTTCGACGCGGAGAGCGGCAAGAGCCTCGCCTCGGAGACGGAGGAGGAGGTCTACGCCCGGCTCGGCCTGCCCTGGATCCCGCCGACCCTGCGCGAGGACCGCGGGGAGGTCGCGGCCGGGCTGAAGGGCGAACTCCCCGTGCTCGTGGCGGAGGGCGACATCCGCGGCGACCTGCACACCCACACCGACCTCACCGACGGGCTCGCGTCGCTGGAGGACATGGTCGCGGCGGCCGCCGCGCGCGGGTACGCGTACTACGCGGTCACCGACCACGCACCGGACCTCGCCATGCAGCGCATGACCGAGGAGAAGATCCTGGCGCAGCGCGAGCAGCTGCGGGCGCTGGACCGCACGGTGCGCGGGATGCGGCTGCTGCACGGCACGGAACTCAACATCGGCCCGGACGGCGGCCTGGACTGGCCGGACGGCTTCCTCGCCGGCTTCGACGTGTGCGTGGCCTCCGTCCACTCCCACTTCGGCCAGAGCCGGGCCGCGATGACCCGGCGCTTCATCCGGGCCTGCGAGAACCCGCACGTGGCCGTCATCGGCCACCCCACCACCCGGCGGATCGGCCGGCGCCCCGGCGTGGACGCGGACTTCGACGCCGTCTTCGAGGCCTGCGCGCGGACGGGGACCGCCCTGGAGATCAACGCGCATCCGGAGCGGCTCGACCTGGGCGACGAGGACATCCTGCGGGCGAAACGGTACGGGGTGAAGTTCGCGGTGAACTCGGACGCGCACGCCACCACGCATCTGCCGTACCTGCGCTACGGGGTGGGGACGGCGCAACGCGGCTGGCTCACGAAGGACGACGTCATCAACGCCTGGCCGTGGACCCGCCTGCACCGCTTCCTGCGGGACAAGCGGGCCCGGGCCTGAGCCGGGTGGTTCAGTTGTCCTGGGTGGCGTTGGAATCCGCCTGCGCCGCCGCGCTCTCGGCGTCGTCCAGCTTCTGCTGCATGTCCTTGACCGTGGCCTCGTCGGAGCCGCTCACGGACCGGGTGCCGCCGGCGGGCCCGGCGCTCGCACCGGGCCCGCAGCCGGTGAGCAGCAGCGCCGTTGCCGAGGCCAGGGCGGCGAGGGCGCATGCGGCGCGGCGGCGGCCGGTCACCCGGTCCGCGCCGGCCGTGCGGCTCGCCCCGGCCGTGCGGGTCGCCCGGCTCACTTGGAATCCTGCGCGGAGCACCAGGCGCTGACGGCCTTCAGGTCTTCCTGGCGCTTCTGGAGGGTGGGCAGCAGGCTCTTGCGGAAGGTCAGGCGGTCGTTCAGGTAGGCGTGGACCTGGGTGTGTCCGGCGCTCTGGGCGTTGGCGACGCGCTGCTCCAGTCGCGCGACGGAGCCGAGCACGGTGGGATCGCCCTTGAGCCGGTCGATGGCCGTGTCGACGCGCGTCTGCGCCTTGGGCAGGCGCCTGCAGATCGCCTTGGCGCCGTCGCCCTTCGGTGCGGACTTGGCCGCCTTGGAGGCGGCCGGGGCGGGGCTCGCCGACTCGGCCTGCGCGGGGGCGGCGGAGATCAAGGCGCCGGCCAGCGCGACGGCGCCGATCGCGGCGGCGGTGGTCCTACGGATCGGGAGCATGGCTGTATCCCCTTCGGTGCGAACGGGCCGGCTCACAGGCGGCCGACCGGTCAGGACGGTAGGGGGCGTCTTTGTGGAAACTTTGTGAGTCGGCGCAGGCCCGGTCGGCGTCCTCAGCCGCCCCGCGTGGAGATCCAGTCGCGCCGCTTCGGCAGCCGAAGGGTCGGGGCGTCCGCAGCCGACAGCGGCAGGCGCACCTCGAAGCGGGTGCCCGCACCGCCGGGCGGCGTCCCGATCACCACGGAGCCCTGGTGCAGGGCGACCTGCTGGGCGACGAGCGTCAGACCGAGCCCGGAGCCGGGGCTGCCGGGGCGGTGGTGGAACCGCCGGAACACGGCCTCCCGCTCACCGGGCGCGATGCCCGGCCCCGCGTCGTCCACGGTGAGCACCGCGTACCCGCCCTCCGCGTGCACCCGTACCGTGATCCTGGCCGGCTCGCCCGGCAGGTGGCCGTGCACCACCGCGTTGCCCAGCAGGTTGGCGAGCAGGATGGTCAGCCCGGCGTCCCATCCGAACACCCTGAGTTCGGGCGGGAGTTCCACGTCCAGCAGCGCGCCGGGGTGGCGGCGGGCGCACTCCGCGGCCGCCGAGTCCACCAGCTCGGACAGATCGAGCGGGGTGAAGGCGGACACCTCCACCAGATCGCCCCTCGCCAGCATCCGCAGCGCCGTGAGCAGGTCCAGCAGCCGGGCGTGGTCACGCTGCAAGTCCCGTACGATCTCGGCCCGTTCGGCGGCCGGGAGGTCGGGATGGGCGGCCAGGACGTCCAGGTCGGTCCGCATGCTCATCAGCGGGGTGCGCAGCTCGTGGGAGGCGGCGGAGGAGAACGAGCGGGCCGTCTCCAGCGCCTGGGCGGTGCGGGCGGCCTGCTCCTCGTACCGGGCGAGCAACTGGCCGATGGCGGACGACAGTTCGTCCACCTCGGCGATGTTCACGGGAGCGCTGGCGAAGGCCGCCGCGCCCGCGCCCGGGTCGAGCTCGGCGGCCCGGCGGCTCAGCCTCCGTACGGAGGCGGTGGCGCGGCCGGCCAGCCCGTACGCGAGCAGCCCCGAGACCGGCGCCGCCAGCAGGGCCACCAGGAGGACCCGTCGGCGTACGGCCACGACCTGCGGGTCGGCCGCCGAGGCCGGGGTGAACAGCCAGAGCGTGCCCGGCGCCGGACCGGCCACCGGGACGGTCAGCACCCGCCAGGCGCGCCCCTTGGCCCGCACGGTGACGGGGCCGTCCGCGGTCCGCTCGGGCAGCCGCACCGGGTCGGCGGGCTGCGGGCCGCCCTCCAGGACGACCGCTCCGTCCGCCGTCCGGACACGGATGCCGGCGTCGAGGACGTCGCCGAGCACCTTGCGGTGCTGGTTCTGCTCCACCTTCGGCTTGCCGTTGCGGTCGGCCGCGAGCAGCGTCTTGACGTCCGGGAGGACGGCGGAGGCCCGGTCCTGGAGCCGGGTGTCCTGCTGCTGGTGCAGATCGCGGCTGACCAGTCCGAGCACCAGCAGGCCCGCGGCGAGCACCAGCAGGGGCACCACCACGGTCACCGAGAGGGCGATGCGGGTGGCGAGCTTCACGGCCCGCCCTCCCGTGCCCCGGGGGCGCGCAGCACGAAGCCGACGCCGCGCACGGTGTGGATCAGGCGCGGGCGCCCGCCCTCCTCCAGCTTCCGGCGCAGATAGCTGACGAAGGTGTCGACGGCGTCGCTGCGGACCTCGAAGTCGTAGCCCCACACCCGGTCCAGCAACTGGTCCCGGGTCAGGACGATCCCCGCGTTGCGCACCAGCTGGAGCAGGAGCTCGAACTCGCGGCGGGTGAGGTGGAGTTCGTCCTCCCCGTGCCGCACCTGGCGGCGGGCCTCGTCGATCACGAGCGGACCGGCGCGCAGTACGTCGGGGGCGGGCTCCGGGGTCGGGCGGCGCCGCAGGAGGGCGTGCAGGCGCAGGACGAGCTCTTCCAGGGCGAAGGGTTTGACCAGGTAGTCGTCCGCCCCGGCCTGGAGCCCCGCGATCCGGTCCGTCACCTCGTCGAGGGCCGACAGCATCAGGACGGGGGTCTCGTCGCCGCGGGCGCGCAGACCGCGGCAGACCTCGGTACCGGTGAGGCCGGGCATCGAGACGTCCAGTACGAGGACGTCCGGGCTCTGGTCGGCGAGGACGGCGAGCGCGCCGGGCCCGTCCTCGGCGAGCAGGACCGTGAAGCCGCTCAGCCGCAGCCCGCGCTCCAGGGACCGGCGGATGGCGGCGTCGTCGTCGGCCACCAGTACCCGCCCGTTGGACGTACTGCCGGTGGTACGGCCGGTGCCGGTCACAGTGCTCTCCTCCTCGCGCGCGGCTCCTCGCGCGGGCCCGGCCGCGCAAGGCCGGCCGCGCAGGTCCGGCCGACCCTCTCATGGCCGCCGCAGCCCGCGGAAGGCGGGGTGCGCGGGCGGGCCTGCGCCCGGAGGGCCTCGGCGAGGTACCCGCTCGTGTCCCGCAGGGCGCGGGGTACGCGAGGGCCGCGCCCGATGGTGCGGAGCGTGCGCGCCAGCGCGGCCAGGGCGCGGACGGAGCCGATGTCCGGGACGGCCTCGACCAGGCCGGACAGCCGGGCGTCCGTATCGCGCCAGGCTCCGGCCCGGGCGAGCACGCAGGCCTGCTCGGCGGCGAAGAGCGACCGGTAGGCGGGTGCGTCGCCCGCCGCCGTCGCCTCGTGCAGCAGGGCCGCGGCGGCGTCCAGGTCCCCCAGCTCGGCGAGGGCGAGCCCGTGGTGCCCGTCGAGCTCAGACCGGTCGAACCACCAGGTCCAGGAGGGATCCCGCCCGGACGGCCCGTCCGCCAGGAGTTCCCGGGCGGCGGCCAGGGAGCGCAGCGCCCGCCGGCCCTGCCGGAGCCGGGCACGCGCGCGTGCCTCCCGTACGTGGAAGATGGCGGCCACCCGCGCCGGCAGGTCCCGGCCGGCCAGGACGGACGAGGAGATGCGCAGCGACTCCCGGGGGCGCCCCAGGTGCTCTTCCTGGAGGCACAGTACGGACAGGACGAGCAGTTCGACGGAGCGGGACCCGTCGGGGAGGGTCTGGGCCAGGGCGAGCGCGCGGTGGCTGAGCCGCCGGGAGGTCCGGTGCCGCTCGGCGTCGAAGAGGATCCAGGCGGCGACCTGTAAGAGTTCCATCAGCGCGGACCGTTCGGCCGCAGGGAGATTCCGGGGCGCGGGCCGGCCGACCGACGCGGATGCGCGCAGCGCCGCCGGGGCGGCCCGGCGGGCCCCGGCCGTCCGGTCCGTTTCGAGGAGTTCCGCGGTCAGCGCGGCCATGCGTTCCATGCGTTCCATGCTCCAAGCCTGCGGCCTCGCGTACGCGGGGGAAGACGGCCCGCGCGCACCCGGCATGATGGGGGCCGAAACGCCGCCCCGCGGCACCCCCCCACCCGAGGAGGAGCGGCATGTCCGCCCGGCCCACGCCGTATCCCGAACGCCCCGCGCAGGCCCCGGTCACCGGGGGCGGCCTCGCGGAGCTCCTGCGCAGGGTCCGCTACGAGGTCCTGCCGGCGAAGGCCACCGAGGACAAGGTGCTGGCGCACGTCCCGGCCGAGGTGCCGGTCACCGTCACCGCCTCCCCGGCCAAGGGCATAGGTCCGACGCTGGACCTCGCCACCCGCCTGGCCGGGCACGGCTACCGGGTCGTCCCGCACATCCCGGCCCGGCAGATCGCCGACGCCGGTCACCTGTCGGACATCGTGGACCGGCTGGTCGCGGCCGGGATCGAGGACGTCTTCGTACCGGCCGGGGACGCCGACCCGCCGGCCGGGGCGTACGACGCGGCCCTGCCCGTGCTGCGGCGGCTCGGCGAGCTGGGCAGCCCGTTCGCGCACGTGGGCATCACCGGCTACCCGGAGAGCCATCCCCTCATCGCCGACGAGGTCGCCGTACGGGCGATGTCGGACAAGCAGCCGCACGCGACGTACATCGTCAGCAACCTCTGCTTCGACCCGGCGACCCTGCGGCAGTGGCTCGGGCAGGTGCGGCGCCGGCGGATCGTGCTGCCCGTGCACGTCGGGGTGGCCGGTCCCGTCGAGCGGGCGAAGCTGCTGTCCATGGCCACGAAGATCGGCGTGGGGGAATCGGCCAAGTTCCTGACCCGGCACCCCTCGTGGTTCCTGCGCTTCGCCGCCCCCGGCGGCTACTCCCCGGACCGGCTGCTGCGCCGTGCCGCACCCGTGCTGGGCGCGCCCGAGTCCGCGGTGGCCGGGCTGCACCTGTTCACGTTCAACCAGATCGCCGAGACGGAGCGCTGGCGCCGCGCGATGCTGGAGCGCACGGGCGGCTGAGGGGGAGGGACGTACATCTGGAATTCGCCTGACTCGACCCGGACTTGAACGCTGCCCGGCTAGCGTTCGCCTCGATGCCCGGAGCGACATGTACAGGTCAGGAGATGATGTGCGCAGCCTGCTGGCACCGACGAGGACGATGAACGAAGAGGCCCGGGAGGCGGCCTCCCGCCCGAGGCGGTGGCGGGCGGGACTGCGCCGCACCGCGACCACCGCCGGGCTGGGGGCCGCGGCGCTGGTGATGGCCCTTCCGGCCGTGGCCGTCGCCGACGTGATACCGGCCCTGCCGCAGAACGCGGACGGCCTGGAACAGACCTTCTCACCCGCCTTCGACTACGACGGGGACGGCTGCTACGCCACAGCCGCGATCAGCAGCAGTGGCGTGCTCAACCCCGGACTGAAGCCCGGCGGAGCGGTGAACGGGCACTGCCGGGACCTCGTACAGCTGCAGAACTCCAACACCTACTCCCGCGCCAAGTGCAACAACGGCTGGTGCGCCGTCATGTACGCGGGCTACTTCGAGAAGGACCAGGCCACGCTCGGGCCCGCGGCCATCGGGCACCGGCACGACTTCGAGCACGTGGTGGTCTGGATCAAGGACAACGCGGTCCAGTACGTGTCGACTTCGCAGCACAGCGGCTGGAAGTGGTACCCGCGCTCGCAGGTCCGCTTCGACGGGACCCACGCGAAGGTCGTCTACCACAAGGACGGTGTCTCGACGCACTTCTACCGCCTCGCGAACGGCAACGACGAGCCCGCCGAGAACCACACCGGCAACTGGTTCTACCCGCGCCTCGTCGGCTGGAACGGCTACCCGGCGGGCCTGCGCGACAAGCTCATGAACGCCGACTTCGGCTCGGCAACGATCAAGATCACCGACGGCCGCTTCAGCGACGCCCTGAACGCCTCGAAGCCGCCGATCCCCTTCGACCCCTACGCCTGATCTGGGCGGGCAACGCGCGCGGCCCGTTCCTCCGCCGGTTTGGGCGGTGGAACGGGCCGTGGGCGGAGCGGTGGGGATACGGGATCAGACCGCCGGGGCCGGGTACGTCGGGTACTCGACGCCGGAGACGTGCTGGACGACCCGGATGACCTGGCACGAGTAGCCGAACTCGTTGTCGTACCAGAGGTAGAGGATCGCGTTGTCGCCGTCGACCTTGGTGGCACCGGCGTCGACGATCGACGAGTGGCGCGAGCCCACGAAGTCCATCGACACCGCGTCGGGAGCGGTCGTGAAGTCGATCTGGCGCTTCAGCGGGGAGTTCAGCGAGACGTCACGGAGGTAGTCGAGGACCTCCTCGCGGGTGGTCTCGCGGCCCAGGCGCAGGCTCAGGATCGCGATCGAGACGTCCGGGACGGGGACGCGGATCGAGCTGCCGGTGATCGGCGCCTTGAGGTCGGGCAGCGCCTTGGCCACGGCCGAGGCGGCACCGGTCTCGGTGATCACCATGTTCAGCGGCGCGGAGCGGCCGCGGCGGTCGGCCTTGTGGTAGTTGTCCAGCAGGTTCTGGTCGTTGGTGAACGAGTGGACGGTCTCCACGTGACCGCGCAGCACGCCGTACTCGTCGTCCATGGCCTTGAGCGGCGGGACGATCGCGTTGGTGGTGCAGGAGGCGCAGGACAGGATCTGCTCGTCCGGCTTGATCGTGTCGTGGTTGACGCCGTGCACGATGTTCGGGACGTCGCCCTTGCCCGGAGCGGTCAGGACGACCTTGTCGATACCGGGGCGCAGGTGCTTGGAGAGGCCCTCGCGGTCGCGCCACTTGCCGGTGTTGTCGATGAGGATGGCGTCCTTGATGCCGTACGCCGTGTAGTCGACCTCGCTCGGGTCGTTGGCGTAGATCACCTTGATCGCGTTGCCGTTGGCGACGATGGTGCTGCTCGCCTCGTCGACCGTGATCGTGCCCTGGAACTGGCCGTGGATGGAGTCCCGGCGCAGCAGCGAGGCGCGCTTGACGAGGTCGGCCTCGCCGCCCCCGCGGACGACGACGGCACGCAGGCGCAGCCCGTTGCCGGAGCCGGCCTTCTCGATCAGGAGGCGGGCGACGAGGCGGCCGATGCGGCCGAAGCCGTACAGGACCACGTCGCGGCCCTCGCCGCGCTCGATCTTGTTGGCGCCGGTGGCGCCGGCGACGGCCTCGGCGGTGAAGCGCTCCACGGACAGGCCGCGGTCGTCGGCCTCGTACGTGGCGGCGAGCATGCCGATGTCGATCTGGGAGGGGCCCAGGTCCAGCGTGGTGAGCGCCTGCAGGAACGGCAGGGTCTCCGTGACGGAGAGCTCCTCGCCGGCTATCTGACGGGCGAATCGGTGGGTCTTCAGGATGCTGACCACCGACTTGTTCACCAAGGAGCGGCTGTGCAGCAGGATCGTCACGTCCCGCTCACGGTGCAGCTTCCCGATGATCGGGATCATCGACTCCGCGATCTCCTCGCGGTTCTTCCAGTTGGTGAACGAGTCGTCATTGACAGTCACAGGTTTATCTTTCGAGCTAGGCGGCGCTCACATGCTAACCCCACACCACTTTGACCACTCAAGGGGTACCGCCAGGACGGCGTTCCGATGCGATATGCCGGATTTGCTCCTGTGTGATCCTCCGAGTAGCCGTCGGCCGGGGTGTCCGGACCGGCCTCACGGCCGCTCCGGACCCGGTCAGCCGGCGATCGGGTACATCGTTCCCCGGCGCCCCTCCGCCGAGGTCAGCCACTCCAGCTTCTCCGCCGTGTCGGTGGCCGGCAGCGGGGTGTGCAGCACGATCGACAGGTCGGGCCGCGCCGGTACGCGCAGCTGCGTGGACTCCACGTACAGCGTGCCCACGACCGGGTGCTCGATCTCCTTGCGGACCTGGCCGCCGGGCCGGATGTCCCGCTGGTCCCACAGCTGCGCGAACTCGGGGCTGAGCTCCCGCGCCTCCTCGATGACGGCCTGGAACCCCTCGTCCTCGGGCCATTCCGAGCTCGCCGCCCGGTACTGGGCGACCACGACGCACGCGATGTCCTCCCAGTGCGGCGAACGGGCCTTGTAGATGGGGTCGGTGAAGAACGCGATGAGGCAGTTCTGCACGATCTCCGGGCGCATGCCGAGCACGAGCGCGGCGGCGTCGTTGTAGAGGACCGTGTTCCAGTACGCGTCCATGATGTGGGCGGGGAACGGCATCCAGGCGTCGATCAGCCGCTTCAGCCCGTCGCACATGTCCCGGTCGGCCGGGGCCACTTCGAGCGCGGGCGGGTTGAGCCCCGCCAGTACGTACAGGTGCCGGCGCTCGGCGCTGGACAGCTTGAGGACCCGGCCCACCGAGTCGAGCACTTGCGGGGACACCGTGATGTCGCGGCCCTGTTCCAGCCACTGGTACCAGGAGACCCCGACCCCCGCGAGCACGGCGACCTCCTCGCGGCGCAGGCCCGGGGTGCGTCGGCGGGCCCCGCCGTCCGGCAGACCCGCCTCCGTGGGGGTGACCCGGGCCCGTCTGCTCATCAGGAACTCGCGCAGCTCGGAACGGCGGTGCTTGTCGATCGGTGTAGCCACTCACTCCCCCTGTCGGCTGCCTGGTGGTGCCACCAACAGGATAAGTTCCCACTCTCCACGGCCATTCCCGGGCGGCGAGGGTGTGGCCATGGCGATCGACTCCCAGACAACGACGACAACGACAACGGCAACGACGACGGCAACGGCAACGACGACCGCGACGGCGACCGCGACGGCGACCGCGACGGCGACCGCGACGGCGACGGCGGCCCCCGTGGCCGAACGGCTCAGCGGCCGGGCCAAGCTGGTCCTCTTCGTGCTCTGCGCCGCCCAGTTCATGGTGGCGCTCGACTTCTCCGTACTGAACGTGGCCCTGCCCGTGCTCGGCAAGGACCTGGGCCTGAGCCGGTCGGCCCTCCAGTGGGCGGTCACCGCCTTCGCACTGCCCTCCGGCGGCTTCCTCCTCCTCTTCGGCCGGATCGCCGACCTGTACGGCAGGAAGAAGCTGTTCCTGACCGGCCTCGCCCTCTTCGGCGTCGCCTCGCTGCTGGCCACCCTGGCCTGGGGCCCGGCGTCCTTCCTGGCCGGTCGCGCCCTCCAGGGCCTCGGTGCGGCGGTCATCGTGCCCACCGGCATGTCCCTGCTGACCACGACGTTCCCCGAGGGCCCGCTGCGCGACAAGGCCCTCGGCATCTCCGGCACCCTGCTCTCCCTCGGCTTCACCATCGGCATGGTCCTGGGCGGAGTCATGACCGACACCCTCGGCTGGCGCTCGACCATGGGGCTGCTCGCGGTCACCGCAGTGATCGTGCTCGCCCTCGCCCCCGGACTGCTGCCCGAGTCGCGCACCCCCGACCGGCCGCGCCTGGACGTACCCGGCGCCGTCACCGTCACCGGCGGCCTGCTCGCGCTGATCTACTCCCTGTCCACGGCGGCCCAGCGCGGCTTCGGCGGCGCGGACGTATGGGGCACGCTGCTCGCCGGACTGGCCCTGCTCGCCGCCTTCGCCGTGGTGGAGTCGAAGAGCCCGGCGCCGCTGGTCTCGCTGCCGATGCTGAAGCGGCCCACCGTCGCCTGGGGCAACGTCGGCGGCCTGGTGACCTTCTCGATGATGTCGACGGTCGTCTTCGTCCTGACCCTGTACCTCCAGGAGACGCTGGAGCTGTCCCCCTTCCGGACGGGTCTGGTCTTCGGCGTCCAGGGCGTCGCCTCCGCCTTCGCGGGCTCGTACGCACCCAAGGTCATCGGCCGCTTCGGCGCCCGGCGCACGCTGACCGGATCGCTGCTCGGCCAGGGCCTGTTCACCGCCGCGCTGCTCGCCGTGGGCACCGGGTCGGGCGCGCTGCTGGCGACGGTCGCCGTGTCGGTGGCCAGCATGTTCCACCTCGGAGCGATCATCTCGTACGGGCTCACCGTGACCAGCGGCGTGCCCGACGGGGAACAGGGGCTGGCGACCGGCCTGGTCACCACGACGCAGCAGGTGGGCCTGACGATCGGAATCCCGCTGCTCGGGGTGCTCGCCACCACGCAGGCCTCGCTCTTCGGCGGGGTGCGCACGGTCCTGGCGATCGACGCGGCGCTGGTGGTCGCGGCGGCGGTGCTGGTGGGAGCGGGCCTGGGCGGCGGCCGTACGCGCAAGGCCTGATCGCCGTCGCCGCCGCCATCGGCATCGGCATCGGCATCGGCATCGGCGGTCGGGACCGGGGACCGGGAGCGGGGGGCATCCCCCGCGGACCGGTCCCCGTCCGCGTCCACCCGGGGCGACTCCTGCGCGGCGATCCCGGGGAGCCGGCCGCCCGTACCGGATGATCGGGCCGGACGGTCGGGCCGCAGGTACGGCGCGCGCAGGCGTACGAGGACACGAAGAAGGGAGCGCCGATGCGAGGGCGGACCCCGCTCCTGACCGCCTCGCTGGTCGCGACGGCACTGGCCGTGCTGCCCGGGTGCGGCAGCCCGCCGGCGCTCCGGGGCGCCCCGGCCGCGTCCGCCACCGGCCCGAGCCGGGACCCGGGGGAGTTCTCCCGCGAAGTCGACGTGGGCGACGGCCGCAGGCTCTGGCTGAGCTGCAAGGGGAGCGGCGCCCCGACGGTCGTCCTGGAGTCCGGGCTGCACGACTCCTCCGACACCTGGACCCTCACCGACACCCGGCCGCCCGTTCCGAAGGCACCTGCGGTGTTCCCCGGCGTCGCGGCCTTCGCGCGGGTGTGCACGTACGACCGGCCCGGGACCGTCCGCTACACGAACCCGCCCGCGCTCACGACCCGCAGCACGCGACAGAGCGGCAAGCGCTCCCTCGGCGCGATGGCCGACGACCTCGACCGGCTGCTGACGGCGGCGCACGTACCCGGCCCCTACCTGCTCGTCGGCCACTCCTTCGGCGGGATGATCACGAGGCTGTATGCGCAACGGCATCCGCGGAAGACGGCCGGCCTCGTCTTCGTCGACGCCTTCGGCACCGACATGCAGCCGTACTTCGGCGCGCGGTGGCCGGCGTACCTGAAGCTGCTCGACAACCCCGGTACGCCCTTCGATTCCGACCCGGCGTTCGAGAAGGTGGACATCGACGGCGCCGTCGGCGCGGTGCGGGCGGCGAAACCGCTGCCGAAGGTACCCATGGCCGTACTCAGCAAGACGGAACCCTTCGCGGCTCCGGCCGGCACGGCGAAGGCCCTCCTGGCACCGCTGGAGCGGTCCTGGCCCGCGGTCCAGCAGACCCTGGTGGAGCTGGGGGAGCAGACCCCACACCTCCTGGCCACGGGAAGCGACCACTACGTACAGCTGCACGACCCGGACCTGACGATCAGTGCCATCCGCCTGGTCGCGGGCCGGATCCGTTTCGGCCGCTGACCGTCGGGCCGGGCACGGCGCTCTCAGGCCCGCGTCCACCGGGGCTGGTTCCCCGGGGAGGCGGGCACGGGGACGGGTACGGGGACCGGTTCCGGGCCGCGCAGGTGCAGGTCGCGGACCGTGGCGGCGGTCTCCCGTTCGAAGTGCTCCCAGGAGATCAGCTCCCGCCAGATCGGATCCGGCCGTCCCGGCACGGTGGCCCCCCGAGCCGCCCACTCCCGGGCGAGCTGCTCGAACAGCGGGGCGGCCGCGGCCGCGTGGGCCGGCGGCCGGGGCGCGGGGACGTACGGGGGGCGACCGCCCTCGTCCGAGGCCGCCCGGTGCCGCGCCGTGGGGGTGAGCGTGGAGCGCGTCGTCGTCATGCCCGGCCAAACGATTCCCCGGGCGGCGGGGACACGGACGGCGGTGCGCACGGGCCGCGGTGCCCGGTCGGACCGGCTACTCCTCCTGGTAGGAGTGGCGCTGCTCCGTCCAGGGATCGGCGATGTTGTGGTAGCCGCGCTCCTCCCAGAACCCGCGCCGGTCGGCGGTCATGTACTCGATCGCGCGCAGCCATTTCGGCCCCTTGTAGCCGTACAGGTGCGGTACGACCAGGCACAGCGGGAAGCCGTGCTCGACGGTGAGGGGCTCGCCGCCGTGGTGGGTGGCCAGCACGGTCCGCTCCGAGGTGAAGTCGGCGAGGCGCAGGTTGGCGCTGTACCCGTACTCCGCCCAGGCCATGACGTGCGTGACCTCGGGGGCCGGGGGAGCGAGATCCAGGATCGTGCCGGCGGCGATCCCGAAGAATTCGTGGTCCGTGGAGGTGGTACCCGAGGCGCAGTGCAGGTCGGTCTCGACGGTGACGCCGGGCAGCGCCGACAATTCGTCGAACGACCGGCGGTGAGCGCACCGCCACGGGAAGATCTCGCCAGCCCCGTCACCGATTCCGAATCGGACTCCGCATTACCGCGGGCGCGCCGAATCTCTCCCATGAAACCCGGGCTGTTCGGTTTCGGCCCCGGAGGCCTGAAGTCCGTGGTGCCGCCATCGATCGATTTGGCGGTGCGTTCCACTTGTCTCATGATGTGAACAGACATCAGGTTGAGCCCGCGCTCGCCAACTGTGCTCGACGTACGCATTGTTGACTGATCAACGGATGAGAGTGGTGTGAGTTCCACCACTCCCCGACGCGCGCGCCGCCTGTATCCCACCCATTTCAACTTTCATCTTTCATCTTTCGAGGTAAAGGCAGCATGCCCGTCCAGCAGTTTTCAGACCTCGTGCGTTTCGCCCGCGACCGTTCCCCTTTCTATGCCGGGCTCTACGCGGACCTGCCACCGCACGTGAGCCGCGTCACCGACGTGCCCGTCGTGGACCAGGACGCGTTCTGGGCCGCCAACACCGTGAACGACAACCGCGTCCTGACCGCCCCCCTCGGGGAAGCCGTCGTGTTCAAGACCGGCGGTACGACCGGGACGCCGCGGTTCTCCTGCTACACCCGGGAGGAATGGCGGGAGTTCGTCACCGCCTTCGGCTCCGGCATGGTCGACGCGGGCCTGCGGCCCGGCCACCGGGTCGCCGACCTCTTCTACGCGGGTGAGCTCTACGCCAGCTTCCTTTTCATCCTGGACTCGCTCGCCCACGCCCCCGTCGCCAACGTCCGCCTCCCCATAGGCGGCGCCGCACCCGTCGACTCGACGCTCACCACGATCGAGGACTTCGGCGCCGACGTGCTCGCCGGGACCCCGACCACGCTGTGCCGCATCGCCGAGCACCTGGTCTGCGCCGGCCGTGAACTGCCGGGCGTGGAATTCCTGTTCTTCGGCGGTGAAGCACTCTTCGAGGACCAGCGCCGGCTCCTCGCGGCCGCCTTCCCCCGGGCCACGCCCCGTTCGCTCGGCTACGCCAGCGTCGACGGCGGGCTCCTGGGGCGGCCGGTGCCCGGAACGGACGAAGACAGCCGTACGCACCGCCCGTTCGCCCCGCACACCCTCGTCGAGATCCTCGACGAGACGACCGGCGAGCCGATCCGCGAGCCGGGCCGCCCCGGCCGGGTCGTCGTCACCCAGCTCTACCGCCGCCTCATGCCCGTCATCCGCTACCCCGCCGGCGACCGCGCCGAGTGGACCGGTGCCGAGGGCGGGGCCTTCCGCATCCTCGGCCGCGCGGAGGAAGGCGTCCGCGTCGGACCCGTCTCGCTGTACGCGCAGGACGTCATGAACGCCGTGGCGGAGGCCGACGTCCACGGCCTCGTCACCGGCACGCAGCTCGTCGTACGCCGCTGGGAGGGCCGCGACGGCCTCGTACTGCGCCTGGCCACCGCCCCCGGCCAGGACCCGGCCGACCTGGAGGCCCTGGCCAAGGCGGTCGTCACCGGGCTCGACGCCGCCCGGCCGCTCTACCCCGACAGCGTCGGCGCCGGGTTCGTGCACCCGCTCCGCGTCGAATGGGCCGGCCACCGCGACCTGGTGGTCAACCCCCGCACCGGCAAGCTGGTCCGCGTCCTCGACGAGAGGCCGACCTCGTGACGACGACACCCACACCGGCGCAGACGCCTGCCCCGCCCCCGCCCACGGGCCGCGCACTTCCCCTCGTCCTGCGCAACCGCGCCTTCGGCACCGTATGGCTCGGCCAGGTCCTCACCCAGGCCGGTGTGCGCATGTTCCAGGTGGGCATCTCCTGGTGGCTCATCAGCGAGGCCGTATCCGGCGACGGGGGCTTCGCGGCCGGGCTGTTCATGGCCGTCAGCACGCTGCCCGCCGTGGTCCTGGCCCCGCTCGTCGCCCGCGCCGTCGCGCGCTTCGCCCACCGCTCGCTGCTGCGCACCGCCGCTGCGGGAGCGGGAGCGGCCGCCGCGGCACTGGCCGTCTGGGCCGGCGCGAGCGACCTCCCGGTCGCCGCGGCCTACTGCGCCGCCCTCGCCCTGGCGACCTGCCAGGCCTTCTTCGACCCCTGCCTGACCACCTCCGTGCCCGAACTGGTCGACGACGCGGACATCGAGGCCGCCACCGGTTTCGAACTGTCCACCCAGTCACTGGCGAGCCTCGGCGGAGCTCTTCTCGGCGCCCTGGTCGTGGACGCGGCCGGAGTGGCCGGTCTCGCCGTGGGCTGCGCCGCCGCCTACACGACGGCCGCCCTGCTCATCGCGACCGTACGGTTCCGCATCGCCGGCGCCGACGCCGCCGGGCAGCCGGACACCGCCGACGGGGCGCAGGCGGCGCCGCGCCGGACACTGCGCGGGCTGCTCGGCTCCCTGCCGTACGTCCGGGGCGTCCTGCTCTGCTTCACCGCGGCCAACCTCTTCACCACGGCCGTCTTCGTCGTCATGCCGCTCTACACCGCCTCGGTCCTGCACGGCGACGGCGCCACCGTCGCCCTCTTGGAGGCCTCGCTGGGCGTGGGCACGCTCGTCGGCTCCTTCACCGGCGCCCGGGTCCCCGGCCGGCCCGCCGTGGTCGGCACCGCGTGCCTGGGCGCGATGGCCGCGGCCCTCGCCCTCCCCGGCCTGATCGCGGCGCGGCCCGTCATCGCCGGCTCGCTGCTGCTGACCGGCTGGTGCGTCGGGGTGATCGGGGTCCGCTTCGTGGCCCTGTTCCAGCGGCTGGTCCCGGCCGCCGACAAGCCCGCGTTCTTCGCCGTCATGCAGGCCGTCCTCGGCGCGACGTTCCCGGTCGCCTCGCTGCTCTTCGGCTTCCTCGGCGACCACTTCTCCGCCCGGACGCTGTGCCTGATCCAGGCGGCCGGACTGCTGCCCGCCGCCCTCGCCCTGGCCCTGCTGCCCGGCCACGCCCGCCCGGCCGGCACACCCGACCCGGCTCCCGAGCTGGATCCCGTACCGGAACCCGAACCGGCTCCCGACCAGGCCCCCGCCCCGGAGGCCGTCCCCGCAGGAGGCCTGCGATGACCGCCGCGATCGAGCAGGCCACCCCGGCCGACATCGCCGATCTCCGCCAGCTCTACTACGCCGTCTACGGACCGCACTACCCCACGGCCCTCGGCACCGACCCCGCCGAGATGTCCCGGCTGATCCAGGACCCGCACACCCTCTGGCTCGTCGCCCGCTGCCCCCGTACCGGCGCCCTCGCCGGATCGGCCGCGGTCCACAGCGAACCCGGCAGCCGCGTGGGCCGCCTCGAAGGGCTCGCCGTCCACCCCGACCAGCGCGGATCCGGACTCGCCGGGCAGCTGACCGAGGCCGTCTGCGCCGGCACGCTCGACGCGGGGAAGCTGGACTCCGTGTACGCCACCGTCCGCACCGTCAGCGCCGGTCCCCAGCGCGTCGTGGCCCGCAACGGCTTCCGCCCGCTCGGCATCCTGCCCAACGCCGTGGATCTCAGCAGCCGCGAAAGCCTGGCACTCTACGCGCGTCACTCGCCCGGGGTGCTGGACCGCCGCGTCCCCGTCGCCGAGGTCCCCGCCGCCCTCCTGCCGCTGCTGCGCACCGCCGAGGCCAGCCTCGGCATCAGCTACGCGGACGCCCGGCCGACGCCCCCGCTGCCGGTGGTCCCCGGACCGGCGCCGCGCCGACTGGAGATGATCGAGGCGCCGGCCTTCGTCCGCCGCCGCTTCCAGCAGCACTTCCCCGACACCGGCCGCTGGTTCTACCCGCTGCACACCCCCAACATCCTGCTCACCCCCGACGACGGCGGGTTCGAGGTGTACGCCTACCTCAACCGCACCGGCGGCTACTGCGCCCTGGTCACCGCCCACCCCGACCCGGCGGCCGCCGCCGGCTGGCTGGAGCCGGTCACCCGTACCCTGACCCGCGCCGGCGCCGGCTACGTCGAGGCCCTCGTACCACTGGAACACCACGCGGCGCTCTCCGCCTTCGCCGCCCAGGGGTTCATCGCCGGGGCCCTGTATCCGGCCATGCGCCGCGACGGGGACGGCTTCCACGACTACGTGGTGATGTCCCGGACCGCCGAACACATCGATTTCCGCGGGCTCGTCGTCGACCCGCCGCTCCGGCCCTTCCTCGATTCCTATGTGTCGGCCTGGGCGTCGACGCATCTGCCCGTACGTGAGGTTGCTTCATGACCCCCTCGAACCCCCATCTCGCCCCCGTCGACGTCCCCGACGCCGCCGCCCTCGGCCGGGTGCAGCAGCTCTGCGACCTGGCCGACCCCTACACCTGCGGCCCCGCCGAGGAGGAGCTGTTCGCCGCCGCCATGGCGCAGACCAACGCCTGGCACCGCGAACGCTCCCCGTTCTTCCGCAGCCTGTACGACGACGGCGCGCGGCCGGACACCCCGTACCGGGCGCCCCTGGTGCACGCGAACTTCTTCAAGCGCCACGAGGTCCTGTCCATACCCGAGGACGAGGTCCACCTCCATCTGACCTCCTCCGGTACCACCGGGCAGAAGTCGCAGATGTTCTTCGACGAGTGGACCATCCGCTCCGCCCAGCGCATGGTCGCCCGCATCTTCGACCACAACGGGTGGATCACCCCCGACCAGCCGGTCAACTACCTGCTCTACAGCTACGAGCCCGCCCGCGACCTCAACCTGGGCACCTCGTTCACCGACAACTACCTGTGCGACTTCGCCCCGGCCCGGCAGGTCGAGTACGCCCTGCGCGACACCGGCAACGGACACGAGTTCGACCCCTTCGGCTGCGTCGCCGCGCTGCGCCGCTTCGCCGAGGACGACGTACCCGTGCGCATCCTCGGCTTCCCGGCCTTCCTCTGGTTCACGCTGGAGCGGATGCGGGCCATGGGGCTGGCGCCGCTGGAGCTGCCGGAGGGCTCCCTGATCATCCTCGGGGGCGGCTGGAAGGGCCATACCGACCGGCAGATCGGCAAGGACGAGCTGTACGCCCGCGTGACCGAGCAGCTGGGCGTCCCCTCGGAGCGGATCCGGGACACCTTCGGCTCGGTCGAGCACTGCATCCCCTACATCGAGTGCTCCCACCACAACCTCCACGCACCCGTCTGGTCCCGCGTCTTCATCCGTTCGACCCGCACCCTCGAACCCCTCCCGTACGGCGAACGCGGCTACCTGCACCTGGTGTCCCCGTACATCACCTCCGTACCGGCGCAGAGCGTGGTCATGGGCGACCTCGCCTCGCTCCACCCGGGCGAGGAGTGCGGCTGCGAGCTGACCACCCCGTGGTTCACGATCCACGGCCGCGCCGGCGTCAGCCGCAACCGCAGCTGTGCCGTGGCCGCCGCCGAACTGATGAAGGGAATGTCATGACCGACACCATCAACCTCAACCACCACTACTGGCAGGGCACCTTCATCGGGGACGAGGAGGCGGGCCGCCGGCTGGCCACCCTGCCCGCGGCCGTCGAGGCCGCGCTCGCCACGCCGTTGGACACCGAGACCGTCCTGGCCGCCTGCGACGCGCTCTCCCGCGCCCTGCGGAACCCGGCCCACCGGGTACAGGAGCGGCTCGGCCCCCACCTGCCCGAGGGCACGGACGCCGACCGGGAGCAACTCCTCGCCGAGCTGGCCGAGTTCCTCGGCCGCGCTTCCCTCACCCGCAAACTCCGCCGCGAGCTGGGCGGCACCGCACCGCAGCGGCTCAGCCGCCCCGACGCCAAGGAGACGGTGTACGAGGCCTGGGCGCCCGTCGGCCTGGTGGCGCACATAGCCCCCGGCAACGCCGCGACCGTCGCCCCGCTCAGCGTGATCGAAGGACTCCTCGCCGGGAACGTCAACGTCCTCAAGACCAGCAGCGCCGACACCTTCCTCGCCCAGCACCTCCTCGCCGAACTCGCCGCGCAGGACCCGACCGGCGCCCTCGCCGAGCGCATCATCGTGCTCCGCTTCCCCTCCTCCCGCCAGGAGTGGCTGCGCCTGATGTGCGCGCCCGCCGACGCCGTCGCCGTCTGGGGCGGGGAGAGCGCCGTCGAGGGCGTCGCCGCCCACGTCCCGCCGGGTTGCCGCCTGGTGGAGTGGGGGCACAAGATCTCCTTCGCGTACGTCACCCGGGACGCCTTCACCGACGAGGAGACGCTGAGCGCCCTGGCGCGGGACGTCTGCCTCTTCGAACAGCAGGCCTGCTCCAGTCCCCAGGTCGTCTACCTCGACACCGATCCCGGGGACACCGAGGCGCTCCACGCCTTCGCCGAGCGCCTCGCCGCCGCCCTGGCCGCGCAGCCGGCACCCGCCGCCGCGGACCGCGCCCTCGACCCGGCCGAGTACGCCGAACTGACCACCACCGAGCACCTCGCCCGCCTCGAAGAGCACCTCGGCCTCACCCGCGTCCTGGCCGCCCCCGACGGCACCTGGCGGGTCATGGCCGACAGCCGCCCGGCGCTCACCGCATCCCCGCTGCACCGCAGCGTCTGGGTCAAGCCGCTGCCCCGCAAGGACCTCATCGCCACGCTGCGCCCGATGCGCCGCTACCTCCAGACGGCCGCCGTCGCGGGCAGCCGCACCGACATCGCCGAGCTCTGCGCCCTGGTGCTGGCCGCGGGCGCCACCCGCGTCACCCCCGTCGGGGCCATGACGGCGGGCTACGCCGGCGAACCCCACGACGGGGTCTACGCCCTCCAGCGCTACAGCCGCCGCGTCGCCGTCCAGGCCGACGCGCGCTTCGCCACCACCGCCTGCCTCGACGACCTCGCCCGTCCGGCCCTCTTCCCGCCGCCCACCGGGCCGCTGCTGGACAAGGCCGCCGTCCAGGACCTCAACCGCGGGGTGGAGCGGAGCGACGCCGAGCTGTACTTCCGCAGCGGGGGCAGTACCGGTAAGCCCGCCCTGTCGCTGTTCACGTACGAGGACTACGACACGCAGATGCACGCCGCCGCCCGCGGCCTGCTCGCCGCCGGCTACGACCCGGCCCGCGACCGCACCGCCAACCTCTTCTACTGCGGCGGCATGTACGGCGGGTTCATCAGTTTCTTCTCCATCCTGGAGCGGCTCGGCGGGGTCCAGATGCCGATGGCCGCCGGCTCCGACCACCGGGCCACCGCGGAGATGATCGCCGCCTACGAGGTGGACACGCTGTTCGGCATGCCCTCGTACCTGTGGCAGCTCCTGCACGAGGAAGCCGATCTGCTGCGTTCGTACGGGGGCCTGCGCAAGATCTACTACGGCGGCGAGCACTTCACCGAGGAACAGCGCAGGACGCTGACCGAGACGTTCGGCATCGAGGTCGTCCACTCGATCACCTACGGCAGCACGGACCTCGGCCCGCTCGGCTACCAGTGCACGGAGAGCGGCGGAAGCATCCACCACCTCCACGCCGACCTGCACACCCTGGAGATCGTCGACGTCGACGAGGACCGGCCCGTGGCACCGGGGGAGACCGGCCGGCTCGTCTTCACCACCCGGGCCCGGCGCGGCCAGCACCTCGACCGGTACGTGATCGGGGACCTCGGGCGCGCGCTGCCCGGGCGCTGCCCCTGCGGCAGCCACGCCCCGCGCTTCGAACTGCTGGGCCGGCTGGGCGAGGTGATGCGGGTGGCGACGTACTTCCTCAACTACCGCCGCTTCGTGGCCATCGCGGGGGAGCGGCTGGGCCACGGCGGTGAGCTCCAAGCCGTCCTGACGTCCGGGGCGTCCCGCGAGGGCCTCACCGTACGGCTGGAGCGCGGCCATGCCCCGGATCCGGACCGGGCGAGGGAGGCCTTCCTGGCCGCGTACCCCGAGGTGCGGTCGGCGGTGGCGGAGAAACTCCTCGACTTCCGGGTCGAGTGGGTGGACGGCGCCGATCTGGACCGTACGGCGACCAGCGGGAAGCTGCTGGCGGTGGTGGACCGCAGGCGCTAGTCCCGGCGGGGCCGCGGCGGCGTGAGTCCCGGCGGGGCCGCGGCGGCGTGCCCCTACCCGCCCTCGGGGGCGGGGCCTGGGTCGGGCCCGGGAGCCGGGTCGGCGAAGGCGCCCGCCCGCGCCGCCGCGGCCGCGGCGCGGGCGGCCCGGCGCGGGAGCGCGGGGTCCGGTGCGGTCCGCAGCAGCAGGAGCTCGTGGTAGAGCGGGGCCGTCGCGGTGACCAGCACGGCGCGCGGGTCGGTGGCCGCGGGGACTTCACCCCGGGCCGCGGCCCGCGTGACGACCGGCGCCGAGCGGGCGTGGCGGTCGTCCCAGAAGTGGCCCAGGGCCCGGGCGGCGTCGTCGAACCGGAAGGAGGCCTCGATCAGCACCGTCGTCAGGCTCGGGCCGTCGGCGAGGGCGGCGAACACCTCGTGGTTCAAGGCGAGGAGGTCCTCCTCCAGCGAGCCCGTGTCCGGCGGGCCCCAGGAGTCGTCCGCCGCGGAGTCGAGCAGATCGGCGAGCAGCCCGCCCACGTCCCGCCACCTGCGGTAGACGCTCGTGCGGTGCACGCCGGCGCGGGCCGCGACGGCGTCCACGGTGAGCCGGTCGAAACCGTCCTCGACCAGCAACTCGCCCACCGCCGCGAGGACCTGGCCGCGCACGCGGGCGCCGCGGCCGCCGGTGCGCCTGCGGACGGCCGGTTCGGGAAGATCGCTTGCGGAGGAAGGAGAGCCCATGCCAGGATCCTAACGCAACCAATGTCGCTTTAAGGGGTTGTTCCGACGTGTCCGTACCCACTCCGACGCCTCCCGGCTCCCCCGGACGAGGCGCCTCGACCGCGTTCCCCGTCCCGGATCCGGCCTCGGGCCCGTACGCGCTCACCGCCGGCCCCGACGGCGCGCTGTGGTGCACCCTCGTCCACGCGGGCGCCGTCGCCCGCCTGGATCCCGACGGCCGACTCACCACGTACGCCCTGGACTCGCCCTCCTGCGGCCCCTCGCTCATCACCGCCGGCCCGGACGGCGCCCTGTGGTTCACCCGCGCCCGGGACCACCGGATCGGCCGCATCACGACCGCCGGCGAGGCCCGCTCGTACGCCCTCCCCGGCGACGCCCCCGGTCCGTACGGGATCACCGCCGGCCCGGACGGCGCCCTGTGGTTCACGCAGTTGTACGCCGACCGGATCGGCCGGATCACCGAGGACGGCGAGGTCCGGGAGTTCCCGCTGCCCGTGGCCGGGGCGTTCGCCGGGATGATCACGGCGGGGGAGGACGGCGCGCTGTGGTTCACGCTCAACCAGGCGAACGCGGTGGGGCGGATCACCACGGACGGGGACGTCACCCTGCATCCGCTGCCCACCGAGGGGGCCGCTCCCGTGGGGATCTGCGCGGGCCCCGACGGGGCGCTGTGGTTCACCGAGATCGGGGCCGGGCGGATCGGCCGGATCACCCCCCTCGGTGAGATCACCGAGTTCCCGCTCGCCGACGCGGCCTGCCGGCCCCACGCGATCGCCGCCGGCCCGGACGGACGCCTCTGGTTCACCGAGTGGGGCTCGGGCCGGATCGGGAGCGTCACCCCGGCGGGCCAGGTCGGTTCGTACCCGCTCGACCCGCCCGGGAGCGAGCCCCACGGTCTGGCCTTCGGCCCGGACGGCGCCCTGTACGTGGCGCTGGAGCACGGCGCGATCACGCGGGTGCCGGGCGGATCTTAGACGGCAGATGGGAGGTTTTCCGTCAAATCTCCCGTTCTCCTCACGTTTCCGCGCACGCTCAGTAGCGTCGGCCCCACAAGTGGTCCGGTGTGCCGCGGAAACGGGCGCCGGCCGTGAACGCGTAGATGAGGGAGCGGACGCCGATGGCGAATGTGGAAGTCTCGTTGAAGGAGACGATGACCTCGATCGAGGGGACCCTGGGGGTCGCCCTCGTCGACTACGGCAGCGGAATGGCACTGGGAACGCTCGGCGGCGGCAAGGACCTCGACCTCGCGGTCGCCGCGGCGGGAAACACGGACGTGATCCGGGCCAAGGTCCGCACCATGGAAATGCTGGGCCTGAACGACGAGATCGAGGACCTGCTGATCACCCTCGGGAACCAGTACCACCTGATTCGGCTGCTCCGGGGCCGGGGAACCAGCGGGCTGTTCCTCTACGTGGTGCTGAACAAGGCGAACTCCAATCTGGCCATGGCGCGGCACCAGCTCAAGCGCATCGAATCCGAGCTGGAGATCTAGCGAGTGTCCGCTCGTCCGGGCCCACGCACGCCCATGAATTGAAGAAATCTTCAATCCGGCACATCCGAAATTGGTCAAGCGGGGGCGTGCGTGGGCCCGTCGGGCGGAATGATGGAGCCGTAAGCACGGGTCCGGGTGAGGGCGGGAGCGTTGGTGGGCATGCAGGTACCCCTGTACCAGGCGAAAGCCGAGTTCTTCCGCATGCTGGGACACCCCGTCCGGATCCGTGTCCTGGAGCTCCTCCAGGACGGTCCGATGCCCGTGCGCGATCTGCTCACCGAGATCGACGTCGAGCCGTCGAACCTGTCCCAGCAACTGGCGGTCCTGCGCCGCTCCGGCATCGTCGTCTCCACGCGGGACGGCGCGACCGTCACCTACGCCCTCGCCGGCGGCGACGTGGCCGAGCTCCTGCGCGCGGCCCGCCGCATCCTCACCGAACTCCTGGCGGGACAGAGCGAACTCCTGGCCGAACTCCGCCAGGTCGACCCCGTCGCCGGCCCGGGCCGGGGCAGCGGTGAGAGCCGCGGGACGCGGACGGGCCACGAGCCCGGGATACCGGCCCGGCGGCCGGTCGGTGGCTAGCCTGGAGCGCATGGAACCCTCCCCCGCGTCCCACCCCGCCAACTACACCGTCGTCGTGCGTCCGGGCCTCGCCGAGCCCGGTGATCCGGCCCGGCGGGGAGTGCTGCGCACCGCCCTGGTCGAGGCCACCGGTGAATTCGGTGCCTCGGGCTATCCGCGGTACGCGGGGGAGGGCGTACAAGCCGACATCGACCCCGAGACGCGCACCGTCGAGGCGGTCACGCTCGACGGCGCGGAGCTCCCGTACGGCTGGGTGGCCCAGCTCGCCGAAGGCTAGGACGCCCCGCGCCAGGCCGTCGTCGAAGACATGGCGCGGGTCCGCCTCGTGATCCGCCGGCCCGGCAGGCGCGCGGCGCACGTGCGGGGGGCCGGTGGTGCTGGTGGAATGGCTTCTTCGGCTGCCAGGGGCCGGGGAGGTGTCTTGTCCGAGCACGACGGGAGGTCCGCCGGACCACCGGGGGAGTACGAGGCGCTGCGCGCGCGGCTGCGCGCCATGGAGGCCGCGGCCGAGCAGATCGGGACCAGGCTCGACGAGAACGCCACATGCGAGGAGCTCGCCGGCTTCCTGTTCCGCAACCTGTGCGACGCCGTCGCGGTGGACCTGCGGGCCGAGGACGGCGGGCTCGACCGGGTCGCCGTGGCCGGGGCCGTCGGGCTGCTGGCCACCCGGGCCGAGAAGTCGCCGTCGGTACGCGCGCTCGACGGCGGGCACCCCCTCTCCGAGTGGGTGGTGGCCTCCGGCGGTACCCGGGTGCACCTGGTATCGGTGCCGTTGCTGGCCCACGACCGGGTCTACGGCGCGGTGCTGGCCGTACGGGCTCACGGCGGCTTCAGCGACCACGAGGCGGCGACCCTCCACTTCACGGCCCGGCTGGCGGCGGTGCACCTCGGCCACGCCCGGGAGATGGCCGCCACCGAGGACACGGCGATGAACCTGCAGCGGGCGCTGGTGTCGGAGCCGGGGCGCCCGCACCCCAACCTGGAGATGGCCAGCCGCTACCTGCCGGTCGGCACCAGGGCGCTCGTGGGCGGGGACTGGTTCGAGACGGTCCGGCTCCATTTCGGCCGCACGCTGCTGGTGGTCGGGGACGTCATGGGCCACGGGCTCGATGCCGCCGTCGACATGAACGCCTACCGCTCCACCCTGCGCGACGTGGCCTCCACCGACCTCGCCCCGCACCGCGTGCTGCGCCAGCTGGACGCGCTGGTGGCCGAGGACCCGGCCCGGCGGCCGGCGACCTGTCTGCTCGTACGGGTCGACCCCACGCGCGGGGTCGCGGACTTCGCCAGCGCCGGCCACCTGCCGCCGGCGGTCTTCGGGGAGGACAGCACGGCGGTCCTGGTCGACGTGCCGGTGGGTCCGCCGCTGGGCACCGGCGTGGGCGGCTACGAGGGCATGACCCGGCGGATCACCCCCGAGGAGACCCTGCTGATGTTCACGGACGGACTGGTGGAACGGCGCGGCGAGGACATCGACGTCTCACTGGCCCGGCTGGCGGGGCTGCGGCTGCCGGTCGGGGAGACGGTGGAGGAGATGGTGGACGCGGTGGTCGCGGCCCTGGACGCCCGCCACGCGGAGGACGACGTCGCCGTACTCGCCGCCCGCGTCCGCCCCCGCAGACCTTAGAACTCGTAACACGACTTGGTGATCGTTGCTGGTGGGGCGTCACCGATGCGACGATTCGTCCGTTCGTGATGGAGTGAGCAACAAGCCGTGGATCGTGGACGACGAGCTGTGGGCCCGGGTCGAGCCGCTGCTGCCGGCCTGGCCGGAGCGGTCGCCGGGCCCTCGCCCGGTAGATGACCGGCGTTGCCTGCAGGGCACCCTGTTCGTGCTCTGCACTGGCAGCCCGCGCCGCGCGCGCCGGGCGTCCCCGACCGGGCCTCAGCGCAGCGGCAGGCTCTCGATGGTGAAGGCCGGGCTGGTCAGCGGTTCGCCGTAGAGGTAGGTGTCCATCTGGGAGTTGGTCACCAGCAGCCGGCCCCCGCTCACGGCGACGCCGGTGGTGGTGTCGGCGCCTGGGAAGGTGCGTTCGGAGACGACGACTGCCCGCGTGCTCCCGGCGGACAGTCGCAGTTCGGTGACCTCGTTGTTCACCGAACGCGCGACGTACAGGGTGTTTCCTTGCCGGACGATGCCGTCGGCGCTGGGCAGCGGCGGTGCGTCGATCCTGCGGACACCGCCGGTGGTGAGGTCGAGCCGGTAGAGGGCGCCGCTGTACCAGTAGCCGATGATCAGCGACGTGCCGTCGGGGGCGGTGGTGATGCCGTTGCCGTTGGACTGGCCGGCCACGTAGTCCGGCAGGTGGTAGGCCACCCGCAGAGTCCGGTGGGCGCCGGTGGCGGGGCCGTCCACCTCGGCGGCCGGAATCCGGTAGACCACGGCGCGCAGCGAGTCGGTGATGTAGACGTCACCGTTGGGAGCCACGGCCGCGTCGTTGACGAGGGTCTGTTCGCCGGTCTCAGGAACGGTGTAGGCCGCGACGAGCCTCCCGGAAGTGCTGTAGACGAAGAAGCGCCCGCTGAACGCGCCGGCGACCAGCAAGCGGTTGCCTGTGATCTTGATGCCGGCGGCCTGGGTGCGGCCGTCCTGGCCGGCCGGCAGGAAGGGTTCGAGCGTGGTCGCCCCGGGGCGTCCCCGGTAGACGGTGCCGTCGCCGATGCTGCTGGCGTAGACGAAGTGGCGGTCGGCCGCCACGCTTTCGGGGAACGCGCGGCTGCCGTCGAGGGTGATCGCCTGGTCGCCGTTCCCGCCCTGCAAGGCGTGGGCGGGGGCGGGGCCACCGGGGGAGGCGGCGGTCGCGGGAAGCGTGAACGCGGTCAGGGCCGCGGAGGTGGCGGTAAGGGTGACGAGCGCACGCCGCCCCATGACGCGGACGGTCGTACGGGTGGACGCGGCGCAGGTGGACGCGGTGTGCGGGGGAACTGTGCGGGAGGACATGGTCGGCAACTTTCCGGGTGATGACAGGGTCGTACACGGTCATGGAACGAGGGGTGAGCGCCCCCGCGGCGGTCCGGGCGCGACGGCCGCGGGGGCGAGCGGACGGTCAGCGCAGCGCGGCGGCGATAGCGTCGGACAGGGCAGTGGCCGGCCGGCCGATCAGGCGGCTGAGGTCGCCGGATCCCGTGTACAGCTCGCCGCGGCTCATCCCGAGGTCGGCGTCGGCGAGGACGTGCGCCAGTTCGGCGGGCAGGCCGACCCCGGTCAGCGCCTCGGTGAGCCGGTCCCCGGGCAGATCGGTGTAGGCGATCGGCTCCCCGGTGGCCGCCGAGACCGCCTCCGCCAGCTCGGCCAGGGTGAACGCCTCGTCCGCACCCAGCTCGTACACCGCGCCCGCGTGGCCCTCGGTGGTCAGCACGACGGCGGCGGCCTCCGCGTAGTCGGCGCGTGACGCGGCGCTGATCCTGCCGGTGCCCGCGGCTCCGATCACCGTCCCGCTCCGGCGGAACAGGGGCAGTTGGGCGGTGTAGTTCTCCAGGTACCAGCTGTTGCGCAGCAGTGTGCTGGGGACCTCGCGTTCGCGCAGGTACTCCTCGGTGGCGCGGTGGGTGCGGGAAAGGATGCTGTTCGCCGTGTCGGCCTGCGTCATGCTTGTGTACGCCACCAGCGACACGCCGGCCGCCACTGCCGCGTCGACGGCCCGGCGGTGGTTGGCCGACCGCTCATCTACGGTGGTGGTGGACACCAGCAGCAGCCGGTCCGCTCCCTGGAACGCCGCCGCGAGGCTGTCCGGCTCCGCGAAGTCCGCCCGGCGCACCACGACGCCGCGGTGGCCGAGGTCTTCGATGCGTGCGGTGTCCCGTCCGGTCGCGACGATGTCCGCGGCCAGGACTCCGCGCCGCAGCAGCGCCTCGACGGTGAGCCTGCCCAACTGGCCTGAGGCTCCGGTGACGACGATGGACATGAGATCGCCCCTTCCTGCCGCGAACTCTCCTCGCGGCGTGACGAACCCCAGAGTGACCTGCTCACTCTCCATCGGTAAGTAGCCACTTGCTGGTAAGGTGACCACCTGCGGGAAAGTATCGAGGTGAGTGGATTGGCGACCGCCGAGAATGTGACGGAGCCCATGGCGTCATGGGACCCGTACACGCGCGGCTGCCCCTCGCGCGACCTGCTCGACCAGATCGGCAGCAAGTGGGCGGTGCTCGTGCTGGGAGAACTCGGCAAGCACGGAGCCTGCCGGTTCACCCGGTTGCGGCAGCGGCTGGCCGGAGTGAGCGAGAAGATGCTCACCCAGACGCTGCGCACGCTCGAACGCGACGGACTGGTCCGGCGGACCGTGTATCCCGAGGTGCCGCCCCACGTCGAGTACGACCTGACCCCCCTCGGTCAGACCCTGCGGGGACCACTGCGCGTACTCACCCAGTGGTCGGTGGAGCACGTCGGCGAAGTCCTTGCCGCACGTCAGGAGTACGACGTCCGCGCCGAGGGCACCGCCTGAGCCCCGCGCCCTACGGCCGCAACCACGCCGCGCAAGTCGCCGACATGACCTGCTCGCGGCCCGAACTCCTGGCGAATACACGACGTGGAGCGTCCCTACGACCGCTGGCTGCATCGACAACCAGGCGGGCATCCAGTGGACCGCGACCGACGCGTGGGTACCAGTGACGACGCCCGCCGCACCGGAAGTCGCCCGCGGCAACAACATCAACTTCACCAACGACATCGTCACCCCATACCCGTAGCACCGGCGCTGACTTCGGCGACGGCACCCAGAACTCGAAGCTGTCCGGCGGCACCGTCACGCAAACCGCCGCCTACGGCGTCAACATCGGCGAGGCGGACGACTACCACCAGTCGCCGACGGCTCTGGTGACCCTGAACGACACGGTCGCCCAGAACAGGATCACTATGAGGGCAGCGAGATCCTGGTCAATGCCGTGAAAGCCAGGGACGGTAGACGTCTGGCGGTCACGGTCTGCGAGTCGGCTGAGCAGGCCGCCTGAGGCGCCGCCAGCAGATGGTCGCGCAGGCGAGTGATACGAGGGCTTCGTGCAGGTCGAGGCGGCGTTCCCAGCGGACGGCGAGGCGTTTGAACTGGTGGAGCTGGGCGAAGGTCTGCTCGACGACGTAGCGGAGCTTGCCGAGGCCGATGATGTCGGGCTCGCCGCGGCGGGAGATGACGGGCAGGATCCGGCGTTTGCGCAGCTCGCGGCGGTTGGGGTTGCTGTCGTAGCCCTTGTCGCCGAGCAGGGCGTCGGGGCGTTTGCGGGGGCGGCCGACAACGGCCGGCGACCTGTGGGATGCCGTCGACCAGGGCGAGGGTCTGGGTGACGTCGTTGACGTTGGCGGCGGTGGTGATCACGTGGAACGGGATGCCGCCGCCGTCGCTGATCAGGTGGTGTTTGCTGCCGGTCTTGCGGCGGTCGACCGATGACGGGCCGGTGGCCTCGCCCCCATTTTTCGCGCGCACGTGGGAGGCATCCACGCACGCGCGCGTCCAGTCGATCAGCCCGGCCACGTTCGACTCGGCCAGGAGTATGCGGTGCAGGGCCTCGAACACCCCTGTCTCCTGCCAGCGGCCGAGCCGCCGCCAGCAGGTCTGCCCGGAACCGAAGCCCAACTCCAGCGGCAACTGCCGCCAGGCGATGCCGGTGCAGAGCACGAACAGGGTGCCCTGCAGGCAACGCCGGTCATCTACCGGGCGAGGGCCCGGCGACCGCTCCGGCCAGGCCGGCAGCAGCGGCTCGACCCGGGCCCACAGCTCGTCGTCCACGATCCACGGCTTGTTGCTCACTCCATCACGAACGGACGAAAAAAATCGTCACATCGGTCACGCCCCACCAGCAACGATCACCAAGATCGTGTTACGAGTTCTTAGGACCTTAGGTCCTTGGGACCTTAGGTCCCCGTATGCCGCTGGAGTGGGAGCAGACGATCATCGAGGGCCGGGACCCCGCCGCGCTGACCCTCGGCGGCGGTGGTCAGGGTTCGAAGCGGTAGCCCATGCCCGGTTCGGTGATCAGGTACCGGGGGTGCGAGGGGTCCGCCTCCAGCTTGCGCCGGAGCTGGGCCATGTACACGCGCAGGTAGTTGGTGTGCTCGGCGTACGTGGGGCCCCACACCTCCAGCAACAGCCTGCGCTGGGAGACGAGATGACCCGGGCGGGCGATCAGCAGCTCCAGCAGGTGCCATTCGGTGGGCGTCAGACGTACCGTCCGCTCGCCGCGCACCACCTTCCGGGCCACGAGATCGACGGTGAACTCGTCGGTCGTGATCCCCGAGGAGCCGGCCGGGGAGGCCGGGTCCTCCTGCCGCCGGGTGGCGGCCCGCAGGCGGGCCAGGAGCTCGTCCATGCTGAACGGCTTGGTCACGTAGTCGTCCGCGCCGGCGTCCAGGGCGCGGATCTTCTCCTCGGAGGTGTGGCGCGCGGAGAGGACGAGGATCGGCACCCGGCTCCAGCCGCGGACGCTCTTGATCACTTCGATGCCGTCGATGTCCGGGAGGCCGAGGTCCAGGAGGATGACGTCCGGTTTCCGGTCGGCGGCGAGCCGGATGGCCGCGCGGCCGTCACCGGCCTCGGCGACCTCGAACTTGCGCGCCTGGAGGTTGATCTTCAGTGCGCGGACGAGCTGCGGATCGTCCTCCACCACCAGCACCCGGGTCATGGGGTCTACGGCCTTTCTTCGGTTCGGGCGGATTGCGGGCGGACAGGGAACCGGTGGGGCGCGGAGCCGGCGCGCCCCACCGGATTCCCGTCCGGGCGGGCGGGACGGCCATCAGCTCTTGGTCAGTGCCTTGAGGGCGGTGTTCAGTTCGAGGACGCTGACGCGGGGTTCGCCGATGAAGCCGAGGGTGCGGCCGGTGGTGTGGTCGGCGACGAGTTTCTCGACCTGTTCGACGTCGAGGTTGTTCTGCTCGGCGATCCGGTGGGTCTGGATGTGGGCGTAGGCGGGGGAGATGTCCGGGTCGAGGCCGGAGCCGGAGGAGGTGACGGCGTCGGCCGGGACGTCTTCGGGCTTGACCTTGTAGGTGGCGGTGGAGTTGTCCGCGATGACGGCTGCTTTGGCGTCGGTGACGAGCCTGATCAGGTCCGGGTTGTCGGCGGCCTTGTTGGTGGCGCCGGAGAGGATCAGGGAGTACTGGGTGTTGATGCTGTTGGTGCCGAGGCCGTTGGAGGGGCGCGGCTGGAACCACTTCAGGTCGGGTTTGGCGGCTTCTTCGGGGTCGTCGGGGTTCTGCTTGGGGAGGTTGTAGGTCTGGCCGATGAGGGAGGAGCCGACGACCTGGCCGCTGTTGTCCTTGATCTCGGAGCCGTTGGCCTTGTCGCTGAAGGCGACTTGGGCGATCCCGGTGACGGCGAGGGGGTAGATGACGCCGCAGACGATCGTGAGAACCAGCAGCGCGCGCAGACCCGCCCACAGCAGACGAGCGGTGTTTCCTACGGAGTTGTTCATGGCTCAGCCGATTCCGGGGATGAGGGTGAGGAGCAGGTCGATGAGCTTGATGCCGATGAACGGGGCGATCAGGCCGCCGAGTCCGTAGAGGCCGAGGTTGCGCCGGAGCATTTTGTCGGCGCTGGTGGGCTTGTATTGCACGCCCTTGAGGGCGAGCGGGACGAGGGCGATGATGATCAGCGCGTTGAAGATGACCGCGGAGAGGATCGCCGACTCGGGCGAGGACAGGCCCATGATGTTGAGCTTGTCCAGGCCGGGGTAGACCACGGCGAACATGGCGGGGATGATCGCGAAGTACTTCGCGACGTCGTTGGCGATGGAGAACGTCGTCAGGGCACCGCGCGTGATCAGCAACTGCTTGCCGATCTCGACGATCTCGATGAGCTTGGTGGGGTTGGAGTCCAGGTCCACCATGTTCCCGGCCTCCTTGGCGGCCGAGGTTCCGGTGTTCATCGCCACGCCGACGTCGGCCTGGGCGAGGGCGGGGGCGTCGTTGGTGCCGTCGCCGGTCATCGCGACGAGCTTGCCGCCGGCCTGCTCCCGCTTGATGAGGGCCATCTTGTCCTCGGGGGTGGCCTCGGCGAGGAAGTCGTCGACGCCCGCTTCCTCGGCGATGGCCTTGGCGGTCAGCGGGTTGTCGCCCGTGATCATGATGGTTTTGATGCCCATGCGGCGCAGTTCGTCGAACCGCTCCCGCATGCCCTCCTTGACGACGTCCTTGAGGTGGATGACCCCCAGGACGCGGGCGCCCTTCTCGTCGTCGACGGCCACGAGGAGCGGCGTGCCGCCGGCTTCGGAGATCTTGTTGGCGAGGAGGTCGGCGTCGTCGGCGACCTGTCCGCCCTGCTCGGTCACCCATGCGATGACGGAGCCGGCTGCGCCCTTGCGGGTCTTCTTGCCGTCGACGTCCACGCCCGACATGCGGGTCTGGGCGGTGAAGGCGATCCACTCGGCGTTCGACAGTTCGCCCTGGTGGCGCTCGCGCAGCCCGTACTTCTCCTTCGCCAGGACCACGATGGAGCGGCCCTCGGGGGTCTCGTCCGCGAGGGAGGACAGCTGGGCGGCGTCGGCCAGTTCGGCCTCCGTGGTGCCCTTGACGGGGACGAACTCGGCGGCCTGGCGGTTGCCGAGGGTGATCGTGCCCGTCTTGTCGAGGAGCAGCGTGGAGACGTCACCGGCGGCCTCGACCGCACGACCGCTCATCGCGAGGACGTTGCGCTGGACGAGCCGGTCCATGCCGGCGATGCCGATCGCCGAGAGCAGCGCGCCGATGGTGGTCGGGATCAGGCAGACCAGCAGCGCGGTCAGCACGATCATCGACTGCTCGGCGCCCGCGTAGATCGCGAACGGCTGCAAGGTGACCACGGCCAGCAGGAAGACGATCGTCAACGACGCGAGAAGAATGTTCAGCGCGATCTCGTTGGGTGTCTTCTGGCGTGCGGCGCCTTCGACGAGGGCGATCATGCGGTCGATGAAGGTCTCACCGGGCTTCGTCGTGATCTTGATGACGATCCGGTCGGAGAGGACCTTCGTGCCACCGGTGACGGCCGATCGGTCGCCGCCGGACTCCCGGATGACGGGCGCGGATTCGCCGGTGATGGCGGACTCGTCGACCGAGGCGACGCCTTCGACGACGTCACCGTCGCCGGGGATGATGTCGCCCGCCTCGCAGACCACCAGATCACCGATGCGCAGGTCGGTGCCCGGGACCTGTTCTTCCGTTGCGCCGTTGAGTCGGCGGGCGACGGTGTCGGTCTTGGCCTTGCGCAGGGTGTCGGCCTGGGCCTTGCCGCGGCCCTCGGCGACGGCCTCCGCCAGGTTGGCGAAGATCGTGGTCAGCCAGAGCCAGGCGGTGATCGCCCAGCCGAACCAGTCCGTCGGGTCCTTGATGGCCAGAACGGTGGTGACGACAGAGCCGATCAGGACCACGAACATGACCGGCGACTTGACCATGATCCGGGGGTCGAGCTTCTTCACCGCGTCGGGGAAGGACTTCAGCAGCTGCTTGGGGTCGAACAGGCCGCCGCCGACGCGTCCTGCCGGGGGTTTGTGGCCGGTGGGCAGGTCTTCGTGTGGAGCACGGGTGGGAGTGATGGTGCTCATGATGCGAGCCCTTCGGCGAGCGGTCCCAGCGCGAGGGCGGGGAAGTAGGTCAGACCGGTGATGATGAGGATCGTGCCGACGAGCAGGCCCGCGTAGAGCGGCTTGTCGGTACGGAGGGTGCCTGCGGTCTCCGGTACGGGTTTCTGTTCGGCGAGCGAGCCGGCCAGCGCGAGGACGAACACGATGGGCAGGAAACGGCCCAGCAGCATGGCGATGCCGATGGTGCTGTTGAACCACTGGGTGTCGGCGTTCAGGCCGGCGAAGGCGGAGCCGTTGTTGTTGGCGCCCGAGGTGTAGGCGTAGAGCACCTCGGAGAAGCCGTGCGCACCCGGGTTGGCCATCGAGTTGCCGGGGGTGGGCAGGGCCATGGCCGCGGCGGTGAAGCACAGCACCAGGGCGGGGGTGATGAGGATGTAGCAGGCGGCGAGTTTGATCTGGCGGGTGCCGATCTTCTTCCCCAGGTATTCGGGGGTGCGCCCGACCATCAGGCCGGCGATGAACACCGCGATGATCGCCATGATCAGCATGCCGTAGAGGCCGGAGCCGACACCGCCGGGCGCGATCTCGCCGAGCTGCATGCCCAGCAGCTGGATACCGCCGCCCAGCCCGGTGAAGGAGGAGTGGAAGGAGTTGACCGCACCGGTCGACGTCAGCGTCGTCGCGACCGAGAAGATCGCGGAGGCGCCGATCCCGAAGCGGGTCTCCTTGCCCTCCATCGCCCCGCCCGCGACCTCGAACGCCGGGCCGTGGTGGGCGAACTCGGTCCACATCATCAGCGCGGTGAAGCCGAGCCAGATCGTCGCCATCGTCGCCAGGAGCGCGTAGCCCTGGCGCAGGCTGCCGACCATACGGCCGAACGTACGCGTCAGCGCGAACGGGATGACGAGGATGAGGAAGATCTCGAAGAGGTTCGAGAAGGGGGTGGGGTTCTCGAAGGGGTGGGCGGAGTTGGCGTTGAAGTAGCCGCCGCCGTTGGTGCCCAGCTCCTTGATGACCTCCTGCGAGGCCACCGCCCCGCCGTTCCACTGCTGGCTGCCGCCCGCGAACTGGCCGACCTCGTGGATGGCAGCGAAGTTCTGGATCGCACCGCACGCGACCAGCACGACCGCGCCGATGACGGAGATCGGCAGCAGGATGCGGACGGTGCCGCGGACCAGGTCGGACCAGAAGTTGCCGAGTTCGCCGGTGCGCGAGCGGGCGAAGCCCCGGACGAGGGCGACCGCGACGGCCATGCCGACCGCCGCGGAGACGAAGTTCTGCACCGCCAGGCCGCCGCTCTGCACGAGGTGGCCCATCGCCTGCTCACCCGCGTAGGACTGCCAGTTCGTGTTCGCAACGAAGGAGGCGGCGGTGTTGAAGGCCTGGTCGGGGTCGATCGCGGCGAAGCCGAGCGAGCCGGGCAGGACGCCCTGGGCGCGCTGGAGGGCGTAGAGGAAGAGGACGCTGACCGCGGAGAAGGCCAGGACGCCGCGCAGGTAGGCGGGCCAGCGCATCTGGGCCGACGGGTTGGCGCCGATGGCCTTGTAGATCCACTTCTCCGGGCGGTAGTGCTTTTCGGAGGAGTAGACGCGGGCCATGTAGTCGCCGAGCGGGCGGTAGGCGAGTGCGAGCGCGGCCGTCAGTGCGAGGAGCTGGAGCACACCAGCGAGAACGGGACTCATCGGTGGCTAGAACCTCTCCGGGTACACGAGGGCGAGGACGAGGTATCCGAGCAGGGAGACGGCCACGACGAGGCCGACGATGTTTTCGGCGTTCACAGCTTGGTCACCCCTCGGGCGATGAGAGCCACCAGCGCGAACACCGCGACTGTGGTGACGACGAAGGCCAGATCGGCCACCGCGAGCTCCTGGATGAAGTGATGAAGTGGATTTCGGCCAGACGGCCGATCTAGAGCAAACCGCGAGCTCACGCCTGCGTTAAGACGTCTTGACGGCCTTCATACGGGCAGCCCGGATCTCTTGATGCCACCCTGACGCGAAGCCGCTCCCGCCGGTGATCGCGAAGCGTCGGCAGGGCCGAGTACGCCAGGAAGAGGTACCGGCGGTACCGGCGGTTTCGCTCTGGCTCGCTCCGCTACAGGCGGTCCAGCGGTACGGCCGCGTAGGACTCCCGCAGCGCGCCGATCGCCGGGTCGTCGGTGCGGAACGCGATGTCGTCGACGGCTGCCAGCGCCCGTACGCCGAAGCCCGTGCTGGTCGCGAACGCCGCCCGCATCGAGCGCAGCCGGACGTCCGGCATCGCAGCCGTGACGTGCCCGCCGCCGGCGGTGCGGAGCAGCCGCATCGTCGTCCCCCGCAGGACCTCGGCCTCCGGCCAGAGCACGGCCCCGGCCTCGTCGATGAATCCCGCGTTCCAGGTGCAGCCCTCGGAGACCAGCCCGTCCGGGCCGGTGAACAGCACGTCGTCGAACCCGGCGAGCCGCGCCGCCCGCCGCAGCCGCAGCTGCCCGAACAGTGCCACGTGCTTCACCGACGGCGCGTCGCGGCAGTAGGCGAGCCGCTGTACGCGCAGCGCCGGCAGCGGCCGGTCGGCGGAGCCGGCGGCGGGCCGGGTCGTCACCAGCACGCCCGGCCGCCCCGCCCGGTCGGGGGCCGTCAGATCCAGCTCGGGGTCGAAGACCGTGACCCGCACCATGAAAGCCCCCGCCCGTCCGCCCCCGGCCTCCCTGCGTACGCACTCCCGCACCCACTCGGGGTCCAGGTCCGCCCCGAACACCGCACGGCAGTCCGAGACCAGCCGGTCGAGGTGCAGCGCCAGCCCTCGTACTCCGCCGTCCTCCACCCGCATGGTGGTGAAATGCCCGTAATTGGTCAGGGCGAGGGCCTGCAGGGCGGCAGGGGAGGCGGGGGAGCCGTTCAGAGAAGCCATACCCCGCAGTCTGCACGCGCCCGAGCGACCGCGCGGGCCCTAGGTCGTGTCGTCAAAGTCCCGTCTGGTCGGCGGGGTCTGGCACGCACGCTCGCCGCGTTGTCGTCGGTCACCGACGTCCCCCAGCTACCGCTGGGAGGTGCCCCCACCGCGTCGATTCCCTCCTCCGCCTTGCGATCGCACGCACCAGACCCCGCCGACCACCGCCCTGACGGGCGGCCGACGCCACTTTGACGACACTCCCTAGTGCGCCGGCGGCGCGGCGGCGGGCATGCGGCCGACGGGCGGGATGGCCGGGCCGGGGGGCAGCAGCTCGATGGTCACGAAGGCCACGACGGCGGAGAGGATCGCCACCGGGATCATGTCGGTGCTGCCCAGTACGAGCACCACCATCACCACGCTGCTGACCGGCAGCCGCATCGAGCTCACGGTGGCGGCGGCCATGCCGGCCGCCAGCCCGGCGCCGACACCCAGCCCCGGCAGCGGGGCGCAGAGGACGCCCGCGGCGGCGCCGAGGAACAGCGACGGGAAGATGGGACCGCCCCGCAGGCTGCCCAGGCACAGGGAGAAGGCGGCGCCCTTGCAGAGGAGTACGGCGACCAGCGCGCCCACGCCCCAGGCGTGCGGGTCGGCGGCGAGCTGGCCCAGCGTGGCCTGGCCCGAGGAGGCCACGTCCTCGGGGGAGCGGCCCGTGCCCAGGGCGTAGGCGGCTGCGCAGACGCCCGCGGCGAGCCCGCAGAGGGCGGTGACGGTCAGCGGCCGTGCGGCGACGTGGACGGCGGTCAGCCGTCCGCCGTACTGGATCAGGTACACGCCGACCGCCAGGGCCGCGCCGATGAGGACCGACCAGAGCACGTCACCCGTGTCGAGCCGGGGGAAGTGCAGGCCCGCCCCCTTCAGCGACAGGTCGCCGGTCTTCAGTCCGGTCCAGCGGCCGAATCCGGTGAACACGAACGAGCCGATGCCGCTCGCCAGCAGCGCCGGCAGCATCACGGCGAACAGCCGGGGCCCACCCACCCCCACGACCTCCATCAGCAGCACGGCGGCGATGAGCGGGTTGCCGAAGATGGCGGCGATGGCCGCGGCCGCACCGGCCGCGCCCAGCAGTACGGTACTCATCGGTGTTTCCGGGGTTCCCGTGAGGTGCCGCAGGGCGATCGCCAGTCCGCCGCCGAGGGCGATGAGCGGGGCCTCGGGGCCGAGCGTGGCGCCGAGCGGGAGGCTGAAGACGGCCGCGAGGACCACGCCCGGCAGGGCCGCCGCACCCGGACCCCCGGCGTGCAGACCGGAGGCGGGGATGTGCCCGCCCGCCCCGGGGAAGCGGGTGACGATCTGCCCGACGCAGACGCCCGAGACGAGCAGCAGAGGGAGCGGCCACCACCACGGCGGCGCGTCGAAACCGGCGGCGTGCGGGAGGTCCGTCCAGACCAGGTGCTCCAGTTCGTGGAGCCCGGCGAGGAACCAGAAGGCGGCCAGCGAGACCGGGATGCCGACGAGTCCGCAGAACAGCAGCGTTTTGAGGTACCCCGGACTCCGCAGCAATTCGCTGAGCTTCGTGCCTTCCGCAGGCTGCGACTGCGGCTGGGGTCGTTGCGGCTGCGATGGCGGGTTCGGCTGCGATTGCGGACTCGGCTGAGTCGGCTGCGTCATGGGGCCGTTCCTTCCCGTCCCCCGTCCCTCACCGGTGCGTCCGGTGCCGGGTGCTCGTTCAGCCGAGGAGCCGGCGCTTCTGCTCGGCGAATTCCTCCTCGGTCAGGACTCCCTGATCCTTGAGGGTGCTGAGCTGCTTGAGCTGGTCGATCTTGGCGGTCATGTCGTCGGCGGGAGGTGCCGCGGGGGCGGGAGGGGGCGGCGGCGCGGCTGCGGCCGGCGGAGCCTCCTGCGGTGCCTCCTGCTGCGCCCAGCGGCCGGCCTGCCGCCGCGACACCCGGTTGGACACGGCGGTGGCGGTGCCGGCGACGACGGCGGTGCGGGCGATCCCGCGAAGGAGTCCGGGCATGGTGCTCATCTCCAGGAGTGCGATGGAGCGGGGGCGGGGCTGTGGGGCGGGGCAGCGGGCGGGCTCACGCGTCGCCGGGCGGTGCCTCCATGGCCTCCAGTGACGCGAGCAGCGCCTGGACGGGAATCCGGCCGGCGGCCACGAGCTGTGCGCCTCCGCGCCGCAGTTCGCGGGCGAAGGGCGCCGCCCACGTGTTCTCGTACACGATGATCCCCGCGGAGTTGCCGGGTTCCAGGGCGGTGCCGGCGTCGTCGATGTCGCTCTGGTCCAGCAGGCCGGACGAGGCGCCTTCGAAGACGGAGAGGTCGACCTCGTCGCCGAAGTCCTGCAGCTCCACCGCCGTCACCGATCCGTCCAGGTCCTTGCGGACGAAGACCAGGTCGAAGATGCGGATGATGCCGCGATCGACGAGATCGACGAGCATCGGCAGCCCCTCGCCCGTCATCCGGTTGCCCGGAAACTCGATCACGGCGTAGTCCACGGGACCCATGTCGTCGATGCCGCCGAACCCGCCTGATTCGACCTCGCTGCTCATGGCTGCTCCTGTCGTGCTGGGGGAGGGAAGACGTCGCGTCGGCCGCTGGTCCGCGGGCTGGGGGCTCCGGCACGTGAGGGGCAGGAGGGACGGTCGCCTAAGCCCATTCCAGCACCGGGCGGGCACCTTCGCACATTCGGGAAGTCACCTGCTGAACGCCGGACAAGCCGATCGGCCGATCGCCGACCGGGCAGCGGGTCAGCGGGTCAGCGGGTCAGCGGTTCAGCCGGTCAGCTGGTCAGCTGGTAGAGGCTCTTGGCGGTCAGCCACAGGCCGAGCACCAGGCAAAGGACCACGATCGCCTGCTGGGCGTGCTCCTTCAGCCATCCGCGCAGACGCAGCAGCCGGGCCTGGGCGACCTCGGGGGCGAACACGATGTACAGCTCGGCGGCCAGCAGGCTCGCGCTCGCGAGCAGGCAGAACCCGAACAGGGCCACGAAGGTGGCCGGCTGCGAGGTGTTCGCTTCGAGTACGGTCGTCGCGCCCGCCGCCACCATGCCCCACGGCTGGACGAGTACGGCCAGGCCCGCCGAGGCCCAGAACGAGCCCTCGCCGCGATCACCGGCCGACTCGCCCGTCCCCTCGCCCGTCGCCCCGCCGGAAGGGCCGCCCCGGACCTCGGGAACCTGCCCCGCTGAGGCATCCGCCGCCGAGGCGTCCCCCGGGGCGGCGCCCGCCCGCATGAGGCGGCGGCGGTGGAGGCCGTAGAACACGAGTCCCACGCCGATGGCCAGCTTGGCCGCCAGCCCGGCCACGCCGGGAGGGGAGCGCGGCGGTGGGGGCTGGCCGTCCGTCACCGCCAGGACGACGGCGATCACCGCGACGAGGCAGGCCAGCCAGGCCAGAATGAAGACGAGGCCCTTCCACACACCCCTGGCGGTCGACACCACGAGTGCGAACGCCATCAGGGGCAGCGGGTAGAGCGTGATGGCCAGCGCGATGAGCATGAGGTCGAGAACCATGGCGCCCCCATCGTGTGATGGCGTACGACTCGTGTGATGGCGTACGACGACGACCTGCCACTTCGACCCTACGCAGGGAACCCGTCCTCGACACCTTCGCCCGCCGCCCGACGGGCCCGGCTGAAGATGCCGCCGTCGACCGCATCCTCCAACCTGGACGCAGACGAAGGAGGGCCCATGACGACGACCGCCCCACCGGTGCAGTCGTGGGCGTACGGCCGTCCGCCTTCCTCTGCGCCGACCCCCTCCCCGGTGGGCTGATGCAGCCCCGCAAGCGCGCGGCTTCCGGGAAGCCCACCCGCGCCGCCTCGCGCGCCACGCGGTGGCGGACCCGCTCGCGCAACGCCACGGTCGCCGCCCGGCGGCTCCAGCGCCGGGCGGAGACCCGGTTCCCGGTGATCACCCACATCGCGGAGCGCATGGTGTCGGTGAACATCTTCGACTCCGCGACGCGGCTCGCCGCGCAGTGCTTCCTGACCGCCGTCCCCCTGGTCTTCGTCGTCGCGTCGCTCGCCCCGGAGGGCGTACGGAAGCAGATGGCGGCGTCGATCCGCGCCGTGTTCGGGCTCAGCGGCGCGGCGAGCGACCAGGTGCAGGCGGTCTTCAACAGCTCCGACAAGGAACTCCAGAGCGCGGTGAGCGTCGTGGGCTCCGTCATGGTGCTGCTGTCGGCCACCGCCGTGAGCCGCGCCATGCAGAGACTGTGCAAACGCGCCTGGGAGATACCGAGGAGCGGGGTGCGGATCGCCGTCTGGCGCTGGCTCGCGTGGATCGCCGGATGGATCTGTCTGCTCGTCGTCCAGGAACCGGTGCGCAGCGGGTTCGGCGTCGGCCTCTGGCTGGGCATCCCCCTCACGTTCGCCTTCCAGGCGGTGGTGTGGTGGTGGACCCAGCACCTCCTGCTGGGCCGCCTCGTCCCCTGGCTGCCCCTGCTGCCGGGTGCCCTGCTCACCGCCGGTGCGATGAGCGCCCTGTCGGTCACCGCCGTCTTCTACATGCCGCGCGCCCTCAACCGGGCCCTCGGCGAATACGGTTCGGCCGGCTCGGTCTTCGTCCTGTTGTCGTGGCTCATCGTGCTGTGCGTGGCCGTCGCCTGCGGTATCACCATCGGCGCCGTCCTGGCGCAGGAGCCGTTCCTGGCCCGTCGGCTGGGCAGCCCGCTCCCGGACCCGCAGGCGCCCCGGCCGGACTGAACGCCGGCCCCGGGCGCGCCGTCCCGCCGTACGGCAGCGCCCGGCCAGGAGTGTCATGCTGGGCAGCAGGGGGTGCGGCCTGGAGGTGCACCGCGATGGCAAGGCATGCCGCGAGCACGGAGAAGGACATACGCCGACTGTCCGCCGAGGAGCGTGCCGAACGCGGCCGGGCCGCCCGGCGCAAAGCCCCCCGATCAAGCCACGGGGAGTTCGAGCCGCCCGCGAAGCGGCAGGATCCGGTGGACGTACTCGAAGGGCAGTCGGCCGGCCGGGTGGCCGACCTGGTGCCGATCCGCTACGGGCGGATGGTGGAGTCGCCGTTCCGGTTCTACCGGGGCGCGGCCGCCGTCATGGCCGCCGACCTGGCCCGCACACCCGACTCGGGCCTGCGGGTCCAACTGTGCGGCGACGCCCACATGTTGAACTACGGCCTGCTCGGCTCCCCTGAGCGGAACCTGCTGTTCGACGTCAACGACTTCGACGAGACGCTCCCCGGACCGTGGGAATGGGACGTCAAACGGCTGACCGTGAGCCTCGCCGTCGCGGGCAGGGAGAACGGGTTCAGCGAGCGCGAGCGCGCCGTCATCGTCCAGTCCGCGGGCAGGTCCTACCGCGAGCAGATGCGCCTCTACGCGACGATGGGCAACCTCGACGTCTGGTACGCGCGGATCGACGCGGAGCAGCTGCGCGCGCTGGCATCCACCGAACTGCGCTCGCGCGGCCGCAAGCAGCTGGCCGAGGTGCTGGAGAAGGCGCGCGGCCGCGACAGCGTCCAGGCCGCCGGGAAGCTCACCGAGACGGTCGCCGGGGAGCGCCGGTTCACGTCACTGCCGCCGCTGGTCACGCCGCTCTCGGAGCTGCTGCCGGACGAGGAGCGCAGCGCGCTGGAGGAGCAGATCCGCGATCTGGTCGCCCAGTACGGGCAGACCCTGTCGACCGACCGGCGCCATCTGCTGCGGGAGTTCACCGTCGTCGACATGGCGCGCAAGGTGGTCGGCGTCGGCAGCGTCGGCACCCGGTGCTGGATCATCCTGCTCCTGGGACGGGACGACGGCGACCCGCTGATCCTCCAGGCCAAGGAGGCGGGGGAGTCGGTCCTCGCCCCGTACGCCGGGCCCTGCGAGCAGGTCACGCAGGGCGAGCGGGTGGTGGCCGGGCAGCGTCTCATGCAGGCCGCCAGCGACATCTTCCTCGGCTGGCACCGGGTGCAGGGGATCGACGGGCGGGAACGGGACTTCTACCTGAGGCAGTTGCGGGACTGGAAGGGCAGCCTTGAGCCGGCGCTCATGCTTCCGCGCGGGATGAAGGTGTTCGGCGACGTGTGCGCCCGCACGCTGGCCCGGGCGCACGCCCGCTCCGGGGACCGGATCGCCATCGCCGCCTACCTGGGCAGGAGCGAGGTCTTCGACCGGGCCCTGGTGCGGTTCGCGGAGGCCTACGCCGACCGCAACGAGCGCGACCACGGGGCGCTGGTGGAGGCGGTGGCCTCCGGCCGGGTGGCCGCCGAGTCGGCGTGAGTGCCTACGGGGGAGTCCGGTGGTCCGCGCCGCTCGTCCGCGCGTGGCGACGTAGCGCGTGCCCCACGCGATCCCGGTTCGGGTTCCCCGGCGAGCCGGGGAACCCGAACGGGTGAGCGCCGCGGACCGCGGCGTACGGGGGCAGGACCTCGGTGGGGGCGCCGTACGGGCGGGCAACGGGGAGGCCCTGCGGGGCCGCTCGACATGCGGAAGCCGGTGGGCGAGCCAATACTGCTGATCGCGGGCATGGGGCCCGTCTGAAGGAGGCGTCCATGGACGACTACCCGGCACTGAATGTCTTCTGGAGCATGCTCTGGTTCTTCCTGTGGATCATGTGGCTGTTCCTGCTGTTCAAGATCGTCACGGACATCTTCCGGGACCACGAGATGAGCGGCTGGGGCAAGGCGGGCTGGCTGATCTTCGTCATCCTGCTGCCCTTCCTCGGCGTACTGGTCTACGTCATCGCCCGCGGCAAGGGCATGACCCAGCGGGACGTCAAGGCGGCCAAGGAGAACGAGGCCGCCCTCCAGGACTACATCCGCAAGACGGCCGCCACGCCCGCCGCCGGCGGATCGCACGTGGACGAACTGGCCCGGCTCGTCGAGCTGAAGGACAAGGGCGCCCTCTCCGAGGCCGAGTTCCAGCAGGCCAAGGCGAAGCTCCTCACCTGACCCGGGCGGAGGTAGCCTCGGTGACGGGTCCGCAGGGGGCGGACCCGGGGGAGCGGGTCAGAGATCATGATCACCGAAGTGTCTTCGGCCGTGGCTGTGGCCTTGGCCGTGCTGCTGGCGACCGCCGCCGCGTTACGTTTCCCGCCCGGTCGGCGGCCGCTGCGCGATCCGGCCCGGCAGCCGCTGACGCCCGTGGAGACGGCGCTGCTGCGCGGGGGCGTACGGGGAGCGGTGCAGACCGCGTCGGTGGAGCTGTACCTCGTCGGCTCGGTGGAGCCGGCCTGGCGGCAGGCGCTCCGCCGCGATCCCACCAAGCCCCCCACGGGGTGCTCGGACGTGGCCAGGGCCCTGTACCGGGTGCTTCAAGGGCGGCTGCACCCCCGGCGGCTGGAACGCAATGACCGGGTGCGGGAGGCGACGGCGGCCTTGGCGGGGCGCCTCGCGCTCGACGGGCTGCTGCTGACGTGCGGGCGCCGGCTGGCGGCGGGGGCGGCGCTGCTCCCGGTGTTCGCCGCCGCGCCGGTGGCGGCTTCGGCCGGCGCGGGGACGCCGCTCGGGCCGTTGCTGCTGCTCGGGCTGCTCGCGGACGCGGTGGCCCTGCTGCTGTGGCCGTGGACCCGGCGCACCGGCCGGGGCGCCGCACTCCTCGCCCAGCTGCGCGGGGAGCAGCAGGGAACCCGCCGGCCGACGGAAGCGGAGCCGGCGCGCCTGCTGCTGCACGTCGCCTTGTTCGGCGCTCCGGCGCTCCGCGAGGGCCTCCCCCGTTTCACCGCGGAGAGCGGCATGCTGAGCCGCCCGCCGAGGGAGCCCATGGACCGGGGCGGCGGTGGCAGGTCCCAGGAGGCCCTCACCTGCGGGGGCTGAGGGCTGTCCCGTAGCCCCCGGCGGGCGCGCTTGCCCCCCGGCCCGTCGCAGGGATCAGAGGGTCGTGATGAGCCCGCCGTCGATGGTGTGGTCGGAGCCCGTGGTGTTGCCGGCCCGGTCGGAAGCCAGGAAGAGGACGAGATCGGCGACTTCCTCCGGGCGGGTGAAGCGGCCCGTGACGGACCGGGCCGCCGCGCCCGCGACGACGTCGTCCGGCGAACTCCCCGTACCGCCCGCCACGGTGGCGGCGACCCCCTGGTCCCCGAGCCAGAGCGCCGTCTCGACCGGGCCGGGGCTGACCGTGTTGACGCGTACGCCGCGCGGACCGACCTCCTTGGACAGCGCCTTGCAGAAGTTGGCGAGCGCCGCCTTCGCCGCGCCGTAGTCGATCACCCCGGGGTCGGGCAGGAAGGCGTTGACCGAGCTGACGGTGACGATCGACCCCGCACCGCGTTCCAGCAGGTGCGGGAGGGCGGCCCTGGTGGTGCGTACGGCGGTCAGGAAGTTGATGTCCAGGGCCCAGGCCCAGTCCTCGTCGGTCAGCGACAGGAACCCGCCGAGCCGCGGCCGGACGGCGCCGACGTTGTTGACGAGTACGTCCAGCCCGCCGAAGGCGGCGACCGCCTCCCGTACCGCGTGCCCGGGCCCGTCCGCGGTGGCCAGGTCGACCGCCACGGGACGGACCCGCCCGCCGGCGGCCAGTTCCGTCAGAGGGCCGTCCACCGTACGGGCGGCGGCCACCACCAGCGCGCCCTCGCCGGCGAGCGCCCGGGTCACCGCGAGGCCGATTCCCTTGCTGGCTCCGGTGACCAGCGCCACCTTGTCCTTGAGATGCAGGTCCACGAGCAGGGAGTCTGGGCGAGCAGTGGCCTTCCGCGGTCCTGACAGGGCCGCGGCGCCGGGCGGTGGCCCCTGTTCAGCCCAGGCGGGTCGGAGAGGAAGCCGCGGGGGTGAGGAGGCGGGGGGCGCCCGAGCCGTCCGCCGGGACCGTCCACAGGTCGGTGGTGTCCGGCGCGCCCTCGGCGGGCAGGGCGTAGGCCACGGTGCGGTCGTCGAGCCAGAGCGCCTGGTCGTCCACGCTGCGCTTCTCCGCGAGCGGCTGCTCCCGCAGTGTCCGCAGGTCCAGTACGTGCTCGCGCCACAGCGAGGCCCCGCGCATGACGCGCTTCTTGTACACGACCCGGGTCTCGTCCGGGGAGAGCGAGGGGCACTCGACGTTCTGGGCGAGGGTGGTGACGCTGCGCCGCGAGATGGAGCCCTTCACCAGGTACGTTTGTCCGGCCGTGCCGAGGGTGGCGTAGAAGGTGTCGTCGTCCTTCGAGAAGGTCACGCCCCAGAAGTTCACGTCCCCCGAGGAGTAGGGGCGGCCGTCCAGCTCGATGGAGAACTTCTCCAGGTCCGGCTCGACGGCCCACGTACGGGTGTCCACGATCGTCGTACGGGTGGAGAAGAACGCGGCGCCGTAGGACTCCCCGGCGACGAACACCGTCCAGGCCGCGAAATGGCCGCTCGGCGCCACCCGGGCCCGTGACGGGGTGCCCGCGAGCGGGAAGCTGTGCAGCGGGCGCAGCGCGGAGTCGACGATCACGGCCTTGTTGTCCTGGGCGAGCGCGCCCGGCGAGGAGTTCAGGCACACTCCGGTGCCGGCGGCGGCGTGGAAGCGCCGGCAGACGAGGCCCGAGGCGGTCCGCTCTGCCTCCGGTGCCTGGGCCGGGACCGAGACGAGGGCCCCGCGGTGCGGCCCCTTGGCGCCGTTGACGAAGGCCAGCCGGTCCTGTCGGCCCAGCGTGACGGGGCCCTGGGCGACGGCCGGGTCCCCCTCGTGCGTCTGCTCGGCGCGGGCGGCCGAGCGCAGTACGAGCGCGGCGGCGAGGCCCCCGAGGAGCAGCACGGCCACGGCGAGTACGAGCAGCCGGCGGGAGCGGGTCATCGGGTTCCTCGGGGGAGTCGGGCCGGGTCGGGTGCGGGGTCCGCAGCCGCCGGGCGGAGTACGAAGCCGGCGACGGCCGCGCAGCAGCACAGGCCGGCCGCCGCGGCGGCGAGCGCCGGACCGGCGCCCCACACGGTCCAGGCGGCCCCGAACGCGAGCGAGCAGCCGAAGCGGGCCAGCGCCTGGCTGGTCCCCACGACGGCGAGGCCGGTGGCCCGCAGCTTCGCCGGGACCGTCGCGCCGACCGCGGCCGGCAGGACCCCGTCGGTGGCCGCGTAGAACAGGCCGTGCAGGACGAGGACCAGGTACGGCAGGGCCGGCCAGTGCGGGGCCCACAGCAGCAGCCCGTACCCCGCCAGCAGGAGGGCGTGCCCGGCGAGGAAGACGCTGCGGCGGCCGATCCGGTCGGCGAGCGCACCGGCGGGCACGGCCAGCAGCAGGAACACGGCGGCGGTGCCCAGCGGGAGCAGCGGGAACCACTGCTCGTGGATGCCGGTGCGGTCCTGGAGCAGCAGGTAGAGGAAGGCGTCGCTGACGGTGGTCAGGCCCAGCAGGGCGGCGCAGAGCGCGAGGGCGCGCAGCCGGGGCAGGCGCAGCAGGGCCGCCGCCTCGCGGAGGCTCGCCCCGGAGGGCTTCCCTTCGCCCGGTCTCGCGTCGTGCGGTCGCGCGGCGTCCGGTCGCGCGGCGTCCGGTTCCGCGGAGGGGACGAACAGCATCAGCACCACCACACCCAGCACGGCGATGCACGCGCTGACCCCGAAGACGGCGTCGTACCCCCCCACCGCCATGTTCAGGATGAAGAAGGCGGCGAGCGGGCCGAGCAGCGCCCCGGTGGTGTCCATGGCGCGGTGCACGCCGAAGGCGCGCCCCTGTGACTCGGCAGGTGTGGAAAGGGAGATGAGCGCGTCGCGCGGTGCGGTGCGCAGGCCCTTGCCGGTGCGCTCCAGCGCGAGGACCACGCCCACCGGGCCCAGGCTGTGCGCGAGCAGCAGCAGGGGTTTGCACAGGGCGGACAGTCCGTACCCGATGCCCGCGACCAGCTTGTGGTTGCGGACGCGGTCGGCGAGGTGGCCGCCGGTCAGCTGCACCAGGGCGCTGACCCCGTTGTAGACGCCGTCGAGCGCTCCGAAGCCGAGCGGGCTCAGCCCGAGTCCCGCGACCAGGTACAGCGGCAGCACCGCGGTGACCATCTCCGAGGAGACGTCCGTGATCAGGCTGACCGCGCCCAGCGCGAGGACGGTCGAGGCGACCGCGGGGGCCCGGACGGAGGCGCCGTCCGGTGCGGTCTTCGCGCCGGCGGGCGCGGAGCGGTCCGCGAGGTACATGCTCTGGAGCTCCCGGTGCCGACGGTCTGGTCCCTCGTACGTACGAGTGGAACCCTAATGCTTGTACGGGCCAACTGGGCGGCGTGCGTAGGGATTCGGCGGTACGCCGCTGTTCAGCCCTGCCTGCTGCTCTCGTCGCGCAGCCACGTCGAGAAGTCCCCGGACCGGATGGCCTTGCGGGCCCCCCGCCGAGCGGCCAGCGCCGCCACCACGAACACGACCACCCCCGGAAGCAGGCTGGGCTGGGCCCTCAGCAGGGCGCGCAGATCATCCGTACCGGTGCGCGCGGACGGCGCGTGCGCCCCCTGCGCGCTTCCGCGCGCCTGTGAGGCCTGGAAGCGCTCCAGCTCGGCGGAGGAGGTCGCCGCCCTGACGCGGCGCCGGATCAAGTCCCCCCAGGCGCGCGGCGGATGCACCACCACCCGGGCCGTGTCGACCACGCTCCGCTCCTGCGGGGCGAAGGCCAGCGACGCGGCCAGGTCGTCGGCCATCAGCGGCGGCAGGGCGGCGATCCGGGCGTGCCCCGGCTCCGTCACGGCGATGACCCCGCGCCCGAACAGCCCCTCGCGGACGGCGGGCAGCCGCTGCCAGACCCGGTAGTACGCGCGGACCGGCCAGGCGCACCCGGCCAGGGGGATGTCCCGGCCGGGGGCCGCGGCGAGCAGGTCCGGATCGGCCGCGAGGGCGCCGGACAGCGCCCGTACGTCGGCCGCCCCGACCTCCACGTCGGCGTCCACGTACAGGCGCGGGAAACCGCGCACGTGCTCGTCCCCGACCCGGAGTGCCGTGTGTTTGGAGGGAGTCGGTATCTCCACCACCCGTACGCGGGGCCCCCGCGCGCCCGCCACGGCCGCGGTGTCGTCCGTACAGCCGTTGCACACCACGACGATGTCGAGGCCGTCCGCGGGGGCGTCGGCCAGGAGCGCGTCGAGGAGTCGGCCGATGACCCGGCCCTCGTTGTGGGCCGGGATCACGATGCTGGTCACCCCGGAAGTATGCACGCTCGAACACCCGCGCCGACCGTTTCCTCCAACTCTCCCCGGGGGTAGTCCCGGTGGTCTAGATTGAACGCAGCCGACCGGATTCGGCGTGCTTCGGCGGCGCGGAAATCCAGTGGCAGCAGGGCAGTTGGGGAAATGCGGGCAGGACGGCTTGGGGGAACAGGCCGCCTGCCCGTGGCCGGACCGGTGCGAGGGGCGCCGGGCGGCCGGGGGGCGTGAGTACGTCGCAACACGTAGGGCATCGGTCGTGGGGGGCCATCACCGTTGGGCAGTCACGCACGGGTCGCGCACGCGCCCCGGCGCAGGCCGTCGGCGGCACCCCCTTCCTTCGCACGCGTCCCGGCCATGGGTTGTCGATAGCGCCCGAGGGCGTGCGCGGAAGGAAAGGTGAACGCTGTGAAGGAATCCGAGAAGGAACCCGAGAAGGACGCCGCCAAGGGTGCGGGGCGCGAGGCCACGATCGCAGGTGCCTGGCCGGCCAAGCCGTTAGGCGTCGCCGTCGTCGGAGCGGGCTACTGGGGACCCAACCTCGTCCGCAACTTCCAGTCCAGCCCCGGGTTCCGGCTCCGCTGGCTCTGCGATCTGAACGTCGACCGGGCGCGGCAGGTGCTCGGCCACTACTCCACCGTCCAGGCGACCTCCGACTACGCGGCCGTCCTGGCCGACCCGGCCGTCGACGCCGTCGCCGTGGCCACCCCGGCCGGCACCCACCTCGACGTCGCCCTGGCCGCCCTGCGCGCCGGCAAGCACGTCCTCGTCGAGAAGCCGCTGGCCGCCACGTACGAGGACGGCCTGAAGCTGGTGACCGAGGCCGAGGAACGCGGCCTGACCCTCATGTGCGACCACACCTACTGCTACACCCCGGCCGTGGCCCGCATCCGCGACATGGTCCGCTCCGGCGAACTCGGCGACATCCAGTTCTTCGACTCGGTGAGGATCAACCTGGGGCTCGTCCAGAAGGACGTCGACGTCCTGTGGGACCTCGCCCCCCACGACCTCTCCGTCCTCGACTTCATCCTCCCGGACAACGTCCACCCCGTCGCCGTCGCCGCCCACGGCGCCGACCCGATCGGCGCCGGCCAGTCCTGCGTGGCCTATCTGACCCTCACGCTCAACACCGGCGCCATCGCCCACGTCCACGTCAACTGGCTGTCCCCGGTGAAGGTCCGCACGACGATGGTCGGCGGCTCCAAGCGCACCCTGGTCTGGGACGACCTCAACCCCACGCAGCGCGTCGCCGTGTTCGACCGCGGGGTGGACATGACGGCCCCGCAGGAGATCGGCGCGGACGAGCGCCGCGACGTGCTCGCCTCCTACCGGACCGGCGACATGGTGGCGCCCGCGCTCGGCGAGAAGGAGGCCCTGCGCAGCATGGTCGAGGAGTTCGCCGCCGCGATCCGGACCCGGCGTCCGGCGCTGACCGACGGCCGGGCGGGCCTTCAGGTGCTCGACATCCTCGAAGCCGCCTCCCGCAGCCTGGAGTTCCGCGGCGCGGTCGTCGGACTGCGCACCGGGCGCTGACCCCGGCACCGGCCGTCGCCGGATCGGCCACCCGCACCACCTCGCCCGGCGTGCACACCGCGCCGGGCGCACCAGCACGGAACACCACGACCGACTCAGTAGGGGCAGGGCGTTGAGCAGCGTACGAGGCAAGAGGATTCTGGTCACCGGCGGGGCGGGCACGATCGGCTCGCACGTCGTCGACCAGCTGGTGGACAACGGGGCGCGCGAGGTCGTCGTGCTCGACAACTTCGTCCGGGGGCGGCTCGGCAACCTGGCCCGCGCCCTGAAGAGCGGAGCGGTGAACGTCGTCGAGGGCGACATCCGCGACCGGGAGACCGTACGCAAGGCGACCGAGGGCGCCGAGCTGGTCTTCCACCTCGCCGCCATCCGGATCACCCAGTGCGCGGAGGAGCCGCGGCTGGCCAACGAGGTCCTGGTGGACGGCACGTTCAACGTGCTGGAGGCGGCCGTCGCCGCCGGGGTGGGCAAGGTGGTCGCCTCCTCCTCCGCCTCGGTCTACGGGCTCGCGGAGACCTTCCCGACCACCGAGCGCCACCACCCGTACAACAACGACACCTTCTACGGGGCCGCGAAGGCCTTCAACGAGGGGATGCTGCGCAGCTTCCACGCCATGTACGGGCTGGACTACATCGCGCTGCGCTACTTCAACGTCTACGGGCCCCGGATGGACATCCACGGGCTCTACACCGAGGTGCTGATCCGCTGGATGGAGCGGATCACCGCGGGGGAGCCGCCCCTGATCCTCGGCGACGGCACCCAGACCATGGACTTCGCCGACGTACGCGACATCGCGCGCGCCAATCTGCTCGCCGCCGAATCGGACCTGACCGACGAGGTGTTCAACGTCGCGAGCGGTACCGAGACCAGCCTGCGCGACCTGGCCGTCGGACTGCTGGAGGCCATGGGCGCGGAGGCGATGGCGCCGGAGCACGGGCCGGCCCGCGCCGTGAACGGGGTCACCCGGCGCCTCGCGGACACCTCGCAGGCCTCGGAACGCCTCGGCTTCACCGCCGAGATCGACATGCGCCGCGGGCTGCGGGACCTGGTGGAGTGGTGGCGCGGCGAGCGCGCGGCGGACGCGGCCGCGCGGGCCGCCGTCGCCGAGGAGGCCGGCCGATGAGCGCCGCGACCACCCCCGTCCCCGCGACCACCCCCGTCCCCGCGACCACCCCCGTCCCCGCGACCACCCCCGCACCCGCCCCCGCCCGCATCCCGGTCATGGTCCCGTGGCTCGGCGAGGAGGAGGCGCAGGCGGCCGCCGCCGCCGTGCTCTCGGGCTGGGTCGCCCAGGGCCCCCGCGTCGCCGCGTTCGAGCGGGCCTTCGCCGAGCGGGTGGGCGCCGAACACGGCATCGCCGTCAGCTCGTGCACCACCGCGCTGCACCTGGCGCTGATCGCCCTGGAGCTCGGCCCCGGCGACGAGGTGATCGTCCCCTCGCTGTCCTTCATCGCCACCGCCAACGCGGTGCGCTACGTCGGCGCGCACCCCGTGTTCGCCGACGTCGAGGAGGCCACCGGGAACCTGACCCCCGAGACCGTGGACGCCGTACGGACCCCGCGCACCAAGGCCGTCCTCGCCGTCCACCAGGGCGGGGTGCCGGCGGACGTGCACGCCCTGCGCGCGGCCTGCGCCGACTGGGGCCTCCCGCTGGTGGAGGACGCGGCCTGCGGGATCGGCGCCACCGTCGGCGGCAAGTCCGTCGGCCACGGCGCCCTGCTCGCCGCCTGGTCCTTCCACCCCCGCAAGGTGATCACCACCGGCGAAGGCGGCATGGTGACCACCGACGACGCCGGATGGGCCGAGCGCCTGCGCCGGCTGCGCGAGCACGGGATGAACGTGTCCGCGGCGCAGCGGCACGCCAGCAGCAAGCCGATCGCCGAGGCCTATCTGGAGGTCGGCTACAACTACCGGATGACCGACATCCAGGCCGCAGTCGGCCTGGTGCAGCTCGGCAAGCTGGACGCGATCGTGGCCCGCCGCCGTGAACTGGCCGCCCGGTACGAGCAGTCGCTCGCCGGTGTCCCGGGCCTGCGGCCGGTCCGCGACCCCCGTCACGGCGAGGGCAACTTCCAGTCGTACTGGGTGCTGCTCACCGAGGACTACCCCGTCGGCCGCGACGAACTGCTCGCGGTGCTGGCCGAGGCCGGGATCTCGGCCCGGCGCGGGATCATGGCCTCGCACCTGGAACCGGCGTACGCCGGGCACGGTGCGGCGCCGCTGCCGGTGACCGAGCGGATCAGCCGCGACTCGCTGATCCTGCCGCTGTTCCACACCATGACCCGGGACCAGCAGGACCGGGTGGTCGCGGTGCTCCGCGGACGGGCGGGCGGATGACCGCCCCCACCGAAAGCCTGCTCATCGTGGGCGCGGGCGGATTCGCCCGCGAGACCGCCCAGGCCGTACGGGACACGGCCGCCGCCGACCGGGAGCGCGGCCGCGCCCCGCGCTGGCGGCTGGCCGGCCACCTGGACGACGACTCGGCCCTGCACGGCCGGGACGTCGACGGGGTGCCGGTGCTGGGCGGCAGCGAGCTGGTGCACCGCAGCCCGGACGCCCGGGTCGTGGTCTGCGTGGGCAGCCCGCGCGACTACGCGGTACGGGCCCGTCTCGTGCGGCGCCTGGCCCTGCCCGAGGACCGGTACGCGACCGTGGTCCACCCCACGGCCGCCGTCTCCGCCTCCTCGGTGCTCGGCCCGGGATCGGTACTGCTCGCGCACTGCGTGCTGACCGCGGCCGTACGGGTCGGGGCGCACGTGGCGGTGATGCCGCACGCGGTCCTCACCCACGACGACACGGTCGGGGACTTCGCGACGATCGCCTCCGGGGTGCGCCTCGGCGGCGGGGTCCGGCTGGGGCGCGGGGCGTACGTGGGCGCGGGCGCCCTCGTACGGGAGAACACCACGGTCGGCGCCTGGTCGCTGACCGGGATGGGAAGCACGGTCCTGGCCGACGTGCCGCCCGGCGAGGTGTGGGCCGGCAGCCCCGCCCGCCGGCTGCGCGCGGCGGGGGGCCCGGCCCTCGACGAGCTGCGGGCCGACGGCGCGCAGCCCGGCCAGGTGCCGGGGAGACGGACGGGGCCGGGGACCGGCACCGGTCCCGAGACGGCCATGAGCACGAAGACACGGATGGGGAGCACAGTCGGATGAACCAGATACCGCTCGTGGACCTGAAGGCGGCGCACGCCGAGGTCGCGCAGGAATTACGCGCAGGATTCGACCGGGTGCTGGCCGACACCGCCTTCATCGGCGGTGAGGAGGTCCGCGCCTTCGAGCGGGAGTACGCCGCCTTCGCCGGCGTCGGCCACTGCGTCGGCGTGGCCAACGGCACCGACGCGCTCGAACTCGCCCTGCGCGCCAGCGGGGTGGGCGTCGGCGACGAGGTGGTGCTGCCCGCCAACACCTTCATCGCCACCGCCGGAGCCGTCGCCCGGATCGGCGCCCGCCCGGTCCTCGTCGACTGCCTCCCCGACACCCTGCTCATGGACCCGCAGGCCGCGCTCGACGCGGTAGGCAAGGCCACGCGCGCCGTGGTCCCCGTCCACCTGTACGGGCAGTGCGCCCCCGCGGCGGAGCTGGCCGCGCAGCTCCCCGCGCACGCCAAGGTCGTCGAGGACGCCGCGCAGAGCCAGGGCGCCGACCGCGAGGGCCGCACCCCCGGCAGCGGCGGGATCGCGGCCACCAGCTTCTACCCGGGCAAGAACCTGGGCGCCTACGGGGACGCGGGCGCCGTGGTGACCGACGACGAGGAGAAGGCCGACCTCGTACGGGCCCTGGCCAACCACGGTGGCATCGCCAAGTACCGTCACGACGTCGCCGGGTTCAACAGCCGGCTCGACGGCCTCCAGGCCGTGGTGCTGCGGGCCAAGCTGGCCCGCCTCGCCGACGGCAACGCGGCCCGCCGCGCCGCCGCGGCCCGCTACGACGCCCTCCTCGCCGATCTGGCGGCCGCCGGACGCCTGATCCTCCCGGTCACGGCCGAGGGCAACGTGCACGTATGGCACCTGTACGTCGTCCGGGTCGGCGGCGCAGACCGCGACGCGGTCGTCGGCAAGCTCAACGCGGAGGGCATCGGCGCGGGAGTGCACTACCCGGCACCCGTCCACCTCACCCCGGCCTTCGCCCACCTCGGCCACGGCCGGGGGGACTTCCCGCAGGCCGAGCGGGCCGCGGACCGGATGCTGTCGCTCCCGCTCTTCCCGCAGATCACCGCCGCCCAACAGCAGCGGGTCGTGGACGCGCTCACCGACGCGCTGCGCTGACGCCCAGCGCAGCGCCGACGCACAAAAAAGAGGTACAGATGAACAGACGGACAAGGTTGCTCCGGTACGGCCTCTTCACCGTGGTCGCCGCCCTGATGGCCACGGTCTTACCCCCGTCCTCGGTGGCGGGTGCGGCAGACCCCTGCGGTCCCGGCACGAACGCGATCGTGTGCGAGAACTCCAAGCCGGGCACGCCGATGTCCGACTGGTTCGCGCCCAGCGCCTACGGGGACATCAAGGGCTTCAGCGCCCAGATGAGCGTCCAGGCGGGCGAGACGGTGCAGTTCAAGGTGCAGTCGCCGACCCCCTACCGGGTGTCGGTCTACCGGCTGGGCCACTACGGGGGTGACGGGGCCCGCCTGATGTCGACCGCGGCGCAGGCGGCCCAGACCTACCCGGCGAACTTCCCGGCCGGCGGGAACCCGCGCAGCTGCACCACCAAGGCCGCCACCGGCCTGGTGGACTGCGGGAACTGGCCCGTGACCGCCACGTGGACCGTACCGGCCGATGCCGTGTCCGGCCTCTACATCGCCAACCTCGACCAGGCGGACGGCAACGGGGTGATGCCGTATCCGTTCGTCGTGCGCAACGACTCCGGCCACTCCGACATCGTCGTGCAGACCAGCGACCAGACCTGGCAGGCGTACAACAACTACGGCGGCCAGGACCTGTACGACGGCGGGGGACCCGCCCCGGACGGCCGGGCCTACGAGGTCAGCTACAACCGGCCGATGGACATCGGCGGTGAGAACGGGATCTACGGGTCCGAATACCAGATGATCTCCTGGCTGGAGCGCAACGGGTACGACGTGAGCTACATGTCCGGCATCGACATGTCGACCCGCGGCGCCACCCAGCTCGGCAACCACAAGGTCTTCATGTCCTCGGGCCACGACGAGTACTGGACCCAGGACCAGTTCACCAATGCGCTGAACGCACGCCGGGCCGGGGTCCACCAGACCTACTTCAGCGGCAACGAGGTCTTCTGGAAGACCCGGCTCGCGCCCAGCATCGACGGCGCGGCCACGGCCAACCGGACGCTGGTCTGCTACAAGGAGACCAAGCTCTCCTTTCCCCAGCCCAACGGCATCCCCGACCCGAGCGGGATCTGGACGGGCACCTTCATGGACCCGGCCAGCTCCACGAACGGGCGGCCCTACCAGCCGCAGAACCAGCTGACCGGCTCGCTGTTCAGTGTGAACGGCTACCGCAGCGACGCGATCACCGTGCCGGGCGCCTTCGCCAAGATGCGGCTGTGGCGGGGCACCACCGTCGCGAACCTGAGCCCCTCCCAGACCGCCACCTTCCCGGCCGGCACGCTCGGCTACGAGTGGGACAGCGACGTGGAGGACGCGGCGCGCCCGCCCGGGCAGATCGCGATGTCCTCCACGACGGTCGACATCAACGACGGCAAACTCCGCCTCGACTACGGAAACACGTACGGCAACGGCACCGCGACGCACAGCCTGGTGGCCTTCCGCGACCCGACCTCGCGCGCCCTGGTCTTCGGCGCGGGCACCGTGCAGTGGTCCTGGGGCCTGACCAACATGCCGACGGGCAATCCCGACGACACGGTGGTCACCGAGGACAAGCGCATGCAGCAGGCCACGGTGAACGTCTTCGCGGACATGGGCGTCCAGCCCAAGTCCCTGCAGACCAACCTGGTCGCCGCGGCCGCCTCCACGGACACCACGGGACCCGCCATCACCGTCACCAGCCCGGCGGCGGGCGCCACCGTCCCCGCACTGCGCCCGGTGACCATCACCGGCACGGCGACCGACAGCGGCGGCGGCGTGGTGGCCCGCGTGGAGGTCTCCACCGACGGCGGCACCACCTGGAAGGCGGCCACCGGCGTCGGTTCCTGGAACTACAAGTGGACCCCGACCGCCCCCGGATCCGTACAGATCAAGGTCCGCGCGGTGGACGACAGCGTCAACATCGGCGCCACCACCACCGTGCCGCTGACCGTGGGACCCCAGCAGTGCCCCTGCACCGTCTGGCCGGCCGCGGCCGTACCGGGCACCGTCAACGCCGGTGACGGCAGCGCCGTCGAACTCGGCGTGAAGATCCGCTCCTCGGCGCCCGGCTCGATCACCGGAGTCCGCTTCTACAAGTCGCCGGCCAACACCGGAACGCACACCGGCAGCCTGTGGAGCAGCTCGGGCCAGCGCCTGGCCACCGGCGCCTTCACCAACGAGACGGCGTCCGGCTGGCAGCAGCTCAACTTCTCCTCACCGGTCCCGATCAAGGCCAACACCACCTACGTCGCCTCCTACTTCGCCCCGAACGGCGGGTACTCCTTCGACAACACCTTCGCCTCCGCCGACGCGGGCCTCGCCCCGCTGACGGCGCTGCGCAGCGGTACCGACGGGGGCAACGGCGTCTACCGGTACAGCGCCACCGGCGGGTTCCCGTCCACGGCTGCCTCCGGCAGCAACTACTGGGTCGACGCGGTCCTGGACACCTCCACCGCGAGCACCGTCCCGCCCACCGTCACCACGATCAGCCCGCAGTCCGCCGCCACGGGCACCGCGATCACCTCCGCGGTCAAGGCCACCTTCAGCGAGGGCATCGACTCCGACACCCTCGCCTTCACCCTGAAGGACCCGGGTGGCGCCGCCGTCCCGGGCAGCAAGGTCCTCACCGCATCCAACAGCGCCACCTTCACCCCGTCCACCGAGCTCGTGCTGAACACCACCTACACCGCCTCCGTGCAGGCGGCGGACCTGTGGGGCAACACCATGGCCGCACCGGTCACCTGGACCTTCACCACCAGCGCGAGCCCGCCCACGGTGAACTGCCCGTGCACGCTGTGGGGGGCGACCGCGGAGCCCAGCACCGCCAACGTCAACGACGACACCAACTCCGTGGAACTGGGCACCCGCTTCCAGTCCGCGGTCAGCGGCTACGTCACCGGCATCACCTTCTACAAGGGACCCGGCAACACCGGCACGCACACCGGCAGCCTCTGGTCGGCCACCGGCACCCTCCTCGCCACCGGCACCTTCGGCAGCGAGACCCTGTCCGGCTGGCAGCAGCTCCACTTCACCACCCCGGTACCCATCACCGCGGGCACCAGCTACATCGCCTCCTACCACGCCCCGAACGGCAAGTACTCGGTGGACGGCGGCTACTTCACGGCCGCGCACCGCTCCTACCCGCTGGTCGCCCCGGCCGACGGCAGCGGCGGCGCCAACGGCCTCTACAAGTACGGTGCTTCCAACGCCTTCCCGACCAACACCTTCGGCTCCGTGAACTACTGGGTCGGCCCGGTCTTCACCACCACCGTGCCGAACGGGCTCGCGGCGGAGGGCTCGACGGAGGTGAGCGGCCAGTGAGCACCGTCAGCGTGGTCATCCCCTGCTACAAGTACGGCCACTTCCTGGCCGACTGCGTCAAGAGCGTCCTGGACGAGCAGCCGGGCGTCGACGTCCGCGTACTGATCATCGACGACGCCTCGCCCGACGACTCCGCGGACGTGGCACGGGCCCTGGCCGCCGCCGACCCGCGGATCGAGGTACGGGTCCACGAGAAGAACCAGGGCCACATCGTCACCTACAACGAGGGCCTGCTGGAATGGGCCGACGGGGACTACGTCGCCCTCCTGTCGGCCGACGACCGGCTGGTCCCCGGAGCCCTGGTGCGCGCCGCGGCCCTGCTCGACGCCCACCCCGAGGCCGGATTCGCCTACGGCCGGCCGCTGCGGTTCCGGCACGGCGGGCCGCTGCCCGCGGCCCGCACCCGCAGCACCGGCTCGGTGGTCTACCCCGGACGGTGGTGGCTGGAGCGGCGGTTCCGGGAGGGCACCGGCTGCATCACCTCGCCCGAGGTGGTCGTCCGTACCAGCCTCCAGCGCAAGGTCGGCGGCTACGACCCGGAGCTCCCGCACGCCGGCGACATCGAGATGTGGATGCGGCTCGCGGCGCACGCCGACGTGGGCTACGTGCGCGGGGCCGACCAGGCCTTCTACCGGGTCCACGGCAACAACATGTCCACCACCGACTTCGGCGGTCAGCTCGATGACCTGCGCCAGCGCCTCGTCGCCTTCGACTCGGTCCTGGACAAGTGCGCCGGCCTGCTCCCCGACGCCGGCCGGCTGTCGGCCCTGGCGCGGACCCGGCTCGCCCGGTACGCGCTGCGGCGCGCCTACCGGGCGTACGACCGTGGGCGCACCGGGGTGGTCCCGGTCGAGGAGCTGGAGGCGTTCGCCGCCACCTGTCTGCCGCAGTACACCGGGCTCCCCGAGTACCGGGCGCTGCGCAGGCGGCGGCGGATCGGAGCCCGTGCGATGCCGTACCTCCAGCCGCTCGTGCTCTCGGCCGTCGCCGACCGGGGGCGCGAGTGGCTCTGGTGGCAGTCCTGGAAACGCCGAGGGATTTGATGAACCAGCAGCACCACAAGCACCAACTGCACCACCGGCCCCGTTGCGGGGGCTCGACGGCCCGGCGGCCCGCTTCCTCAGCGGGCCCCCGCGGCCACGGGGATCAGGCTCCGCGCCCCGTGTTCGTCCACCGGACCGGCGCCGGCGCTCTCGCGCCGGCGCCGGTTCCGGCGCATCACGAGCCGATCGGTCCACAGCGCCGCGGCCACCGCGCAGACCCCGGCCAGCAGCGCCGTCCCGGCCAGCGCCCGGCTCTTGGTGCCCGTCCGGGCCACCGCGGTCGGCGGCACGAGCAGGGTCACGCTCATCCGCGCCTTCTCCGGGATCTGCTGCTCGGCCTGCATGGCCGCGATGCGCTTCGTGTACGCCTCGACGACCTTCAGCACGGCCAGGTTGGCGGAGGCCGGATCCGCGTGCTCCGCCTGCACCTGGAGCGAGGGGATCAGATAGCGGGGGGTAACGCTGGTGCCGCTGTTGCGGGGCATCAGCCGGTAGGTGCCGGCCACCCCCGCGGCGCGCAACTCGGCCGCCCCGGCAGGCGATTCCAGCTGCTGCACCGCCGCGTACGAGACGGCGGCCAGCGGGGGCTGGAGATTGGCCAGCTGATTGGGCTGGCTGCCGGTCACCGGCGGCTTGAGCACGACGATGGCCGAGCTCACGTACGTCTGGCCGGGGCGGAGGACCTGCAGGGCGCCGGCGGCCGCCACCGCCGCCACCAGGACCAGGACGTACCAGCGGCGGCGAAGCGTGCGGAACAACTCACCAGGCGACACAGGATTCCTTCCGTCGCGTTCGATCTTTCCAGGACGCCGGTCGGCCCGCCATCGGTTCCGGCAGGCGCAAGGGGGCATTCGTGAGCATCGGTGAGATAGCCGCCGTGCTGCGGCGCCGCTGGTACGTGATGGTGCCCCTGACGGTCATCGGACTCCTCGCGGGCCTGCACCTGTACCGCTCGGTGCCCGTGGCGTACCAGTCGCAGAGCTCGGTGGCACTGCTCGACTCCACGGCCGTGGCCGAACTGGCCCCCGCCTTCGGCAACCCCATCTCGAACGCGGGCGGTTCGCTCGTGGTGACCGCCGACGTGCTGATCCGGACCCTGTCCGGGGCCGACGCGGCGCGTGACCTGCACGGCCTCGGCGTGAGCGACCCCTATACGGTCGGCTTCGCCGCGAACACCTCCGGCCCGATGCTCACGCTGACCGTCACCGGCACCGACCGGGCGAAGGTGCTCAAGGAGACCAGTACGCTCACCGCCTTCGCCGGCGAACAGCTCAACGCGCTCCAGGCGGCGGCCAAGGTGCAGCCCGCGTACTTCGTCCAGACGGCCCCCGTGGTGCTGCCGCAGACCCCGGTGCCCCAGCTCAAGAGCCGCTACCAGCAGGTGCTGGCGGTGGTCATCGCGGGAGTGACCGCGGGCTTCACCCTCTCCTTCGTGGCCGAGACCCTGCTGGTGGCCCGCCGCCGCAGGCGCGAGGCCGCCGCCGAGGCCGGGGCGCGCGCCCGCAGGAGGAGGCTGCCGGGCCGCCGGCCCGACGCGACGGCGCTGCTCAGCGGCTACCTGGGGCTGGCCTTCTTCATCCCCTCGAACCTGACCCTGCCGGGCATGGGCGGGGTCGGCACCCCGGCCAACGTGTTCGCGCTCCTGTGCCTGTTCTGGTACCTGGCGACCTGGCTGACCGGCCGGATCCGCCCGGCCCCGGGCACCCGGCTGCCCCGGGTCGTGATGTGGCTGCTGGCCGTCTCCGTACTGGCCTCGTACCTCGGGAACGCCACCCGGGGCAGCACCCACAAGGAGGTGCTCGGCGCGGACCGCGGGCTGATCGGACTGCTCGTCTGGGTGTCGATCGTGGTGCTGGTCTCCGCCGGCGTCCAGGACCGGGCCCGCCTCGACGTGCTGCTGCGGCGGGCCGTGGTGATGGGCTCGGTGGTGGCCGCCATCGGCTACTACGACTTCTTCACCGCGACCAACATCGCCGAACACATCAGCATCCCCGGACTCCAGTCCAGCGTCGCGCAGATCACCACCCTCGACCGCGGGGCGTTCACCCGGCCGCGTTCCACCACCGCCCAGCCCCTGGAGTTCGGCGGCATGCTCGCCCTGATGCTGCCCTTCGCCGTCCAGCAGGCCTTCGACCCCGTCCGTGCCCACCTCAGCCGCCGGCGGCGCTGGGGGCCGGTGGTCCTGATGGGCGGGGCGCTGCCGCTGACCGTGTCCCGGACCTCCATCATCGGGGCGCTCATCGTGGTCCTGGTGATGGTCCCGCGGTGGAAGCCGCAGCGCCGCTGGACCGCGATCGGCCTGCTGCTGGGTTCCGTGGCCTGCTTCAAGGTCGCCGTACCCGGGCTGATCGGCACCATCACCACCCTCTTCAGCTCCTTCCTGTCGAACTCCGACAGCAGCACCCAGGCCCGGACCGTCAAGTACAGCGCGATCGTCCCCTACTTGGAGGAGCGCCCGCTGTTCGGGCGGGGCCTGGGGACCTTCACGCCCGACCTCTACTTCTTCACCGACAACCAGTACATGCTCACCCTGGCGGAGATGGGCCTGCTCGGCCTGCTCGCCCTGCTGGCGCTGTTCCTCACCGGAATCCACCAGGGCGGCGCCATCCGCCGCCTCGCCGCCGACGAGTCCGAACGGGAGCTCGGCCAGGCGTTCTTCGCCTCCGCCCTCGTCGCCCTCGTCAGCAGCGCCACCTTCGACGCCCTCAGCTTCCCGATGTTCGCGGGGATGTTCTTCCTGACGATCGCCGCCGGAGGCAGTTACCTCGGCTTCATCCGGCGCGGCGCGCCGCAGGAGCCCCGAACCGTGGAGTCCCCATGTCCTCCCGCCGAGACCCGGACCGAGCTCGCGCAGCCGGTCCCGTAGCCGGTCCCGTAGCCGTCCTCGTCGTCACCTGGAACAGCGCCCGGGTGCTGCCCGAGTTCCTCGCGTCCCTGCCCGAGGGCATGGCCGGGCTCGACTGGCGCCTGGTCGTCGCCGACAACGACTCCGCCGACGGCACCGTCGACGTCGTCCGCTCGCTGGCACCCGGGGCCGCGGTCGTCCAGACCGGCCGCAACGCCGGGTACGCGGCCGGGGTGAACGCCGCCCTGGAGGCCGCCGCCGGCTGGGAGGGCGGCTTCCGCGCCGCCCTCGTGTGCAACCCGGACGTACGGATGCGACGCGGCTGCGCCGCGCTCCTCGTCGACGCGCTCGACGCCCCCCTGTCCGGCGGCCGCCGCGTCGGGATCAGCGTCCCCCTGCTGTACGAGGAGGACGGCACCCTCCAGCACTCGCTGCGCCGCGAATCGCGCGTGACCCGGGCCCTGGGTGAGGCGGTGATCGGCAACCGCCGGGCCGGGCGCTTCCCGCGCTGGAGCGAGCTGGTCACCGACCCGGCCGCCTACGAGCGGGCGACCGTCGCCGACTGGGCGACCGGCGCTCTCATGGCCCTCTCCCGGGACTGCCTGGACGCCTGCGGGGCCTGGGACGAGTCCTTCTTCCTCTACTCGGAGGAGACCGAGTACTGCCTGCGCGCCGGGGACCGCGGCTTCGCCACCCGGCTCGAACCCGCCGCCCGCGCCGTCCACCTCGGCGGGGACTCGCAGGTGTCGCCCCGGCTGTGGACCCTGCTCACCCTCAACCGCGTACGGCTCTACGGCCGCCGGCACGGAGCCGCGGCGACCGCGGCCTTCCGCGGGGCGGTACTGCTGCGCGAGACCTCCCGGGCCGCCCTCGGCAGGCCCGCGAGCCGGGCGGCGGCGAGGGCCCTGGCCACCCCGTCCGCCCTGCGCGCGACACCCGGCCCCTGAACGGGGCCCGGACCGGGCCCGGGCCGGCCTTCCACCGGAGGCCGGCTCACCCGGTGGGCGCGTGCCCGTCCCAGGCGGTGTAGAAGCTCTCCGGGTTGACCAGGTAGCGGACCGTGGCCCGGGGGACGTGGCGGACCTCGTGGCGGCGCGCGTAGCGCCGTACGAGCTCCCAGTCCTCGCGCGGCAGCACCTCGGGGGTGCGCCGCAGCCGGCTGAAGTACAGGGACCGGGTGCGGCGCGCCACGAAGGCGTTGGTGTCGAGGAAGGCCTCGTGAGCGGCCCGGCGACGGTCGAACGGCACGGACAGCACGTCCCGTTCGGAGCCGTCGGGCAGCACCCGGCGCAGCGCCGTGTACACCGCCTCCGGCCCGCCGGGCGGCTCCAGCACCGCGACGGCCTGCTCCAGGTGGTCGGGCTCCCACAGGTTGTCGTCGTCCAGGAAGGCCACGTACCGCGAGCGGGTCAGCCGTATCCCCACGTTGCGCACGACGCCGGCGGTGGCCGTGTTCCGTGCCAGCGACACCGCGAACAGCCTTGGATCCTGCGGGAGCTCCGGCAGCCCCGCGCCGTCGTCGACCACGATGACCACCTGGTCGGCGACGCTCTGCGCCAGGGTCGAGCGGACCGCCGCGCGCAGCGCCTCGGGCCGCCGGTGCGTGGCGATCACCGTGGCGACCAAGGCGCTCGGCGGACTGCCCAGAACGGCGGCGAGCCGGGCGGTCTCGGCGTCCTCGAAACGCTTCAACCGCAGGGCGGAGGGGGCGAGCAGGACCTTGTTCCTGGCCTCGAAGAGCACCAGCCAGCCGAAGGTCCGCTTCAGCAGCTCCCAGGGGGCCCGCGCGATGCGGCGCATGACGTCCTCTCGGTTCGATCGTCAGGGGGACGGCTCGGGGACGACGGGCCGGCCGTCGGCCGTGCGGTTGCCACGCCACACGTTCCCGGCGCCGCCCGCGTTCCAGGCGGTGACCAGCCCGTAGGCGCCGGCGTTCGGGTGGTACTCGGCGGAGAACACGTTGTCCGTGACCTGGATGCCGGTGGCGCCCGGCCCGCCGCCGTACAGCGCGTAGGCCCCGCCCGCCAGCCAGTTGCCGTCCACCACCACGGAGGACACGGTGCCGGTGTCCGCGAAGAGCCCGATCGCGGCGCTGGCGCCCTGATGGACGGGGACGGGGTTCAGGAGGGTGTTGTGGCGGACGGTGAGGCGGCCCTTGTTGCCCCCGCCGCTGATGACGGCGTCGGTGTGCTGCCATTCGCCGCCCTGGTTGCGGAAGGGGACGATGTCGTGGACGTAGTTGTCGTGGAGGTCGCCCTGGCCCATCGAGAGGGCGTTGCCGAACACGGAGACGTCGCACCAGCCGACCTCGATCGAGCTGCCGCCCATGTTGGAGACCGCGTAGTCGACGCCGCCGTTGTCGGGGCCCTTGCCCGGCACGGCCGTGATGGTGGTGTGCAGGACGCGCAGACCGCTGAAGCCGGGCCGCAGGTTGATCCCCCACCAGTTGGCGGAGGTGATCCGGCTGTCGATGACGGTGACGTCGTTGGCGTAGACGTCCAGCGAACCGCGGATGTCCCAGCCCTTGATGACCGTGCCGTCGGTCTTCACCGACATGTCGCCCGTGTCGTGCCGCTCCAGCGCGATCCGCGGGCCGGTGGTCCGGGCGTCGGGGAATCCGCAGGCGCCGGGCGAGGAGCAGAGGCCGCCGGCGGGGGCCGTGCTCGTCCCCGGCGAGGGCGCGCCCGAGGGCGTGGCCGTACCGGCGGACGGGCTCGGAGCGCCCGACGCGGACGGATCGGCCGACGGGTCGGCGGAGGGCGAGGGCGTGGACCCCGGCCGGGGGCCGCCGCCGGGGCACTGGAGGGCGCTGTCGGGGCAGGGCCCGGCCGAGGGCTCGCTCACCCCGGTCCGGTCGGCGTCGTACAGGGCCAGTACGACGGCCAGGACGGCCCCGGCCAGCAGCCAGGCCAGAAGACGCCTGCGGTCGCGTACCACGCGGCTACCCCGCGGCCCGCGCCGAGCCGCGCAGGAAGCCGCGGCTCGGCAGGACGCACACGACGTACACGAGCGTGCCCGCGGCGCCGGTGGCGAGGAGCGCGAGGACGCCGTCACCCACGAGGCGCTCCAGGCCGAGGACCACGGCGGCCATCACGGCCCCGCCGAGGAAGGGCCAGGCGCAGGCCCGCGCCACGGTCCCCAGGCCCACCCCACCGCGGTGCAGCGCGAAGAGGAACACGGGCACCACGACGACGCAGGCGACCAGGACGTGCCCCTGGGCCACGCCCACGATCCCGCCCGCGCCGGCGCCGATCACCAGGGCCGGGACCAGGACGACCAGCCAGAGCCCCTGCACGCCGATGAGCGAGCGGCGCCGGCCGATGGCCACCAGGCAGTCATACGCCAGCTCGCAGCCGATCCGTACGAGACCGAGCGCCATCAGCCAGGGCAGCGCGGCGGCCGCGGGCAGCCAGCGGTCCCCGTAGACCAGCCCGACGATCGGCGAGGCCAGGGCGGCCAGCAGCACGCACAGCGGCACGGTCCCGGTCATCACCACGCCCAGGGCTCGGCCGAACCCCCCGGCCAGCGCCCCCGGCGAGTCCGCCAGCCGGGAGAACCCGGCGAAGGAGACCCTGCGGGCCGCCTCGGAGATGATGCGCACCGGCCAGCCGGAGATGTTGAAGGCGAGCACGTAGAACCCGAGGGCCAGTTGGTCCAGGGCGGAACCCACCACCATGGTGTCCACGTTGACGACACCGAGGGCGAGCATGCTGGCCCCGGCGAGCGGCAGCCCGAAGCGCAGCAGCGCCTTCGCCTGCTCCCGGTCCCAGCCGAACCGCAGGGTGCCGGGCGCGGCGAGGCAGCATCCCAGCAGGGCGGCGGCGTTGCCGGCCACGGAACCCCAGGCGAAGCTCATCGCGCCCCACCCCTGTACGGCCAGCAGCAGGGTCACCCCGGTGCTCAGCACGAAGTTGACGGCGTCGATGGCCATCCGCCTGCCCTGCGCGAACTCCCGGGTCAGGAACCCGGCGGGCACCTGCGAGAGCCCGTCGAGGACCACGCACACGCACATCACCCGCAGGATCCCGGAGGCCTCGGGGGAGCCGAGCACCCGGGCCACGGCGGGGGCCGCCGCGAACAGGACGGCGTACAGCAGGCAGCTGGAGGCCACGCTCAGGGTCAGCACGGTCGGGGCGAAGCGGCGCGGATCGCCCTCCCAGCGCACGATGGCCAGGGAGACGCCGAGCTCGTTCGCGGAGAGCAGCACCAGCAGCACCGTCTGGGCGATCCCGTACACGCCCCAGGCCTCGGGGCCCAGGAAGAAGCGGGCCAGGACGATGCCGGTGGCGAAGTTGCCGAGGCGCATGACCACGGTGTTGACCAGGCTCCACCGGGCGGCGGAGCCGACCTTGCGCCCCAGCGACGGCGCCTCGGGCGCAGGCTCGGGCGGGGTTCCGGCCGGAGTCCGGACCCCGGCGCCGGTCCCGGTCACGGCGAGGCTCCGGCGGACGCGCGGGCGGTACGGGAGCCACTCGCCCCGGAGCCGGCGGCGTCGGGCTCCCCGTCGGAACCGGCGCTCTCGGCGGCCGCGGGCCGGTGCCGGCCCGGCTTGTCGGACCTGCGGCGCCGGGCCTCCACGAAGAACGTGGCCACCAGACTCAGGACGAAGCCCAGCGCCCCCGCCATGATCAGGTACTGGAGCCGGGTCTTGGTCTGCGCCTCCGGCTTCTGGGGCGGGACGATCGTCGCCATGCGGATCATGGCCTCGGGCGTCACCGACTGCTGGACCTGGAACTCCTGGAGCCGCTTCTCGGCGTACGCGGTGAAGACCTGGTCCGACTTCAGGACGGCGGCCGGATCGGTACCGGTGACGCTCAGCCACATGAAGGGCCCCTGCGCGTTGTCGGCGATCTTCGCCTCGTACTCCCCGGTGACGCCCCGGGCCTTGAGGTCGGCCCGGGAGTCGTCGGAGTTCAGGTTGCGGGCCAGGCCGTCGGCCATGCCGGTGAGCGAGGCCTGGGTGCTCAGGAAGGGGTTGCCGTCGAAGGCCACCGTGGCCTTCTTCGAGTTCAGGAGCGTCACCGTGCTCTGCGACCGGTACTCCACCGGGACGAGCACGTACACCCCTGCCACGAGTGCGGCCGTGAGCAGCAGTCCGGGCAGCAGCACGTACCAGCGCCTGCGCATGACCCGCCAGATCTCCGCGAGATCCATGGTCTTCCCCCTCGCGGCGGCGCCGTGTCGGCCACGCGCCGCCGCTGTCTTCATGTGCGGATTACGGTTCTTGCTCTTCTTCGGTGCCTGCGGTTCCTGCGGTTCCTGCGGTTCCTGAGGTTCCGCCGTGGCTACGGGGCGAGGTCGGTGGGCCGCAGCCGCTTCCCCGCGGCCCCGCCCTCCAGCAGGACCCGCGCGATGCGATCGCTCGCCCGGCCGTCCCAGAGTTCGGGACAGCGTGGGGCGGGCGGATCGTCGAGCACCCGGTCCACCACGGCCGTGATGCGCGCCGGGTCGGTCCCCGCGAGGACATTGGTGCCCTCCTCGACGGTGATCGGCCGTTCGGTGTTGTCCCGCAGCGTCACGCAGGGCACGCCGAGGGCGGTGGTCTCCTCCTGGACGCCGCCGGAGTCGGTGAGCACGACCCGTGCTCCGTCCTGGAGTGCGATGAAGTCCAGGTATCCGGCGGCCGGGACCAGCCGGATCCCGCCGGGCACCCCGATCTCCTCCAGCCGCTGCGCCGACCGCGGGTGCACGGGAAGCAGCAGCGGGCAGCGCTCCGCGATCTCGCCCAGCGCCTTCAACAGGCCGCGCAGGGCGACGGGGTCGTCCACGTTGGCCGGCCGGTGCAGGGTGACCAGGCCGTACCCGCCCCGGGTGAGCCCGTACCGGTCCAGGACGTCCGAGGCCCGGGCCCGGTCCAGGTTGGCGAGCAGGGTGTCGATCATGACGTTGCCGACGACGTGGATCTGGTCCTCCCGGTACCCCTCCGCCCGCAGGTTCGCGGCCGCGTCGGGGGAGGGGGCCAGCAGGTAGTCGCTGACGCGGTCGGTGGCGACCCGGTTGACCTCCTCCGGCATGCTCCAGTCCCGGCTGCGCAGTCCCGCCTCCACGTGGGCCAGCAGCGGGCCGGCCTTCGCGGTGACCAGGGCGCAGGCGAGGGTGGAGTTGATGTCGCCGACCACCACCACGGCGTCCGGGGCCAGTTCCTCGACCAGCGGCTCGAAGGCCGCCATGACGCGGCCGGTCTGCTGGGCGTGCGTACCCGATCCGGCACCGAGGTACCGGTCGGGCGGACGGATGCCCAGGTCGCGGAAGAAGACGTCGTTCATGGACTCGTCGTAGTGCTGCCCGGTGTGGACGAGGACCACTTCGGCGCCGCGGCGCTCCAGCGCGTCCATCACCGGTTTGATCTTCATGTAGTTGGGCCGCGCTCCGGCCACGCAGATGATCCTGGGCTTGGGCATGGTGTCAGAGCACCTCCACGGTGGGTCCGGAGAGCCGGTTGCGGCAGTCGAGCACGAACGAGGCGTGCTCGGTGACCATCGCGTAGTCGAAGGCGTCGTGGTCGGTGAGCAGGACGACCACGTCGGCCGCGGCCAGCTCCTTGCGCGTCGGCTCGACCCGTACGAGCCGGGAGTCGACCTTGAGGCCCTCCACCACGTGGGGGTCGGCCGCCCGCACCCTGGCCCCCATGTCCAGGAGCAGCTGGGAGACGCGCACCGCGGGTGATTCGCGCGCGTCGCCGGTGTTCTTCTTGTACGCGAGCCCCAGCAGGAGGACCTTCGAGCCGTTGACGGAGCGGCGCTTGGTGTTGAGCGCGTCCATGACGCGGCGCGCCACGTACTCGGGCATGTGGCTGTTGATGTCGTTGGCGAGCTCGACGAAGCGGAAGCTCTGGCCCAGCTCGCGCTGGACCCGCCAGGACAGGTACGAGGGGTCGATCGGCAGGCAGTGGCCGCCGACCCCGGGTCCGGGGGTGAACTTCATGAAGCCGAAGGGCTTGCTGGAGGCCGCCTCGATGGCCTGCCACACGTCGATGTCGAGGTGGCGGGCGAACATCGCTATCTCGTTGACCAGGGCGATGTTCACGTGCCGGAAGGTGTTCTCCAGCAGCTTGGCCAGCTCGGCCTCCTTGGGCGAGCTCACCGGCACCGTCTGGTCGACGAGGTCCGCGTAGAAGGTCTCGACGGCCTTGAGGGAGCGGGCGTCCACGCCGGAGACGACCTTGGGCGTCTGCTGGAAGCCCCAGACGGTGTTGCCGGGGTCGATGCGCTCGGGGCTGTAGCCGAGGTGGAAGTCGGCGCCGGCGGTGAGGCCCGAACCGTCCTCCAGGATCGGTCCGAACAGTTCCTCGGTGGTGCCCGGGTAGGTGGTGGATTCGAGGACCACGGTCGCGCCGGGCCGCAGGAAGCGGGCCAGCGTGTGCGCCGACTCCTCGATGTAGCGCAGGTCGGGTGCACCGTCCTGTAACGGGGTCGGAACGGTGACGACCGCGACGTCGAAGCCGCCGCAGTCGCGCGCGAGTTCACTGGGCTGGTACGCACCGCGCTCCAGCGCGCGGGTCAGCCGTTCGGAGGAGACGTCCTCCACGTACGATTCGCCGGCGGCGAGGCTCTTGACCCGCCGGGCGTCCACGTCGTACCCGATCACTTGGTGTCCGACCTCGGCGGCCCTGATGGCCAGCGGCAGGCCGACGTATCCCTGTCCCACGACGACGACGCGCATCAGTGACTCCTGTTCGCGGAACCGGCAGACGATGTGGCGGGCGGCAGTACGGACGGCGTACGGCGGACGAGCTCGCGGACCGTCATGACGAGGAAGGCGGTGTTGGTGGTGAGGTAGCGCTTGCCGAGGCGGCGCGGCTCCTGGAGGGCGCGGTAGAACCATTCGAGGCCCATGCGCTGCCAGACCACGGGCGCCCGCTTGGTGATGCCGGCCAGGATGTCGAAGGAGCCGCCGACGCCGTGCACGACGTGGGCGCCGGTGCGCTTGCCGTACCCGGCGGTGAAGATCTCCTTCTTGGGCGAGGTCATGCCGAGGAAGAGCAGGTGGGCCCCGCTGGCCGCGACGGCGTCGGCGATCTCCGGCTGTTCGGCGTCGTCGAAGTAGCCGTTGCGGCTGCCGGCGACGCGCAGCGCCGGGAAGCGCTCCGCGATGCGGCCGAGCATCAGGTCGAGTACGTCCTGCCGGGCGCCGAGCAGGTACACGGGTACGTCCGCGCTCTCGGCGGCGGCCAGCAGCCGCATGAACAGGTCGATCCCCGCGACCCGTTCGGGCAGCCGGACACCGAGGACGCGGCCGGCCCAGACCACGGCCTGGCCGTCGGCCAGGACGAGGTCGCAGCCGGAGACGGCGGCCGCGAGGCGGGGGTCGCGGCGCATGTTGACCAGCTTGGCGGCGTTGACCATGCCGATCTCGATCTGCTCGCCGCGCTTCACCGCGTCGAGGCAGCGCTGCACGGTCTCGTCCATGGTCAGGGCGTCGAGCGTGACCCCGAAGAGGGTGCGGCGGGAAGGGAGGCCGTGGCGGTTCTGCCGTCGGGTCATCTCTCCAGCCCCCCGAGCCACGCGTGGAGCAGCCAGCCGAACTCGTACGGCCGGCACTCGCGGTCGATGACATCGGGGCGGAAGGCCCGGTCGAGCGGGGCCAGCCGCGCGTTCGGGGCCACCTTGGTGGTGAGCCCGCGGGCGGCCCGGACGGCCTTCGCGGGGTCGCCGCGGTAGACCTTGCGCCAGGTGACCCCGTACTTCTCGACGATCATGGGCTCACGCGGGGTGCCGTCGGGCCCGCTGATCTCGGGCACGTCCGTCATCCAGCGCAGCCCCCTGCGGATGGCGGCGCCGAAGTCGGTGCCGCCCGCCTCGGCGAGGTCGAACAGGGCGGTCGGCGCCATGGCGTGCTGGTGCACGCTGTAGACGGGATAGCCCTCCACCACGCCGCCCGTGCGGGCGTCGTAGTGCCACCACCACTGTCCGCCGTCGCCCTGGAGCGCGCAGATCCGGGCGGCGCAGGCATCGGCGGCCGCGAGGGCCTCCGGGTCCGGGCCGCTCGCGTGCAGCCGGGCCAGCGCCTGGAGCGGGTACGTCTGGTCGGCGAAGCAGGCCACGTGCGAGCGGTACCCCGGGACGAGGCCCGGAGCGGTGGCGTGCGGGAACAGCGGGCTGCCGGGGGCCCTGGCCGCCAGCAGCCGGTCGCGGGCGACCGAGATCCGGTCCTCCACGTCCGCCGCGGTGCGGGCCGCGGCCAGGGCGGAGAGCACCCAGGCCGCCTCGACCGTGTACCGGGGCCGTCCGGGGACGTCCAGTACGGCCACCCGCGCGAGGGCGTCGGCCAGCTTCGGGTGGCCGGTCTCCGCGGCCACCCAGGCGATGAGCGCCGCGTCGCCGAGGTTCGTGACCTCGGGCAGCCGCTCCACCAGCAGCCCCGCGTACTCCTCCACGGCGTGGCCGCCGAACAGCGCGCGCTGCCGGTCCTCGGGCAGGAACCGCGCCCCCAGTGCGGTGATGGCCGCGTACCGGGTGCTCGTCCCGCGCGCCTCCATCCGGCGGACGCCGGCGGTGGTGACGGTGCCGACCCGGGTGAACACGAAGGTCTCGGCGCCCGGTACGTACATCTGGGGCAGTCCCGCCTCGGCCAGCGCGAGCAGCCGCTCGGCGAGGGCGTGCAGCGCAGGGTCCTCGTGGGCCAGTGCTCCTAATCGTGCTGCTCGTGCTGCGGTCACCGGGTCCCCACCCCGGCTTCCCGTGTGCTGCGCGCACTTCGCATGTCCGAGCTGTTCGGCTCCAACACACCTACCCCCTCTGATTCGTTCCTCGGACAGACCCGGCGGCCGTCGTTCGGAGGGGTTCGCGCATGACGGCGCACGTGCCGGCGGTCTGTTTCCCCCCGATGGCACGAACCGTCCGGGGCCGCCCACTGGATCCCCCCAGCGATGCCCCGGACCGGAGCACGCGCGGACGGCAGCGCCGGGCGGGCGCGTTGCGCGCCGTCCGTCGTCACTTGGTCCGCGATGCCCTCGTCGTGTACAACCCCCCACTGAACAAAGCCTGTTGCCTGCTCAGATCCCGTGTACAGGGACAAGGTATGCCCATGGATGTTCGTTGATTGCGGTTTTGCGGAAATGCCACTGACCTAAATTGCCGACGTGCCGTCAGTTCCGCTTGTGCGGGGTTTCGACCAGCGTTCCGTCCCGCTCCTCGTGCAGCACGCCGGTGCGCGGGCACTCCCACACGCCCGGCTCGCCCTCGCGTTCCACCAGCCGGACCCCGGCCCGGCCCACCCAGCCGATGCGGCGGGCCGGTACCCCTGCGACCAGTGCGAAGTCCGGTACGTCCCGGGACACGACGGCACCGGCCGCGACCAGCGCCCACCGCCCGATCCGCACCCCGGCCACACACACCGACCTGGCTCCCAGCGAGGCCCCTTCGGCGACCACGACACCGGCGGCCTCCCAGTCGCCGCCGCGCTTCTGTTTGCCGTCGGGGTCGACGGCGCGCGGGTAGAAATCGTTGGTGAGCACGGCCGCCGGGCCGATGAACACCCCGTCGCCGAGAACGGCGGGTTCGTAGACGAGTGCGTAGTTCTGGAGCTTCACGCTGTCGCCGATCCGTACGCCGGGTCCGACGTAGGCCCCCCGCCCGACGATGCAGTCGCGCCCGAGCCGGGCGTCCTCCCGTACCTGCGCCAGATCCCAGATCGTGGTCCCGTCCCCGAGTTCTGCGCTGTCGTCGACCTGGGAGGAGGGTTGGATACGGACGCTCACGACGCGGCCCCTTACGGTTCGAAGTGCGTACGGGGGGAGCATATGCAGCCCTCGTACGGCTCGCCCCGAAGTTCAACCGACTGTTCACGCAGCGGACTTGGGACGTCAGGGCCCGGCCGGGCGGTGGACCGCGAGGGTGCCGTACGCCGACAGGGCCGCGGCCGGATCCCCCGCGCCGGGGCGCAGGACGGCGTCGAGGAAGGCGAGGCTCGCCGCGGCGGTGACGCGCGGGCCCCCGGTCCGGCCGAGGGACCCGGCCAGCGACGGGAGGGGCGGCAGGTACAGCGGGGCGTCGGTGAACGTGAGGTGGCCGGTCCCGGGGACGGTGAGGCGGTAGCTCGTCGCACCGCTGAGGCCGAGGACACGGGTGAGCTGCGGGAGGTAGTCCGGATCGGTGTCCGGGCCGATGGCCTGGGTGAGGGCGAGCACGGGCTGGCGGTAGGGCTGCGGGGACGGGTCGTGGGGGTAGCCGTCCAGGTCGATGACGGCCGCGAACTCCGGATCCTGGCGGGCGGCTTGGAGGGCGGCGCCGCCGCCGAGGGAGTGGCCGGCCGCCACGACGCGGGCGGTGTCGAGGCGCCCGGTGAGCGGGCCGGCGATCGCACCGCTGTGGATGCGGCCCAACTGGGCCCGTACGAAACTCAGATCGGCGGCGCGGACCGCCGTCCACCCGGCCGCCCGCCGCTCGTCCTCGGCGTCGTCGCCCGTCGCCGAGACCTTCGTACGGACCGTGCGGCCGTCGGTGAGGACCACCGCGGCCGAGTCGTAGGGGTGGTCGAGGCCGACGACGACGTAGCCGTGGCTCGCCAACTCCTGCGCCCAGGCGGTGTTCTGGGCGCGCACCCCGCCCAGGCCGGGGGAGAACAGGACGACGGGGAACCGCTCCGCCCCGTCGGCGGCGGGCACGTCGTACGCCGCGTGGGTGCGGGCGCGCGGGAGGCCGTCCAGCAGGAAGCCGGGGAGGCCCGAGTAGTCCGCCAGCGCGTCGGAGACCACCCGCGCCTCGTGTTCCGTACGTCCGAGGTACGGGGCGGGGCGAGCGCCCGCGGCGCTCTTGCGTGCGGGATACCAGAACTGGGTGACCACCGTACGGCGGTCCTCGGGTGCGGGGGTGGCGGTCTCGGGGCGCTCGGGGTCGGTCAGCTCCAGTACGGCGGTACCGACCGCGAAGCGGCCGGTCGGCTCGGGGAACACCGGCGTGGGCAGCGCCCAGACGGCCCCCGGACCGGCGGCGACCAGCGCGAGGCACAGCGCCGCCCCCGGCAGCGCCAGCCACCACGGAGCCCTGCGCGCCCCGCGCCGCAGCAGCGGCGATACGGCGAACGGCAGCGCGAGGGCGGCACCGGCCACCACCGGCAGCATCTGCCAGCGCGGCCCGAGCACGCCGAGCACGACCCCCGACAGCACGGTCACCGCCGCCGCGCCGAAGGTGACCGGCCGCCGGGGCCGGGGCGGAAGCCACCGCGCGAGCACCAGGACGACGGCGCCCAGCACCAGAAGGACTTCCCACAGGGAGAACAACACGTCCGCATTCATCGCATCCACGTCGCCATGGTCGGCGCCCACCAGAAGCCCGGCGTCCCCCTCGGGTCTGGTGCACCCTGCGACCTGAGTCGCACCCGCCGCGCACGGCGGCGCCGCAAAACGCCTGGCAGAGCGGGTCGGCAGGGATTATGGTCATCGCGATGACCACTCAATCCACTCTCAGATCGGGGGTCCCGTCCGCGCAAGGTGAGTGCTGATGCACACTCACACCGCAGACGGTTCCATCCGATCCCCCCGCCTTTCCCTCTGGCTGCGCGTGCGCGAGTTCGCCGTGCCGCCCTCCATGATCGAGACCTCCACCACCCGCCGCCTCGCCGGGGACTGGGCCGGGGCGTGCTCCGCAGCGGGCGTCGACGTCGAGTTCCGGCTGGGCTCCGCGGCGCGCACCCACGGGCGTGAACTCGCCGACCGGCTCCGTGCCGATCTGCGCCACCTGGCTCCCGACCTGCTGCGCTGGCACATGCCGAGGATCGCCCCCGACGGGCTGCTGCGCCCCGGCCTGACCCTCACCCTGGCCCGGTACGGCCGCGCCGAGGGGGCGGGTCCGCTGCACCTCGTGGCCCGCACCCCGCCTGCCTGGGCGGACGCGGGCCAGCGGATCAGCCTCGGGCTGTGGGACGGATCCCGGGACGAGCCCGGCGCCCGCCGGCATCCGCACCCCCGCCCCGACCCGCGGTTCCGCCTCGACCTGCACCGCCACCTCTGGGACGCCCGCCGGGCCGATGGGCTGCGGGCCCGGTCCGGGGCCGATCTCCCGCCAAGTGACCTGCACGCAGAGGGATTCGTGCCGCAGGGCTATCGCTGCGCCACCGACCGCTGGGCGGCCGAGGCCGCCCTGCTGCTCGACGCCGAAGGGCGCTCCACACGCACCGTCTCCGTACGGCTCGGGTCCCGGCGCAGGCTGGTCCTGCACCTCGCGCAGGAGGGCGACGGCGCCGTGCCGCCCGCCATGCGGATCTCGGCAGCCGCGACGGTTCCCGGTGCGCCCGTACCGCCGGTCCTGCCCGATGCGGCGACCTGGGTCCTGCCGGACCTGGACCTGCTGCGCACCCGATCGGTCGAGCCCGGGCGGCTGCACCCGCTCGTCGCCTCGGCGCTCGTCCCCGGCCACGCGCCGGCCGGAGCGTCCCGGACCCCGGACCCGGCGGGGCAGCCGCACCTCGTGGACTGCCGGGGCTCCCGTCACCGGATCGGCCTCGTGGACGGGGTCCTCTCCCCACTCGACCACGACCGGGCCGAGATCCGGCGGGAGGAACTGCTCGCCGCCCTCACCGGCACCCCGCTGCCCTGCCTCCGGGCGATCGACACGGCGCACCGCAGGCCGGACTCCCTGACCGGCGTACGCGAGCGCCTCGACCACGGCGACACCGCCGGTGCGCTGGCCGTCGTCGAAAGCCTGCTCGGCCCGGACGCACTGCTGCGCGACGGAGCCCTCCGGGACGAACTGGAGGCGGCCGCGCGGCGCCGGATCGCGTACGGGCTGTTCAGGGCGGACCTCACCGGTCCCCGGCCCCGGCCCCGACCCGGCGACCTGCTCCCGGGTATCCGCCCGCCCCGGCAGCGCCCCTCACACCCCCGCCGCTGACCCGGCGCACACAACGAACCGCACAAGGTGATCGACATGTCCTCATACGCCCCGCCCGCCGCCACCGAAACCCCCGCCGACCCGATGTCCGTCCCCCGACTCGAAGTCGCCGCAGCCCTGTTGTCCCTGCTGCGCGAAAGCACCACCGAACCGCGCCCCGACACCCAACTGGAGGCCCTCACCCTGGCGGTCTCCGCCGACCTGCCCGTACTCCTGTGGGGTGAGCCGGGCATCGGCAAGACCGCGGCGCTGACCCAGCTCGCGGCCTCGCTTGACCTGCCGCTCACCACCGTGATCGCCAGCGTGCACGAGCCGTCCGACTTCTCGGGCCTGCCCGTCATCGGGGACGATCCCGCGCAGCAGGGTGTCCCGATGGCCCCGCCCGAGTGGGCCGTGCGCCTGGTACGGGCCGGCCGCGGGCTGCTGTTCCTGGACGAACTGTCCACCGCCCCGCCCGCCGTCCAGGCCGCCCTGCTCCGCCTCGTGCTCGAACGGCGCATCGGCGCCCTCCGACTACCGCCCGCGGTAAGAATCGTGGCCGCCGCGAACCCGCGGTCCTCGGCCGCCGACGGCTGGGAGCTGAGCCCGCCCCTGGCCAACCGGTTCGTCCACCTCCAGTGGACCCACGACCACGACGTCGTCGTACGCGGGCTCGGCGGGACCTGGCCCCGGGCCACGCTGCCGCGGCTCGACCCCTCGAAGCTGCCGCGGGCCGTGGACCACGCACGCCGCGCCGTCTGCGGACTGCTCGCCGCCCGACCCGCACTCGTACACCGGCTGCCCAGCGGGGAAGGCCGCCGCGGCGGCCCCTGGCCGTCACCGCGCAGCTGGGAGATGACCCTGCACCTGCTCGCCTTCGCGACCGCGGCAGGCTCCTCCCGGGAAGTGCTCTCCCTCCTGGTCAGGGGCGCGGTGGGGGACGGCCCCGGGCTGGAGCTGCTGGCGAGCCTGGACCGGATGGACCTCCCCGACCCCGAAGCGCTCCTCGCCGATCCGGACGCGGCCCTGCTGCCGGAGCGGGGCGATCTGCGGCAGGCCGTGCTCGACGGCGTGGTGGAGGCGGTCCGCAACCGCCCCGACAAGGCGCGCTGGGACGCGGCCTGGGCGCTCATGGCCCGGGCTCTGGAGACGGGTGCCCCGGACCTGGTGGTCGTCCCGGCGACCGGGCTGGCCGCGCTGCGCCGCGAGGAGTGGGACGTACCGGAGTCGATCGAGCGGCTCGCCGGTGCGGTGACCCTGTCCCGGCGGGCGGACCGCGCGACGGCGCGTGCCGCGCTGGCCACGGAGGGCGTCCGATGAGCGCGGCCGCGAGAACCCTGGACCGCGACAAGCTGTTCGCCGCACGCCTGCACGCGGCCCGGGTCCGGCCCTACCTCGCGACGGCGCTGTTCGCCCTGCACACGGTGGAGTCCCGGCAGGTGCCGACGATGGCCGTCGACCGGCACTGGCGGTGCTACGTCTCGCCGTCGTTCGTGGACCGCACGCCGGAGGAAGAACTCGCCGCCGTATGGGTGCACGAGGTCTCGCACCTGCTGCGCGACCACCACGGGCGCGGCGACCGGGTCGCGCGGGAGCGCGGGCTGCACGGCCCGGGGGAACGGCTGCGCATGAACATCGCGGCGGACTTCGAGATCAACGACGACGCCTACGGCGACGGGCTGGTCCGGCCCGAGGGCGTCGCGCAGCCGGCCGACGCAGGCCTTCCCGAGGGGCAGCTGATGGAGGAGTACCTGGGGCAGTTCGGGATCGGGTCGGCGACGCAGCACATGGCCTGGCTGGACTGCGGCAGCGGAGCCGACGGGCTGGAACGGGAGTGGGACCTGGGGGAGGACGGCGCGCACGGGCTCACCGATCAGGAACGGGACGCGGTGCGGTTCCGCGTGGCCCAGGGCATCCGCGGCCGTCCGGGCAGGACCCCGGCCGGGTGGAAGCGGTGGGCGGAGGAGGTCTTCCATCCCCCGCAGCCGTGGCGGGAGTTGCTGGGGGCCGCGGTCCGCTCGGCCGCCACGGGTTCGGGCGCGGGCGAGGACTACACCTACGGCCGCCCGTCACGGCGCTCCGCCGGAGTACCGGGCGCGGTGCTGCCGAGCCTGCGGCGCAGGCCGCCCCGGGTCTGCGTGGTCATCGACACCTCGGCTTCGGTCAGCGACGCGGAACTGGGCAGCGCGCTGCTGGAGGTCGCCGCGATCTCCCGCGCGGTGGGCGGCCGCCGGGACCTGGTCACGGTGGTGCCGTGCGACGCGGCGGCCCACGTCGCGCACCCGCTGTGCCGCGCCGAGGGCATTCCCCTGGTGGGCGGCGGAGGTACGGATCTGCGTACGGGCTTCGCCAAGGCCCTGCGGTCGGCGCCCCGGCCGGACGTCGTCGTGGTCCTGACCGACGGCCAGACGGCCTGGCCGGCCACCCGCCCCCCGTGCCGCACGGTGGTCGGCCTGTTCGCCCGGCAGGGCTCGTACGACGAGGACGACCCCGATTACGCCCCCGACACCCCGCCCGCCTGGGCCCGCGTGGTCGAGATCGGCTGACCCCCAGCGCCGCGCCGCGGCACGGCCGACCGCCGAGATCTCCTCGCCGGGACCCGCCGCGAGGGCGATCCACGGCGGCCTTGGGCCGACCGGTGGACCGGGGGGTCTGGGGTGAGCTGCGGCGCACTGCGATCGTCTACAGTGCCGGGCACCGTCCACGGACCTGTGGCCGGTCGCAGGTCGGGTGTCCTCCTCGGCTCCCGTCCTTTCACCGTACGGGAGTTGTTCCGCATGGCCCCCTTTCCTCTCCCGCTCGCGGCGGCGGCGCAGGGGCTCAGCCCCCAGGCCGTCAACCTGCTGGACGCCGGTTCCCTCCTCGCGGCCTTCGGGACGCTGGGCATCGCCGTCGTCCTGTTCGCCGAGACCGGCCTGCTCATCGGCTTCTTCCTGCCCGGCGACTCCCTCCTGTTCACCGCCGGCCTGTTCTGCGTACCGGGCGCGCACGGTCCCGTACACCTCTCGCTGCCCCTGGTCCTGTGCTCGGCCTCGGCCGGGGCCCTGCTCGGGGCGCAGGTCGGCTACCTCATCGGCCGGCGCGGCGGGCGGGCCCTGCTGGCGCGCAGCCGCAGCCGCAAACTCCACGAGGGCGCCGAACGGGCCGAGGAGCTCCTCGACCGCTACGGGCACGCCAAGGCCATCGTGCTCGCCCGCTTCGTCCCCATCGTGCGCACCGTGCTGAACCCGCTCGCCGGCGCCCTCGACGTACCCGCCCGCGTCTTCGCGCTCTGGCAGGTCATCGGCGGGCTCGTGTGGACCGTGGGCCTCGTCCTCGCCGGATACGCGCTCGGCTCCTCGGTGCCCGACGTGGACCGCTACCTGTTGCCGATCGTCGCCCTCGTCGTCCTGGTGTCCCTCACCCCGCTGGCCGTCGAAATGATCCGCAGGAGGGGCAGCCGTACCCCGAACGAAGGCTCGCGTTGATCCGTCTGTCGCTGGCCGCGGGGCTGTGCGCAGCCCTGTTCGGCCTGCTCGCCGCTCTGGTCGTGGCCCGGCACGGCGCCCCGTACGGCCTCGACCAGGAATGGCACCGCTGGTCCGTACAGCACCGCCCGTGCGTGGCGGTGGCCCTCGCGCGGGGCATCACGGCGACCGGTAGCGGGCCCGTGCCCTACGCGTGCGCCATCACCGCCGGGCTCGTCGCGGGCCGGGGGAGGAACGGCCGGCTGCTGACGGCCGCGGGCGCCCTGGGCTTCCTGCTCCTCGCCCAGGGGGTGCGCTACCTCCTCATGTACGAAGTGGCCCGGCCGCGTCCGCCCGTCGCCGACTGGGCCGCGCTCGCGACGGGGTCCGCCTACCCCTCCGGCCACGCCGCCACCTCGGCCCTGGTCGCCGGACTGCTGGCCTGGGCCGCGTGGCGTACGGCACCCCCGACGGCCGCCCGCCTCTACGGGGCCCTCGCGGCCTGCTGGGCCGTCGCCGTCGGCCTGACCCGGATCTACCTCGGCGTGCACTGGCCCACGGACGTCCTCGGGGGCTGGCTCTACGCGCTGACCTGGCTGACCGCGGCCGGGTCCGTGGCGGCGGCCGCCGAAAGCCGTGTGCGGGTCCGGCATCCGGTTGACAGGCTGGGGCCATGAAGGACCAGCCCGCATCGGCACCCGGCCCCTCCGACGGGACCGCCGCGACCCTCACCACGCCGCTCTCCGCGCACCTCCTGCGCGGCGCGCTCGACCTGGAGCGCACCGCGCACGGCCTCCTCCCGCACCGGCTCCCGGCGTGGGCCCGCGCGCAGTACGCCGACGGGCAGCTGGCGATGGCGCAGGCGCAGCCCTCGGGCGTACGGCTGGTCTTCCGCACCCGGGCCACCGTCATCGAGCTCGACGCGCTGCGCACCAAGATGGCCTACGTGGGCGCCCCGGCCCGCCCCGACGGCGTGTACGACCTGCTCGTCGACGGCCGCCTCGCCGGGCAGGCCGGCGTGAGCGGCGGGAACGTCCGTACGGTCGACATGACCACCGGATCCGTGGAGACGCGGCCGGGCCCGGTCGGCACCGTCCGGTTCGCCGGCCTGCCCGACCGCCCGAAGGACATCGAGATCTGGCTGCCGTACAACGAGCTCACCGAGCTCGTCGCCCTGCGCACCGACGCCCCCGTCGGGCCCGTACCGCAGGGCGGCCGCCGGGTGTGGCTGCACCACGGCAGCTCGGTGAGCCACGGCTCGGACGCCGCGAGCCCCTCCACGACGTGGCCGGCGCTGGCCGCCGCGCTCGGCGGCGTGGACCTGGTCAACCTGGGCTTCGGCGGCAGCGCCCTGCTCGACCCGTTCGTCGCCCGGGCCATGCGCGACACCCCGGCGGACCTGGTCAGCGTCAAGTTCGGCATCAACCTGGTCAACCACGACCTGATGCGCCTGCGCGCGTTCACCCCGGCCGTGCACGGCTTCCTCGACACGATCCGCGAAGGGCACCCCACCGCGCCCCTGCTGGTCGTCTCGTCCATCCTCTGTCCCCTCCACGAGGACACCCCCGGACCCACCGTGCCGGACTTCGGCTCGCTCGCCGAGGGCAGGCTCCGCTTCCGCGCCGCGGGCGATCCGGCGGAACGCGCCGCCGGGAAGCTGACGCTGGGCGTCATCCGTGAGGAACTGGCGCGCATCGTGGAACAGCGGTCGGCCGAGGACCCCCACCTCCACTACCTGGACGGCCGCGAGCTCTACGGAGAGGCGGACTCCGCCGAACTCCCGCTCCCCGACCAGCTCCACCCGGACGCCGCCACCCACCACCGCATGGGCACCCGTTTCGCGGACCGCGCCTTCGGCCCGACCGGCCCCTTCACCCCGTAGCCCGTTCTCGCGCGGGCAGCCGCCCCGACCGGACGGCTGCCCGCGCGGTCCGGAGTCAGGAGGAGGGGCTGACCTGGACGGTGGTCAGGGCGCCGGAGGAGGCTTCCTTGACCACCGCGATGCGGGTGCCGGTGTCCGGGACCTTGACGCCCACCTGGGGCAGGTCGGCGTTCCAGTAGGTGCCGCGGTGGTCGTCGAAGACGGGGACCCCGGGCCGCGACGGGACCAGTACCGGAACGCCCGCCTTGTGCAGGACGATCTCGTCGCTCGGGCGCGTGGAGAACGTCGCGTCGAAGGTCTGCGCCCGCGCGTTCAGCAGCGTCCCGTCGGCGTTGCGCAGCGGCTCCGGCCGGGCGTCGACCGGGAGCAGCAGGCCCGCGCCCGGGTGCGCCTTGGTGGTGTTGTCGCTGTACGCCGTGTCCCAGAGCCAGATGAGCACGCCCTGCTGGTACGGGTAGAACTCCACCGTGTCGTTCCCGGCGCCGAAGTTGTACGGCCCGGTCTTGAGGTAGGCCCCGTAGCCGGTGTAGCGCCGGTTCTCGACCAGGTACGCGCGCGGGTGCTCGGCGCTTCCCGTACGCCCCTCGGTGCGCGACCACTTGAGCGCGCTCCAGCCGTTCGCGCCCTCCTCGGCGCCGTCGTGCAGCAGCTCCCGCTCACCCGCCGTGATCCGGATGTCGTCGAACGCGACGCCCTTGCCGTGGGTGTTGCCGTCCGAGGTCACCCGCAGCCGCAGTTGGACCGCGTGGCCCGCGAACCGGTCGAGCGGCACGCTGAGTTCGGCCCAGCCGCCCGAGGTGCCGGAGACGCCCTTCGCCGGGATCGCCGCGCCGCCGACCGTGCCCGGCAGCGGGGACCAGGCGGTGCCGCCGTCCGTCGAGGCCTCCACCGTCAGGAAGTCGAAGTCCTGCTCGATGTCGTACCAGACGCGGGCGTCGAGCCGGGCGCTCTGTCCTGCCGCGCCCGACAGGTCGACCGTCCGGGTCAGGGTGTTGTCCATCAGGTCGCCGGTGCCGCTCCACCACTGGCTGGCGCCCTCGTACGGATCGGTGAGGTCGGTCCGCGTCACCGACGGCGGCAGATGCACCAGCAGGGCCTGCGGATCCTCGGTGTTGTACCCCGAGACGCCGAGCACGGCGCGCGTCTTGCGGCCCGCGTCCGCCTCCGTGTACTCCAGCCAGCCCAGTTGCAGCTTGCTCCAGGGGTCGAGGTCGCCGGGGTAGTCCCCGGTGGTGTTCTTCCCCTTGCCGAGGTAGGAGGCCGTGGACATCAGCGACCAGAAGTTGACGCCGTTGTCCCCGTCTGAGCTGTAGAGGTCCGGCAGCCCGAGATCGTGACCGAACTCGTGCGCGAACAGGCCGACCCCGCTGTTCTCGCCACCCGTCAGGTAGTCACCGGCCCAGATGCCGGAGTCCCCGACCGGGGCGCCGCCCGCCTTGTTGCCCGCGGGCCCCGCGCTGCCGGCCTGGTCCCAGTACGCGAACCAGCGGTGCGCCCAGACGGCGTCCTTGCCCTGGTCACCGCCGCCCCAGGTCTGGTCCTTGCCCGCGTGGACGACGACCAGGTGGTCCAGGTAGCCGTCCGGCTCGTCGAAGTTGCCGTCGTGGTCGGCGTCGTAGCGGTCCCATACGTCGTACTCGGCCAGCTGCGCCTTGATCTCCTCGGGCGTACGGCCCTTGGCGCGCTCGGTGTGGTACCACGCGTTGGTGGCATCGCGCACGAGGTCCCAGTTGGTGCGGCACTGGCCGGGCTCGGAGCAGTTGTCCGTCCCGTACCGGGCCTCGTTCCACGGCAGCCGCACCCAGTCGCTGACCTGGCCCTCCATGTCGTAGCGGCCGGAGGACTGGAGCCGGTAGTAGTTGCGCAGCGTGGCGGCGCCCGGGTCGGTGCCGAAGAACTGCCGCTGGTAGTAGGCCTGGTCGAAGTCCTTGCGCCACACGGTGTGGTTGTCGGTCTTCGCGGGCTTGGCGATGGTGTCGTGGCGGGGGCCGGGGGTGCCGCCGAAGCGCGGCTTGCCCTCGAACTCGGTGGTGTTGTCCACCTGGTCGCCGAACTCGGCCAGGATGACGAAGACCTTGTCCTTGCGCTCCTGGGCGAGTTCGACGTACCGCTTGCCCACCGCGGCCTTGCGGGGGAGCGTGCCGTCCGCCTCGGCCGCGGTCGTGCCGGCGGCTACGCCTTCGAGGGCCTGGCGGCGCAGGCTCTGGCGCTGGACCTCCAGCGGGGCGGAGGGCGGGGCGGGGGAGAGTTCTGGAGCCTGCTGCGCCGCGGCCGCCACCGGAGGCGGGGCGGCGGGTGCGGCGAGCGCGGGGGTGGCGAGGAGGGCGAGGGATATCGCCGCTACCACCGCTGGGAGTCTGCGCAACGTGACGGACCTTTCGGGGAGTTCGGTCGGAGCGCAGGTAATATTTCACATGTCACAGGTGACGGATAGACTGTCGACGGCACAAAAAACCGCCGCGGCAGGCGCCGGAAGGCGCCCACCGCGGCGGTGCGTACCCGGGCCGGAGTCCGGCCCGGGTGTCAGGTCAGCCGTCGATGCGGTGCTGGGTCCAGAACGAGGTCAGGTCCGTGGTCGTGGCCGCCTGGGCCGCGGCCTTGAACTCGGCGGTCGTGGAGACGCCGTACCAGTGCGAAGTGGCGTAGTCCTTCAGCAGCTTGGCCATCACCGTGTCACCGAGGACGCGCCGCAGGTCGTGCAGGGCGCACTTGCCGTACCCGTACACGACGGTGGAGTACCGGGAGGAGTGCGCGTCCCAGTAGCCCATCGAGTTGGTGATCTTCTCGGCGGACGAGGCCCACGAGACGCCGCTCCAGCAGTTGGCGCCCGTCTTGTTCAGCGCGAGGTCGGTGGCGTAGTCGGTGAACGCCTCGTCGAGCCACGGGCTCGTGTACTCGTCGTCACCGACGATGCCGTACCACCACTGGTGGCCGATCTCGTGGGTGAGCGCGGTCGTGCTGACCAGGTCGAGGACGAACCCGGGGTACTCCATCCCGCCGAACCAGTAGTTGTTGTCGATGACGGCGTCCAGCTCGCCGTAGGGGTAGGCGCCGAACCGCGCCGAGTGCGCGTCCACGGCCGACTTGGCGGTGGTCAGCATCGACTGCGAATCCGCCGAACTGATGCCGGACACCGAGTAGATGTTGATCGGGGTGCCCGCCGCCGAGGTGCCGGAGATCTTGCTGAACGGGCCGGCCGCCCAGGCGAAGTCGCGCACCTTGGTGGCGGTCGCCGTGGTGACCGTACGGCCGCTGCTGCCGGGGGTGTCCACCGAGGCGCCGGTGGCCGGGACGAGCAGGCCGCTCGGGTGGTCCAGGGCCACGCGGAAGTCGGAGGCCAGCGAGTAGAAGGACTCCCCGTTGTTGGTGTACGGGTCCAGGTGCCAGCCCGCGCCGTCCCTCACCGCGAGGACGGGCAGCGCGTTGCCGAGCATGCTGAACGCGCCGTCGTAGCCGAAGCGGTCGGCGCCGCTGGGCACGGTGATGCCCAGGTCGAAGCCGATCGTGGCGCTCTGTCCCTGGGTCAGGGGCGCCGGCAGGTCGATCTTGAGGGCGGTGCAGGCGACCGAGAGGGCTCCCGCCGTGCCACCGGTGACGTTGCTGACCGTGATCGGCATGGCGGAGCAGGTGCCGTGGTAGTTGTCCCACAGCCTCAGGTACACCTCGCTGAGCGGGGTGGGGGAGGCGTTGGTGAAGCTCGCGCTCTCGTGACCCGTCCAGGCGGTGCCGCTCGCGTTGCTGCTGAGGTCGACGGTGTACGAGGGCGCGGCGGGCGTACGGGTGGAGTCCCCGGGCGGAGTGGTGCCGCCCGAGGTGTCGAGCGCGACGTCGTCGACGACGAAGCTGGTCTGGAGGCTGGAGTCCTCGGTGCCGGAGAAGGCGACGCTGACGGTCTGCCCCGCGAACGCCGATACGTCGAAGGACTTCTGCGCGTACCCGGTGTTCTTGTCGAGGTTCGAGTACGTCGCGAGCGTCGTACTGCCGATCTTCGCCGTCAGCTTGTCGTACTTGGTCGACGTGGTCGTCTCGGCGGTGTCGACGTGCAGCCAGAAGGTCAGGGTGGTGGCGCTGCAGCCGGCCGGGATGGTGACGCTCTGGGAGAGCGTGTCGGTGTGGGTACGGCCGACGCCGTTGAGCCAGGCGAAGGAGCTTCCGCCGTGGGCGGCCTGACCGGCGCGGTTGGTGATGAGGCCGGTCTGCGACTGGCTCCAGGGCGAAGTGCCGCTCTCGAAGCCGCCGTTGGCGACGACCTGGCCTGGAGTGCAGGCGGCGGCCGTGCTCGGCGCCTGCTGCGGCGCGGCCACGGCCGCGGTGATGGACAGTGCTGCGGCGGCCAGGGCCGTGACGGCGGATACGCTCGCGGCGAGGGCCTTGTGGGGGGTGGATCTCACGCGGAACTCCTTTGAGGTGGCCGGGATTCCGGCCTGCTCGGGGGCCGCCCATCGGCTCGGGTGCGCCGGAGGGCGGCCGCGGGCTGTGCGTGTGGTGTGCCGGAAGGAGCCTGGCAGATTTGACCTGGGCATGCCATCAGGGGTGGGTAAAGTGTTCGTACTCCCTCGGCGTCTGACGTCCCGCCTTGCGGCCGCCGGGAATCGGCACCGGTTCCCGGGTCAGTACGATCACCGAGTCCTGTGGTCCCAGCCGCACGTGTTCGCGCTTGTCGGGGTTGATGCGCACCCCGTACGCGGGTCCTTCCCGGGCCTGCCCGTACAGCCGGTATCCGAGGACGCAGTGTCCCTGGCGGCGGCCGGACTCCACGACCGTGGCGAAGGTGACCTCCCGTCCCGGCAGGACGTAGTGGGGCGCGGGCTTCAGGTGGAGCGAGTCGCCCTCGGCCGAGAACAGGGCGTCGAAGACGTCGGCGAGGTGCCGGTTCTCCGCGATCTGCGTCATCAGCAGGCTGATGAGCCGGCCGCCGACGATGAAATCGCTGCCCTCCCGGGCCGGTGCGAGCAACCGGTTGCGGTCGTCGGCCATTTCGGTGACCACGGCGAGTTCCCGGCCCGAGGCCTCCTCCAGCGCGCGCAGGTGGAGCAGGGTCACCAGGGTCCGGTCGTCACCGGTCAGCGCGCCGGGGACGGCGCGGTCCGTCCCGTCGGCGTCGTCGTAGCCGAGGACGACGGCGCGGTCGAAGGACGGCACGTCGAGGGCGTCGAGATCCCGCGGATCGGTGATGTCCCCGTCGTGCACCGTGATCCGCATCCGGCCCGTACGCGAGCGTGCGCACCGGCCGGCTTCCCGCAGCGCCTCCTCGCCGGCCGCCATGACCACGAGCTCCGAACCCTCCGGGGCGCACGGCTCCAGCTGCTCGATGATCAGGGGAGCTCGCCGGTTCCAGCCGAGTACGAGGAAGCGCTCGGCGGCCGCGGCGGTCGCGCCGGGCTGCGTGATCGCCGCCTCGTCCACCGGCAGCGGCCCGTCCGCGAGCACAGCCGTGTCGTCGTCCTCGGTCACGAGGAGGATCCGGTCGTCGGCCCGAAGGACCCGGTCCTGCGCCGGGTTGAGCTCGACGCCCCCGCCCGCGGGCACGATGCCGATGACCGAGGACGTGGCGTACGCGAGGAGCAGCCGGCCGAAGGCGTGCCCGGTCAGGGCGGGCTCGCGGACCGTGTAGAACTCGTCCCCCTCGAAGTCCAGCAGTTCCTGGTGGACGAGCGAGAGGCCCGGCTCGCGCGAAGTCTGGGCGATGAGCCGGGCGGTGACGTCCTCGATGTTCAGCACCCGGCCCCGCGGCCCGGCGGCGAGCTGCGCCGCCCGGTGGTGGCGCCCGTCGCGGACCGCGGCGACGACCTCGGGGCGCCGCCGCCCCCGCCCCCGTACCGCGGCCTCCAGGGCGAGGAGGGTCTTCACCACGTGGGCGTCGCCGCCTTCGCCGGCGTGGGTGAGGACGAGTACGGCGCGCGCCGTCTCGGGGCGGGCGAGCGCGACCACCGCCGGATCCGTGGTCACACCGCTGCGGCAGATCAGCCGCGTGCGGCCCAGCCGGCCGACGGCGAGGGCGATCTCGTCCTCCATCTCCGCCTTGTCCTTCGGGCCGAGGACGGCGACGACCGCCCGGCGCCGGTTGGAGTTGGCGACGACCAGCTCGGACACGATCGGGAAGACCTGCTCGGACCAGCCCAGCAGGACGGTGTGCCGCTCCTCCAGCACGGTGGACCGGCCGCGCCGCAGGTCCAGGACCCTGTCGTTGAGCCCGTTGGTGATCAGGCCGACGAGCGTGGAGACGAACAGCAGCGCCACGAGGGCCAGCAGCACCGAGAGCAGCACGTACAGCGGGCTGCCGACCGCACCGCCGATCTTCAGGGTCTGCCCGACGCTGACCCAGACGGCCGCGAGCTGCCCCGACCAGGTCCGGGGCACCCGCCGGTCGGCCCACACCAGCGCCATGCTCGCCGGCACCACCACGGCCAGACAGACCAGGGTCAGCCAGCCGATCAGTACCGGGGTCCCGCGGGCGATGACGCTGTCGAACCAGTACCGCGTGCGCGGCAGGGCGGACCCGGGCGGTCCGTCCGTCGTCCTGCGTCCTGTCAACCGTGGTTCCTCGGGAAGCTGTCGGGTCCGGTGGCGGCGCGGCGGCGTCCGCCGGGCACCGGCGGTTCGGTGTACGGACCACGCTAGGGCTGGGGAGCGGGCGGAGGGTGGCAGAACCTCCCGAGTCCGCTCATCGCGTGACAACTCGGACCCGCTTTCGGATGTCCGCGTCCCGGCGGCACCGGGGTGAGCCGCGTCTCAACCGGGCGCCGCGGCTTGTCTATGCAACGAGTTGCATAGAAGGATCGGGGGCATGGCGCTCGAACACGCGATCCTCGTCTCGCTGCTGGAGCAGCCGGGCTCAGGCTATGAGCTCGCCCGGCGCTTCGACCGGTCCATCGGCTATTTCTGGACCGCCACCCATCAGCAGATCTACCGCGTGCTCAAGCGCATGGAGACCGACGGCCTGCTCGCCGTCCGCGAGGTGGCGCAGCAGGGCCGGCCGGACAAGAAGGAGTACTCCGTCGCCGCCCCGGGCCGCGCCGCGCTCTCGCAGTGGCTGCACGAGCCCATCGAACCCGAGAGCCTGCGCCACGACCTCGCCGTCAAGATCCGCGGCGCGGCCTTCGACGACCCGGCCGCCCTGGTCCGCGAGGTCGAGCGGCACCGCCGGGCGCACGGCGACCGGCTCGCCCGCTACCTCGCCGGAGAAGTGCGCGATTTCACCGGTCCCGAGGCCCCCGCGCCGCTCGACGCCGGTCAGGAACTCCAGCACGTCGTACTCCGCGGCGGCATCGCGTACGAGC